>DATDPP010000044.1:0-11244 GCA_035292685.1 Acidimicrobiia bacterium
AGGATCCCCTCATAGTTTCTCATCGTGAGCTGGGATTCGATCTGCTTCATCGTCTCCAACGCAACACCTACCACGATCAGGATGGAGACCCCGGAGAAGGCGATATTGATGTTCCAGACCGCTCCGGCGATGGCGGGGAGGATTGCGATCGTCGCCAGGAAGATGGATCCGGGCAATGTGATGCGGTTGAGGATGAACGCCAGGTGCTTGGCGGTCGGCCGACCCGGGCGGACCCCCGGCACAAACCCGCCCTGACGCTGGATCATCTCGGCCTGCTTCTCCGGATCGAACTGGATCGCCGTATAGAAGTAGGTGAAGAAGATGATCAGCGAGAACAGGATCAGGATGTACCACCAACTGACATTGCCGCTCCGACCGAGGTTGTCGTCAATCCATCGATAGATCGACTGCACCCACGAAGCATCCGATGGGATGGCGGTGATTATGAGCGAGGGGATGAGCAGGACCGAGGTCGCAAAGATGACCGGGATCACCCCCGCGGTGTTCACCTTCAACGGTATATATGTCGACTGGCCACCCATCACCCGTCGACCGCGCACCCGCTTGGCGAACTGGATCGGGATTCGGCGTTGTGCCTGATCCACATAGATGATCGCCGCGATCATCGCCAGGAAGATGGCTACGACCACCACGAACCTGACCGGGACCTTGGCGACCACGGTCTGACCCCAGATCTGGCCGAACACGAACGGGAACTGGCTCAGGATCGAGATGAAGATGATCAAGGACATCCCGTTGCCGACACCGCGTTGGGTGATCAACTCTCCAAGCCACATCACCATGGCCGTGCCGGCGGTCATGGTCAACACGATCAGGATCACCCGGCCGGTGGTGTAGTTGGGGATGAGGTCGATGCCGTTGGTGAACCTCCCCACATGGAACAAATACGCGAAGCTCGTCGATTGGATCAAAGCCAGGATCACGGTGAGATAACGAGTCCATTGAGTGATCACCTTGCGACCCGACTCCCCCTCGTCCTGGAGGGCTTGCAGCTTGGGTATCACCACGGTGAGCAACTGGAGGATGATCGAAGCGGTGATATAGGGGATGATCCCGAGGGAGAACACCGAGAACGATTCCAGGGCACCACCGGAGAACAGGTTGAGGAGACCGTAGATCCCGCCGGCTTGTTGCTGGGACTGAAACAACTCGACAGCGTTCAGGTCGATCCCGGGCACGGGGACGGTGGCACCCAGCCGGTACACACCGAACATCGCCAGCGTGAAGAAGATCTTGCCCCGGAGATCCGGGACCTTGAACATGTTGCGGTAAATCGTGAGCATTTGGAGTCTTGATTCTGTCTTGGATGTCGTCTTAGGTGACCGGTTGTCCGTAATCCGTAGTCCGTAATCCGTAACGGAAGACGGAAGACGGAGAACGGAGAACGGTCATGAAATGACCTCCACCGTGCCTCCGGCCTCTTCGATCTTCTTCTTGGCGGCCGCGCTGAAAGCATGCGCCTTCACAGTCAGGGCCTTGCCCATGTCACCCTGGGCCAGGACCTTGACCCGACCCTTGTGCCGGATCATGCCCCGTTTTCTGAGCTCCTCGGGATTGACCTTGCTGCCGGCATCGAAGACCTCGAGTGCGGCCAGGTTCACGATCGCAAACTCTTCCTTGTTCGGGTTTTTGAAACCGGGAAGCTTGGGAAGTCTCATCGACATCGGGGTCTGGCCACCCTCGAACCCGGGACGCAGGGTATTACGGGCCTTGAGCCCCTTGGTCCCCCGCCCCGCGGTCTTGCCGCGACGGCCGCCTTCGCCTCGCCCGACCCGAATCGGCTGCTTTTTGGAACCGGGTGCAGGCTTGAGGTCGTGCAACTTCAGTTGTTTCTTCTCTTCGGTCATGCTCAACTCTCTTCGACTTCAACCAGGTGGCGGACCCTGGCCAGCATCCCTCGGAGGCTCGGGGTATCTGCGTGCTCCCGCGTCTGATGGAGCCTGCGCAGGCCGAGAGACTCGATAGTCGCCCTCGTCTTCGGCTTCTCACCGATCACCGACCTCTTCAGGGTCACTTTCACTGTCTTGACGGCCATTACTCGACTCATTTCGTGTGGGCGCGGAGCGACTCGGTGCCCCGGTAGGCGCCCAGCAGTCCCGGAGGGACGATGTCCTCGGCCTGCTTGCCCCGCAACCGGGCGACCTCATCGGGACGACGCTGGCTCGTGAGAGCGTTCATGGCCGCCTTGGCAACGTTGAGATGGGTGGGAGATCCCAGCGATTTGGCCAGAGCATCTTTGACGCCGGCCGCCTCCAGTATCTGTCGAACGGCCCCACCGGCGATGACCCCGGTCCCGGGTGCGGCCGGCTTGATCAGCACCCGCGAGGCGCCGTGCTCGCCCGTCGTCTGATGGACCACGGTCTGGCCCGCCATCGCAATGCTCACCATGGCCCGCCGGGCGCTCTCCATTCCCTTCTGGATCGCGGCGGGCACCTCCTTGGCCTTGCCGTATCCGATGCCGACCTTTCCATTGCCGTCACCGACTACGACCAGGGCGGTGAAACTGAAGCGCCGACCACCCTTGACCACCTTGGCCACCCGGTTGATCTGAATGACGCGCTCGTCGTGCTGGTTTTGCTCTTGGGCCATTTCAGAACTCCAATCCTGATTCGCGGGCGGCGTCGGCGAGTGCCTTGACCTTTCCGTGGTACTTGTAGCCGCCTCGGTCAAAGACGACCGTGCTGACGCCGGCGTCCTTCGCCCGGCCCGCCAGCAACTCGCCCACCCTGGCAGCGGTTGAGATGTTGAGCGAGGAGCTCCTCAGGTCGGTCTCTTGTGAAGAAGCCGACGCCAGGGTGCGACCGATGCTGTCATCGATGATCTGGGCGTAGATGTAACGGTTGCTGCGGAACACCGCGAGACGAGGACGATCCCCCGTGCCCCGGACGCGTTTGCGAACCCGGGTGTGGCGACGTGCCCGAGCATCCTGGCGGGATCCGCTCATTACTTACCCGCCTTCCCGGCCTTGCGACGCACGTACTCGCCGGCATAACGGATCCCCTTGCCCTTGTAAGGCTCCGGGGGGCGAATCTTTCGAATATTGGCGGCGATCAGGCCGACCTGCTCCTTGTCGATTCCCGAAACGACGATGCGAGTCGGCTCCGGCACCTCAAAGGTGATTCCCTGCGGAGCCGTTACGTCCACAGCGTGGCTGAACCCCACGAGCAGCTCGACGTCGTCGCCTTTCAGCGAGGCGCGATAGCCGACGCCCTGGATTTCGAGGACTTTGGTGAACCCCTCCGACACCCCGTGAACCATGTTGGCGAGAAGGGCCCGGGACAGGCCATGAAGTGCCCTCGACTCGCGGGTGTCGTCAAAGCGGTCAACTCTCACCACCCCTTCATCCAGCTGAATGCTCACGCGATCGGTGAACTCCCGGGACAACACGCCACGGCTTCCTTTGACGGTCACCTTCGTCCCCTTGATGTCGATATCGACATCGGAGGGCACGGTCACCGGCATCTTCCCTACGCGGCTCATGTCACCAAACCTCACACACGATCTCGCCGCCCAGGCGACGACGACGGGCCTCGCGGTCCGGAAGCAAGCCCTGGCTGGTGGACACCACGGCGACACCGAGACCCCCAAGGACCCGCGGGATCTCCCCAGCGCCCCGGTAGATCCGGTGTCCGGGCTTCGAGATCCGCTTGATGCCGCCGATTGCCGGCTGGCGCCGAGCGCCATAACGCAGGACGAGCTCCAACTCGGGAACGGCGCCGTTGTCCTTGACGTCGAAGCGGTCGATGAAACCTTCGTCCACGAGGATGCGCGCGATGCCAACCTTCATCTTCGAAGCCGGCATCGCAACCCGCTCATGCCCGACGGCGACCGCATTGCGAATGCGAGTCAGCATGTCTGCGATTGGATCGTTGACCATTACCACGACGCCTTTCTGACACCTGGCAGCTCGCCCTGCGAGGCCAGCTGGCGAACGCATATGCGGCACATGCCGAAGTCGCGCAGATAGGCGCGGGACCGACCACATCTCTGGCAGCGGTGGTAGCCGCGAACCTTGAACTTCGGCTCCCGGGCCGCCTTCACAACTAACGATTTCTTAGCCATTCATTTCTCCTTCAAACCCCCGTGGTTGCCTTGCGGAACGGGAACCCGAAGGCATCGAGCAACGCTTTGGCGTGCTCGTCATTGTTGGCTGTGGTGCAGATCGTGATGTCCATCCCCCGGGTAGACGAAACTTGATCGAAATCGATCTCGGGAAAGATCAATTGCTCGGTGACCCCGAAGCTGTAATTGCCCCGACCGTCGAAGGACTTCGAGTTGAGACCGCGGAAGTCACGGATCCGGGGAATGGCCACAGCCAGCAGGCGATCGAAGAACTCCCACATGCGCGCCCCGCGCAGTGTGACGGAGGCGCCTATCGGCATCCCCTCTCTCACCTTGAACCCTGCGATCGACTTCCGGGACCGGTTCAATCTGGCCCTCTGCCCGGTGATAAGACTGAGCTCATCCATCGCCGAATCGATCGCCTTCTTGTCCTGGACCGCCTCGCCGACACCCATGTTCACCACGATCTTCTCCAGACGTGGCACCTCCATGACATTCTCGAGCCCGAGCTGCTCCTTCAATTGGGGCCCGATCTCTTCTGCGTAGCGTGTCTTCAGGCGTGGCGCGGTCACAGGTCACCTTCACATTTCACACAAACCCGCCGCTTGGTGCCCTCGTCGTCGAAACGATGGGCGATCCGAGTGGGGCCGCACTTGTCACAGAGAATCATCACGTTCGAGACCGCAATCGGCATGTCCTTGTCGATGATGCCGCCCTGCATGGTTTGACCCCGAGGCTTGGTATGGCGCTTGGCGGTGTTGACCCCCTCGACCAGGATCTTGTCTTGTTTGGGGAAGACCTTGCTGATGCGCGACTCCTTACCGGCGTCCTTGCCGGCAATCACCATCACCTTGTCACCTTGTTTCAACTTCATGGCGTGTCCTGCTGGGAACCCGTTTCTCGCGATCGGGGTAATCCGTAATCCGTACTCCGTAATCCGTATGCGGAATACGGACAACGGAAAACGGATAACGGACAACGGTGAGCGCAGCGAGCCATCACAGGACCTCCGGGGCGAGCGAGACGATCCGCATGAACTTGCGGTCGCGCAGCTCCCTGGCCACCGGCCCGAAGATGCGGGTGCCACGTGGCTGGGAGTTGTTGTCGATGATCACGCATGCGTTGTCGTCGAACCGGATGTAGGTGCCGTCGGAGCGCCTCGATTCCTTCTTTGTGCGCACCACGACGGCCTTGACCACCTCACCCTTCTTGACCGAGCCGCCGGGGTTGGCGTCCTTGACCGTGCCCACGATGATGTCGCCGATTCCGGCGTATCGCCGCGATGACCCGCCCAGGACGCGAATACAGAGCAGCTCTCGAGCGCCGGTGTTATCCGCGACTTTGAGGCGCGATTCCTGCTGGATCATCTTGCGCGCTCCACGATCTCAACCACCCGCCACCGCTTCTGCTTGGAAAGCGGGCGTGTCTCCATGATGCGGACCGTGTCACCGACCTTGGCGTCGTTTGCCTCGTCATGGGCGTGGAACTTGGTGCTGCGACGGACCACCTTGTCATAACGGGGATGGCTCACCTGAGTGGGAACCTCCACGGTCACCGTCTTGTCGCGCGAGTCTGAGACGACGACGCCGACACGAACCTTGCGCCGGCCTCTGGTGCTGTTCTCTGTCATGGGGCAATCTCCTCGGCCGCTGTCAGCGACGCATTGGTCTCTCGCTCCCGCATCTCGGTGAGGATTCGGGCTACGTCCCTCTTCACCTGGCGGATCCGCGAGTTGTTGTCGAGTTGGTTTGTGGCGAGTTGGAAACGCAGATTGAAATGCTCCGTCTTGGCCTCATCGAGGGCCTCCACGAGCTCTGGGTCGGTCATCTCGCGAATCTCGGTCGGGGTCACAACTCCTCCCGGGACACGAATCGGGTCTTGATCGGCAACTTGTTGCCGGCCTTTCTCATCGCCTCGCGGGCGAGATCCTCGGGCACACCAGCGAGCTCGAACATCACCCGGCCCGGCTTTACGACGGAGACCCAGAACTCCGGGTTCCCCTTGCCCGATCCCATGCGGGTCTCGGCAGGCTTCTGCGTGACCGGCTTGTCCGGGAAGATCGTGATCCAGACTTTGCCCCCACGCTTGACCGCTCTGGTGATGGCGACACGGGCGGACTCGATCTGACGCGCAGTTATCCACCCCGCCTCGAGGGCTTGCAATCCGTACTCGCCGAAGTTCACCGAGGTGCCACCTTTGGCCACGCCGGACCGGCGCCCGCGGTGCATCTTGCGATGCTTCGTCCTTTTAGGCATCAACATGAGTGGCCTCCCTGCGGTCGGCCGTTCACCGTTATCCGTTCAGCGTTTTGCGTACTGGCGGCCATCACTCTTCCTCGCCTTCAGCGAGGTCGGCTACGACCTCAGAAACCTCGGCAGCTGGAGTCGCCTCGACTTCGGGGGTTGCGACGTCTGCAGTCTCATCGACCTTGGGGGCGGCCACGTCCTCGCTCGTTTCGACATCGGCGACTGGTACGGCGACCTCCCCCACAGGGGTCTCGATCTCCTCGCGAGCCGACTCGTATTCGACCTTGGCTTCGGCTGCGGTCGGGCGACGCCCACCGCCGGCCTCGATCAGACGGCGACCGCCTTCCTTCTTGCCCCCGCCCGCCTCGATCAGTCGCTTGCCCCCGCCGGCCTCGATCAGTCTCGGCCTGGCCTCTGAGCCGGCAGCCTCCTCGGCGCGGGACTTGATGCTCTTGCGGGTGCGACGCGCCGGCCCACCTACGGCCAAATCCGCTTCGGCGGCGATCCGGTCGCCTGAGACCTGGGATCGGGAAACGACCTCCCCCCGGTAAACCCAAACCTTCACGCCAATGGCGCCGACGGTGGTGCGAGCCGTGGCAGTGCCATAGTCGATATCGGCCCGGAAGGTGTGCAGGGGGACACGGCCCTCTCGGTACCACTCCCGGCGACCCATCTCAGCTCCACCTAATCGGCCTTTGCACTCAACACGTACCCCTTCAGCACCTGCTTTTAGGGCGGAGGCGATGGCGCGCTTCATGGCGCGGCGGAAGGCAATTCGGTTCTCGATCTGGTCGGCAATGCCACGAGCCAACAAAGCGGCGTCGAGATCAGGGTCCTTGACTTCGTTGATGTTCAATTTGACCGGGCGGTCGGCCATTTTTTCCAAGGCGCCCCGAAGCCGCTCGGCCTCGGCTCCTTTTCGGCCGATGACCACACCGGGACGTGCGGTGTGGATGTCGACGATTAGCCGATCACGGGTGCGCTCGATGTCGACACGGGACACCGCACCTCGCAGCAGCTCGTCCGTCAGGTACTTGCGGATTCGCCAGTCTTCGTTCACGAAGGCGACGTATTCCTTCTTGGAGAACCATTTCGACTTCCAGTCAGTGGAAACACCTAGACGAAACGAGTAGGGGTGAACCTTCTGACCCATCAGTTCACCTCCTCATTCATGTCCGACACCACGATCGTGATGTGGCTGGTCCGCTTCCTGATGCGGGCGGCCCGTCCCCGAGCCCGCGGGCGATAACGCTTGAGGGTCGGGCCCTCGTCGGCATAGGCCTCAGCAACCACGAGGTCCTCGGCGTCGAGAGCGTGGTTGTGCTCGGCGTTGGCCACGGCGGAATGAAGCACCTTTGCAACCGGCGATGTGGCACCGCGTGATGTCAGACGCAGCACGTCCTCGGCCTCGGTGACGGGAAGCCCGCGGACCAGATCGAGGACCAGGCGCACCTTGTATGGCGACTGCCTGATGTACTTGGCTTGTGCTTTGACCTTCATCGTTTTCTCGCTGACTTGTCGGCGTGACCGCGGAAGGTGCGGGTCGGAGCGAACTCCCCCAGTTTGTGACCGACCATCGACTCGGTGATGTAGACGGGCACGTGCTTGCGCCCGTCGTGGACGGCAATCGTATGCCCGATCATCTCGGGGATGATGGTGGAGCGACGCGACCAAGTCCTGATCACCCGCTTGCCACCAGAGCGGTTGAGCTCGTCGACTTTGGCCGCGAGATGGTCATCCACGAAGGGGCCCTTCTTGAGACTTCGAGCCACGGTTACCTCCGACCCTTCTTCGCGCGACGACGCACGATGTACTTGCTAGACGTCTTCTTCCTGCTGCGGGTGCGCCCCTCCGGCTGGCCCCATGGGCTCACCGGGTGACGACCGCCGGACGACTTTCCCTCACCACCACCAAGGGGATGGTCGATCGGGTTCATGGCAACGCCTCTGGTCTGGGGCCGAACCCCTTTCCACCGGTTGCGACCGGCCTTGCCCAGCTTGATGAGCTCGGCCTCGGTGTTGCCCACCTGGCCCACTGTGGCGCGACTATCCAATGGGACCTGGCGCATCTCGCCGGAGGGAAGCCGGAGGAGGGCCAGATCGTTCTCCTTCGACATGAGTTGCACTGCAGAGCCTGCCGACCTGCCCAGCTTGGCGCCGCCGCCTGGGCGCATCTCTATTGCGTGGACGATCGTGCCGGCAGGGATGTTGCGAAGAGGCAGGGCGTTGCCCGCACGGATCTCGGCCTTGGAGCCCGATTCGAGCTGGTCGTTCACGTTTACCCCCACCGGGGCGAGGATGTAGCGCTTCTCGCCATCCACATAGTTGAGCAGTGCGATGCGAGCGTTCCGATTCGGGTCGTACTCGATGGTCGCGACCCGGGCGGGAATCCCGTCCTTGTCACGTCGGAAGTCGATCACCCGGTAGCGCCGCTTGTGGCCACCACCACGATGCCGGGCGGTGACCCGCCCGTAGGTGTTGCGCCCACCGGTCTTGTTCGCTTTGGCGATCAGGGACTTCTCCGGGGTGTCGGTCGTGATCTCGGAGAAGTCCGAGACCGTTTGGAACCGGCGACCCGGGGAAGTCGGTTTGCGTTTCTTGACTGCCATCTCAGACTCCGAACACGTCGATCGAATTGCCGGCGGCGAGCGTCACCAGAGCACGCTTGGTGTCTTTGCGTCGGCCCAGCTTCCAACCCTGTCGCTTCAGCTTGCCTTTGCGATTCATGGTGTTGACCCTGAGCACCCGAACCCCGAATATCTGCTCAACGGCACTCTTGATCTCGCCCTTATTGGAGCGGGTGTCCACCATGAAGGTGTATGTGTTGTTGTGCTCGATGAGGTCGTATGACTTCTCGGAAACCACGGGGGCCAGGATCACGTCACGCAGGTCTTTCATCCGGGCTCACCTCCCTGCTCTTCCTCCTTGACGAATTCGGGCTCCTTGACGAAGTCGCCCTCGCTCACCTCATAGGAGCTGGCCCGACCCACCGAGCCCACTGTGTGGGTGGTGAACACCACTTGATCAGCCCAAAGCACGTCGTAGGGAGTGAGATGGCCGGGCTCGGCCAGGATCACATCGGGGAGATTGCGGAAGGAACGACCGGCGACACCGTCAAGTTGGCTGAGCACCACCAGCGCTTTGCCCCCGGCACCGATTGCTCGAAGCAGGGACACGGCTTGTTTCGTCTTGGGAGCGGCCCAGTCGAAATCGTCGATCACCTTGACCGCCTCTTCTGAAGCGCGGGCGGAGAGTGCGCTGCGCAGGGCGAGACGCTTCATCTTCTTGGGTGTCCGCTGGCTGTAATCGCGGGGCTTGGGGCCATGGGCGACTCCGCCTCCGACCCAATGTGGGGCGCGAATCGATCCCTGACGGGCACGTCCCAGACCTTTCTGCCGCCACGGTTTGCGTCCACCACCCCGTACCTCGCCCCGAGTCTTGGTCGACGCCGTCCCGGAGCGGGCGCCGGCAAGTTGAGCCGTGATCACTTGATGAAGCACAGCGAGATTGGGCTCGATGCCAAAGATCTCGGCATCGAGCTTTAGTTCGCCCTTGGCGGTGCCATCGGCGGAGAACAACGGGGCCTTCACCTCAGCCACGAGCCTTCACCGCCTCTCTGACCAGAACCATCGAGCCCTTGGGGCCGGGAACTGAACCACCGAGGAGCAACAGGTCGCGCTCGGCGTCAACACCTACTACTTCGAGGCTGAGTGTGGTCACCCGCTCACCACCCAACCGACCCGCCATTCTCATTCCCTTGAAAACTCGGGCCGGGGTGGCGCAGGCGCCAATCGAGCCCGGGGCACGATGCTTCTTGTGGGTGCCATGTGAGGCGCCTTGACCCGAGAAGTTGTGCCGCTCCATCACGCCTGCAAAACCCTTGCCCTTGGAGACACCGGCAACGTCGGCCTTGGCACCTGGCTGAAACACGTCGGCGATCCTGATCTCCTGACCGAGGGCGTAGGAGCCCGGGTCGGAGACGCGGACTTCCACCAGGTGCTTGGCCGGGGCCACCCCCGCCTTGGCGAAGTGCCCGGCCTCCGGCTTGTTGGCACGCCCCGGCTTGACCTCTCCATAGGAGATCTGAATCGCGTCGTAACCATCGCGCTCGATCGTCTTGATCTGGGTGACGTGACAGGGCCCGGCCTTGATTACCGTCACCGGAATGGCCCGGGCCTGGTCATCGAAGACCTGGGTCATTCCCAGTTTCTGACCGAGGATTGCGTTCATTTTCCGTCGTCCGTTGTCCGTCGTCCGTTCTCCGGAGAAGACGGACGTGAGGAGGGGGTTGCCAACGCAAGTAGGCCAAAAACAATCGCAGAGATCGAGGATCCAAGAACGGAAAACGGATTACGGAAAACGGAGAACGGTTTCACAGTTTGATCTCCACTTCGACGCCGGCGGGAAGCTCGAGACGCATGAGTGAGTCCACCGTCTTTGGAGTCGGCTCCAGGATGTCGATCAAGCGCTTGTGTATGCGCATCTCAAAGTGCTCTCTCGAGTCCTTGTCGACGTGCGGCCCGCGGATGACGCAGTAACGATGGATCTCCGTCGGGAGCGGGATCGGGCCTTTGATCTTGGCCTGGGTCCGCAACACCGTTTCGGCGATCTTCTTCGAGGACTCGTCCACCACGTTGTGGTCGTAGGCCTTGAGCCGGATCCGGATCTTCTGGGTATCAGCCACAGGCACTCGCTTCGCTCGTGCCGCAGCACGTTTTGCGTATTGCGAATTGCGTATTGCGATCCTGGAATGACCTTCTCATTTCAGGATCTTTATGACTCGGCCGGCGCCTACGGTGCGGCCACCCTCACGGATCGCGAACCGCAAACCCTCATCCATGGCGATCGGTGCGATCAACTCCACCACCATCTCGGTGTTATCCCCCGGCATCACCATCTGAGTCCCCTCCGGCAGT
>DATDPP010000045.1:0-15070 GCA_035292685.1 Acidimicrobiia bacterium
GGGATCGGTGAGCCCGGCGGCAGAGAGGGAATCTCGACACAGACTCCGGCCTCATCGTAGGCCCAGCCGTGATACCCGCAATGAAGAACGCCGTCTTCGATGAACCCCAGGGAGAGTGCTGTTCCCCGGTGTATGCACAGATCGAGGAACACGCTCACACCTTTCTCGGTGCGGAAGGCGACCAGGTCCTCGCCGAGCAAGGTGAATCTGCGTGGTTTCTCATCCACCTGGCTTTCGGTGGCGATGGGATGCCAGTGGTGGACCAGACCGGTCGTTTGGATGATCGGCTCCTTGGGAGGTGCCTTGCCCAAGTTACTACGTAGTATTGAGCGGTGTGAAGCAAGATCAAGTGCGATTGAATTCCATCGGGACGGGGTTGGAGGTGGTCTCTCGAGAGATCAGGGTGGTCCCGGATAACTCCGAAACAATTCTCCTCCCAATCGTGGAAACAGAGGGCAGCGCCTGGGCATTGGTGTGGCCAGGCATGGGCGCTCACCTGCGGTCGATGCACAGGATCTCGCTCCCGCCAGGAGGGCGGACCATCGCGCTCCGTCACCCGATGGAGGCCGTCTACTACGTGTTCGCAGGGAGCGCAGAGGTTCAAGACCTGGATGCGAACATCCATCACCAATTGATCCAGGGGGGAATGGTCCTCGTAGACCCCGGTACTCGCTATTGCATTGCCGCGGGATTGGAGGGATCAGAAATCGTGGGTGGCCCGTGCCCTGCCGACCCTCAGATGTACGCGGTATCGGAAAGCGACTGAACATGGCCATACACGTGTTCCATCGCGACCAACCCGATCTGATGATGCCGATGATCGCCCGCGATGCTCGCTTGGTCGTGTGGCCAGGGCGAGGATCGCAAACAGCGAACATGAACTACGTAGACATGCAGCCCGGTGAACGCAACGTCCCGCACGTTCACACCGGATCAGAGGACACGCTGTACGTCATCACCGGGTCGGGCACCATCGAGGACGTCGACAACGAGATCGAGCTGGGGTTCGAGGCTCCCTGCGCCATCCATGTTCCGGTTGGCATCTGGCATGCGGTGAGAGCCGACCGCAGCGCCAGAATCGAAAGCGTGGGAGGGCCGTCGCCCGCAGACTGGAACATGCTGGTGAGGATCGGCGCATACGAGCGTCTGTGATGACTTCTCGGATGACCCTGGGCCTCGCCCAGATCTCGGGCGAGCCCTATGCGGTCGACGTCAACCGGAACCGATGTGAACGCGCCCTGTTAGAGGCCTTCGACGATGGAGCAGATCTGGTAGTGCTGCCCGAAATGATCGTCTCAGGGTACGGCACCGACCCCGACCGGCTCACTGCCATAGCCGAGTCCGTTCCCGGGCGCACAACCGAGGCATGGGCGGAGATCGCCAGGTCCACGGAGGGTTACATCGTTGGCGGTCTCTGCGAGCGAGATGGGGGGCGCCTGTTCAACACCGCCGTTGCGGTCGGACCCGAAGGCGTGATCGGTCACTACCGCAAGGCTCACCTCTTCGCCGAGGAGAAGCAGACCTTCACCCCTGGTGATCTCGGGTTCCCGCTGGTCGGAACTCGTTTCGGAACAATTGGCATCTGCGTTTGCTATGACCTCCGGTTTGTCGAAGTGGTGCGACTAATGGCCTTGCAGGGAGCCGAGTTGATCTGTGTACCAACGGCGTGGCTGTCCGGATTCGACGAGCAGCGTTGGGACTCGGAGGGGATGTCGCCGCAGGGTCGCGGGGCTGAGGTTCAGGCCAACCTCAACCAGGTCTTCATTGCCGCCGCTTCCCAGGTGGGACTTCACGGCAGGTATGAGTTCTTGGGGTCCTCCATCCTCATCGACCCGAGGGGAGGGCGAGTGATTGGGCCGCTTTCGGGCAGGACGGAGGAGGTGGCCATCGCCACTATCGACCTCGCCCTGGCCAGTCGGTCGCAGTCACGCGGGGATCTGATCACCCCCCGCGCCGATCGTCGCACTGACATCTACCGGATCGTGGTCGGCGATCGGATCCTGTGACGGCTCAGCGGGTGTTGTTCATTCTCTAGAGTCGTATTCAACCGACTTTGGAGAGGCTCAATGCAGATGGTGGACCTGTCTCACACAATGAACGTGCACACCCCGGGCTGGGTGGGCTATGCCGGGAACAAGATGTACTACGCCCAGACCCTGCAAACCCAGCGGATCGTGGCTCAGCGCATCGACTCCGCACTTCACGTCGGGACGCATCTCGACGGCGGCATGCATGGTGCCGACGGAAGGGCCGATATGGCCTCCTACCCGTTGTCCTTTCTGATCAACAAGGGTGCGATCGTCGACATCTCCGACATGGTCGACGACTGGGACGTGATCACCCCCGACATGCTCACCGCGAAGGTGGATATCGAGAAGGGCGACATCCTGATCATCCACACCGGCTTCCATCGATATTACGAGGGTCAGCCGCAGGCGGACCTGGTCCGATACTTCTCGATGCATCCCGGAGGCAAGCTGGATCTGTTGCAGTGGATGCTCGACATGGAGATCAAATGGTTCGGGATCGACGCCGGGTCTGGCGATCATCCGATGTGGACCACCATCCGTCACATGCGTCCCGACCTCACGGTGCAGTTCGAGGAGAAGGTCGGAATGAAGGTCGACGAGTTCTTCCCGACCTACGAGTATGACCACAAGCTGTCCGGTCGAAGAGTGAAGAACGACCTCTTCCCCTTTCACAACTGGGCTTTCCAGGAGGGACTCATTCACGCCGAGAACGTGGGAGGCGATATCGCCAAAGTGTTGAACACTCGGGCAATCATCGGAGCCTTCCCCTGGAAGTACGAAGGGCTGGAGGCTTGCCCGTGCCGTATCATCGCCTTCTACGACGCGGGTGATCTACGGGTCGACGAGTTCGGGGAAGCGGCCCTCAGCCAGATGACTCAAGCCTGATCGGCCTGGGCGCTTCTTCTAGTCGGCGAGGCTTGGGGTTCGCGTTCGCCGGCATCGTCCTGCTCAGCCCTGAGTCTCTGCTGATCAGACTGGTGGAGGTAGATCGATGGACTCTTCTGTTCTGGAGAGGGACCCTGATGTGTATCGGCTTGCTGGCGGCCAGTGTGATCCTGGCACGCTCCACTGCTGTGATCGGGGCCGTCGGTAAGGCCGGCATGCTGGTGGCGGTCCTGTTCGGGATCCAGACCATGCTGTTCATCGTCTCGATAACCAACACGGAAGTAGCGAACACACTGGTGGCGGTCAGCGCAGCCCCGTTGTTCGCCGCGATCTACCAGCGGGTCTTCTTCGGGCAGCCCATCGGGTCGCGGCTATTGGCTGTCATCGCCGTCGCGATGCTGGGGATCGGGATCATGGTGTCCGGATCCCTGGGCCGGGGCAACGTTTGGGGCGACCTGGCGGGTCTGGGGGCGGCGGCCGGGCTCGGCGCCTCGTTCGTTGTGATACGGCGTTACCGGGATCGGACCATGGTCCCCGCAATGGGGTTGGGCGGTCTGGTGGCAGCCCTCCTGGCCCTGCCATTGGCATCACCGCTAGCGGCCACAGCATCGGACTTCAGATACCTGGCCATCAGCGGGCTGGTGGTGCTCCCGCTCGGCTTCGGTCTGCTCGCAGTTGCACCGCGATACATCCCCGGCGCGGAGGTCGCTTTGATCACGCTGCTCGAGGTCGTCTTGGGTCCACTCTGGGTGTGGCTCGTCTTGGGCGAGGTACCGGCGCCGGCGGCGGTGCTGGGAGGCTCAATAGTGATCGGGGCCTTGGCCTTCAACTCGGCAGCCCTGATGCGCGCTTCCCGCTTGCAGGAATGATCGCCTCAGCTTGCTCAGGCTGGCGGAATGACGGGGGTGAGTACGTGCGCGAGGTGATCGGGGCCGAGATGGAGTGTGGTCGTCCCGCCGTAGATCTCGATCGGACGATCGGTCGGGTCGTCGTGCAGGAACGGTCCGCAACCTTTGAGCTCGTTCTTGAAGTTGGACAGTTTCAGCCCGGTCGTGTCTCCATCCCATTCGTAATCCTTCCCACGAACGGTGAAGGCCAGGCTGTAACCGGCCGCGACCACGATCGACGTGGGCCAGATCTCGATGTCGAGACGGACCGGCACCCCCGGCGTCAGTGGTTGGTTCTCGTCATGCGTGTGATAGGGCCGAAACGGTCGCGACAGGCCAGGATCGAGCTTCCGATGCGACGCCCGCAGCCAGCCCTGGGCAATAGGTGTGTGAGGGTCGATGGCGCCCTGGAACACGATTTCTTCACCCTCGGCGTCGTAGACCCGAAAGATCACGAAGAGGTCAGCATCTTCGGTGGATGACGAAACCCAGAGCGTCGAGGCCAGTGGACCGGTGAACTCCGTCGTCTCGTCAAGTGGCTTCGTGCGGAAGGTGACCCCATCGCCCAAGGCGTCGAACGAGAGCTGCGCCGCCTCCGTCGGCGGTGCTGGCGACAACGTGAGGTCGGGGTGGAGGTAGTACTCGGTCCAGCGGGTGCGCGGGATGGGCCAGTCGGCCTCCTCCCGTTCGATGAACACCTCGTTGGGGTGGCGGACCTGCAGCAGGACTCTGGGTTGAGATGCCCACCCCTCGGGCTCGTCTTTGAGGAAGCGATCGAAGAATCGCAACTGGATCTGGCGTCCGTAGTCGGTGTAGAAATGCGTCCAGTGCTCGATTCCATGCGCCTCGAGCCATTTGTGCTCTGAGGCCGCCCGGTAGTAACCCTCGAAGTTCCCCCGCGGGTGGAGTCCTTGTCCGCCCCAGTTGGCGGCCGAGAGGAATGGAACGACCACCTTGTCCCACTGAGGTGATCGGTCTTTGTGGTACTGGTCGTCGAGTGGATGGTCAATGATGTCCTCTCCGAAAGCGCACAGGTTGGCGGACAACTCCTCCTCGGCTAGCTCCTCATCGCCGCAGACGAGCTGACCGGTGTTGGGGTTGCGCCCGCCCCCATCCCCGATGCCGTACTGGACGGTCTTGACCTGCATGTCGTACCAATTGGCCCAAAAGGTCGAAACGATCCCGCCGTGATGGGTCATGTCCCGGTACCAGTCGGCCGCTCCCTCCCAGATGCACATGGCTGCGAGGTGAGGTGGCTGGAGGGTGGCGACTTGCCACTGGTTGATGCCATAGTAAGAGATCCCGTTCAGCCCGACCTTGCCGTTCGACCAGGGCTGGACACCCGCCCACTCGATGCACTCGTAGAAATCCTGCGTTTCCCGCGGGGAGAAATGGTCGATGTAGCCCGGCGAGCGGCCCGTGCCCCGGGAGTCGACCCGCACGCAGACGTAGCCCTCGGGCACCCATTTCTCCGGGTCGACCACCTCCCAGTTCTGGTACTTGTTGGTCGACCCTGCGGTCACGTCGGGGTGTTGTTCCGCCATTCGCTTCCAGGCGCTGGGATAACCGACCTGGAAGGGGAGCCCCTTGGCGTACGGCCCGTAGCTGAGGATGACCGGATACCGACCGTCCTCGACGGGGCGGTAAATGTCGGCGCGAAGCTCCAGCCCGTCGTCGACCGGGATCTCAACGTCCCAGTCGACGCGCATCCCGTCGATGACCTCTGATTTGAACACCGGTACCTCCCACCTGCTCGCGTTGGTTTTGAGTAACGATGCAGAAATTTCACTCAGGATAACTGAGTCGTGGGAGGGGTGTGGCTGGAGCCCACGCCGCTCCGACATCATCCGGTAGGAGTCAGACGGCGGTATACCCCCCGTCCACCAGGAGTAGGTGCCCGTGTACGAAATCCGACCCGGCGCCGGCTAGGAACACCGCGGCACCTGCCACGTCCGATGGGTCACCAACCCGTCCGGCGGGGACTTTGGGCAGGAAAAAGTCGAGGAAGTCGGGGTCGTCGAGCAGATAGGCGTTCATCTCGGTCCGGACCGCAGTCGGGGCGATGGCGTTGACGTTGACTCCCGACGAGGCCCACTCGGCAGCCAGCGTCTTGGTGAGCAGCGCCACGCCGCCCTTCGACGAGCAGTACGCGGCGAATTCGGGGAACCCCACGAAGCTGAACGTGGAGGCGAGATTGATGATCTTCCCGCGACCCTGGTCGATGAACCGCCTTCCCGCCGCTTGGCAGGAGAAGAACATCGATTTCAGGTTGGCGTCGAGCGTCTCGTCCCATTGCTCCTCGGTGACTTCGACCGACGGGCCTGTGATCTGTACCCCGGCCGAGTTGACCAGGATGTCCAGACCTCCGAGCTCGTCGGCGAGCCGATCGACCAGGGGAGGAATCTCACTCACCTGCGTCAGGTCCTGGGGTGCGGCGACGGCCCGTCGTCCCGCGGCACGGATCTCGTCGGCCACCGCCGACAGCGACTCGCCGGTGCGACCTACCACCGCCACATCAGCGCCTTCGGCGGCGAATGCGAGGGCGATGGACCTCCCGATCCCGCGGCCGCCTCCGGCCACGATCGCCTTGCGTCCCTCGAGTGCACCCATCGCAACCTCCTATCCGGTGGACCGACCCACCATCGCCAGTGCCAGATCGTCGTCGTCGATCTGACTGCTGGGCCCCTCCAGCATCTTCTTGCCGCGAAAGACGACCAGAATCCGATCCGACAACTTGTACAGCTCCTCGAGGTCGAGAGTGACGAGGAGGACGGCTCCGCCCCGGTCACGCATCTCGAGCAGCTTGAGGTGGACGTAGTCGATGGCGCCGACATCGAGCCCCCACGTCGGTTTGTCGGCGACCAGGATCCGTGGCTCGCGTGCCATCTCCCGGGCCAGGACCACTTTCTGTTGGTTGCCACCGGACAGGCTGGCCGCAGTGGCATCGGGGTCGGCGGGACGCACGTCGTACTCGACCAGCAAGCGCTCCGCGTTCTCGTGCACCGCCTTCCAATCGATCACGCCGCGCCGACGGTACCGGCCGGAGGCGAGGTCGGTGACTGCCAGGTTCTCGGCCAGGCTCATGTCGAGAATCAGCCCCAGACGATGCCGGTCTTCGGGGATCACACCCATCCCCGCAGTCCGCCGATCATGCGGGTCCGCATTCGTGACTTCGACCCCGTCGATCACCACTGTCCCGGAGTCCGGGGTGGTGAGACCCATCAGGGCGTCGACCAGCTCGCGCTGGCCGTTCCCCTCCACGCCGGCGATCCCCACGATCTCCCCGGAGTGCACCGCCAGTGACAGGCCGTCGATCGCCTGCCCCTGACCATGGATCGCGGGCACTACCAGGTCGGTGATCTCCAGCAGGGGGCGCGGAGCAGCGTTGGTGAGATCGCTCCGTTCGGGGAGCCGTTCCCGATCGTGCCCGGTCATCGCTCGAGCCAGGGTCCGCTCGTCGAATTCGCCCTTGGCCAGGGAGCTGACCCGTTTCCCTCGCCGGAGCACCGTGACCTGGTCGGCCACCTCCATCACCTCGGCCAGCTTGTGGGTGACGAGGATGATTGAGTTCCCCTGATCGCGGAGTTGGGAGAGGATTCCAAGCAGGTTGTCGATCTGTGTCGGCCCGAGCAGCGAGGTGGGCTCGTCCAGGATCAGGGTCTTCGCACCCCGGTACATGGCCTTGATGATCTCCACCCGTTGCTGGAGGTCGATGGGGAGGACCTCCACGGTGGCGTCGGGCTGGATGGGCATGTGCAACTCCCCTGCCCGCTGGGCCACCGCCTGCTCGATGGCATCCCCGCTGAACGACAGATCCGTGACGCTGTTCACCCCCAGCATGACGTTCTCGGCCACTGTGAAAGAGGGCACGAGGCTGAAATGCTGATGGACCATGCCGATCCCGCAGGCGATCGCGTCGTTGGGGGCGGTGATCTCGACCTCCTCGCCGTCGACGAGGATCACCCCCTCGTCGGGCCGTGTGTGACCGAACAGGATGTTCATCAGCGTGGTCTTCCCGGCACCGTTCTCACCGAGCAAGACGTGGATCTCCCCGGTGCGCACCGAGAAGTCGACCGAATCGTTGGCCACCGTGTCGCCAAACGCCTTTGTGATGCCCCGCATCTCGATCGCCATCGTGTCGCTCATGTCGTCGCCATCATGCACATCGGATCATTCTTGTTGGTTGACGCTGGGTGCTGACGGCGCCGGCGGGCGTGATCTGGAGGCTGTTGCCGGTCTGCACGCCGGCCGGACCGTCGATGACGTTCGGCTGCACCACTAGCAGCGTGCCGTCCGGGTATTCGAAATCGTCGGGGTGGGTGGCGCCTCGGTTGGCCCGGGTGCGGACGATGGGGGGTAGGTAAGCGCCGCCGAAGCCATGGACCAGGTCGTCCCAGATGTCGAAACCCGACTCGGTGATCATCTCGGCGGCGTCGAGCACCTCGCCCACGGTGGCGCCGGCGCGGAGGATCTCGACGATCCCGTTGTAGACATCAAGCGCCACATCATGCAGTCGCTCGTAGCGTGGCGTCGGGTCGGAGGCGATGGTGAAGGTGCGGAGGATCTGGCCGGCGTAGCCCCAGAAGGTGGTGCTGATCTCGGTCACAAAGACATCCCCTGCCTGCAACGCCCGGTCGGGGTGGTACTGATGGGGCACACAGACCTCCGGTGCCTCCATGGGGGTGCTCAGCGAGAAGTGGATGAGGTTCCACGCCCGGTGTGAGTTGTACGTGTCCTCGACGATTCGAGCCACCTCGTATTCGTTGACGCCGGGACGAAGCTCAGAGGCCAGGGCGTCGATCGCTGCATCATTCATCCTGGAAGCGATGTCGACGAACACCATTTCGGCCGGGCTCTTCACCAGCCGGAATAGTTGGTAGGCCGCGTTGAGGTCTACGAAGGTGGTTTGGGGGTTGGCCTGCTGGAGGGAAGTGAGGTCGGCGTGAGGGATAACGCCGATCAGTCCGATGCGACGGGCGTTGCGCTTCGAAGCGAGTGTCGCCACTTTCTCGCCCTGTTCGGCAGGGGTGTCCCCGCCGTAGTGGACGTCTTCGATCATCGCTATACGCCGGGCGTCGGGGAGGTGGTTCCACAGACGCACGAGGAGAAGCGTGGCCTCACCGGGGGAGAAGAGGAGGTAACTCTGCACCTGGCTCGGCCAGTTGCTGAAGTATTGGACCGAGGTCTCCAGCGGGCCGGTGGGCCCGCCGACGATGATCAGGTCGATCTCACGCTCGCTCATAGTGTTTGAGATCCAGCGATGCCGACGCTCCATCTCGGATACCGGGTAGCGGGGGAATCCGTTGACCTGCTCGAAGTCACCTGATGTCCAGTATCGGGTGTCACCCGACACGGGTAGCCCTCCCCGACCTGTCTATCCCGACCATGACGGCGCGGTCGGGTGAAAGGGCGGCTGTAAGACGTGGGCGCCCGGTGGGGCCACACCCGTCTCGTCGATCAGTCGGGGCAGTAGCCGATGAGATCCAAGAGCACATGGGAGCCCGGCACCAAAAGCGGGCCGCCGATCTGAAGCGTGGTGGACGCCGGCTTGTCGCCGTCGAAGTGGGCTGCCCACTCCTCGATCGACTGGGCGAAGTGGGTGAAGTCGTCGTGGAAGGCCTGCCGGCGGCAGATCTGGTCGAGCGAGGTGCCCGCCGCGTCACAGATCTTGGCCGCTTTGTCGAGCATGTGCCGCATTTCCAGCTTGGGTGGCTGGCCGTAGAAAGGGAAGTTGGGATGCCGTACGGTCGACTCCTCTAGAGAACCCTTGTGGTCGAAGGGGGCCACCGTCGAGAAGAACAGGAACTTCCCGGCTTTCACCGCCTGTGGCTCATGACCGAGACCGGGGGGGACCCCGGGAGCCTCGATGGTCTCGATCGAGAGGTCGGATGTGCCCGAGAGCAGCTTGAAGGCGATCTCGACTCGCGAGCCCCGGCCGCCGAGACCCATGTAGGGGATGACCACTCGGGCCGGCGGGTTCTCGGGGAACCACCGTTTCCACACCTTGTCCATGCCTTCGAACTCGGACGGGTGCCCGATGTAGACCGTGGCCTTGACTGCCCGGTCGAGGGAGGTTCCGGCAGCCTCGGCTATCGCTGCCTGCTTCTCCAGTGTGTAGTCGGTCTGACGCTCGATGTCGGAGTCGTACCAGAAGTTGGGGTTGGTCCTGGCTTTGAGGGCAACACCGCTCGGAGTCCCGTAGTACTCGGAGCGGCCCCAGTCACCGACCCAGTCGACGGGGATCTCACCGGCGAGGAAGACCCAGTCACCGCGCTCGATTGCTGGGGAGTAGCCGGCGAGTGGCGATGGCGTTCCCTCGGGGACGGCTGTCCCCTTGCTCGGCCCGGGGACTGCGGTCGGGTCAACCCCGATCATGTCCACCTCGAGGATGGTGTCCTTCACCAGCAGACCGGTCTCGCGAATCCCCATACCTGTGGAGGCCGGCCGGGGCTCGAAGATGAACTCGTTCCGGGTGTTGAGGTACGGAGTGATCGAGATGCGGGGCCAGGTGTTTCCCTCAGCGAACTCCTCCATCGTGGGGAAGGGTGAGG
Source organism: Acidimicrobiia bacterium (assembly GCA_035292685.1). Classification (GTDB taxonomy): domain Bacteria; phylum Actinomycetota; class Acidimicrobiia; order Spongiisociales; family ZC4RG35; genus JALYNX01. Next base: position 10,354 of record DATDPP010000045.1, read on the forward strand.
TGAACCATTGATAGATCCGGACGATGTCGTGGCCTAGGTCGATGCCTGCGGCATCGGCGGTCTTCTTCAGGTTCTGCATCACGAACCGTGACTGCAGCTCGAGTTGGTTGTCGACGTTGGGGTTGCGCCCGTCGCCGCCGGCCTCGGGTGCCAGACCGGTCTTGAAATCCGATGACAGCTGGCCGGCGAAGAACACCCAACCACCCGCCTTGATTGCCGGGCTGTAGGGCATCAACGGCTTGGGCTCGTCGCCCCAGATCGCCTTGCGGTCACTTGCCATGGTTTTCCTCTCTCGGGAACGTGTCTGGGCCCTCAGCTCACATGCCGTCTAAACCGTTGCCTTCTGAAGCAGACCGGTCACCTCATTGATGTCAACGACGTCGACCAAGTCCGAGGGCAACTCCATGCCGACGCGAGCGAAGTACTCCGCCAGCAGAGCGGGGGCATCTACCACCAACCCCAGGTGGAGCGAGATCACCTGGAGGGCACCGTGTTCCGCCTCCTCCGAGTAACCGCCGACCACGTCCCTCGGCACAATCACTCGAAAGTCCCGGTTGGCGGCGTCGAAGGCGGTGGACAACACGCAAGCGTCGGTCATCGTCCCGGTCAGCACCACGTTGTGGATATCGAGGTTGTGCAACAGGAATTCCAGGTCCGTGGGATAGAACCCCGACAACCGCTTCTTGGTGCGGATGTAGTAATCGCCCTCCACCTCTTCGGTGATCAAGTCGAGCCACTTGGTCCCCTCCCAGGAGTGCTCGTCCATCAACTCGTTGTTTTCGACGTAGAGGTAGTAGAGGACCCGCCAGTTGGCCATCCGGTTGTGCTTGCGGTTGTTGAGATCGTCGACCCCTCCGTGTCGTTGCCAGTGCTGAACATGGACGATTGGGATACCCAGCCTCCGGCACTCGGCTTGGAAGCGGTTATGAGCCGGGACGCGCTCTCTGGCACGTGGCACCGCCAGCGTCAGCCGGTCATCCTCGCCCACGTGACCGCGGTGCATGTCGATCTCGAGGACCGCGGTGTGGGCAGGGTCGAGCCAGCTCTCGAATGCATCCAGGTAGTCGGGGACACCCGACGGGAGGGTCAACTTGTTCCGATTCTCCATGTAGCAATACATGTTCGTCTTCATGCTTCCACCTCCTCGTCGGGTGTCCTCCGTGTCATGTCATCATCCGCAGCCGATGGACGCCGGGTCGATTGCAGCGCCAGACCCTTCGGCGCCGATCGTGGGATCACCCGTCGTCTCGTCGGGGATGGTGATCTCACCGGAGCGCACCTTGGCCACTATGTCCTGGTACTGGGCCAACTCGTCCGCGCTCAACATCGCCTCGATGTTGGCGTAGAGCGGGGCATCGATCTCCGGATCGTTGGTGGCGTCGAAGGCGATGAACGCGCTCTCCCCGATCTCACCCGCAGCCCCGGCCTCGATGATCGACTTGGAGGCGAAGGTCAGGCCGTGAATCGCCGAGGTCATCACATGATCCGGGTCGAGTGACTGGCTCTCGTAGTAGGACGGCACCGCCCACACCTGGCCGTCGGCCTCGGCGGCAGCTTCGATTATCCCGAATACTGCCGAGTCAGTGGCCGACAGGATCACGTCCGCCCCGCCGGCGATCTCCGCCTGAGCTGCCGACTTGGCGATGCCGGTGTCGGTCCAGGTCTCGATGTACTGCTGGGTGAACGTGATGTCAGGATTGACACATCTCGCGCCGAGGTTGAACGCCTCGGGCTGACGGGTCAAGGCCGGGAAGGCGAACCCGTTCAGGGAGGCGATGTGCCCGCTTTCGGTGATCATCGAGGCCAGTGCACCGGCCAGGAAGTTGGAGTTGTGCTGTGCGACGTCCACCCAGCACAGGTTGGCCGGCCACTCCTCGCCTTCGGCAGGGTTGTACGGCGCCACACAGATCTGCACGTCCGGGAACTGCTCTGCCAGGGTGAGTCCCGGCTCCACCATCGCGCCGTGGGCGATCAGGATCAGGTCGAAGCCCTCCGAGGCGAACGCCGATCCTTGTTGGAGCACCGCAGCCGGGTCGTTCAACAACTCGACCGACTCAACGGTGATGTTGGGATTGGCTTCCATCGCCTGTTCAGCCCCGTCGAACCATGCGTTCGACCACGAGAGGTCGTCGGCGGTCCCGGGGTAGATCAGGGCCACCTGGTACGGCTCGGCGTCCGGCGCCGCGGTGGTTCCTGGGGCGGGGGCCGTGGTGTCGGCGCTGGGAGCGGTCGTTTCGGCGGTCCCGGCGGTCGTGGTTGTGTCCGCGGTGTCGCCAGCACACGCCGCGAGGACCATCGCGATCGCTGTCACCAACAACAGCCATCGCGGAGCCCATCTCGGCTTTGTCTCTCGCATCTGCTCCTCCATGTTGTAGTAGTGCCGCTGTGCAGCAGCACTCGATCTACTTTACCCACAGCAAACGAGGGCGTTCTGGGAAGTCTGGATATACGCGGATGCTTGCCGGGTCAAGCGCCGGCCTGGCGGTAGGGGATCCCCACCGCCGCCGGATAGGTCGAGCCGGGAGCGAAGACGACGGCTATCACGGTGACGAGATACGGAAGGGCCACCCAGAACTGCTTGGGGACCGACTGCAGGGCGGGGACCTGGGCGGCGAGGAACTGAAGACCCTGGGTCAAACCGAAGCCGATGGCGTAGATCATGATCCAAAGCGGTCGCCATCTGGCCAGCACGACCACCCCCAGGGCGATGAACCCCCGACCGGCGGTCATGCCTGGAACGAAGCCACCCGAGGTCGACAGCACCAACGCCGAACCACCCAGTGCCGCCAGGACGCACCCGACGATGACCGCCGGGTAGCGGAGTCGCAGGACGTCCAGTCCGCCGGACTCCGCGGCGAGTGGCCGCTCACCGGCCGCTCGCGCGTAAAGTCCGTACCACGTCTTGTTGAGCAGGTACCACACGCCGAACGCCATGGCTACGGCGAGATACAGCATGAGGTTCTGTTTGTTGAGGATCTCGCCGACCCAGGGGATCGAGCCGATGCCCGGGATGGTCATCCCCGTCAGCGTCTCCCCGTTCTGTCCGGCCAGGTAGAGCGAGTGGAGGGTCCCGGTCAGGCCCAAGGCGAAGATGTTGAACATCAAGCCGGTGACGATCTGGTCGGTGCCCCGGTTCACGTAGAGAAAGGCGAGCAGGGCGCCGAACACAGATCCGGCCAGGATGGCAGCCAGGATCCCGAGCCCCGCGCTGCTTCGCGTAATCCCCATGTAGGCAGTGACGAAGGCACCGATCAGCATCATCCCCTCGATGCCGACATTGAGCACCCCTGACTTCTCGGCGACCGCCTCGCCCAACGCCGCCATCACGATCGGCACCATCAACTGGATCCCGATAACGAAGAAGGCGAGGACCAGAGCCTCAGTGAGCATCGACGCTCTCCGGATATCTGAATTTGATGACCTTGGTCACCATCAGGAGGATCACGAAGGTGGCGATCACCATCTCGCCCACCACCGGCGACAACCCGGCGCCGGCCTGAAGGCTGTTCGAGCCGACGCGGAGGATGGCGAAGAACGCGGCCGAGGCGATGATCCAAAGGGGATGAAGCCTGGCGACGAGCGCTACGCCGATGCCGAGGAAACCGAGGTTGGCGGAGAAGTCTTGCAGGAGGGAGTGATCGCGTCCCTGGACGATCAGCGATCCGGCGAGTCCGGCGAAGGCACCGGCCATGAGGAACGTCTGGACGGTGACACGTTCGGTTCGAATGCCGGAGAGTCGTGACGCCGGGTTGTTGGCGCCGATTGCTCGGATCGAGAACCCCAGCCTGGTGTGCTTCATCACAAACCAGGCGATGACTGCGGTGGCGACGGCAATGATGATCCCGACGTCGACGAGGGAGCCTTCGATCGGCCGGGGGAGTTCGGCGTTCACGTGGATGGCTTCAGTGCGCTGGACGAAGCCTTCGGGGTAGACCTCGAAGATGACCCATGCCGCCAGGCTGGCGGCGACGAAGTTGAGCATGAGGCTGGTGACGATCTCGCTCGCGTCGAAGCGGGCTTTGAGCCAGCCGGGGATCGCGCCGTACAGAGCACCGGCCGCCATCGATCCCATCATGACGACCGGGACCAGTAGCCATGGCGACCATTCTCCGGGCAGGACGATCCCGAGCACGGCGGCCGCAACCGCCCCGACCGTCATCTGCCCCTCACCACCCACGTTCCACAAACGGGCGGAAAACGGTATCGCGGCTGCCAACGCGGTCAGGATGAGGATCCCTGTGATGACGATCGTCTGACCGATGTTGAACGGGTTTCCCAGGGCGCCGATGACGATGGCCTCGACCACTTCGAGAGGGCTGGCGCCCAGCGCCCAAACCAGCACTGACATCGCGACCAGCGTGCCGGCCAGCGAGAGGAGGGTCCTAACCCAGGCAGCAGGCTCCGTCTTGTTCACGGCCGCCACCGTCTCCACCGTCAAGCCCTGCTCCTCTCGATCAGGATTCCATGAGGTTCGGACCGGCCTCCCAGGAGAGCTGCAGGTCCCCTCCCGATGGCGGCGACCGTACCATCCTGGATTGAGCCTCGTGAATGAAGATGAAGTCTTATTGAAGGCGGAGGAGAGGCTCTGGTGGGGCCGACACCCGGTCGGAGGTGGGGCGGTCGCGAGTATGTGAAGGGCCTGGGTCACACACCTGGCGAATGCCGGCTTCTTACCCCGGTGACCACGGTAGAAGCGTCTCTGACTCGGCCACCCAAT
>DATDPP010000046.1:0-10863 GCA_035292685.1 Acidimicrobiia bacterium
AGCATCTCCGGCGAGGCGAATCGGAGCTTGATCATCGGGACCAGGCTCTGGCCACCGGCCAGGATCTTGGCGTCCCCTCCACCGTCGCTCAAGAGGGAGTAGGCCTCCTGTATCGAGCGGGGTGCCTCGTAGCGGAATCGAGAGGGATAGATAGCTGCCTCCTTGCGTCTCTGCTCAGGTCCCCGGCGCGGTGTCCCGGTCGGGCGTGCGCTCAGAAGGGAACGAGTGGGGGTCGGGCACTGCGACGGGGAGCGATTCGGCTTCGGGGTCAGGCCTTGGCTCCTGGTGAGGCGGCCACGGTCCCTGGACTGGTTGGCCGGCCACCTTGAGGTAGTCGACGATCTCGGGCCACGCCCAGATGGTCGGGCTCTTGCCGGTCTTGGGGGCGTGCTCGATCAATTCATACAACCGTGGGTTACCTCGACTGTGACCAGACGTCTCGACTGCCAAACCTAAACCCCCAGGGATTTTGACCTCTTGTGCACAGGCAGTCGGCTCGAAAACCCCGTGCCCGGCGCCAATTCAGCATACGCGCTCGCACCGGCTCGTGGAGCCAAAACTGTTCACTATCACTGAACGGTCTCCTACTTCTCGAAATGGAGACCCGCCCCGCGCCAAGACGGGATGACATGTCCACAGCCACACCGATCCCGGTACCGTGAGCCATCGTGTTCGACACACTCACCAAGCGTTTCGACGGGGTCTTCAGCTCTTTGCGTGGCAAGGGCCGGCTGTCGGAGAAGGACATCGACGCCGCCCTGCGTGAGGTCCGTCTCGCCCTCCTCGAGGCAGATGTCAACGTGGGTGTGGTCAAGACCTTCCTGGGACGGGTCAAGGAGCGAGCCCTGGGTGAGGACGTTGCCAAGTCGCTGACCCCAGGTCAGCAGGTGATCAAGATCGTCCATGAGGAACTGGTGATCACCTTGGGCTCGTGCGCGGCCGGGCTGGTCAAAGCGGCGCCACCGCTCACCATCCTCATGGTGGGGCTCCAGGGATCGGGAAAGACCACCACCGCCGCCAAGCTGGCCGGCCATCTCCGCTCCCAGGGCAAGAAGCCCCTGCTGGTGGCAGCTGACCTGCAACGCCCCGCCGCCATCGACCAGTTGGAGACCCTCGGCGGGCGCCTCGACGTCCCCGTCTTCTCGGATCGAAAGGGGAAGCCGGAGAGGCTGGTCAAGGCAGCCCTCAAGGAGGCGGTTCGCACCGGGCGCGACGTGGTGATCGTCGACACTGCGGGGCGGCTGCAGATCGACTCCCAGCTCATGAAGGAGCTGGCCGATGTCCGCAAGGCTGCCGATCCTGACGAGGTGCTCCTGGTGGTAGACGCCATGACCGGGCAGGACGCTGTCAACGTCGCCAGCGGTTTCCAGCAGCAGATCGGGCTGACCGGTGTCATCCTCGCCAAGCTCGACGGGGACGCCCGCGGTGGGGCGGCGATCTCGGTGCGCGAGGTCACCGGGGCACCGGTCAAGTTCGCTGGTGTCGGGGAGGGGCTCGGCGACCTGGAGCCGTTCTACCCGGATCGCATGGCCTCCCGGATCCTGGGCATGGGTGACGTCCTCAGCCTGATCGAGAAGGCGGAATCGACCTTTGACCAGGCCGAGGCCGAGAAGACGACAAGGAAACTCGAGAAGGGCGAGCTCACCCTCGAGGACTTCCTGGCTCAGTTCCAGCAGATGAAGCGGATGGGGCCTGTGAAGGACATCCTTGCTATGCTTCCCGGCTCCGGATCGCTCTTTCGCGACATCGATGTCGATGACCGTGATCTGAAAAGGGTCGAGGCAATCATCCAGTCAATGACCCCCGAGGAGCGCCGGAACCCGAAAGTCATCGGCGGAAGCCGAAAGCGGCGAATCGCGTCCGGTTCGGGCAGCAGGCCCCAGGATGTGAATCGCCTCCTCAAGCAGTTTGCCGATGCGCAAAGGATGATGAAGACGCTGGCCGGAGGCAAGGGAGCCCCTTCCCTTCAGGGACTCCTGTCGGCGCAGCGAACCAAGAGGTGAGTCGATGGCCGTGAAGATGAGACTGATCCGGATGGGCAAGAAGAAATCGCCCGTCTACCGGGTCGTGGTCGTGGATGGCCGTTCCCCAAGGGACGGCCGGTATATCGAGCAGATCGGGCGTTATGACCCGCGTCAAGAGCCATCGTTGGTCGAAATCGACAACGACAAGGCGACCCGGTGGCTGGCCAAGGGCGCTCAGCCCACCGAAGCTGTCGAGAAGCTGCTCAACATCTCAGGAGCCCTCAGCACGATGAAGGTGAAGCGGGGCCAGGTCCATGTCGTGGCCGCCGCCGCCCAGAGCCAGGAGGAAGAGCCGGAGACGGCGCCGCTCGCCCCGACTCATGAGGAGGCCGCTGCCCAGGCGACCGTCGTCGAAGAGCCGGTCGCCCACGTAGAGCCGGTCGAGGCCGAGAGCGTCGCCGCAGCCGTTCCCTCAGAGGAGGAATGACCGTGGCCAAGGGTGAAATCGTCGAAAGAGTCGTCACCTACGTGGTGAGGAGCATCGTCGAGGAGCCGGACGAAGTTTCGGTGACCATGGTCGAGCAAGGGCCAGACGAGGTGATAGCCGAGGTGAGGACCGCCAAGGCGGACATGGGCCGGGTGATTGGCCGGAGAGGCCGGGTGGCCAAGGCAATCCGCGCCGCCGCCGGCGCAGCCGCCGACGAAGAGGGAATCACAGCTGACGTCGAGTTCGTCGACTGAGGGCGCCGGTCACCGGGTAGGGAGACTCGGGCGTCCCCACGGTCTCGAGGGGTTCCTGGGTCTCTACTTGGAGCCCGAAGACATCGTCCACTTTGACGCCGGAGCCACCATCTGGATCAACGACCGCCCCTACACGGTGAGGGCGTTGCGTCGCGTTGACAAGGGTCTTCAGGTCGCCTTCCAGGGAGTCGACGACCGGGAAGGTGCTGAGGAGATCAGGGGCGCCGAAGTCATGGTCGAGGGACGCCGTGCCCTCGAAGAGGGTGAGTTCTGGCCCGCAGACCTGGTCGGTCTCGAGGCCCGCAGCTTGGAGGGGGGACGGATCGGAGTGGTGGTCGGCGTCGTCGCCGGTCTGGCCCAGGATCGTCTGGTCGTGGAAAGTGATGGTTCGACCTTCGAAGTGCCCTTTGTCGACGATTTGGTCCCGGTTGTCGACCTGGAGAAGGGTTACGTCGAGATCGTGACTTTGCCCGGGCTCATCGGGCCGTGATTTCCACGATCGCCCCCGCCAGAGCTCCATCCTCCGGGCTCTCCTCGCCGACGAAGAGGGAAGTTGGGCCGGGTGGTACCTCGATCGAGGTCCGAAACTCGCCCCAGGTTTCGACCCAATCTGCAGCCTGCGTGGTGGCTTCCGCAACCGCCTTTCCGCCGCTGGTCGCAATCACCAGAACGGTGGCCTCGAATGTTCGGGTGTAACCACGGACCTCGACGGTGGTATCGGTTTCGGAACCCGGAGCAGGCTCTAGAACCACCGCCTGATCAGAGGTGGTCGCCGCTCCGGCGAAAGGCATGATTCCCATCTGAAGCTCCACGGTGAGGCCTGCCGGGGAGTTCCTGACCGTTGCCCTGGCCTGACTCGGTGTCGCCAGGTGGAGGTCGACGAACAGGCCGCCGCCCAGGGCTCTCACTACATAGAGCCGATCGACGAGGGTGGTCTCTACCAGTTGGTCGGTGAGCACGGTTCGCTCCAGGTCGAGGTTGATTCGGAGAATCTGGCCCGAATCTAAGAATTCGACCGTAACCGAAGGCGGCGTGGTCGCCGGGGCCCCCTCGTTGGTGTCGAATTCGAGGTGGAATCGCTCGCAACCGCCGTTCCCATCCCAGGAGATGAGCCCGAGGATGCTGGCATCCGATGTGGGTTGATCGATCCGTGCTACCTGCCCGCTTTCGAGGAATTCGAGGTCCTCCACGCACCTGGCCGGTCCTTCGGTGGTCGCAACCGTGGTTGTGACGTCTGAAGTGGTCGAGGTGGTCGTGGCAGCTGTCGAGGTGGTAACGGTGCCCGCGACCGGTGCGCAAGCCGCCAACGAGAGCAAACCCGCCAGGGCCAGGTACCGCATGTCCGCCAGCGTACGGCCGAGGGTTTCATATGATCGAACAATCAGGATCTCCCGGCGGATGAAGGGTTCATGATGACTGAGGCAGTGATCGTCGCCACCGCCCGCAGCCCGATCGGCCGCGCCTACAAGGGCTCCCTGATCGAGGTCAGGGCGGATGACCTGGCCGGCTTCGCCATCAATGCGTTGATGGAGAAGGTCCCGGCTGTGGACCGGGCCTCGGTGGTCGACGTCATGGTTGGGTGCGGGCTGACCCATGCCGAGCAGGGCTACAACCTGGCCCGTCCTGCGTCCCTGTTGGGTGGCATGCCGGAGACTGTTCCTGCCACCACTGTCAACCGATTCTGCGCCTCCTCATTGGAGACCATCCGCATGGCCTTCCACGCCATCCGGTCGGGCGAGGGTGACACCTATGTGGCCGCCGGCTCCGAGTCGACCACCCGGGCCTACGGGAAGGGCTTCGACAGCGAGGATCTCAATCCCAGGTTCACCGACCCAGAGCGGGCGGATTTCATCAACGACGTCTACATCCCGATGGGGAACACCGCCGAGAACATCGCCGAGAAGCATGGCATCACCCGGGAGCGCATGGATGAGTTCGCCAAGCGGTCCCAGGACCGGGCGGTCGAGTCCCAGAAGAATGGTTTCTTCGACTGGGAGATCACCCCGATCGACATCCCCGACGGGCGGGCCATCAGCGCCGACGACGGGCCCCGCCCCAACACCACCATGGAGAAACTCGCCGAGTTGGATCCGGTCTTCAAGAAGGATGGGAAAGTGACCGCCGGCAACTCGTGTCCTCTGAACGACGGCGCGGCGGCGGTCCTCGTCATGTCGGAGCCACGCGCCAAGTCTCTGGGCCTGGCCCCACTGGCCCGGATCGTGGCCTCCTCGGTGGTCGGTCTGGAACCGGAGTACATGGGGATGGGCCCGGTCGGAGCGGTCCGAAAGGTGCTGGCCCAGGCCGGAATGACCCTCGCGGACGTCGACCTGATCGAGATCAACGAGGCCTTCGCCGCCCAGGTGCTGGCCTGTGCAGATGTGTTGGGCATCAACATGGACAAGCTGAACCCTCACGGTGGCTCGATTGCCCTGGGACATCCGTTCGGGATGACCGGGGCCAGGATCATGGGCACTCTCGTCAACGGGTTGCGGGCCCAGGACAAGACTCTCGGCCTGGAGACGATGTGTGTTGGTGGGGGCCAGGGAATGGCGATGCTCGTGGAGCGGCTGAGCTAGCTCGCTCTCTACCCTTCCCCGATCGTGCGGATCAACGTCGTCACCGTCTTCCCCGAGTATTTCCAGAGCCCGCTCGGGGTGAGCTTTGTGGCCAGGGCCATCGAATCCGGGGCCCTCGAGATGAATCTGGTGGACCTGAGGAAGCACGGGCTGGGCAAGCATCGGCAGGTTGACGACGCCCCGTTCGGGGGCGGGGCGGGAATGGTCATGATGATCGAGCCTTTGGCCGCCGCTCTCGAGCCGTTGGCCGAGTCGCACCGTGTCCTGTTCACACCCGTTGGCCACCCGATGACCCAGGCCACCCTCGACGCCTGGGCGTCCCGGGACGAGATCACCTTGGTTTGCGGCCGTTACGAAGGTGTCGACCAAAGGGTTGCCGATCATCTGATCGACGAGGAAGTCTCGTTGGGGGATTTCGTGCTTGCTGGAGGGGAGGTCGCGGCCGCAGCCGCAATCGAAGGGATTGCGCGTCTTCTCCCCGGGGTCGTGGGAAACCCCGACTCGACCGAAACCGAATCGTTTCGTCGCGGCCTGCTCGAGGAGCCGGTCTACACCCGACCCGCGGAGTTCAGGGGCTGGCCGGTACCCGAAGTTCTGTTGTCGGGGGACCACGGCCGGGTCGAGGAGTGGCGAGCCCAACAGCGTTTGGAGCGAACCCGGGCCCGTCGCCCCGACCTGCTGGTTGAAGGCGACACCTGAGAGCCGGTACGCCATAATCCTGTCGGTGATGCGTGCTGGTGGGCCCTCTATGAGACCACGCCGCTTGCCGGGGTACGCCCTCTGCGACGGTGAGGAGACGTGCAGTCGACATCCATTTGTCGATCGTCGTTTCCCCCTCCCCGTCTAAGGAGCTCACCCCTGCTCGCCGTTCTTGCCCGTCATAAGTACTCGTTGTCGTTGATCGCGGCCGCAGCCTCGTGGGGCGTCGCCACCGTCATCAGCAAACGTGCCATTGACGAAATCCCACCACTGACGTTGCTGCCGATCCAACTCACGATGAGCGTCGGGTTGCTCGCCGTGCTGCTCCGGGCACAAGGCGTCGGGGTGAACTGGTCACCGCAGATGCGCCGCCTCGGAGCGATAGGGATTCTTAACCCGGGAGTGTCGTATGCGCTGAGCCTTCTCGGTCTGGTCTACATCACGGCCAGCCTCTCAGTCTTGTTGTGGGCCGCGGAGCCCCTCATGATCCTCGCACTCGCCTCGTGGTTCCTGGGTGATCGGGTCACGAGGCAACTGGCATTGGCCTCGGCCATTGGCTTGGGCGGAGTTGTGCTTGTCGTGTTCGAGGGCGGCAGCCACGGACAGTTGACCGGCATCACGCTCACCCTGGCCGGGGTGACGGTGTGTGCCTTCTACACCGTTGTCTCGAGGAAGCTGATGGTCACCGACTCCACCCTGGCAGTGGTGACAATCCAGCAGTCCTGCGCCCTGCTCTTCTCGCTTGCACTGCTGGGCGCCACCTTTCTCATTGGGGGGTCTACACCGTTGCCTGAGGTCTCAGCGGCTGCATGGATCAGCGCCGCGGTCTCGGGAATGCTCTACTACGCCGTCGCCTTCTGGCTCTTCCTCACCGGACTGCGTCGAATACCAGCAGGGGTCGCCGCCGTGTTCATCAACCTGATCCCCCTTTTTGGGGTTGCCGCTGGTTACGCGTTACTCGGCGAACGACTCACGGGCCAGCAATGGCTGGGCGCGGTTCTCATCGTCGTTGCTGTGGGGGTCGTCGTCGTGCAACAGTCGCTCGACAGCCGTCGCCCCGATCTGCTGGCTGATGGCGACAAATCGGAGACCTGATACAATTTCGGCGGGTCGGGACCCTCAAGCCCTTTCCGACCGCTCCTAGGAGTCCTCCAATGAACGATCTTCACCTCGTCGAGAGCGCGCACGTCCGCGACGACATTCCAGAATTCCGGCCCGGTGACATGGTCAAGGTCCACGTCCGGGTCATGGAAGCCGGCCGGGAGCGCATCCAGGTCTTCGAGGGTGTGGTCATCGCCCGCAACCGAACCGGGGCCAAGGCTTCCTTCACCGTTCGCAAGATCAGCTTCGGGGTCGGTGTCGAGCGGGTCTTCCCGGTCCATGCGCCGATCATCTCCAAGATCGAGGTGCTGCGACGCGGCGACGTGCGCCGGTCCAAGCTGTATTACCTCCGTGACCGGGTTGGGAAGTCTGCCCGGATCAAGGAGCTGCGCGACTGAGTCTGCCCACGCCGAACCGGGTAGAAGGCGCCAACGAGGAGAAACCGGCTCCCCGCAAGCGACGCTCGTTCCTCGCCGAGCTGCCAGGTCTCCTGCTCACCGCCCTCGTGATCGCGGTTGTCATCAAGACCTTCTTGATCCAGCCATTCTGGATCCCCTCCGAGTCGATGCTGCCCACCATCGAGATCAACGACCGGGTGATGGTGAACAAGCTCGCCTACAAGTGGGGCGAACCGCAGCGTGGTGACGTGGTCGTCTTTCGCGACCCCCGCGAGGCCGAGATCGAGGAGTCGCTTCCCGAGGCTGTGATCCGCTCGGTGTTGGAGGCGGTTGGGGTGCGAACCCGGGGGAGGGATGACCTGATCAAGAGGGTGATCGGCCTGCCCGGGGAGAGCATCGAGATTCGCGACCATCAAATCACGGTCAACGGCGTCCCGTTGGACGAGCCCTATCTCGACGACATCGAGATGCTCGACGAGGGCCCGTTCCTGGTCCCCCTGGGCGAGGTATTCGTGATGGGGGACAACCGCAACGCCTCTTTCGACAGCCGCCGCTTTGGGCCGATTCCCCTCGACGATCTGGTAGGACAAGCTTTCGTGACGATCTGGCCCTTGTCCCATTTTGGAGGTTTCTGAAAAAACCCGATCCCGAGGGGCTGTCTAGGGATTCGTGGTGTCATATGATCGCCAGCAGCGTGTGAAGAGGAGTGCATGGAAGAGGACCTGGAGCGCTACGAGTCCGAAGTAGAGCTCAAGATCTACAAGGAGTACCACGACGTCCTCCCTATGTTTCGCTATGTCGTGGAGACGGAGCGTCGCTTCTACCTGGCGAACGAGGTCGATCTCGAGGTCAAGGAAGTGAACGGATCCGTTTTCTTCGAAGTCGAGATGCGCGACGCCTGGGTCTGGGACATGTTCCGCCCCGCCCGCTTCTTGCAACATGTCAAGGTGCTCACATTTCGCGATGTCAATGTGGAGGAACTGGAACAGCAAGAGCTGTCCCTCTGAGCGAGACCGCGGCCGTCGGCGTCTTGGGGGAGCGTCTCACCCGTTGGTTTCTCGGCGAACATGGTCTCCGGGTGATCGCGACCAATGTCCGTGTCGACCGGGGAGAGATCGACATTCTCGCCCTGGATCATCGGGAGCGAGTTGCCATCGAGGTGCGGACCATCACCGGCCTCGGGCAGGCGATCGATGCCGTCGACCTGGCCAAGAGACAGCGGGTGGGATGGCTTGCCCGCGAGGTGGGCGCCACCCGGATCGACTTCGTCGGTGTCAAGATCGAGCCCACTGCTGTCGTCTTCCACTGGGTGGCGGGTGGGGTTTGACACCCGTTTCCAGTTCTCTCTAGTTTCCCCGGACCATGGTCAGTTCCACCAACGCCGTCACGGTCGAAGGACTGGTCAAGCATTACAAGAAGACCAAGGCACTCGACGGTTTGGACTTCAGCATCCCTTCCGGTGCCATCACTGGGTTCCTCGGCCCCAACGGAGCCGGGAAGACCACCACTTTCCGCGCCCTGCTCGGTCTCACTCATCCCAACGCCGGGCATATCGAAATCCTCGGTCATCAGGTGCCGGCCCAGCTGCAGGCGGTAACCAAGAAGGTCGGCGCAATCATCGAGGAGCCAGGCCTAATCCGGGCCTTAGGGGGCAGGGTCAATCTCCAGGTGGCGGCCGACACCCTCGGTTTCGGGCACCAGCGCATCGACGAGTTGCTCGACTTCGTTGAATTGACCGTGGACGCCGGGCGACGCGTCGAGGAGTACTCGAAGGGGATGCGCCAGCGTCTCGCTCTCGCCGCCGCCCTCCTCGGCGAGCCGGAGCTGCTCCTGCTCGATGAGCCGCTCGACGGTCTCGACCCCGCCGGGCAGAGGGGGTTCCGGGAGCGACTCAGACAGCTGGCCGACGACGGCCGGACCGTCGTCGTCTCCAGTCACGATCTCTCCGACATCGAGGCCCTCGCCGATTACATCATCGTCATCAACCACGGGCGACTGGTCGCCCAGGGCACACTCGATGAGCTCTTGGGGGATGGGAGCGGGATCAGAGTGGTCGTCGCCGATGCCACGGCGGCGGTTGCCGCCCTCGCGGCGGAGGGCATCGAAGCCTCGGTCGAGTCGAACGTCCTGACGGTGCAAGACGAGAACGGCAGCCGCATCATCGAGGTTCTGGCTCGATCGGGGATCTATCCCAGTGAGGTGGGCCGGGCCCGAAGCTCCCTGGAGGCCGTCTTTCTCGGCATGACCATCGTGGAGACATGATGAGCCTGGTTCACGCCGAATACCTCAAGATCAGCCGGCGCAAGGTCTATTACGTGATGGTCCTGATCCTCGGGTTCCTGGTGGCGTTGACCGCTTTCTTCCTTCTCATATTCGGCCAGATCGCCCCGGAGCTTGCCGAGGACGTCCCCGTGCTCACCAAGCCGGACGCCTACCTCATCGGGGCGCAACAGGTTGTCGGCCAATTCTGGTTCCCGTTGATCCTCGCGGTGGTCCTGATCGGCGCCGATCTGAGCTCGACGGTTTGGGCCACTTCGCTGACCCGCGACTCGCGCAAACCCGCGCACATCGGGTCGAGGCTGTTGGTGATCGGAGTTGCGTCCTGGCTGGCGATGCTGCTGGGGATCGCCGGTTGGGCCGCGGTCGTTGCCCTCGGGTCGCCCGGCGAGGGAAGCCTTGCGATCGCCGATTGGCTCGATGTGGTCTGGAAGGTGGGGTTGATCCAGGTCGCCTGGGTGGCGCTTGGGATGGGCGCCATCGCCATGTTGAGGTCGGTGGGCCCGGCGATCGGAGCCGCCATCGCCTTCTCCTTCGTCGAGAACATCCTCGCCCTCTGGGCCCCCTATCAGAACGTCTCGCTGTCCGCTGCTACCAACGGTTTGTTCGATGTCGACATCGGGGGGGCTTTCGGGCCCTTTGTCCCCGGAGGCGATCTGAGCCAGGTCCATGCCCTGGCCATCATCGCCGGATGGACCCTGTTGGGTCTCGGCCTCACCTGGTGGGGTCTTCAGCGTCGCGACGCCTGATCAGCGCCGAATCGGCGTCGCATCTCCTTGTACCAGCACCCGTGATGCCAATGGCGGCGCAGGTCCGGCTCTTCGTCGGGAACCACCACCAGATGAAAAGTGCCCGGTGGAATGATGTTCTCGCACCCCGGGCAGATGTAGTCCTTGCGGGCTGCGTAGGGCTGGACGGGGGTGACTGTCACCCCGAGAAGATCGCCCATGCCACCACGGCGATGATCGCAATCAGAGCTACGACCACCGCCGCGATGTCGGCTGCGCTCTTGTCCTGCTCACGAAACGGGTTGAAGCCCACCCTCGAACGGTAACGGCCCCGACTTCGGTCTAGCGTCACCACGGTGACCTGGCTTTCCGTGGATGA
>DATDPP010000047.1:0-51756 GCA_035292685.1 Acidimicrobiia bacterium
TGAGCTCGGCTGCAGGAAAGGCGCGGGACGGTCAACCATGTACCGGCCCCACACCCGTCCCGCCTCCTCGGCGGCGGATGCCGGATCTTCGACCGTTGCCTCGATGAAGCTGGCGAGAAGCTCGGCGAGAAAGCGATACCCCTCGGACCCAGGAGACCGAGTCTGCCGGGGAGCAGCCTCGTAGAGGGTTTTAGGCCGTCCGGGCCGAGTTCTCTTCTCAGGACTCCGCGTCACCAGCCCCGCCTGGCTGAGCAGCTCGAGATGCTCGCGGACCGTATTGGGATGCAGCCCAACCCGCCCGGAAAGCGTGTCCACCTCGAGAGGGCCGTCGGCATCATCGAGCAGGCGGAGGAGGTGGCGTCGGTTGGGATCAGCAAGCGCGCGATAGGTCAGTTCGCTTCGCCCGCTGACCGGTTGAGTGCTCACTGCACCCGGATTTTATCTGTTTTAGGACGTAAAAACTAGACCAGGGGTATCAATAGGGACTTTCGCCCCTATGTCGAGAATGCCGAGGGCGTTTTGTTTGTGGTGATGGCCAGTGAGAATCGTTGGCGTTGTGCTACCGACCCGGTTGACCACCCTATCGGTCGGCCATAGGTGGGGAAAACGTACATGGCTGGCATCACACGCCGCCGCTTTATCAAGGTTGCCGGAGGGGCAGGTCTGGCCCTCCTTACCGGCCTTATCGATCTCGACCTGATCGCACTGGAAGCCTTTCCGGGGATTGACAACCCGCTCCTGACCTACCCAAACCGGGACTGGGAGAAGATCTACCGGGATCAATACGGCTACGACGACAGCTTCACCGTGATCTGTGCGCCCAACGACACACATATGTGCCGGCTCCGCGCCTTCTCCCGCAACGGGGTGGTGATCCGGCTCGAGCAGAACTACGACGGCGGCAACTACAGCGACCCTCAGGGGAACAAATCAACCCTGCACTGGAACCCGAGAGGGTGTCTCAAGGGATACACCCTCCATCGCCGGGTCTATGGCCCCTACCGGTTGCGGGCCCCGATGCTGCGACGGGGATGGAAAGAGTGGGCCGATGATGGTTTCCCGTCCTTGTCCGACGACCCCCAGCTTCGGACCAAGTACCGATTCGACGATCGAGGGAATGACACCTTCGTCCGGATGGCCTGGGACGACGTCGATGACTACACCGCCCGCGCCCTGGAGGCCATAGCCCTGACCTACTCCGGTGAGGAGGGGCGCCGCCGTCTCTTGGATGAAGACGGCTATGAGCCGGAGATGCTCGAGCATTGGGAGGAGTCGGGTGTCCGCACAATGAAACTCGGATCTTCCCTGCCCTTACATGGGGTAGCGGGCAAGTTCGGCCTCTTCCGCTTCGCCAACATGATGGCCCTCCTCGATGCCAGTGTTCGTGGCGTCGGACCAGATTCGGCCAAGGGAGCCAGGGACTGGTCGGAGTACACGTGGCGTGGCGACCAGGCGCCCGGGTTCCCCTTCGTCCATGGGCTTCAAACCAGCGAGGTCGACTTCAACGATCTTCGCCACAGCCGGCTTCTCATCCAGGTGGGCAAGAACCTGGTGGAGAACAAGATGCCTGAGAGCCATTGGTTCCACGAGATCATGGAGCGAGGGGGGAAGATCGTCTCGATCGTTCCCGAGTACGGCCCCCAATCGTCCAAGTCCGACTACTGGATCCCGGTTCGAGCGGGGCTGTCGGACACGGCCATCTTCCTCTACCTGGCCAAGGAGCTGATCGACCGCGAGCTGTACGACATCGACTTCGTAAAGCGGTTCACCGATCTCCCGCTCCTCATCCGGCTCGACACCATGACCCGACTGCGGGCGGACGAGGTCTTCACTGACTACCAACCGTTGCTCGAGCCCGATGGCCCCAGCTTCACCCTTCATGGGATGACGGCAGAGCAGTACGAGACGATCGGCGATCGGATGGTGCGCGACGTTTCGGGCGCCTTGCGCGCCGTGAGCCGGGAGGACGTCGGCGATAGGCTCGGTGTAGACCCTGAGATCGACTGGCGGGGGACCATTCGGCTTGGTGACGGAGTCGAGGTAGAGGCGGCGACCGCGTTTCATCTCTATCGGGAGCACCTGGCCGATTACGACCTGGACACCGTCGTCGACATCACGAGTGCGCCCCGACATCTGCTCGAACAGCTTCTCGAGGATGTGGCCACAATCCGCCCGATGGCCATTCACGTCGGTGAGGGCGTGAATCATTACTTCCACGCCACTCTCCACAACCGCGCTACCTACCTGGTCTCGATGCTCACTGGTCAGATCGGCATTCCCGGAGCAGGAGTCAGCACCTGGGCCGGCAACTACAAGGGCGGGATCTTCCACGGAGCTCCCTGGTATGGGCCGGGTGTGGGCGGATATGTCAACGAGGATCCGTTCCGACCTCTTCTCGATGAGAACGACACCTACACCTTCGAGAACATCCACCATTACATCCACGGGGAGGAGGTGTCGTACTGGGGGTATGGCGACCGTCCTCTCGTGGTCGACACGCCAAGTGAAGGGCGGAAGGTCTTCACCGGCCGCAGCCACATGCCCACCCCCACCAAATTGCTCTGGTACAACAACGCCAACCTGATCAACCAGGCCAAATGGGCCTACCACCTGATCCATAACGTCAACCCCAAGGTCGACATGATCGTCGACCAGCAGATCGAGTGGACCGGTTCCGCCGAGTTCGCCGATGTGATCCTTCCCGCCAACAGCTGGCTCGAGTTCGAGACTCTGGAGATGGGAGGGTCCTGTTCCAACCCCTTCCTCCAGCTGTGGAAGGGTGGGATCAAGCCTCTTTATGACAGCCGGGATGACGTGGCGATCTTCGCCGGAGTGGCCCGAGCCCTGACCCGGCTCACCGGCGAGCGTCGTTTTGACGAATACTTCAAGTTCGCCAGCGAGGGCAGGCCCGAGGTCTATCTCGACAGAGTCTTGAAGGCGTCGTTCACCACCGAGGGATACACGGTGAAGGACATCATGGCCGGCGATTACGGAGAGCCCGGGGGTGCGCTGATGCAATATCGCACCTACCCGAGGATTCCCTTCTGGGAGCAGATCAAGGACAGTCTCCCCTTCTACACCGACACCGGTCGGATGAACGCCTACTGCGACCTTCCCGAAGCAATCGACTATGGGGAGAACCTCATAGTTCACCGGGAGGCGATAGAAGCCACTCCATACCTCCCCAACGTCATCGTCTCCACCAGCCCCTGGATCCGCCCCAAGGATTATGGGATCTCTCCTGAGGACCTCGATCCCGACCGTCGTCAGGTCCGCAACATCAACATGCCCTGGAGCGAGGTGCGTCGGACGGTCAACCCGCTGTTCGAGCAGGGTTATCGCTTCCTCTGCCTCACCCCGAAGTCACGTCACTCGGTCCACTCATCGTGGGCAATCACCGACTGGCATTGGATCTGGAACTCGAACTTCGGAGATCCCCAACGGAGCGACAAGAGGATGCCAGGAGTGGGCGACGCCCAACTCCACATGAGCCCCGTCGACGCCCGGAGTCTCGGTCTGGAGAACGGCGATTGGGTATGGATCGACGCCAACCCGGCAGACCGCCCCTATGTGGGAGCTTCTCCCGACGACCCCTTCTACGAGGCAGCCCGGCTCATGGCAAGGGTCAGCTACAACCCCTCCTACCCACCGGGCGTGACGATGATCAAGCACGCCTTCTACATGGCCACCCCGCGGACGGTCCGAGCCCAGAAGAGCCGTGTCGACGGCCGTGCCTTGGCGGACACCGGGTACCAGTCGAGCTTCCGTCACGGAAGCCAGCAATCGCTCACACGGGGCTGGGCACCGCCCATGCATCAGACCGACACCCTCTTCCACAAGAGGGCTGGGGCCATGGGCTTCGTCTTCGGCTTCGACGTGGACAACCACGCAATCAACACTGTTCCCAAGGAGACCGTGGTCAGGATTACCAAGGCCGAGTCGGGAGGCCCGGACGGGATTGGGGTTTGGTCGGGAGCCACCACTGGTAAGAGCCCCGGGGGCGAGGATCGATTCATGCAGAGATATCTCGGGGGACAGCTGGTCACGATCAAGGGGAGGCCCTCATGAAGGACCTTGAGCGGGAAGACCCCTTCGAGCTGATCGGAACCGGGTACCCGGTAGCCAACCCCGAGGAGACCGACCGAATCACAGCGCGCTGCATCGTCGAGGAGTACGCGCTCACCGGCTTCGCGGCCACCGACATCCTCGTCCTGTTCCAATCACCTTTGTACGCCCACTCCCATGCCATTTATCAACGCCGCGGGGTCGAGTTCGTGCGAGATCTCATCGACGAGGTGTTTGGAAGCTCTCAATGACCACGGCCTACAACTGGCAGCTCGGTCGGGAGATGGATTACCGCTTCGAGGGCGGTGGGGCCAAGCGCCAGTTCGCCGCAGTATTCAACATCAACCGTTGTATCGCCTGCCAGACCTGCACCATGGCTTGCAAGTCGACCTGGACCTTCTCTCCCGGCCAAGAGCTCATGTGGTGGAACAACGTGGAGACCAAGCCCTACGGCGGATACCCCCGACACTGGGATGTCAACGCATTGGAGCTTCTGGAGAAGGCCAACCCTGGTGGCCAGGTCTGGGATCCCAGCAACCGTTCCGCGGATGCTCCTTACGGCCGGTTCGAGGGCAAGACCGTGTTCGAAGCGGCAGGTCCCGAAGAACAGGCAGTCGGCTATCTGCCCAGTGACGATGAATGGAAGGCGCCCAACCGTTTCGAGGACCACGGCACGGGCTGGTCGGCGAAGGGGACGAGCCTTCCCGAGCATGAGGGATGGTTTTTCTATCTGGCTCGGATCTGCAATCACTGCACCTATCCCGCCTGTCTGGCTGCCTGCCCCCGCAACGCCATCTACAAGCGTCCCGAGGACGGGATCGTTCTCATAGATCAGGAGAGATGCCGGGGCTACCGCAAATGCGTCGAGGCGTGCCCGTATAAGAAGGCGATGTATCGCCCGAGCACCGCTACCTCGGAGAAGTGCATCGGGTGCTATCCGAGGGTGGAAGGCTCGGACCCAATGAGCAACGGGCAACCAATGGAACCGAGATGCATGGCTGCGTGCGTGGGAAAGATCCGCATGCAGGGTCTAGTCCAAGTGGAGGCAGATGGGACCTGGACCGAGGACCCCAACCATCCCCTCTACTACCTGGTTCATGAGGAGCAGGTCGCCCTCCCGCTTTATCCGCAGTTCGGCACCCAGCCCAATATCTACTACATCCCGCCCCGCTGGGTGCCCCGCGACTACCTCCGCCAGATGTTCGGCCCAGGTGTGGATCATGCCTTGGAGCGCTACACCAGGCCTTCCCGTCGTCTCCTCGCAGTGCTTCAGCTGTTTCGAGCGTCCCAGCAGACCATCTTCTCCTTCGATGTGGAGGAGGGTGAGAAGACCGGCGAGGTCGCAGTCGGAGGCGGGCCCTATGAGATCTTCAACGACACTGCGATCGGGTTCGACGCCGACGGTCACGAGATAGTGCGGATCAACGTTGAGGAGCCACTGCATGAGCGTCCGTTGAAGGTGAACTCGATATGAGCACGACCGTCGAACTCCAGTACGAGGTAATAGATGCAGCGGCACGCGCCACGGTGTACTCACTTCTGGCCACCGGGCTGGCCTTCCCAACCCCTGACCGGCTCTCCCTACTCCGCACCAAACTGATACCGGGTGTCACCACGCTCGAGCTCCCGGCTCCTCTCGACCGTGCTGTGCGGACCCTGACATCCAACCTCCCTACGGACTTGGAGGCCGCGCGTGACGACCACATGGCGCTCTTCCCGCCGATCACTTCCCAGGATGCACCCGGCTACGAGACCGCCTACCGGGGCGACGGCATCTTCCAGCAGGCGGCTCTCCTTGCCGACATCGCCGGCTTCTACCGGGCCCACGGGCTCCGGGCGGGCGGCAGCGAGCGTGAGCGGCTCGATCACATAACGGTCGAGCTCGAGTTCATGGCGGTGCTGGCCAGGAAGGAAGTCCTATCGCTGCAGAACGGCTGGCCCGAGAGCACCGGGATCTGTCGCGACATGGCCGCCCTGTTTCTCCAGGATCACCTCGGGTGCTGGGCACAGGCGTTTGGCCGGCGCGCCTCGACCGTGTCGGGCAGCCCGTGGTTCCAGAGCCTCGGCTCACTGGTTGCCCTGTGGGTGGACGAGGAGATTGCAGCGGCCGGAGTCATCCCGGTCGAGGTCGTCGAAGAGCCTCTTCCCCAGGAACCGCCCGACGACGGTGCGTGTGGCCCGTGCCCTATGCCTGAGCAAGGCTCCGCCTGATGAGGTCGACTCTCTCCAGACTGGCCGTCGTTCTCAGCCTGGTCCTGGTGGCTGTCGTCCTCCGGGTCACCGACGCCAACCCGGCCATTGCGCAGACGCAGACCATCGGCGCCTGGCGAGTCTCCTCCGAGCCAGTCCTCGACGGGTCTGCGCCCGAATGGCAATCGATCGTCCCAATCTTCGTGCCCACCACGGCCCAGCAAGTGACACCACCGATGGGCGGTGGCACTGTCGAGCGGGTTGCCGTGCGAGCGGTTCATTGGGAGGGCCGGTTGTATGTGATGCTGGAGTGGGCCGACCACACTCCGGATTACGTCACGGACCGGTACGAGGCCTTCTCCGATGCCGCTGCCATCGAATTCCCCGCAGAGGCCGGGAGCGCGGTCCCGTTTGTCTGCATGGGCCAGGCCGACCAGGCGGTCAACATCTGGCAGTGGCGCAGCGACCAGCAACAGGACGCCCCCACCCTTCCCGCTGACGGCTACGTGGACCTGTACCCATCGACCGACGATCTCTACTTCCCCGCCCGGGCCGCGGGCAATCCTCTCTCCCAGGGAGACCGTACCCCGGTTCAGAACCTGGTCGCAGGAGGGTTCGGGACGTTGACCGCGACCGACAACGGAGAGCTCCTCGGCCACGGCCTCCACTCAGATGGCCGCTGGATGGTCGTCTACACGCGTCCTTTCGAGCCATCAGGCGAGTTGCAGCCGACGTTCGGTGGCGAGCAGCCAATCGATGTCGCATTCGCGGTTTGGGACGGAAGTAAAGGGGAGCGCGACGGAATCAAGTCGGTTTCCGCCTTTACCCAGATGACCATCACCTCTGAAGGCCCGCCGCGGCGAAGCGTTGCGGCAAGTGACGACTGGCCAGCCTATACCCCACCCAACCCCCTGGTCGGGGTGACCGTCGGGTTCTTCGCAGTGCTCTTGATCATGGCTGCCGGCGTCTGGGTGTACCTGAGACGTGGTCCGAAGGAGACCAATGACGAAGAGCAGTGAACGGTGGCTGCCGGCAGGCCTTCCCGGTTTGCTCGGTGTCCTCGCCCTTGGCGAGCTGGTCCTGCTACGAACCGGGACCCGAACCTTGGTCCACATTCCGGGCCTGGGCCGATACGAGACTCCGATCCGCATCCTTGCCGAGGTGGGTCGCTTTGCCTATTACCTGGCTGTTGTGTCTTTGGTGGCCGTGCTGGCCATCCTCGCCTACCAGGGCATCCGAACCCGAACCCCTCGTCATGTCACCGGCGGGGTCGGGGCACTGGTGTTTCTGGCCGTGGCCGGGGCAGGGCGTCTCGAGATCCTCGCGGTCCCGGTCGTCGGATGGGCATCCGTCGTCTTGCTCGTCGTGGTGACCGCAACCGTGTGGCGAGGGCTCCGCACCCTTCCCATCGGCTTCTTTGTCCTCGGCTGGGCCGCGGCGGGCTGGACTGTCCTCGGTCAGGGCACGATGGGTGGGCTGAGCGGAAGGCAGGTAGACACGCTCATGCTGACCGCCGAGATCTCCCTCCTCCTCTCTGCGGTCACCGCGCCACTTCTGCTGAAGGGCCCACCACCCAGATTGGCGATTCTCGTTGGGCTCGGGTTTGCACTGGTCGGTGCTGCTGCCTTCGTATCGGGCTCGTCGACTCTCACGATCCTCATCCTCTGGAATTTGGGTGTGCCTGGCTGGCTACCCGGGGTCGGCTA
Organism: Acidimicrobiia bacterium; assembly: GCA_035292685.1. Classification (GTDB taxonomy): domain Bacteria; phylum Actinomycetota; class Acidimicrobiia; order Spongiisociales; family ZC4RG35; genus JALYNX01. The sequence goes on from DATDPP010000047.1 coordinate 7,962, forward strand.
CGCCATCGCCCTCGGAAGCCTGATGACGACGCTGTGGTCGGCCTTGGCCACCGACCAGAGACTCACGGCGATCGGGTTGATGCTCCTTACCGCAGGAGGGATCGGGACCATCAGCACCTACCAGACAGGACTGGTGCTGACAGCGGTGCTCCTGTTCGGGTACGCGATCCCCGGCCCTGGCCGGGATCTGACCGGAACGATCGCAGAGAGCAAGAGGGCCGATTCGCTCGTTGTCATGACCCGACCGACCCGGACTCCCGGACTGCCCAAGACACCAAGTCCGGTCGGGTGACCATGACTAAGCCATCAATTGCTGAACGCGGATTCCGAACCATCATTTCGAGCCGTTCCGGATGCATGCCATGACTGCAGCTATCGGGGCCACCCGGCGCAGACAGTCGGAGTTAGTCGATCGCTGCGAACGAAACCCAGGTGCACTGGCCTGTTGGCCTTGGCGGAGAAGTGGTTGACTCCACATCGGCCGTGTCGGCGGGGGTCTTCGTCCAGTACTTCAGCGAGATCTCCAAACCGTTCGAGAGGATCGTCGACGTTCTCCCGGAGGTGTTGGTGCGTCTCGACGAGCTAGGGGAGGATTCGTATCGAGAGGGCGAGGAGCTCTTGGTTCTGATTGGCTACCGAACATACAAAGTGGCGGCGGCGAAGGCGGTGCGCCTGCAGGCCGGCACGCCGATCAGGGAACAATCTTCGATTCGGATTCCGCTGTCCTGGGCGGCGACCGGAACCCCACGCCTGTTTCCCAAGATGACCGCCGATCTGATGATGTTCCCACTGGGTGACCAGCTAACTCAGATCAGGTTCGAGGGCGTGTATCAGCCACCCTTGGGCGCGGTGGGCAGGATGTTGGACCGGGTAATCCTGCACCGTGTTGCCGAGATGTCGGTCAAGGACCTGGTCGATCGGATCGTCGCCATCCTAGAGGTATCTTGCTAGTCGGCTCGGTTCCACGTCTCCATCGCGCGTCCATCGCGCAAGAGGATGCGACGGAGAGGGAAAGAAGGCGAAACGACGAGAAGTAAAAACCAACTCTGACCAGGCATTTCGCGCGTTTCACCAGGTCAGCAGCTTGGCTCTTCTCGGGCTCATAACCCGAAGGTCGCTTGTTCAAATCCGGCCCCCGCTATGGCAGAAGGCCCTGGTCAGAAAACTCTTTGACCAGGCCTTCTACCGTTCTTGGGGCATTCTCCCGCCGGGATGCCACCCGGAAGCAGGCTCTCCTGAAGCCAATCCGACGCCAAACGACAGGGTCCCTGCCGGCAGCGAGCTAAGTGAGGTTCTAGAACGCCGCTACGCTGGCACGGTGACGCCTGAGGAGCTCGCCAACCTCGCCCACCTGCGCCGCGCCCGCGATCTGATGGACCGCGAGTACGCGCAGCCCCTTGACGTGCCGGCGCTCGCCCGCGCTGCGCTGATGTCGACCGCACATTTCTCGCGGCAGTTCCGCGCGACCTACGGCGAGACGCCCTATGCCTACCTGATGACGCGGCGAATCGAACGGGCGAAGGCGCTGCTGCGCCGCGGCGACCTGTCGGTCACCGAGGTCTGCATGGCGGTCGGGTGTACATCACTCGGCTCGTTCAGCGCACGCTTCACCCAACTGGTGGGCGAGACGCCCAGCTCCTACCGCGCCCGCAGCCATGACGAGCTGCGAGCGGTGCCTGCCTGCCAGACGATGGTGCTGACCCGGCCGCGCCGGGGCGGCGCCCGGGGCGCGGAAGAGAGCAGTTTTGGAGAAGCATCTGTCGCCACACCCGCGTAGCGTCGATGCCATGACCGTTTCACTCAGCACAGTGCACATCTACGTCGACGATCCCGATGCGGCCGTCGGCTTTTACCGCGATACCCTCGGCCTGACGGTGCAGAACGAGGTCGCCAACGACGGCTTCCGTTGGATCACCCTCGTCACCGACAGTCAGCCCGAGATCAAGATCGTGTTGTCGCAGCCGCATGCGGGCCGCTCCCAGGAGGACGGGGACGCCCTCGCTGCCTTGCTTGCGAAGGGTGAGCTGCCAGGTCCATTCTTCCGCACGGACGACCTCGACGCGACCTTCGAGAAGACTGCGGCCGCGCCCGGGGTCGAAGTGCTGTCAGAGCCTGCCGATCAGTTCTGGGGTGTCCGCGACGCCGCCGTGCGCGATCCGGCGGGCAACATGATCCGCATCGAGCAGGGGTAGCGCCGGATCGTCGCGGTGGGCGCCGTCAGAACCATGCATGCCGCCGACAGCCATGGTCTGATCCGGGTGCAAGGCGCGCGCGAGAACAACCTCAAGGACATCAGCATCGAGATCCCGAAGCGCCGGCTCACTGTGTTCACCGGTGTCTCCGGATCGGGCAAGAGCTCGCTGGTGTTCAACACCATCGCCGCCGAGTCGCAGCGGCTGATCAACGAGACCTACAGCGCCTTCGTGCAGGGCTTCATGCCGACGCTGGCACGCCCCGAGGTCGACGTGCTCGAAGGGTTGACGACCGCGATCATCGTCGACCAGGAGCGGATGGGCGCCAACGCCCGCTCCACGGTGGGCACGGCCACCGACGCCAATGCGATACTGCGCATCCTCTTCAGTCGGCTCGGTCAGCCGCACATCGGGCCTGCGATCGCCTACTCGTTCAACGTCCCGACCCGGAAAGCGAGCGGGTCGATGACCGTCGACAAGGGCAAGGGGGAGCGGATCGTGGTGCGCGGCGCGGTGTATCACGGCGGTATGTGCCCCCGCTGCGAAGGCATGGGCTCGGTCAACGACATCGACCTGACCCAGGTGTACGACGAGAGCAAGTCGCTCGCCGAGGGCGCGATAACTGTGCCTGGCTACAAGGCGGGAGGCTGGTCGGTGCGCCTCTTCACCGAGTCGGGGTTCCTCGACCCGAACAAGCCGATCAACAAATACACCAAGAAGGAGCTGCACGACTTCCTCTACAAGGAGCCGGTGAAGGTCAAGGTCACCGGCATCAACCTGACCTACGAGGGGCTGATCCCGCAGATCCAGAAGTCGTTCCTGTCCAAGGACGTCGACGCGCTCCAGCCGCACATCCGGGAGTTCGTGGAGCGGGCGGTCACGTTCACCGCCTGTCCCGACTGCGGCGGCACCCGCCTCAACGAGGCGGCCCGCTCCTCGAAGGTAGCGGGCATCAGCATCGCCGAGGCCTGCGCTATGCAGATCAGCGACCTTGCCGAATGGGTCCGCGGCCTCGACGAACCGTCGGTGGCGCCGCTGCTGGCGACGCTGGGGGAGACCCTCGACTCGTTCGTGGAAATCGGGTTGGGCTACCTCTCGCTCGACCGGCCGTCGGGCACGCTGTCGGGCGGAGAGGCCCAGCGCACCAAGATGATCCGTCACCTCGGCTCCTCGCTCACCGACGTCACCTACGTATTCGACGAGCCGACCACGGGCCTGCACCCCCATGACATCCAGCGGATGAACGACCTGCTGCTGCGGCTGCGGGACAAGGGCAACACGGTGCTGGTTGTCGAGCACGAGCCGGAGACGATCGCAATCGGCGACCACGTCGTCGACCTCGGCCCCGGCGCCGGTGCGGCGGGCGGCACTCTCTGTTTCGAGGGCACCGTCGAGGGGCTCCGGGCCAGCGACACCCTCACCGGCCGCCACCTCGACGACCAGGCGTCGCTCAAGTCGACGGTGCGCACCCCCACCGGGAAGCTGGAGATCCGCGGCGCCACCACCCACAACCTGCTGGAGGTCGACGTCGACATCCCCCTCGGCGTGCTGTGCGTGGTCACCGGCGTGGCCGGCTCGGGCAAGAGCTCGCTGATCCACGACTCCATCCCCGCCGCGGCGGGCGTGGTGACGGTCGACCAGGCGGCCATCCGCGGATCGCGGCGCAGCAACCCGGCGACGTACACAGGGCTCCTGGAGCCGATCCGCAAGGCCTTCGCCAAGGAGAACGGCGTGAAACCGGCGCTGTTCAGCGCCAACTCAGAGGGCGCCTGCCCCACCTGCAACGGCGCGGGCGTCATCTACACCGACCTCGGCTTCATGGAGAGCGTCGCCACCACCTGCGAGGAGTGCGAGGGCAAGCGCTTCCAGGCCGAGGTACTCACCTATCTGCTCGGCGGCAAGGACATCACCGAGGTGCTCGCGATGTCGGTGAGCGAGGCGACCGGATTCTTCGGGTCCGGCCCGGCGAAGACCCCGGCGGCCCAAGCGATCCTGTCCCGGATGGCCGATGTCGGGCTCGGCTACCTCTCCCTCGGCCAGCCGCTCACCACGCTGTCTGGCGGTGAGCGGCAGAGGCTCAAGCTGGCCATTCATATGGCGGAGAAAGGCGCGATCTATGTGCTCGATGAGCCGACCAGCGGCCTCCATCTTGCCGATGTCGAGCACCTCCTCGGCCTGCTCGACCGGCTCGTCGACGTCGGCAAGTCGGTCATCGTCATCGAGCACCACCAGGCGGTGATGGCGCACGCCGACTGGATCATCGACCTCGGCCCCGGCGCCGGTCACGACGGCGGCCGGATCGTCTTCGAGGGCACACCCGCCGACCTCGTCGCCGCCCGCTCCACCCTCACCGGCGAGCACCTCGCCAACTATGTCGGAGCGGCATGAGAGGAGCCTTCAACCCCGGCGGGGTTCCGTTGACCGGTTCACTCGGGCGTTTCGGGGCGGGTTGTTGCGTCGGTTGAGCACCAACGAGAACCAACCAGCACCCCCCGGAACCAACTCGCTTCCCCTTGCTCTCGCCGATTCGACCTCGTCGCGCGGGTCCGCTCGTGATGACACTCGTCATCCGCGCATGCCGCAATACCGGTGAGTCTGAACGCGTGTGTGGCTGGCTTGACCAACGCAGATATCACGGACCGTGGCCGGTTTCTAGCAGTCTCAGGTGCAGAATCAGCCGGCTTACTCTTCGGTTAAGAAAGTCCCCGAGGTCAGGCGGCGCAGCAGGAAAGGTGTTTAACGTCTTTGGTGAATCCCTGGGCGGCGAGTTTGAGGCCTTCGGCCATTGTCAGGTAGGGGTGGAAGGTGTCGGCGATATCGTCGATGGTGGCCCGGTATTTGAGGGCCGTCAGTGCGGCTTGGATGACGTCGCCGGCTCCGTCGGCGAGGATGTGGGCGCCGAGTAGACGCCCGTCGGTCTCTTTGGCGACCAGTTTGACCAGCCCGGTGGTGGCATGGTCGACCAAGGCTCGTGGCACCGCCTCGATGGGGAGCAGCGAGGTGATCACCTGATGGCCTGCTTCTTTGGCTTGGGCTTCGGTGAGTCCTACCGATGCGATCTGGGGGGTGGTGAAGGTGATCCGGGGCATGGTGGCCAGGTCGATACGCCGGCCGGTTCCGCGGAGGGCGTGCTCGGCGGCGATGCTTCCGGAGAGTGCAGCCACGTATACGAACTGGGGGAGGTTGGTGACGTCCCCGGCGGCGAAGACCTTTGGATTGATGGTGGCCATCCGGTCGTCGACCACGACATGACCCCGTGGGTCGGTGTCGACTCCGGCGGCTTCGAGGCCGAGTCCGGCGGTGCGGGCCCGGCGGCCGGTGGCGACCAGCAGCTGGTCGGCTTCGATCCGTTCCGTCGATCCGTCCATGGTGATGTCGAGCCAGCGGCGGTGGCCGGTCCGGCCGGCTTTGGCGACCGTGGCCGAGGTGATGACCTGTGCGCCCGAGGATTCGAGGTGTTCTTGGAGGGCGGCGGAGATCTCGGGCTCCTCGAACGGGGCGATCCGGTCGAGTGCCTCGACGAAGGTCACCTTGGTGCCGAGGTGCAAGAACAGCTGGCCGAGCTCGAGGCCGATGGAGTTGGCGCCGAGCACAATCAGCTCGGTGGGCAACTCGGTGAGGTCGAGGGCGGTGGTTGAGGTGAGGTAGCCGGTCTCTTCGAGCCCGTCGATGGGTGGTGCCCAGGGGGCGGCGCCGGTGGCGACCAGGAAACGCCCGGGTCGCATCTCCTGGCCGTCGACCTCGACGGTGTCCGGTCCAGTGAATCGGGCTTCCCCGCGAATGAGATCGATCCCGTAGATATCGATCAGGTCCTCGTACTTCTCCTGTCGCATGGTCACCACCAACTCGTCCTTTTGAGCGACCAGGGCCGTGAGGTCAACGGAGCCTGCGGAGGTTGGTACCCCGGCGAAGGGGGAATGACCGGCACGGTGATAGTGCTCGGCGGCGCGGAGCAGCGTCTTGGAGGGGACACAGCCGATGTTGACACAAGTGCCCCCGACGGTGCCGCGTTCCACCATGGCCACCCGGGCGCCCAACTCCGAGGCCTTGATGGCGGCGGCGAACGACGCCGATCCCGCTCCGATGATCAACAGGTCGTAGTCCTCGCCGTGCGGCTCGACCGGCGCATCGGCGACGGGCTGGTCGCCCTCGGCGAGCTGGTAGCCGGCGGCCTCCAACTCGTCGGCGGCCCGTCGAGTGGAGAAGTCGGCCGAGGCCAGGCCGGCGGCGGACCCTCTCTGCCAGTCGACCTCCGGCTCCTCCATCCCGGCTCGGCGGAGTGCCCCGGCGACGGTGGTCTCACAATGGTCACAGGTCATCCCCACGACGGCGAGACGGATCGGCTCAGAGGTGGTCCTGCTTCCCTCGGGTTTGGTCTCCATCACGACAACGTACACCTTCAAGTGCACTTGAATGTCAACTGGCTATTATGTGGTCATGCAGATTGGTGAGGTAGCACGCAAGATCGGAGTCGCCACATCGGCCATCCGGTTCTACGAGGAGTCGGGGCTTTTACCCGAGCCCAACCGGACACCCTCGGGTTATCGGGAGTATGACCCGTCGGTGATCGACCGGCTGACCTTCATTCGAGCAGGTCAGGCAGTGGGCCTGACCTTGGCCGAGCTGAGAGAAGTGCTCGGTATCCGAGACAGAGGCGAAGCTCCTTGTACCCATGTCACCGAGCTGATCGATCTTCGCATCGATGAGATCGACCAGCGGATAAAGGATCTGCGCCGACTGCGCCGCGACCTCACCGCGCTGGCTGGTGAGGCCGCTGTTTTCGACCCGACTGACTGTCCGCCAGAGAGCGTGTGTCGGATCCTCACCGGGACGAGATAATCGGCGGGAGCTGGGGGTGATGGCTAATGGGGAGGGGTGGGCGCTCGGGCTTGGTGTGGGTCTCCCCTTGAGGCGGGGCCAGTTGCAGATGCGCAGGCCGAGGTCGAGGATGGTGCTGTCGACGCTGATCCAAACGATGGTGGCCATGAGGCTCATTGGTAGAGGATGATCACGTAGACAACGTAGATAGCGAGCAGGAGACCCGCAGCCCACCGATTCAGTCTTCCGGCCCTGCCGCCGAGGCCAAGAATCAGGAGCGGGAGCCCGGCCGCCAGCCATCCAGCTCCCGTCACCCCAGCGGTGGAAAGGGGACGAGCCAGAGCGGCACCACCCAAAGTGACCGTGGCGTTGTACCCGGCAGAACCCACCACTCCTGCCACTGCGAGTTCGCTGATCCGATGCCGATGTGCCGACACCGCCAATGCGAACAGCTCGGCTGTGGTCGCTAATGCCACCACGCTCAACCCCACCACCGAGTCCGCCACACCCAGTGCGTCTACGAGGCGTTCCGCGCCGATCACGGCCACCCAACCACCGGTCGCCATGATCCCGATCCCTGAGATGACCAACAGCAGACCCTTCCAGCCCTCCCTTTCTTCGTGGCCCGCCAGGTCTCTTTCCTCTAGCTCGGCGAGCTCGCCGATGGCCGGCGGTTTCCGCTCCCGAACCCAGACCGCGGCAACCGCGACCACGTACAGCGACACCAGAACCAGGCCCTCGCCGCGGCCGACACCTCCGGGCAGCAGCACCGCGGCGGCGACGCCGCCTAGCGCCGCAGCTCCCACCAGGTAGCGGCGCACCCGTCCTCCGACAGGAAGCGGTCCCAGCAACGCAGCCAAGCCCAAGACCAAGGTCAGCATGGTGATGTTCGCCCCGATGGCATCCCCGGCCGCGATTCCACCCCGACCCCGCAAGGCGGCGATCACGGCCGTGATCAGCTCCTCAGGCTCAGCTCCAGCGAGCAGCAACCCGACCGCTAACCCGGTCAACCCCAGACGTCGCCCCGCCGCAGCCGCATGCTCCACAAACAGCTCTGCCCCCAACCACAACAGACCCGCCGCAGCGGCAACGAATAGCAATCCGGCCAGTATCGGCAGATCGTACGGTTGTACCTCGATGGGCACTGGTCATAACCGCTTAATGCGAATGAATGGCGACACTTCTCCGCCGGAGGGTGCGGGCGCCTTCGCAGACGGGAGGTGACCGAGAGGGGCTCCGCCCGATTCTTCTAACGGATCTTCTAACGGACGGGTCAACCCGAAGGTCGCGGGTTAAATCCCCCCGCTACTCCAAGAAGACCCAGGCACTGCCTGGGTCTTCTGCTTTGCCACTTTCAGTAGCTGTGGGCGAGCTGCTGGCCGCCTCGTGGACACGGTCATCCTTCCAAACAGACGGCTACGCGTGGGAAAGTAGGTGATCGGTGTCGCCCACTTCCCGATCTCCTTCGTCTGTCAGCTAGGAGGTACGTCAAGTGACGATGAATGTCAGGAGTGGGCGGGCCCGTCTTCACCCTGCTGTGAAGGGGGCCGTGCTCGGTCTTTCCTGGGGAATTGCCATGAGGATCTGGATGCGATTCATTTCGACTGACCCGGAGTTCACCTGGTCCGGAACCGGCTACATCCTGGGCGCCACCACCTTGGCAGGCTTGCTGCTTGGCTTGGGCTGGGCTCGTCGAGTCAAGGCCAAAGGCAATTTGTGGCGGCTTACGGGGCTTTCGATGCTGCCGCTGGGGGTGGCGGCCGGTGGGGTCATGATCCCTTCAGTCGCTCTCGGTGCCCTCGCTCTTGGCCGTAGGAACTGGCACGCTGCGGTCCGAGGCCTGCTGCTTGTTATCGCAGTGGGGTTTCAAGTCCTAGCGTTCACGGGCGGTGCCGGCGATGAGGTGGCATCGAACAAGGTCGTTCCGGCAATGATCATCTATGCAGTTCTGATCTCTCTTGAGGCTCTGGCGTTCTCTATTCCGTTCCTGCCCTCCCGAATCGCCGCTTCCGTCGCTGAGACTCGAGAACCGCTTCCAGCTAGTGGCGTCGATTGAAGTCTGGCAGTTCTGGGTAGCTCGTCGGGCTCATGACCCGAAGTGGCGGGTTCAAATCCCGCCCCCGCTACCAATGAGATCCTCTGTAGACGCAGGGGATTTCGGCATTTCCGACCCGGTCGGGCCTGCAACAGCAACCGGGCGTTTACCCGCCGTGACCGGCCCAGTTCAAGACTCGCGTGGCGCGGAGTGTGTTCCAGCGACTGGGTTTGTCCGCCCCCGCGTCCATGTCGAAATGAACCTGGCCTGGATGCGGGTTCTGCAACGGCCAACGGTCGTCCTCGCCCCGATTCTTCTCAACCAGCTCGATGGCCTCAGCGATCCGATCGTCGGGTTCGACAGCTGCACTTCTCAGATAATCCAGGCCTCGCAGCACGTCGTAGTGCCACCGGGTAGGGAACGAAAACAGGGTCCAGTTGCGGTCGATCACCTCACCGGTTGACAGCGACCGGAACATACGCCGCTCCAAGAGATATTCCTGTCCCCGGGCCCGGGCTTCGGTCACCCCGACAACGGCACCCTGCGCCCGCTCGAACTCCAACAGCCCTTCCAGCACGCAGATCGTGGTGTCAAACGAGGATCGTTTACTCGTCGGAGCCTCACAGTTCCAACCCCCGTCGTCGAGCTGCTCGTCGAGGAGCCGATCGACCAACTCCTCCCTCGCCTCGCCAAAGTAGGCACCCATTGCCAGAACCATGCCATTGATACAAGGCTCGGTTTCACCGAGGAAGAAGGATTGGCCACTCTCGTCGAGGGTGGTGGCAGCGTTGTCCCGAACCAGGGTCACAGCTTTGCGGACTTCGGCACTAGTCGGATCCGGGCCCAGGTCTCGCAGCAGCTGCAGGGTGTAGGTGGTGGAGGTCCAGTACGGGTGGTAACTGCCACCACCCCACTGCCCATCAGTCGCCTGGAGATCAAGCAGTCGGGCACCCCAGCCTTCGGAGGCGACACGTGACCGCTCGGCGGCTACCACCTCGTCGGGCTCGTCGGTGAGGTCACGCATCACCTGCCAACGTATCGAGGGGTCGGAATCCAACAACCAATCCAGCACGGCCATGTTTGTTGCCTCATCCACTTGCAGGGGTTGAGCACCCTATCGAAGGTCAGACTGTTGACGCGTGCTGGGACGCCGGCAGGACATTGGCGGTGTGGCGGAAGACGTTGCCGGGGTCGTAGCGGCCCTTGACCTCCGCGAGGCGCCGGTAGGTTGCCTCACCGTAGGCCTCCTTATATCCGGTCCTGACCCTCATCCCCGAGGTTGTTGACGTAGACGCCACGCCCGGACGGGCCCGCGACGCTCTCCCAGATCCGCCGAACGGCCGCACCCCCGAGGATCGCGCACAAGTGAATGCCGGGCCGACCGGAATCTACTCGAACGCACCTTTGTCCCGATGGTCGCGGGCTCCATTCGTGGTGGTGTGCTTCGCTGACTCGTCAGTACACCCGGCATTCCGACTACAACGGGTTCGTCTACCCAGCTCAGCAGCAGGGGCGGGAGACCCGGGCCATCTGCCGGATCCGTGCCCACCGGGTCACCCTGGACGCGATTCACGCCTGACGCCGGGCTTGATTCGGGGCTCGAGGCTTCGTTTAGGCTCGCAGACGGCCCTCCAAGTCGGGGCCTTCGGCCCTGGTCATCCGGTCACGCCGCGAGGAACCTCCAGGTGATGGACAAGATGATCCTGTTCGTGGTCAACGACCCGCCGTATGGCACCGAACGGGACTACAACGCACTCAGGCTCGCCGGCTCCATCGCCAAACGTGGTACCGATCAGGTCAAGGTGTTCCTTATGGGAGACGCGGTTGGATGTGCGGTCGCCGGCCAGAAAGTCCCAGACGGCTACTACAAGCTGGACCGGATGCTCGCCTCGATCATCCGCCACGGAGGCGACGTGGCATGCTGCGGCACCTGCATGGACGCCCGGGGAATCGGCGACCAGGGTCTGATCGAGGGTGTTGCGCGATCCAGCCTCGAGGGACTGACCGACTGGACGCTCGAAGCCGACAAGGTCGTCACCTTCTAGCGGGTTCGGTCAGGCAGGCAGGGCGGCTCGGGTTCAGCGGGCTCCGGCGACGCCGGTGTATTGACCGGCGACGATTTGGACGTTCGCATTGCCGGCGCTGTTGGAGAACCTGATGTAGAGCGTTTGATTCGACGCTCGGTAGACGGCCACCGTGTCCGAGCCAGTTCCGATCCAATCGCCGGCGATCATCCGGTCACCGGGATTGCCGAAGATGAACTGGGAATGTGCCACCCCCGTCGTGTTCGAATTCCGGAAGTACACCAGGCCGGTGGATTCACGATGCAACCCAACGGTGTCGACCCCGTCGCCGTTGAAGTCGCCGACAAACGGCTTGTCCCCCGGGTTGCCGAAGTAGAAGGAGTAGTCGGCGGCTCCCAGCCCGAGATCGTTGGTACCGAGGTCGTTGATGATGTAGATCTGTTGCTCGGAGGGGCGGTAGATCGACATCGTGTCGCAACCGTCGCCGTCGAAGTCGCCCGCCAGTGGGATGTCGCCTGGGTTCCCGAAGTAGAACCGGATGTCTGCGATGCCCTGTGTGTTGGAGTTGCGCAGGTAGACATATCCGTCGGACTGTCGGTAGAGACCCGGGGTATCGACACCATCACAATTCCAGTCCCCGGCGAACGCCGTGTCTCCCGGGTTGCCGAAGTAGAAAGAGGTGGTCACCCTCGGCGCCGAGATCGTCTCCCACCGATGCCATCGGCCGGCGGAGTCCTGGAATATCACCCGATCGCATTCCAGGCTCGGCTGACAGATGTTGGGGACGTCCTGTTGGTCGGAGATGATCGAGTTGATCACGACGGGCGTGCCGGCGCCCTGGACGAAGATGCCCGGATAACCGTTGGTCTCGAACCCGTCGCTCGGGTTGTGGCGCAGTACCGAGTCTTCGATGACCAAGGTCCCAGTGTTGTTGTTGCTGACGAAGAAGATGGCGCCCCCACCCTCGTTGGCATGGTTGTTCTCGATCCTGCTGCCGAGGAGACGCAGGGTGAACGTGTTGCCGTCGAGGTAGATGGCGCCCCCGCTGCCACCACCGGGCGTGCCGCCTTGTTGGGGATTGGCTCCCCAGCCGATGGCCTGGTTGTTGCGGAAGACGCTGTTGATAATCGTCCATGAGACGCCAATGCTGCTGATCCCGCCGCCGTTGGAGCAGATGCCTCCGTCGAAGGTGGTATTGACCACGTACACCGGGAGGTTTTGGTATTGGCTGAACACTCGCAGCCCTGCGCCGCCAACATCGGGCCCAGTCGGGTCGCAGCGGTTTCCGATGAACTGGCTGTTGACTACCTTGAACCTGCCACCGCGCACGAAGATGGCCCCTCCTCCTCCGCCTCCTTCGAGCCCTTCGGCGGCTCCAGTCGAGTTGCCGCCCACGAATGTCAGGTTCTGAACCGTCAGCCGAGGGTGGTCCTGGTTCTGACAATGCGAAGTGGTCCAGATCTGCGCCTGATCACACGTATTCATGTAGAGGATGCGGCGCACTCCACCGCCGCTCAGGGTGACCAGGCCGCCGCCGTCGATGACGATCTCGGGCCCTGTGTTGTTGACGATCTTGGCTGTCTGTGTCATCTCGATCGTCACCGGGCTCGGCCCGCAGTCGAACACGATGATCCCACCCTGCGCCACCGCGGCCACCACGGCCGCCGATGTGCAGCTTTGTGGGGTGCCGTTGCCGATGATCCGGTCCGGAGTCGAGGTGTTCACCTCGCCGGCTTCTGGCGGGACCGGATAATCGCCGGGCACCGCTTCGGCACTTACAGCTCCGAGCAACAGGGCTCCGGCCGCCAAGGTAACGAGCAGGCCAAGACGCCGACTCCACACCACGATCACAGTCACCCATATCGACCACTCTCTGTGGTCACTTGAGGTGGCGTCCTCGGGTCCCTCCTCGTCTTCCAGAAGCGTCAGAGGTTGGCCACGTCGACCGGAGGCAGCGGCTTGGTCGTTGGGCCATTAAGAACCGCGCCCTTGTAGTCGTATCGGGATCCGTGGCACGGACAGTCCCAGGTACGGGTGCGGCTGTTCCAGCCCACGGTGCAACCCAGGTGCTGGCACCGCGCCGAGACGGTATAGATGTTTCCCTGATCATCGAAGAAGGCGGCGACCTTCTGGCCGCCGACGTCGATGATGCCTCCTTCACCGGGTTGCAGGTCGTGAAGCGATCGTCCCACCGTCTTCGAGATCAGGACGTCACACGATGCCCGATGGGCGAGCTGGTCGGGAACCACCTGTCGCATGAGGCGCCGCCGCGCCTGCATGCCCTTGTTTCCGACAACGACAAGGTCATGAGCCTCGTCGGCCGCCAGGTTGATGATGCGTTCGCTGGGTTTCCCCTTCAGAACTCGGCGTCCGATGCCCTCGTCGCCAAAGCGCTGAGCCGTATCGCGCAGGACGATGTCACCGATCAGCTCGTCACCGACGTATACGAGCGTTATCTCCGCGCCGAGAGCGCTTGCCAGGGCAAACCCGCGTCCCGCCGCCTGGTAGGCGGTGAAAGAGCCGTCGGTGGCGATAAGCACCCGGCGGTAAGAAGCAGCGCGCTCGCGGGCTTCGGGACGCGTTGTCCTGACGACCAGCATGTCGACAGGAGAAGAATGGGCAACTTGGTCGGGGATTGCGCCGAGCGAGAATCGCCTGACCTCCCCCATGCCGCGGTCGCCAACCACGACCAGATCGGCCCGCCCCTCCTCGGCGGCCTCCATGATCCCGGAGGCGGCGTCGCCGCTGAGGGTTTTGGTCGTGGGCGTTACTCCCAGCTGCCCCGCCCGTGCTTCCGCGTCTCGGAGAATCGCCGCTGCATCGGTGTCCTCGGAGTCGGTAACGGTGACGATCATCAACTCGGCGTCGATCGCCTTGGCGAGCTGCCCCGCCACCTTCTCGGCTATGGCGGCTGTGGCCGAGCCATCGGTGCCAACGGCGATGCGGTGGTAAGGCATTAGAAGGGCTTCATGACCATGAGATAGAGAATGAGGAAGATCGTGACCGATCCGGTGCCCGCGATCAGCAGAGGTTTGCCAGAGGCGAGGACGCGAGCGAAATCCTGCGGGGACACGATTGTCCCCGACTCCATCAGGTCGATGATCAATCGCACCCGCCGAAAGTATCCCCTTGCCATCGGAAACATGAGCACCCCGAGGGCGACAAGCAGTACGAGAGACACCCAGATCCACCCCTGGCCCCACCAGCTGCCGTCGAAACCAGCCCCAATCCCACCGATGAGCAGGATGAGGGTGAAGGCGTAGAAAGCACCCACAGTCGCAGCGCTGAGCTGAAGTATCCCTGCAATACGCTGAGGGTGGCGGATACTCCTGAGGAGGAGGGTGGAGGCGATAGAGGTGCCGTGGGCAGCCATGAAACCCACCACGCCCACCAAATGGATGAGCTTCCACCACCGATACACCGGGCCTCCTCAGGCGACCGCGCCCCGAATGCGGGAGCCGGTCAAGGCTAACGAACCCGGGTTGAGCATGTGGCCCTTGCCCCGAGGCAGGCAAACTGGCTGCTGCTTGGTGCTGTACAGTCGCCGACCGGTCTGACATCCTCGGCGACGTGACCTGGTACACATCGATATGAGAACCGACTCTTGGTGCCTGCTCGCGAACGTTCGAGCATTTGAGCGCCAACCAGAAATGTGTCTGATGTAAGGCGAGCTTCCGTCGGGTGCGCGACACAGCGGGTTTGCTCGGGCCGAGAGCAAAGCCGTAGATGCCAACATTCTCGAAACGAGGCTGAAGGTGACCAAAGACGTTGATCAAACGAGTCGGGACAGAATCAAGAGGTTGATCCGGGGCCCGCAGCGCTCGCCGGGCTCAGGCGGTCGTTGATCGGGCTAGTCGGCTGCGGCGATGTCGACGTTGTAAGCCTCGTATACGAGGTCGGACCCTCGATGCCTGTGGATCGCCAGACGACCAATGAGTGAGATGACTCGCCGGCGGACCTCGGTCGCCGATGCAACGCCATCGCCTCTCAACGATTGCAGAGCTCGGGCCCAGGATTTCGCCAGTTCTATGTGTTCCTTCTTAAGCGCCTCGACCTCGGAGGCGAGTCGGGGAGCTTTGTCGAGGATTTCTGCGAACAGGCCATCGGGCGCCTCGAGTTCCCGAATGTGGGCTTGGAGCGCATCCCGAAGCTGCAGCAGAGAGTCGACGACTGCCTCCGCCCAACCTTCGGGTGCGGCAGGTCTGGCAACGGTGGCCTCGAGACTCTCCATCGCCTCGTGCAAATCAATGCGACGGACCCGTGCCCTTTGCAGGCGGGTGTAGGTCGGTCTTCCTGATTCTGCCGTCTCAACCCACGGGTCGGACTCCTCCAGCATCAGCAGCAGTTCTGTTTCCCGTTGTTTCATATCAGCAATCATGCGCGGGCTTCGTCCATGAAGACCAGAGCCAAAAGCCCCAACTCTCGTAAGCCTTGGGGGGGCCTGTACGGCGACCAACGCCCATTAGGCTTGCCACCCAATGCGGTGTGAGAAATGACCACGACACGACACCGGACCTTGACCAATTGGGGTGCCTACGAGGTCGAAACGGACGGCCATGACATCACGGCCGTGCATCCCTTCGCCAAGGATCCCGACCCTTCGCCGATAGGACAGTCGATGAAGGCGGTGCGGAAGAGTCGCGTGGCGCGGCCGGCGATCCGCGAATCCTGGTACCGGAATGGCCCAGGATCCAACCCGGAGCGGCGAGGGCAAGAGCCATTTGTCGAGGTGGACTGGGACGTCGCCCTCGACCTGCTCGCCGCCGAACTCGATCGTGTCCGATCGCAGCACGGCAACCAGGCCATCTTCGGAGGCAGCTACGGATGGGCCAGCGCCGGTCGTTTCCACCATGCTCTCAGCCAGATCCATCGTTTTCTCAACTCGATAGGGGGATACACCTCCTCGGTCGACGACTACTCCATCGCCGCCGGCCACGTCATCACCCCTCACATCTTCGGGATCTCCTTCGACGACTTCATGGACGAGCAGCCTCACTTCGTCGAGATCGCCGAGAACACCGAATTGGTGGTGGCATTTGGTGGCATGCCGATCAAGAACAGCCAGGTCAGTTACGGGGGCCAGGGTCGGCACATGCTCGCCAGCCGCCTCGAGACCTGTCGCGATCGGGGTGTCAGATTCGTCAACCTCTCCCCACTCGGTGAGGATCTGATCGATGCCGTGGAGGCGGAGTGGATCCCGGTGCGTCCCAGCACCGACACCGCAATCATGTTGGGGCTTGCTCACAGCCTCCTTGCCGCAGGCGATCATGACGAGGAGTTCCTCGATGACTACTGCGTCGGTTGGGACCGGCTTCGTGCGTACCTGGTTGGGAACTCCGACGGCACTCCAAAGACCGCCGAGTGGGCTGGCGCCATTTCGGCAGTCGACCCCGACCGGATCCGCTCCCTCGCCGCCGAGATGGCACGGAAGCGGACACTGGTCACGGTCAGTTGGTCGGTGCAGAGAAACGATCACGGAGAGCAGCCCTATTGGATGGCCGCCGCGCTGGCGGCGATGCTCGGCCAAATCGGGGTCCCGGGCGGCGGCGTCGGCTACGGCTATGGAGCGGTTGGGCTCAACGGGCACCCGGTGGGGTATCACGCGCTACCCCGTCTCGCCCAGGGGAAGAACCCTGTCACCGACTTCATCCCGGTGGCCCGAATCTCAGATCTCCTGCTGCACGGGGGCGAGGAGTTCGACTACAACGGCCGGCGTTACACCTATCCCGAGACCCATCTCGTCTATTGGGCCGGTGGGAACCCCTTCCACCATCACCAGGATCTCAATCGACTGGCGAGGGCGTGGCAAACCCCGGACACCATCGTTTGCAACGAGCCTTTCTGGAATGCCCTCGCCCGCTTTTCTGATGTCGTCCTCCCAGCCACCACCCCGTTGGAGCGGAATGATGTGGGTGGAAGCGGCAACGACGATTTCGTCTTCTGGATGGAGAAGGTGATCGACCCGGTGGGGGAGGCGCGAAACGATTACGACATCTTCTCCGATCTAGCGCAGCGTCTCGGCGCCGGTGACAGGTTCACGGAAGGGCGGACCTCGGAGCAGTGGATCGAGCACATCTACGACAAGTTCCGGTCCCATCACCCTGACTATCCGACCCTGAATGATCTGAAGGAGGAGGGTCACTTCCAGATCCCCGAGGAATGGATACCGCCGATCCCTTCCCAGATAGTGGCGTTCCGTAACGACCCGACAGGTTCTGCCCTCAAGACCCCTTCGGGTCGTATCGAGTTGTACTCGGAGACCATCGAGAGCTTTGGATACGCCGACTGCCCGCCGCATCCGTCATGGCTGGAGCCGGCCGAATGGCTGGGGAACGCCGAGCGCTATCCCCTGCACATGATCTCGAATCAGCCCAAAACCCGTCTCCACTCCCAATGGGACCACGGCGAGACCAGCCTGAACGGCAAGGTCGACGGAAGGGAGCGAATCGGGCTGAACCCGAAGGACGCCGGAGCCCGTGACCTGAAACAGGGGGATCTGGTTCGGGTGTTCAACGACCGGGGAGCCTGTCTGGCTTCGGTGACGATTCGGGAGGACTTGATGGAGGGTGTCGTCCAATTGCCGACCGGGGCTTGGTGGGATCCGGCGGAGCCGGGAGGTTTGTGCCGTGCGGGGAACCCGAATGTCCTGACCCGGGACGTGGGCACCTCCTCGTTGGCTCAGGGCCCCAGCGCTCAGACCTGCCTGGTCGAAGTCGAGCGCTTCGCAGGGGACGCGCCTCTGATGCGCGCTCATCAGCACCCGAGACTGCTGCCTGAATAGGCGTTCAACCGCGAGGAAGATCGGCTACTACTCGGGATAGTGTTGAACCGCTGTTCAGTCGACAAGGAGGGGTAGTGGCCAACGAACGACCGGAGATGCTCGCCAAGAGCACAACGCTCTATTTCGGTCCCTGGTAGCCCTGGAGCGCCTGGCCGCCACCGGAGTCGACCGCAAACTTGTGGGAATGTTCCTCGAAGGCGATGAGCTGCGTGCCGAGCTGTCACGGGTATGGCCGGTCTCTCATGAAGGACATCAGGTGGGGCGGGTCACCGATGCCGTTTGGTCGCCGGGTCTGGGGCGAAACATCGGCTACATGTGGGTGCCGATCGAGCTCTCACAACCGGGGACCCGTCTGGATGTGATCACCGAGGATGGTGACGAGTTGATGGCGGTGGCTGCGTCCTTGCCGTTCGTCGATCCGCAGAAGAAGGCGCCGGCGCAGAGTCTCAAGGTGTGAGGTTCGGAGGCAACACGCGGAGGAAGCACGATTCACTTTCCGCCCACCGATATTCCCCGCTATTCGGTGCGGCAGAGGTAGTACACGTTCTGGATGTCACCCTCCACATGCCGGACCTCGATGTCGGCGAATCCGGCATCGGTGAGCATGCGGGTGGCGAGCTCCTGGCCCCATGCGGTGCCAAGACCCATGCCGTCGAGGGCGAGCGAGACGGTCATGCAATGCATCGTCGACGCCGCATAGAGGTACATGCCGATGGGGTGGTCGATGTTCTCTTCGAGATTGCTGGATGCCGCGATGTCGATGCAGAGGTAGAGACCGCCCGGGCGGAGTGCCTGGCGGATCCCTGCGAGGACGAGGTCAGGTCGCGCCTGGTCGTGGATGGCGTCGAACGTCGTGATGAAGTCGAACGCCTCGGTCTCGCCGAGGTCCGAGACGTCACGGCGTTCGAAGCGGGCGTTGACCAGCCCGAGGGCGTTGGCTTCGCTCCTCGCCCGATCGATGGCCTCGTCGGAGAAGTCGAATCCCGTGAATCGACTGGCTGGAAAGGCCCCGGCCATCACATTGATGGCGTGTCCTGAGCCGCATCCGACGTCTGCGACATCGATTCCGGATCGAAGCCGATCAACGAGTCCGGAGGCGAGGGGGAGGGTCACATCGAGAAGGGTGGCGTCGATGACCTGGCCGCTCTCTTCGGCCATGACCCGGTGGAAGTCGGGGAACGCCGAATAGGGCACACCTCCGCCGTGATGGAAGCAGCGGACGATGTCGCCTTCGACCGAACCGAGCAATGCGGTGTACTGCATGAACATGGCCATGTTGTCGGGGCCCGAGGCGCGAGTGAGCGTGGCCGCGTGTTCGGGCGGCAGGTGATAGCCCTTGGTGGGCGGGTCGTATTCGACCACCCGGCCGACGGTCATCGCGGCGAGCCACTCACGGACATAACGCTCGACGAGACCGGTCTGCTCGGCGATCTCGGCACTCGTAGCCGGCGCCATCGTCGACATGGCGTCGAACAGCCCGGTGCGGTGGCCGACGCTGAGCATCAACGACAGCATGGAGTCGTTGAGCACGTTGAGGATTCGCTCGCCAAAGAGCTCAGCGCGGTTCTCGTCGACTATGACTGGTTCCATGATCACTCCTTTGGGACAAGGCCCCGGCTCCGTTGCCGGTCGATTATCGCCTTGTATCAGTCGGAATCGGCACTCTTTTGGATCGAGTCCTGTTCCTCGGATATGAGCCTGTTCGCGGGGGGTGATGTTGGCTTCGAGCTCGGCGATGGGTCCTCTCAAGAAACCGATCCGCACGGTCAATCAATCACGTTCTATCTTCCGGCAATCGCAGGCTTCGCTGCCATGCCATGGTTGGAGCGAAACGACCACCTGTGACCCTCTTCTATATGATGCGGTCGGCGACCGACTCGAATCTGCCCGATTCGACAAACCTGAACCTGGAGGTCAAATTGAGGATGCCGCGTTTCGCCGTGCTGGTCATGATCGCGCTGGTGATAGCCGCCTGTGGAGGAGAAGGAGGGACCACCACCGTTCCCGGCGACGGCACCACGTCCGGCGGCGCCGATGCCACCAATCCGCCCGAGCAAACCACGGCTCCTGCCGACGACCCGGGAACGATCACCGACATCAACGACGCGCCGCCGGAATGCATCGAAGCGTTCAAGGCCTATCTGCAAGCGCTCGAGCCCTACGTTCAAGACATCGACTTCGAGAATGCGACCTTGACGGACCTGGAGCCGCTGTTCGCCGAACTGGAACCGATCTCCTCGGACTTCGAGGACGTGACCGCCAATTGCCCGGAGCTCGATGCTACGGACGAGGAGAGTCTGGCGTTGATGAGAGAGTTTGCCGAACGGGAGGTTCCCGGCACGGCGGGGTATTTCGCATGGATCGAGGAGTCGTTTGCGGCGGTCGACGCGGCCGCTCCCTCGGGCGATTGTGAGACTGACATCGCCGCCGCTCAGGTGTACGTTGACAAGGGAGGCACCATATCCGACTTGACGTTGGCTGAGATCACCGCGGTTTCGAACTTGATGTCGGCCATCGGCACCGAATGCTCGCTTGCTCGATACCAGGAATGGCTCACGCAGGAGGATGTGGCTACCTGGTCTTCGGGCTGAGCTATCTGGGCGGGGCGGCCTGGTCAGCCGGCTGAGCTGGCGAGGCAGCTCAGCCGTACATCAGCGACCCGGGCGTGGTGAGCAGCTCCCCCGTTTCGAGCCATGTCTTCAAGCCGGAGAGGATCATCGGCCAGCCGCCGTAGAGCTCGTTGTTGGCGCCTTCGCGCAGCTGGTCGTGGGTCACTGTGAGCCTGCACGAGTCGCCGATGGGCTCGATCTCCCAGGTGACTCTCGAGGTGCCCTCGTCCTTCACTTCGTCGCTCCAGAGTGCGACCATGCTTTGCACCAGCCGGCGGGGCGGCTCGACCTCGAGGTTGACTCCCTCTCCCAGCAAACCGTCGGCGGCCGGGTGTCCGAGCTCGAAACGTGACCCGGGTGTCCAATCTGATTTGATCTGGCCGCCGAATTGGTACTTGCTCCTGATCTCAGGGTCGGTGATCGCCTCCCAGAGTTGCTCCGGGGTGGTGCGGATGTAGATCTCGAATACCTTCTCCATCGTGTTCTCCAGTCTGTTCTTGAGGCCGCTGAGCGCGGAGGCCCAGGGCTTGGCGTACTTGCTGACCCACCGGTCGTGGACCAGCTGGATCGGGACCGGGTTCAGGAAGTGGAGCTTCTCGCGGCCTCGCCGCTTGGTGACCACCAGGCCCGCCTCCTCGAGTTGCTTCAGGTGTTTCATCACACCGAAGCGCGTCATCGAGAAGCGCTCCTCGAGGGCGCTCAACGTCTGCCCGTCCTCACGGAAGAGCTCGTCGAGCAGGCTCCGCCGGGTTGGATCGGCGAGGGCTCTGAACACTGCGTCCATGCCTTGGATAATAGGTGACTATTTAGTCACATGTCAATGGCAGTCGATGACCAAAAAGATGACCCCTAGGCGATCTCGGCCACCGGAGACTGTGATCTAGCCCGGGGGAGCAGGAGGTAGGCGCCGACGAAGAAGCAGACGGCGCCGAGAAAAGTCCCCAGGTTGACGATGGTCAAGTTGATGACGTTGCCGGTCGTGGGAAGCGTGAACGCTCCGATTGCCGAGAGCATGAAGAAGATCGATCCCACGTAGTTGAGGGCCGCAATCCACCAATCGACGTCGTCCCTGCGCACGCACCAGAGCCGCCCGCAGACAAACAGCCACGCAAGGTGGCTGGCGACTCCGGGGCGGCCGAAAGCTCCGGCATCCTGTTCTTGGGCATCGTCGTTTGGCTGAGACGGCCCGCGTAGGCGACAGTTATGGGCTCGGTCTCATCGACGTGCTTGTGAACCATGAGGAGCCTTCCAGATCGGGGGCGGTGGAGCCTACCCGCCAGATACGCCGCTACTTGGGGGGGAGTTGCTCGGCATAGGTCATGCCGCGTTGGATCCACCCCTCGAGGTCCCCTGCTGTGGCGATGCTTTCGGCGTCGACAACCAACCAGCCCCGCACCGGGCGCGAGGAGAGGTCAAAGATCCGGGCGCCGGGCAACACCACGGCTGCGTCATGGGCGTCTTTGCCTACCCGGACCATCAGATCTTCCCCGGTGACCCCCACCGCCATGTTGCCCGCAACCAGGAAGCCGATGCCTCCGAACATTTCCTTCTCGGTGAGCCCTGGATGGTCACCGACTTGCTCGCGGATCCGGTCGGCGAGTTCTCGGCTGTAAGCCATGGGCCAACACTACGAGGGCGAAGGGCCCACCCACAGGCCCGGTGGCCGCAAAGTTCTTTTTCCCATTCCAGGCGGGCCGTTCGGCTCTACCGATGCCAGCGAGTGCAGCCATACCGTTAGGACATGCAAACGAGATATATGAGACGTCTGTTGGTGTTGGGCGCCGGAACCGCGGGAACGACGGTCGTCAACAAGCTTCGACCATTGCTTCCGCGGGAAGAGTGGGAGATCACGGTGGTCGAGCCGGCTGCGTTCCATCTCTATCAGCCGGGCCTCCTATTCGTGCCGTTCGGTCGTTACGAGCCCGATCAGCTTCTCAAACCGACCTCACAGTTCTTGCCGGCAGGGGTCACACTCATCACAGAATCGGTCGAGCGGATCGACCGGGAGAACAACCTGGTGGAACTCGCCGGCGGAGCGACTCTCGATTACGACCAGCTTGTCATCGCCACCGGAACCCACGCTCGTCCCGACATGACCCCCGGTATGGCCGGGCCCCAGCTAGGGCACACCGTCCACGAGTTCTATACGCTGCCAGGTGCCCTGGCACTCCGAAAGGCCCTGGAGGCCTGGGAGGGAGGCCGGTTGGTCGTCCACCTCACCGAACTTCCCATCAAATGCCCGGTGGCCCCGCTCGAATTCGCCTTCCTGGCTGATGATCATTTCAGACGGCTGGGAATTCGCGATCGTGTGGAACTGACCTTTGCGACGCCTCTGTCGGGGGCATTCACCAAGCCCATCGCCTCCGAACGGCTGGGAGACATGCTCGACCAGCGAGGGATCATTGTTGAGCCCGATTTCTACGTCGAACGAGTCGACGAGGGGGCCTTGGTGTCGTATGACGAGCGGGTGATCCCGTTTGACCTCCTGGTCACGGTGCCGCTCAACATGGGGGCCGAGTTCGTGGCCAGGTCGGGGCTGGCTGACGAACTGAACCATGTGAAGGTCGATCCATACACCTTCCTCGCCGATGGTTGCCAGAACGTGTTTGCCTTGGGTGACGCCGCGGCACTTCCCATATCCAAGGCCGGCTCGGTGGCACATTTCGCAGTTGAGGTCTTCGTCGAGAATTTCCTCGAGCACATCGATGGGCGGCCGATGAAGCGCGAGTTCGACGGCCATGCCAACTGCTTCGTGGAGTCCGGAGCCGGCAAGGCCCTGCTGATCGACTTCAACTATGACACCGAGCCATTGCCAGGGACCTACCCGCTGTCCGTAATCGGGCCTCTCAAGCTCCTAAAGGAGACGAGGCTCAACCACTTGGGCAAGCTGGCCTTCAGGCCCATCTACTGGCACATGTTGTTGCCCGGGCGTCGACTGCCCGTGCCCACAGAGATGTCTATGGCCGGCAAGGAGATGCCGACCCCTCAACCAGAAAGAGAGGACGTGACCTTATGACGGTTGCACTAATACAAGGGCGCGACATCCACGTGGATGCCGAAGGCTTTCTCACCGACCCAGGGGAGTGGGACGAGGGCCTAGCAGAGAAACTGGCCACCAACATCGGAATCGCGCTGACGGAGAGCCACTGGTCGGCCATCCGTTTCGCTCGTTCCGATTTCGAGGCGACCGGCGAGACCCCGACATTGCGCCGCATGGCTACCGCCGGCGGGGTCCCCACCAAGGACATCTTTGCCCTATTCCCCAAGAAGCCGGCGAAGAAGTTGGCCTATGTGGCCGGCCTTCCCAAGCCGGTTGGATGCGTTTGAAGGAGAGACAATGACTATGACAATGGAAGCGCCGGTACCGGTTTTCGACGACGAGTCGGCGGCGCGCAAGCTTTGCATCATCTGCTCGAAGGGCTCGCTGGACATGGCCTACCCGGGTCTAGTCCTCGCCAACGCTGCCCTCGGTGAAGGGATCGAGACCCATCTCTTCTTCACCTTCTGGGGCTTCGACATCATCAACAGGGAGACGATGGGGAATCTCAAATTCATGGCGGTCGGCAATCCGGCGACGCACATGTCACCGATGCTCATGGGTCTGCCAGGGATGACCTCGTTCGCCACCCACATGATGAAGAAGCAGATGGAGGACATCGACGTCCCAGGCGTGCCCGAGTTCTTGGAGATGGTCACCGACGCCGGCGGACATCTCTGGGCGTGTCGAATGTCGGCCGACATGATGCATCTCGAGCAGAAGGATCTCTATGAGCGGGTGGAGGGCATCATCAGCGCCGCCGACTTCATCGAGCTCTCCGAGGGCGCTCAGGTCATTTTCGTGTGAGCTGTCGGCACCGCCGGTTGAAGGTGATTCGAGGGTGACGCCGGGGCCAAGGCTTCGTCAGCCCGGCTGGTACACGAATTCGAACGCTTTCTCCCGGCCCAGGTTGTCGTATACCGATACCAGGAAGGGCTGGTTAGGCGGCGCCTCGGGGAAGAACGTCTGAAGCTCCCATGTGCCCTCGGCGTTCACCACGACAGATCCCGACCCGTATTCCGATTGCACGTAGACCGTGGAAGACGGCTTGCCCTTGCCGTAGTAGACGTCGTAGGGCGGGGTCAGGGTGCACACGAAATACGTGGCATTGGCTTCAAACGGCGCAATTTCCACGGGTTTGGTCGTCGTAGTGGTGGCCTCGACGATCACGTATCGGAGGGTGATCGCAGCACGGGCGACATTCCCTGCGGCGTCGCGGGCGGTGAACCCGACCTGGTTTGTTCCTTTGGCGAGGATGAGAGTGATCGACCAGGACCCGTCCGCTGCGACGTCTGCAGCGTTCTCTCCGGCCGTCACCACGGCTCCGGGTTCGGTCGTCCCCAGGAAGGTCACCTCGGGCTCGTGAACCTCGGCGCCATTCGGTGGTGAGGTGATCTCGAGCAGAGGCGGCGTGGTGTCCGCCGACCAGGTGGTTGACGGAGGCACCGTCGTCGTGACAACCGTCGGTGTTCGCACCGGCTCGATCAGGGAAACGGGAGGTGTCGGCGAGGTCGTGGGCGTCGTGGGCTGCGGCGCCTCGGGTGCGGGCTCGAACACGAGGGCCGTCGCTACTGCCGAGCCCAGGACCAGGGCGGCAGTCAACAGCACCAGACGCAGGCTGGGTCGGCGTCTCGCCGGTGCTTGAACCGGGGCAAACGGGTGTTGGAGCGGTGCAGACTCGACCGCGGTCTTCAGGTTTTCGGCGGCCCGGCGGGCGATGGTGTCGAGGTCACGGCTCAACTGGCGCCTCCAATCCGAGACGGGTTGCCAAGGCTTGTCTGCCTCTGAACAGGTGGACCTTGGCGGTGTTGGGGCTGCAGCCAAGGATCTCGGAGATCTCGTTTATGGATCGGTCTTCGAGGTAGAACAGTGTGATCGCCTGGGTCTGGCGGCCCGGAAGATCTCGGACCAGGTTCCAGAACTGCTCATCTTCAGGCTCGAGTTGGGGAAGCTCGATCTGGGTCTGAGAGGCGAGACGCTCGAGGGCCTTTCGCTCTGCTGTCCTTCTTCGAAATGCTGAGATCGCCATATTCGCCACCACTCGTCGCACCCAGGCCCCGGGCTTGTCGTACCCGCCGATGCGGTCCCACCGCTGGTGTGCAGCGATGAAGGCCTCCTGGGCGAGGTCTTCGGCCCCCGACCTGCTTCCAGACAAGGCGTATGCCAGGGCCACCACCTTTCGGTATTCGCGGTCGTAAAAGCTCTCGAACGCCTCCACGACCACCACATGGGTGGTGTCGCTGGAAACCATCTGACTCCGAATCCGTGCCGTCACGATGTAGACGAATCGGCAGGTTCGGAGGTTTACCTGAGTGCTCGTAAACCGAATCGCGTCGCGATGCGTGTGAACGGTGTGGGGCTGGCGGGATGGCAACCGAGAATGAGCCAGGGGGTTGGAAGTTATGCGCAAATGGTTGGCATTCATGGCCGGTCTGGGCGTGATCGTGGTGTCGGGGGTGGCCATTGGCCTGACCGGCTCTGAGTCTCCGTCCGCCGACGTCGAGGCCAAGAAAGTGGTGGTCGCGGACAGCCCGAAATCACCCGGTCTCGACATCGTCCACGAAACAAGGTGGCCAGACGGCGAGGCCGACATCATCGAAAAGGCGGAGCCGCGGGAAGAGCCGGCGGAGGAGGAGCCTGACGCGGATACCACGCCTCCAGCGTTCCAGATCCTGCACCCGGTCGACGGCCAGGTCTTCGAGTCCAAAGAGGTCGTCTTCGAGGGAACCGCTGAGCCCGGCGCCAGAGTGTTTGCCGGTGAGTACGAGGCCGACGTCAACGACACCGGCGGTTGGCGAATCGTGCTCTTTCTGTCACCTGGGACCAACCACGCCGTCCTGAAGGCGAAGGACGCGGCCGGCAACCTGACCGAAGACTCGGTCACGGTGGTCTACGAGCGGGGCGAAGAGCCGAAAGAGGAGCCGAAGGAAGAGCAGCCCAAGGACAAAGAAGTCGATGGAGTCTGGGAATTCGTTGCCTACCAAGCCTACGGCGAGTGCTCCGAGAACCCTCCCTACGACGTGTTCTACGGAAAGGGCAAGCCGGGCTCCGTGATCCGGGTCGTTTCCGAGTACGGCGACGGTGAGGCCGTGGTCGGCGACCACGGCGAATGGGAGCTCCGGGTCTACTTCGAAGGCTCTCCGATCGGACAAGGGATACTGGTCAAGGTGAAGGACCAGTTCGATCACCAGCAAACATTCGAGTTCACGCACACGGCCTGAGCATTACCAGGAGGCGCCCTCCCGCTGCCCACAGACGGTGGGAGGGCGCATCCGTTCGCCGGGAAGGGCTCAGGCCTGGATGGTTCCTGGCCGCAGCTGCATGGCATGCACGAGTCGCCCCCGACGCATTGGATGAGCCATCCGTGACGGCGGATGATCGATGCCATCTCGGGGTCGGATTGATCGAGCCAAGGCTTGTGTGGCAGGATCCATGACTTCCCCCCCTTGGACTGGACTTGTGTCCGACCGTATCGAAGGGGGCTGACAGATTCAGGTTGGTTGAATCCATGCTATACATGTAGCATAATCATGCTATGGCAAGAGTCAGGGTGAGTACGACGGTGGATGAGACGTTGCTGCGGGCGGCGAGACAGGCGCGTTCGGAGCTGAAGGACGCGGCGTTGATCGACGAGGCATTGGCAGCGTTGTTGGCTATGCGGCGGGCAGGGGAGATCGATGCGTCCTACGCCGCGTATGACAGCCTCCCTCTCGACGAACCCGACGAGTGGGGTGATTTGGCATCGTTCCGCGAAGCGGCGGGCTCGTCGTGACGGGTCTGCCCCAGAGGGGAGAGGTCTGGTGGTGCGAGCTACCCGAGATCTCCCGACGCCCGGTCGTCGTCCTATCGCGAGACTCTGCGATCCCAAGACTGCGACGCGCTCTGATCGCCCCGTGTACCACGAACGTTCGTGGGCTCCTGAGCGAGGTGGTGCTCGAGGTTGGCGATGACCCAATCCCGCGCCGGTCGACCGTCAACCTCGACTCGATCGAAAGCGTGTCGGTTGGCGCGCTCACAGAACGCCTGGGTCGTCTCAGCAGCGATCGGATGCAGCAGGTTTGCTCTGCTCTGGTGGTGGCCGTCGACTGCTCCTCGTGATCACCCGGGATCAAGCCGGGTGTTCATCGGATCCCGGTGTCAAAGGACACGTCAGAGACATCGAGCGTTTGGTTTGCCGCCACGGTCACCGTGATCGGGTCAGGGGCGACCATCAGACCTTCAACCTCAGCAAAAGTGATCGTGATCTCACCAGGGGGCACGGCGATTCGAAACGTCCCGTCCTCACCGGAGCGAGCACGGACTTCGGTTCCGTCCGGGAGCGTGACCACTATTTCGGCATCGGGTACGGCCCTGGGGGCACATGCGGGGTCGGGTGGGTCTGTCTCCACCGGGCAGGTGGGCCCGGCGACCAGTCGTCCCGTGATGGTGGCGGTGGCGTCGTCTGGAACTTGAGACGAGCAAGCCACCACAAGAACCAGTAAGAGGGCACCGGCGAGATCGCGTCTCATACCTTTTGGACGCCTCGAGGGCCCGATCGCGTTCCCGGGATGCCCGGCCTCAGCCGCGGAGTTGGGCCGCGGCCCGGGCGGCTTGATCGGCAGCAGCACTCATGTTCCCAGCGTTCGAGGCGTCTCGCAATGCCCGCAGGTCAGCGTTGAGGTTGTCGAGTCGGGGCTCGTTCATGGATGCGGCGAGCCGGTCCCGTATCCATTTCAGCACGGCGACCTCCCCGACCACCCCGGCCATGTCGTTGGTGGCGGCATGGACCCGCAGCTGCTGGGCGTGCAGATGGAAAACGGTCGGCCTCGACGTTCCCGCGGTACAACAACTCGAGGTCGAGCGCTGACTGGGCCACCTCCACCGCGGCTTGTGACGTGGCAGCCACGTCTTCGTCTGTCACTGCGACATCGAGGGCTTCGAGCGCACTGTCCAAGGTCTCGACAACTCGCGGCGGGTAGGCGTTCGCCTTCAATTCCTGCCAGAGGTTTTTCATTCGGGTCAAAGTCGGTTGCGCCGCCTCCCAATCTTCGAGACGGGCATTCTCGAGGATCCCCCAAGCACTGGTCGACAGGAGCGGGAGCTGGTTGGGCGACACTTCGTTGATCCGATCGGTGGGTATGGCGAGAGCGAGCGCCTCGACATCGCCGCCCGAGCTGGTGTCGAATTCGCCGTAGCCGGGAGCGAACACCTTGTCGGAGCTGGAGCCGTCGAGGTGCAGTTCCTCCATGACGACCGCCCCACTCACCGGTCCCATGGGACCGTCGACGGTCTGGTCGATCCGCTTGACGGTGATTTCCTCGAAGACGACCCCGGTCACGTTCTCGGCCCGGAAGACGTCGCCCACCTGGGGGTCTGCGGGCATGATCATGGCGGGGGGCCCATCCCGGCCCGCAAGCCATGAGCCCTCGGTGATGGTGACGATGCCATCCCGGTAATCGAACACATGCTCGCCCAGGTACCAAACGGATCCGTCGTCTGCCTGGGCGTAGCGGTCGATGGCGACCTCTTCGATGCTCCCGTCGAGGTAGGCGGTGTACTGCGACACCACCACCGCGATCGGCTCTCCGTCCACGGTCACGAAGTGCTCACCCGGGATCAGTGTGGTCTCCGAGCGGAACGGCAGCCCGTCGACCTCCCCGAGCAGTACCACCGAATCGAGTGCGCTGATCGGAAACAGCGGGTTGGTGATCTCGGTTGGGTTGGAGAATCTGGGGCGCTCGAGATCCACACGCTCATCCGTCGGGGCGCAGCCCTCACCGCTATAGGTGCCGCATCGGGTGACCGGCCATTCGACGTTCGTCCCCTCGACCGCGGAGCGAGCAGGCACCGAGTCGTTCGTAGTCCCTGAACAGGCAGCACCGGCGACGACGAGGACAGCAAGCGCCCCGGCCAGTGTTCGATTGAGCATGGTTCTCATTGCGCCCTGTCCGGAATTCGCCGAGTTGGTGACATCCCCAACCTATGAAAACGGAACTGACTCGAACCTGACTCGGGTTTTTCCTGCTGTGGGCATCTTGGATGCAGCCTCGTTACCGGGGCACGAGAGGCCCCGTCTCTAGCCTTCGCTGGTGCCATTGAACGAAGTGGATCGGGACACCGACCCGGGTTCGCCGCCGTCACCACAGGCCGAGTCGGCACGCGACGCAAGGAATGCGGAGCGGCTCGCCGCCTGGGAACGGACGATGAACCCGGTCATCATGGTGGCGGCCATTTTTCCCATCGTCGTCTCGCTGACACTGCAGGGTCAGAGCAGCGAGGCCGTGTGGCTCGACATCGGGTCGTGGATCATCTTCATCGCCGACTTCGTCGTCCATCTCCGATGGAAGCCCGGCTACTTACAGTCGGGCGTGGGGAAGTTCGACCTAAGCATTGTGGTGCTCACGGCACCCTGGTTCCTCATTCCCGGGTTGGGCAACACGAGAGTTCTCGGCCTCGCCCGGCTCGGCCGACTGGGACGGGTCTTCGTCGTCTCGGCCAAGAGCCCGGTGTTGCAGAAGCTGGGGCAGCGTTTGGGTGGAGCGGCGCTGTACGGGCTCGTGCTCATGCTTTGCTGTGCGCTCATCGTTTACCGGGTCGAGCCGGAGTCGTCGGGCTTTGCGACCTATGGCGACGCGATGTGGTGGGCCATCGTCACCTTCACCACGGTGGGCTACGGCGACTTCTTCCCGGTGACGTCAGCAGGGCGTTTTGCCGCCATGTTCCTGATGATCGGTGGTGTCGCCCTCATCGGCACCCTGGCCGCCACTCTTGGCTCGTTCTTCGCCGGTGGCGGGGATGCAGACAAGGAGCCAGCGCCGCCGGAGGACACCGCCGCCACCGGCGGAGCGCAGGACGAATTGCTTGGTGAGGTCCGATTGTTGCGGGCCGAGATCGCCGAGTTGCGGGGCGCTGCCGACGGGCCGTAGTACTTGATCGGTCACGAAACGGATTGACATTTCGCATCCGTTCTATATAGTGAACCAGATGGTTCAGTATCAGGTCCTCGATCGAACCTTCTCGGCACTCGCCGATCCCACGCGGCGGAAGATCCTTGACCGTCTGGGACGCGGCCCGGCATCGATAAGCGAGTTGGCGAGACCATTCGGGATGTCGCTGACCGGGCTCAAGAAGCACGTCCAGATCCTCGAAGAAGCGAAGCTCGTCTCCACCCAGAAGATCGGGCGGACCCGCGAGTGCCGTCTCGGCCCCGAGCCACTGGAGGACGCGGTGAATTGGATCGAGATGTACCGGCGTCATTGGGAGCGTCGGCTCGATGGAATCGAGGCCTACCTCGAAAGCAAGAAGGGAGAACAGAAATGACATACGAGCTCAGAGTGGAGCGGCTGATCGCGGCCACACCCGAAGAGGTGTTCGAGGCCTACACCGACCCCGAGGCGATGAAGATCTGGTTCCAGCTATTGGGGGCGCCCATGATCGTCGAGGTCGAGGTCGATCTGCGAGTGGGCGGAAAGATGGTGGCCGCATGGGGATTTGCGCCTGATCAGCTGTTCCGCGAGACCAACCTGTTCGAGGTGGTCGACCGGCCGCACCGCATCGTCGCGAAATCGACTGGCAGCACCCCCGACGGGGAGACCCTGGACACCGACGTCGAGGTCCTGTTCCAGGAACGGGACGGCAAGACGCTCATGACAGTCATCCAAACCGGCTTCCCGGACGAGGAGACGAGGGACTTCTTTGCCACTACCGCCTGGATCGGCGCCTTCGATCGGATCGAGGCGTACTTTGCCACCAGGATCGTGGCTTGATTCCCGACCTGAACCGGCGCCGTCGGCCGGATCTCAGCTAGCGCGGTTGATGCCGGACACGATCGCCTGCAGGGAGGCGGTCGTGATGTCGGAGTCGATGCCCACTCCCCACAGGGTGCGGTCACCGACCTCCATTTCGACATAGCTGACAGCCTGGGCATCGGTTCCCGCCCCGATCGAGTGCTCGTGATAGTCGAGGACCCGGCATCCGACACCGAGGTCCTTCTTGAAAGCGTTCACGAACGCCTCGATCGACCCGCCGCCGTGACTCTGGATCAGGATTTCATCGTCGTTACGTCGCACCAGGGCGGTGATGCTGGTGCCGTTCGCGTCCTCTGTGTGGGAGATCTCAAAGCTCAGAAGCTCGAACGGCTTGAGGATGGCCAGATAGTGACGGCGGAACTCGGTCCAGATCTCGGCGGCGGTGATCTCCTGGCCGGTGGTGTCGGTGATTCCCTGGATGACCCGGGTGAACTCGATCTGGAGTCGGCGAGGGATCTCGAGCTCCTGTTCGGTCTTGAGGAGATAGGCCACCCCACCCTTGCCAGATTGTGAGTTGACTCTGATCACATCCTCGTAGGTACGTCCTACGTCCTGGGGGTCGATCGGGAGATAGGGAACCTCCCAGATGGCCTGGCCAGTCTTCTCCATCGCCTCGAACCCCTTCTTGATCGCGTCTTGATGCGATCCGGAGAAGGCGGTGTACACCAGGTCTCCCACATATGGGTGACGGGGATGGACCGGCAGTTGGTTGCAGTGCTCGGCAATTCTCCGATACTCGTTGATGTTGCTCAGGGACAACTCGGGATCCACACCCTGGCTGAACAGGTTCAGGGCCAGAGTCACCAGATCCACATTCCCGGTCCGCTCGCCGTTGCCGAAAAGGGTGCCCTCGACCCGCTGGGCGCCGGCCATCAATCCGATCTCGGCTGCCGCCACCGCGGTGCCGCGATCGTTGTGAGGATGCAGTGACAGGACCACGGCCGGCCTGTCCCTTATCTCACGATGGAACCACTCGATCATGTCGCCATAGATGTTGGGGGTGCTCATCTCCACTGTCGACGGAAGGTTGAGGATTATCGGGCGCTCCGGAGCGGGCTCGATGACGTCCATCACCGCCTCACAGACTTCCTTGGCGAACGGCAGTTCGGTGCCGGTGAAACTCTCCGGCGAATACTCGTAACGGATATCGGATCCGGCCACATATTGCTCCTGGGCCCGGCAATGCTCTGCCCCCTTCACCGCGATGTCGACGATCCCGGCCTCATCGGTGCCAAAGACCACCCGGCGTTGCAGGTGGGAGGTGGAGTTGTAGAGGTGAACGATGGCCTTGGGCACTCCCACCAGGCTCTGGTAGGTCCGTTCGATCAGCTCCGGCCTGGCTTGGGTCAGAACCTGAATGGTGACGTGATCAGGGATCACCTTGTCCTGGATGATCTGACGAATGAAGTCGAAGTCGGGCTGGGAAGCTGCGGGGAATCCGACCTCTATCTCCGGAAACCCGATGTCGACCAGACACTCGAACATGAGCCGTTTTCGATCCGGGTCCATCGGCTCGATGAGGGCCTGGTTGCCGTCTCGCAGGTCGACACTGCACCAGAGCGGGGCGCTCGTCAGCCTCCGGTCGGGCCAGGTGCGATCATCGAGGCGTATCTCCGGATAGGACCGGTATTTCTCGATCGGCATCACGCCGGGCTTGGCGTTCTTCGTCTTGGCCGCGGTCATCGTGGTAGATGGTAAACGTCAGTCGGGTGGCGGTGTCCAGATACTCGAAAAACCGGAGACCCCGCCACAGAGATAGTCTCAGTCTCAGTGTCTTCTCCCCTGCCTTCGGTGGATCAGCTCTTCCGTTCGATGGGGGAGACCGACCTCCCCCGGACTCTGGTCACCAATGTTGTTCGCGCCGCCCTGGCACAGGCACGAGCCAATGATCGAAAGGGACAACCCTTTGCTGATCCCGAGACCGTGGCCCGGGCGGCCCTGCACACGCTCGATGCTTCGCGTCCCAAGACCGTTCTCAATGCAACTGGCGTCCTGCTTCACACCAATCTGGGCCGGGCCCCGTTGGCCACCGCTGCAGCCGAGGCGGCTCGGGTGGCGGCCGTGGGTTTCGGCAACACCGAGCTGGACCTGAGCACCGGGGTCAGGGGCGAGCGTGGTGCCTATCTACACGGGCTTTTCGCCGGTCTGGTTGGCGCCGAGTGGGCATTGGCAGTGAACAACAACGCCGGGGCCCTCTTCTTGGTCCTGGCCTCGCTCGCCCGGGGAGGGGATGTGCCGATTTCGCGCGGTGAGCTGATCGAGATCGGCGGCTCCTACCGGCTCCCCGATCTGTTCGCGGCGGCCGGGGTGGGAATGGTCGAGGTGGGGACCACCAACCGGACTCGAGCGGCCGATTACGAGGCGGCAGTCACTCCGGCTACTGCCCTCATACTCAAGGTCCACCCGTCGAATTACCGGATCATCGGATTCACCGAGGAAGCTGCGATATCCGAATTGGCACGGTTGGCTCGCAACCAAGGGATTCCCTTCGTGCTGGATGCCGGATCGGGACTGATCGACGACAGAGTGCCCTGGGTTCCCGGACCCCCACCGGAGTGGCTGGCCGGCGAACCGGGGGTGCGACAGGCCGTCGAGGCCGGTGTCGATCTGGTGTTGTTCTCTGGCGACAAGCTGTTCGGGGGCCCCCAGGCTGGGATCATCGTCGGCCGTGCCGACTTGGTGAGGCAGTTAGCCGGTTCTCCGGTGGCTAGGGCGTTGCGGCTGGACGGGCCGACTCTCGCCGCGCTTACCGTCACGGCCGAGATCTATGCCGACGGCCGGGGCGCCGAACTGCCTTTCTGGAAGATGGCGATCGCCGAATTCTCCGAGTTGGAAAGGCGGGCCAAGGCCGTGGTCCGCCAATCAGGGTTGGCAGACGCCCGGATCGAGAGGTCGCTGTCGACTCCAGGGGCGGGCTCCGCACCCGATGGTGGTTTGCCAAGCCCGGTCATCGTCATGGATCGCGAGGCCGATTCGGCCTTCCTCAGGCTTCTGGCAGCCGAGCCGATCCCGGTGCTGGCACGCCGGGAATCCGGGAAGCTGATCGTGGATCTGAGGTGTGTCCCCCAAGAGCATGACGTCGACGTGGCGGAGGCATTGAGTCGGGCATGCCGGTCATAGGCACCGCAGGCCACGTCGACCATGGCAAGTCAACGCTGATTACGGCGTTGACCGGGCGCGACCCGGACCGCTTCGAGGAGGAGAAGCGGCGCGGCCTCACCATCGATCTCGGGTTCTCCTGGATGACGCTTCCCGGCGGGGTCGAGGTCTCATTCGTCGATGTCCCTGGACACGACCGATACATGAAGAACATGCTCGCCGGCGCGGGAGGTATCGACGTCGGGATGCTGGTCGTGGCAGCCGACGAGGGCTGGAAGCCACAGACCGAGGAGCATCTGGCGGTGCTCGACCTCCTCGGTGTGGATCGGGCGGTGGTGGCCCTCACCAAGATCGACCGGGTCGATCCGGACACCCAGGACATGGTCGAGTTGGACATCGCGGAGAAACTCGAGGGAACTTCGGTGGCGTCGGCGCCGGTCGTTCCGGTGGCCGCACCGACCGGGCAGGGTCTCACCGAGTTGGTGGCAGCCCTCCAAGCGGCGGTTATGACGTCGGAGCCGTCAACCGCGTCCACGCCCCGGGTGTGGGTGGACCGGGTGTTTTCGATGGCCGGGGCGGGCACGGTAGTCACCGGGACGCTGGTCGAAGGCACCCTTTCGGCCGGCGATGAGGTCGGCCTCTGGCCACCGCAAATCAGATCCCGAATCAAGGCGATCCAGGTGCATGAGCAACCCCGCTCTCGGGTCAAAGCCAGGTCCCGAGTCGCGGTGGTCCTGGCCGGTGTCGACCGCTCCGCGCCTCACCGAGGCGACATGTTGGGGCCTCCCCGTGATGTGTTCCCCACCCGCCGATTCACCGCCAGCATCCGACCCGCGCGATACGAGACGGTTCTCAAGGAGCGTGGCTCCTATCACCTTCACGTGGGCAGTGCCGCCACAGCGACCAAGGTGCGACTGCTCGACTCCGAGCATCCCGACTTCGCAGTCCTAGATCTTGATGATCCCTTGCCGCTGCGGGTTGGTGACGTCTTCATCCTTCGGGATGTGGGCCGCCGGCTGGTGGTGGGCGGTGGTCGGGTCCTGGATCCGCAACCCTCCCGATCCCGGTCGTCGATGGTGACCGGGGCGCTTCGGATGTCGCACGTTGTGACTGGCGAACCCGACGCGAAAGCCGACGCCCTCCTCGAAGTCCGGGGCCGTGATTCTCTGAGAGTCTTGAGTGCGCACTCTGGTGGCGGGCGACCGTCGAACGGGACCGGGGACCAGAGGATCGCCCTATCAGCACAGGAGGCGGCGGTCATCACCGCCCGAATTCGTGAGGCCGTCGAGACCTACCAGACCCGATACCTGTGGCGGGTTGGGATCCCGATCGTGGAACTGGCAACCCAGATGGAGTTGCCGCCGGCGATCATCGAGAAGCTGGTTGCCACTGAACCGGGATTGAGGATGGAAGGGTCTGCCGTCTCCTCCGGGGCGGTCGCCGATCCAACGACCGACGAACGGTGGCCCTCCGCCGCCGCCAGGCTCGAGGCAACCGGCCTGGTGCCCATCTCCCCGACCGATCTGGACTTGGACCCGGAGTTGGTCGCCGCTCTGGTGCGAAATGGGCATCTGGTTCGGATCTCTGACGATCTGGTCTATCCAACCCAACATGTCGAGATGTTGGTCGATGTCCTGCGCGGGCTCGATGAGCCGTTCACCGTGGGAGAGTTTCGAGAGGCGGGGCATATCTCCCGCAAGTGCGCGGTCTCGCTCCTGGAGTGGGCCGATCGCCGCGGGATCACCCGGCGGGTGGGCGACCGACGTCTGTTGATTGATGATTCCCCGGCTCGATAGGGTGGTCATGGAGGCGTCCGAGCGCCTGGTGGGCTTCCCGGTCTTCAAAACCGGTGAGGGGTCGATTCGATCCCTGGCGGGTTCGATTCCCGTCCGCCTCCGCCACAACCGGAAGACCCTCGGGTTGCAGGGGATTCCGGGGCAGTTCTTTCTTCTGTACTCTTCTTGCCACAGCGTGTTTCAGAGCCTTTCGAGAATCTGGACTGCACGGCCGGCGCAGAGAGGAATGAGATGCCGCTCTACATGGACCGCCACGACGTACCGGGCGCGACCGCGGAAGAAGTAGCACAGGCCCACACCAGTGATCTCGCTATTGAGGCCGAACATGGCGTCCAGTTCATCTCGTATTGGTTCGATGCAGACCGCGGTGAGGTGTTCTGCTTCGCCAAGGCGCCGGGGCCTGAGCATTTGGAGGCAGTGCACCGGGCATCGCATGGTCTGGTCCCCAATGAAATCATCAGCGTTTCCGAAGACAGCGTCTTGCGGTTCTTGGGCAGGATCAACGATCCCGTCGACCACACTCAGATCGAGAGCCCGTTTCGAACCATCCTCTTCACAGACCTGGAAGGGTCGACTTCACTGCTCGGAGAGGTCGGGGAGCCAGCCTTCATGGCTCTCCTCACCGAGCACGACATGATTATCCGGCGTGCCCTCGTGGCTTCGAGAGGGCGCGAAGTGAAACACACCGGCGACGGAATCATGGCCTCGCTCGACGACGTGGCAAATGCCCTGGAATGCTCCCTTACGATTCAAGAAGGATTCGACGCAAGAAACCTTGAAGGCGAAGCGCCAGAGCTTCGAGTCCGGATCGGGTTAGCCGCCGGCCAACCCGTCCACCACAACGACGACATGTTCGGATCGACGGTGAACCTGGCCAGCCGAATCTGTGATGCCGCCGAAGCCGGAACCGTCCTCGTATCCGACGTCGTGCACGACCTGGGTATCAAGGAGGGCTTTTCCTTTCGTCAAGGTGACGAACGAATGCTGAAAGGATTCTCCGATCCGACTCGAGTGTTCGAGCTTCTGCGCGCTCATCCCTGACAGCCGGATAAGGTTTTGGCCACCAAGTGTGATCCGGTCCCCTGGCGGGTTCGATTCCCGTCCGCCTCCGCCAATCCCACGACCGGTACCCTGGCCGACGATGACTGAATCCCGTGTTCAGAGTGAGCTTGTTGGTCTTCTGGTCCAGACTGCGCGCGACCATCATGCGGCGACAGGTGGGCCCGACACCCGGTGGGCCGAGTGGTACGCCGAACGTCTCATCAACGATGTGAATCGAGTTCTCGATACCGAGATGAGTGCGCCCGAACTGGCGGAGTGGCTTGCCTCGGCAGATCGACGCTACGTCGCTGAACAACCCCAAGAATCGTGGCCAACGGCTTATGCCCAGTGGCTGCTCGCTGATCAGGGCTGAGCGCACCCTGGCCACTTAACCCAGCCTGATCCGTGACTCTCCCATGGTTATCTCACCGATGACCGCGGTGCTTGGCGTGCCCTCTCGGGCCAGAGCGCTGACGAGGGCCCCGGCTCGATCCGACGCCACCGAGATCAGGAGCCCACCCGAAGTCTGGGCATCGGCCAGCACCCTCAGCGTCGTTTCATCCACCTCCCCGGCGTCGAGCAATGGTCGCACCGCGGCCAGATTGCGGGTGCTCCCTCCCGGATAGACCCCGCCGTCCACCAGGTCGCGCACCCCGGACAGCACCGGGACCTGCGCGGCATGGATGGTGGCGCCCACGCCCGATGCCGCCAGCACCTCACTTAGGTGACCGAGCAACCCGAAACCGGTGATATCCGTGGCGGAATGGGCCCCCGCCTCGACCATGGCGATCGCCGCTCCCGAATTGAGATTGGTCATGACATCGACGGCCGCCTGGCGAAGGGCATCCGGGCAGACGCCTCTCTTGATCGCGGTGGACACCACCCCGGTCCCCAGCGGCTTGGTCAACACCAGAAGGTCCCCGGGGAGAGCCCCGGCGTTGGTGACCGGCGCCCCCGATTCAAGAAGCCCGGTGACGGCAAACCCGTATTTGGGCTCGGGGTCGTCGATGGAGTGCCCGCCGATGATGGTCGTGCCGCTCTTGGCCATGACATCGGCGCCTCCCCGGATCACCTCGCCCAACTCGGAGAAGGGCAGTTGCTCCCGGGGCCAACACACCAACTGAAGGGCGGTCAACGGGGTCCCCCCCATGGCGTAGACGTCGGAAAGGGCGTTGACCGCCGCGATCTCACCCCAGAGGTAGGGGTCGTCGACGATCGGAGTGAAGAAATCGACGGTCTGGACCAGATGCTCCCCGGATGGGAGACGGAACACGCCGGCGTCGTCGGCTGTGGCGAAACCGACCACCAGGTCGGGTGAGATGGTTGCCGGGTGCCCGGCCATCGAACCGACCACCTCTGCGAGATCGATCGGGCTCAGCTTGCAGCCACAACCGGCGCCATGGGAGAACTCGGTGAGACGGCGTTCGGCCACGGGCCGAGGGTAACGCCGCCCGTCACCACCGGCACCCGGCTTCCTGCTCTGAGCAGAACCGAGCCCGACCGCTAAGTTCGCGTCGAAATCGAATGAGAGAGAAGTTGGAAAACACCAACGTTTCAACCGTGACCGCCCCAAACCAGCGAGCCATTCGTCTCGGCGATAAGAGCTATCCGGTCGTTCTCCCCAGCATTCGTGACCCTCGTCTCCATCTGGCGGCCGTGATCATCTCGATCCACATCCTGGGACAGGTCGCCTTCGGATTCCGGGTCTCGGTGCCACAGATCCTCTCCGCCATCCTCACCTCCTTCATCATCGAGCTGGTCTGGACGTTTGCCCGAAGCAGGCAAATCGTGTGGCCGGCCAGCGCCATGCTCACCGGAAGCGGGGTGGCCCTGATCCTGCGGGTGGTCGGCACCGAGCGTGGCGACTACTGGACATGGTTCGGCTGGTACTACTTCGCCGCCATCGCCGGGCTGTCCCTGATCACCAAGTACCTGATCAGGTATCGAGGCTCACATGTGTTCAATCCGTCGAACGTCGGGCTGGTGGTTGCCTTCCTGGTGCTGGGGAGCACCGTGGTTGAGCCTCTCGACTTCTGGTGGGTCCCACTCGATGGATGGATGGTGGCCGCCTACGCCATCATCATCGCCGGCGGCCTGCGGATCACGGCCCGGCTGCGTCTTCTGGCGTTGGCGACCACGTTTTGGGTGACGCTGGCTGCCGGTCTCGGGCTTCTGGCAGCCTCGGGCCACTGCTTCACGGCTGCCTGGTCCCTCGAACCGGTGTGCGGTGCCAAATTCTGGTCTGTGGTCATCGCCTCACCCGAGCTCCTGATCTTTCTCTTCTTCATGATCACCGATCCCAAGACGATCCCGGCCAGGCCAAACGGGCGGGTCGTCTTTGGGGCTTGCCTGGCCGTGGTGTGCGCCCTGTTGATGGCGCCGCAGACGACGGAGTTCGGCACCAAGGTGGCGCTGCTGGCCGGGCTGGTGGTGATGAGCCCGCTTCGCTACCTCTTCGACAGGGTGTTCCAGGAGGAGAGCGCGGGTCGGGAATCCGTTGTCGGCGGTCTGGTTACCCGTCTCACCACTGCACGCGGTGCGGGAGTGGCCCCCCAGCTCGTGTTCCTGCGAGGAGCGATCGTTGGCGCAGTGACCGTCGCGATCGCGGTCGGCATCGTGGCGGCCGGAGCGCCGGCACGGGAGTCGGCACTCGCCGCTTCGAGCCCCGGCCCTCCCCCGGTTTCGGTGGAGGTCGACCCGACGACGCTTCCCCCCGTCACCGAGGATCCCGAGGTTGCCGCCCTCAACACCGACATCAGCACCCAGGAGATGGCAGTGGTCCTGGCCGAGAACCTGAAGATCGAAGGCCAGGCGATGTTCAACCGTGATTCGAGCCTGCTCCCCGCGGCGGATGGTGGCCAGCGCCTCCTGGAGATGTTGGGGAGGGTCGACACCGCGGTCGCCACAGGGGAAGTGGTCGTCCCCGACTACAGCTTCGACTCACTTCACGTCTACGTGGTGCCGACGACGGGAGGCCAGGGCGCTTCCCTGGGGTTCGAGGCGACCGGTGTCGTCGAGAAGGTCACCTACGACGGTCTCGGGGTCGAACTGGCCCGGGAGTCCTCGCCATTTGACACGATCTTCGTGTTGAGCCAGGTTGCTGGTGATCGTTGGCTCCTCCTCGAAGAGCTGCCGCCTTCCTGAAGGGAGGGGAAATGGACACCAATCCGGTCATAGAGATGATGGGGCGGAGGCTTCGGCTGGCGGTGATCGGTGGCGGCCCGGGGAGCTTCATCGGCGCCATGCATCGCACCGCAGCCAGACTCGACGATCGATACCAACTGGTGGCCGGCGCCATCTCCTCCGATCCGAGTCGATCACACGCCGCCGGGGTGGCGATCGGGCTTCCCGAGGACCGTTCTTATGGAGATGGGCTCGAGTTGTTGAAAGCCGAGGCGGCCCGGAAGGACGGGGCCGACGTCGTGGCGATCATGACCCCCAACGACACCCACCACCTGTTCAGCGGTGCCGCCCTCGACTTGGGTTTCGACGTGATCTGCGACAAGCCGATCACCAACACCCTTGACGAGGCGCTTGATCTGGTCGACAAAGTCCGCCAGACCGGTCTGGTCTTCTGTTTGACCCACAATTACACCGGATACCCCATGGTGCGCCAGGCCCGGGCGATGGTCGAGGACGGCCAATTGGGGGAGATCCGTTTGGTGCAGGTCGAGTACGTGCAGGGGGGCAAGGCGGGGGAGAACGACCCCGACCCGGAGCAGGGTCTGCCGTGGCGGTACGACCCGGTGCGTGGTGGGCCGTCGTTGGTCATGGGCGACATTGGCAGTCACGCCCACAACCTGGCCCGGTTCGTGACGGGGATCGAGGTTTCGGAGGTCGCCGCCGAGGTGGGGGCGATCGTTCCCCGACGTCTCGTCGACGACTACGGCGCCGCCATGCTCCGTTTCAGCAACGGGGCCCGTGGCACCTTCTGGGTGACCCAGGCGGCGGCAGGCGTCGAAAACTGTCTCCGGATCCGGGTATCGGGCACAAAGGGCAGTCTCGAGTGGGAGCAAGAGAAGCCCAACGTCCTCACCTTCAAGCCGTTGGCCGGGCCTGCCCAGACCAGAACACCCAACGGCCCGGGCACCTTGCCCCTCTCCGCCCGGGCCACCCGCATGGTGCCCGGTCACCCGGAGGGCTTTCACGAGGCCTTCGCCACTCTCTACTCGGACGCCGCCGAGGCCATCGCCGCCAGACGAAGTGGCAACCGGCCGGACCCGCTGGCTCTTCACTTCCCCAATGAGGTCGACGGGGCGCTCGGGGTCAAATTCGTTGACGCTGCCATGGCCTCCAGTACTGCAGGAGGAGCCTGGACCAGCGCCGTCCTCGACCTCTAGACCGCGACCGTCATCACCTGGTCAGGCCGGAGGAGGAACGGTGACAGATAGGCCGGGATGTTGGAGAAAGGCAGTACGTCGGGGTGCAACTCGATGCCGAGGTTGTTGGCCATGAAGTCTCTTCTCGCCTGGATTCTCGACCACGCAGCCGGATACCTCTCGGAGAAGGCCTGACGCAGTGACTCATCGGCAAGTGCGATGCCGTCCTCGATGTTGGTGGTGAAGTAGTCGGTGCCTGTCGCCGGGATGATGTCCACCTGGAAGGCCATCCCCGAGCGAAGCTCGATCTTCGATCCGGGCGCCACCGGCGAATTGACCCATTCGTCGAGATGTATCTGGTGACCGGGATTGAGAAAGATCCCAAAGAACGGATCGCCCAGATGACGGTCGACGATCTCATGCAACACCCCTCCGGTTTGCCCGATGTGCAGCGCCCCGTACCACTCGGCCACCGCCGCGAAGTAGGGGCCAACCAGCCGGTCGACGTAGTCGCTGATCGCGGCAGGCAGTTCGTCAGCCTCCTCGACCACGAAACCTGCCCGGCAGTTCAAGGCTCCCCAAATGCCAAAGGCCACGGTGAATCGGTCACCCCTCTCGATAGGCCGGTCGCCAGGGCTGAGCAGGCCCAGTGAGGCCCGAGGGCCGGCAGTCAGCATTAGATGACAGGAAAGCGGCATCCCGTTCCACTCCAGGAGGCGTACCGCCTCCCGCTCGGTGATCCCGGGCTCCAAACCGGAGAGCAGCCGCCGTACTCCATTGGACGTGTGACAGGCGGCGTATTCGAAGGCGGCGAGTTGTTCGACCTCGTTGATCACCCGGAGCCCGTCGGCGGCACCGGTCAACAGGTCGTT
The DNA here is from genome assembly GCA_035292685.1 of Acidimicrobiia bacterium. GTDB lineage: Bacteria > Actinomycetota > Acidimicrobiia > Spongiisociales > ZC4RG35 > JALYNX01. Next base: position 50,372 of record DATDPP010000047.1, read on the forward strand.
GGCGTTCTCGACGTTGCCGGTGGGGCCGGTCACGCGTCGCAACACGTCCACGATGAAGGCGGGGACCTCCATCATCTGACGGTCGGAGTATTCCTTCCATCCGATGACCCCAACCCGGCTCCCGCGGTCGAGACCCTCGTCGGCCAGGATCCCGGGCAACGTATGGGAGCGATCCCTGGGCTGGCCGGGAAGGCTCAGGTCCTGAAACAGATGCCGTCGCATGGTCACCGGGGCGGCCCCTGCCATCGCGTAGCACTCGTTCCCAACCAGGATCGCCGGCTCCTCATGGGGCCCGATGATCAGGACCGCCTCCTCGAAGCGGGGGTCGAAGCCGGTCAGATAAGAGAGGTTGGCGCTGTGCTCCCGATCGGCGTACACCACCAAGTGGTCGTAGCCGCGCGCCTCGGCCCGTTGCCGGAGCCGGGCGAGACGATCCTGATACACCGCCCCCGGGATCTCGGGGAGTGAGTCCGGCATCCCGAAATCTGGGAGGGCGACCTCGGCCAATCGTGCCCTGCTCATCGCCCGGTCAAACCCAAGGGGGGGAGCCACAATCGCGCCTCGGAATCCCCTCGCTCGATCATCACGAACTGGTTGGCATCCACGTTCATCCATGGTCCCCTCTCGCCGTCAGGCCACTGGAGACGAATCTCGGCTTCGCCTGCCGTTCCCAGCCCGAAATGGATCCACCCGAGTTGGCCGCCGGCGTGACCGCCACCGATGGTCACCTCACGTTCCATGGTCTGACCGCCGACCCTGACCTCGATCCATGATCCGATGGCGTCACGGTTGGGGCCCGGCTGCTCGAGTTGGAGGGCGAACCAATTGCCCGTCGGCGCCGGTTGCTCCGCTTCACCAGACCCGACGTTACGCCACAACTTGATGTTCTCCCGTCGGTTCACCTCCACCAGGTCCAACATGCCATCGAGGTTGAAGTCGGCCAGGGCGGCTCCCCTTGCGGGGGCGTAGTTCAAGATCCCGGCGGCTTCGGCGCTCTCGGTGAAGGAGCCATCGGGATTCCCCAAGAGAAGATTGCTCGGGTCCTGGAGTGCGAACTCGGGCATGGCCTCGACGTTGCCCTTGGCGACGAAGAGGTCGATGTAGCTGTCGTTGTTCACATCCTGGAACTCGGCGTGCCAGGCGGTGGACGGCAACAACATGTCGTCGCCGGCGAACGGGCGGTGGGCGTTGGCGCTGCGATCGAGGGCGATGTCGACGTAGTTCGGCTCCGACGGCCCGTCGGCCAGAGTCTGCAGTTTGTTGTCGCCCTGGCTGGTGAGGAACACCTCAGGGAACCCGTCGCCGGTCAGGTCATAGCTGGCGATCCCCATCCCCCAGATACTCATCTTTTGCCAGCCCTCCTCCTCGGTGTAGAGCCGGGGCGG
>DATDPP010000048.1:0-3694 GCA_035292685.1 Acidimicrobiia bacterium
CGGTGCCGATCGCGTCTGCGAACAGCGTCCCGTTCGCGAATACGCGCAACGCCACGTTTCAATCCTCGATCAGTCCGGGATAAATGCCGAGAATACAGTCGAAACCCTCACAAACCGTGAAATGGAAGAGCTGAAGCCAACGATCCATCAGGCCATGGCCCGCTTCCGGGCGTCGTTGCTGCGACGCGCCTCGGCGGTGGCCTGGGTGGTGCTCATCATCATCTCGGCCCAGGCGGTGCGCCAGGAGGTCTTCGCCCAGCCTGGCTTCTGGATCCCGATGGCCGGCCTCTCCGTCCTCCTCGTCATCTCCACCGCCGCACGTTGGGACCGGCTGATGGCCACCTGGGCCGCGCCCTGGATCGCCGCCTTCTGGCTCATGGGGCTGATCGTTGGGATCAGCGCCCTCGCCGTGATCCCGGAGCTGACCGCCACGGCACAACCGATCCTCTTCGGGATCGCCGCAGTCTCCGGTCTGCTCCTCACCTGGTGGGCCCACGCCCTGGTGACGGTCTTCATCGCCGTGGCCATCTCCTTCGTGGCTTTCAGCCTGGGCGAAACCGAGGACACCATCGAGCAGGTTCTGGCACCCGTGCTGACGGTGGCAGTCGTCTCTGCTGCCACTGCCCTGGTCGGCCTCGAATTCGAGCGCGAGGCGGTCCGGTCCAATGAGAGGGAGGTGCAGATCGATCAACAGAGACTCGACTTCGAACGTCTCTATGCGGTGAGCGCCACCCTGGCTCGAGCCGAGTCGCTCGCCGAGATCGTCCCCCACCTGATCGGGACCATCTGCAAATACCTCGACGCCCAAGTCGGGGTGGTTCTGCTCTACGACCCCGATCGACACCGTCTCGAGCTGATGAGCCCGATTTGGGTCAACGGCTATCCGCTGGAGTCTGATCCCATCACCCTCGATGTCGCGGCAGCCGGGGTTGTCACCCAGACCTATCGGGCGGGTAAGCCGTTCTACGTCAGGGAGGTGGACCCGGACGCGGAGAATCACATCCTGCTCAAGGAACTGGGCCTGAAACAAGCCCTGGTGGCGCCATTGAAGGTGGAGAGCCTCCGGGTCGGCGTCATCATCGTCGGCGACCCGTACGACGGGAACTTCACCGAGGACCAGCTCGAGCAGCTCGGGTCGCTGGCGGCTCCGGCCGGGTTGGTGCTGTCACAGATCGGCCGCTACGAGGCCCAGGCCGACATGACGAGACGGCTCGAGGAAGTCGCTCAGATGAAGAGCGACTTCGTCTCGACTGTGAGCCATGAGCTGCGCACCCCGCTGACATCGATCATCGGATCGCTCGACACAGTGAACCGGCCGGAGCTACAACCCACCCAACCCACGGCCCAACACCTGCTGTCCACAGCCCGGCGCCAAGCGGGGCGGCTGCAACGCCTGATCGACGACCTGCTGGTCGTCTCCCGGATCGATCGCGGCGCGATCCCGGTCCATCTCGAGTCGATCAGCCTGCGTCAGGCGTTCGACGAGGTGAACCGCGTGGTCTCCATCGAGCCCACCTTCGTCGTCGACCCGGAGGGGCTGACGGTCGAGGCGGACCGTGACCATCTGAGCCGCATCCTCATCAACCTCGTGGAGAACGCGGCCAAGTATGCAGCGGGAAGCCCTGTCGAGCTCTTCGCCTGGGAACGAGGGTCCAAAGCGCTCATCGTGGTCGTCGACCATGGCCCGGGCATCCCCGACCACGAACGGGACCGGGTCTTCGAGCGATTCACCCAGGTGGACCAGTCGGACACGAGATCGAAGGGTGGCACCGGTCTCGGCCTTTCCATTGTGAAGAGCCTCACCGAGGTCATGCGTGGCTCGGTGAGGGTCGAGGAGACCGAAGGCGGAGGCGCAACCTTTGTGGTCGAGCTCCCCCTGGCCCCCGCCCTCCAGTCGGTGGACTAGCTCCCGGGCTCGTCGACGCCGGTCGCGATGGCGTGAAATCCACCGTCGACGTGGATGATCTCACCCGAGGTCAACGGGGCCCAGTCCGACAGCAATACACAGATCATCCGCGCCACCGGGTCGGGGTTGGAGGTGTCCCAAGGAAGCGGGGAACGCTCGTTCCAGACCCGGTCGAAGACGCCAAACCCTGGAATCGACTTCGCCGCCACCGTGGTCAAGGGCCCGGCCGACACCGCGTTGACCCGCACACCGTGGGGCCCCAGGTCGCGGGCCAGATATCTGGTGACGCTCTCCAACGCCGACTTGGCGACGCCCATCCAGTCATAGGCCGGCCAGGCCTGGGTGTTGTCGAAGTCGAGAGTCACCAGGGCGCCTCCTCCTGCGGCCTTCATCAAGGGGAGCAAGGCCACAGCAAGGGTCTTGTAGGAGAACGCCGAGGTGACGAAGGCGGTTTGGGCCGATTCCACCGGGGTGTTGAGGAAGTTGCCACCGAGGGCGTCCTCGGGGGCGTAGGCAATGGCATGGAGCGCACCGTTGATCAGTCCCCAGCGCGCGGTCAGTTCGGCGACCGCAGACTCGACCTGGGCGAGGTCGTTGATGTCCAGCTCCAGAACCGGGCATTCCTGGGGCAGCCGCTGCACCGAGCGCTCGGTGAGGCGAAGCCCGCGCCCGAACCCGGTGACGACGATGTCGGCGCCCTCCTCCTGGGCGATTCGAGCTGCATGCCAGGCGATCGAGTCGTCGGTCAGCACCCCGGTGATCAAGAGTTTCTTGCCTTCGAGCAGCATGAGGCCTCCTAAAAGCTGTTGCCGAAAGTCATGATTCCGCGTATGCCCAAACCCATCGAGAACAAGAGCAGGAGCCCGTAGTACAGGGTGGGACGTTTTCGAAACTGGGATCGGTAGATGTAGGCGAAGGTGAATGTCACCGCCGTTACGACACCGTAGAAGACGTGCTGGTTACCGGGGTCCACCCCACCGGAGGCGACCACGACTCCGGTGACGATCTGAAGGAGAAAGGCGCCGATCGCGATGCCGACCCCCCAGAGAAAGGCCGGCGGCGCCTCGGGCCGGCGCGCCATCGCCACCCCCCACAGCCCGACCACACCACTGGTCCCGGCGGCGATGTAGCCCCAGGTGGTGTGAAAGGTGCTCACATCCTGAGCTTAGAGAGCCGTTTTCGGCCCGATGTCCCGCCCGCCCCCACCATCTGTTTTGGGCCCCTTCCTTGCTTCTTGTCGAACTAACATATATTTGGGAGGAACGAGAGAGGTGTGAGATGTTCGAGGCAGTTGAGTTCATCGAGGCACCGGGACAGCCCGGGCCCAGCGAGACCGTCCTAGGGGCGTACCCCGACGAGGTCGAGGCGGTCCAGGCGGCGAGGACCGCCAAGGTGGCGTTCGCCGGCACCGCCTCCAAGGCTTACGCCTGGTGGGTGGTCCGTCAGCAGGGTGCCCAACTCGCACATTTCATCGCTGACTCCAAGAGCGACAAGGAATTCGTACTCGACCTGACCTCCGGTCAACTGGTCGAAGTCTGATCCTCGGCCGTCTTCATCTCAACGGCCTTGGTGGACACCGATGACGAGTTCAGCACCCGTCCCGGCTGAAGAGGTTGATTGACTAGACGAGCCGACTTGTCTTCGACCGCCTGATTCTCAGCCGTCCTCCATCAGCAGATCGGCGTACTGATCCCTCACGACCTTCTTGTCGAACTTACCCGTGCCCGTCTTCGGGATCTGATCGATGAAGACGACCCGGTCGGGGATCCACCAAGCGGCCACCTTCTT
>DATDPP010000049.1:0-7421 GCA_035292685.1 Acidimicrobiia bacterium
CTCGCCGGTCTCCCTGGAATGTGGGAACGCACCCTGACCCTGTCCTCACTCGGGAAGACGTTCTCACTCACCGGGTGGAAGGTGGGATGGGGGATCGGCCCTCAGCATCTGACTGCGGGTCTCCGGGCTGCCCATCAGTTCATGACGTTCACCACACCCACCCCGGTGCAGCATGGCGCCATTGCCGCACTTGGCGCCCCCGACTCGTTTTTCGACGACCTGCGGTCGAGCTATGTCCGGAAGCGAGACTTTCTCGCCGACGGCCTCGATCAGGTCGGATTCGAGACCCACTCACCACAGGGGACGTATTTCTTGATGGCCGGGCACGATCGATTCGGGTTTCCCGACGACCGGGCCTTCTGTCGTCACATGGCGGAAACCGCTCGGGTGGTGGCAATTCCACCCAGCGTCTTCTACCACCGCGCCGAGGACGGGGCGTCGCTGGTGAGGTTTGCGTTTTGCAAGGACGAAGCGACCCTCGAGGAAGCGTTGAGTCGGATGAACGCCCTACGCACGGCGTAATGCGTATTGCGTATTGCGTATTGCGTAATGCGAGCATTTAGACTTCCTCGCTCCCATCGAGGGAGCGATGACGGCACCTTTCTTCGACTTGACGCACTCCCACGACGCCTGTGGCGTCGGGTTCATCGCCGCCCTCGATCGCCTTCCCACCTATCGGATGACCCGGCTGGCGGTGGAATGTCTCGAGCGTTTGGATCATCGGGGGGCCAAGGCCGCCGATGGCACCGGCGACGGCGCCGGTCTTCTCACTCAGATCCCAATGCGGCTGATCAGCAGGGAATTGAGCGCCCATGGCCTCGATGTCCCCCCCAAGCGCCTCGGGGTCGTCATGTGCTTCCTCTCACCGACCGAGACAGCTGCGTCACGGTCGGTTGTCACCCAAGCGGTCGAGGCAGAGGGCATGAGGGTCCTGTTCTGGAGGTCGGTGCCGATCGATCCCCCGGTGTTGGGCGACCATGCCCGCAATGTGCTCCCCCTGATCGAGCAGGCGATCGTCACCGGTTTCGAAGAGGGCGCCGATTTCGAGCGCAGTCTCTATCTGGCGCGAAAGAGAATCGAGCGTGACGCCACTCCCGGGCTTTCCATACCCTCCGCTTCCAGCCGAACCATCGTCTACAAGGGGCTCTTCACCGCCTCGCACATCTCTGATTTCTACTGGGACCTGCGAGACCCCGACTACGAGACGGCTTTTGCCATCTTCCATCAGAGATACTCGACCAACACCTTTCCTTCCTGGGACAACGCCCAGCCGTTCCGGGCCTTGGCCCACAACGGGGAGATCAACACCATCCAATCGAATCGTTCGTGGATGGTGGCGAGGGAGAAGGCGGCCACGGCGGGGGTGTGGGGCGACCGTCTGCCCGACGTCTTTCCATTCCTCCAGCCAGGCATCTCCGATTCGGGGAGTCTGGACAACGCCTTTGAGCTGCTGATGCGAAGCGGTCGGTCGCTGACTCACGTCAAGGAGATGTTGATGCCGGCGGCGTGGGAGAACGTGCCCGACCTCGAACCCGACCTTGCCTCGTTCTACGAATACCACGCCTTCCTCACCGAGCCCTGGGACGGCCCTGCCGCGATCGCCGCCACCGACGGCACCTCCTTGCTGGTGGGCATGGACCGCAACGGACTGCGCCCGGCTCGCTGGGCAGTCACCCCCGACGTGGTCCTGGTCGCTTCCGAGGCCGGGGTCTGCCCCGAAGAGGAGGCACGGGCCGCCGCCACCGGCCAACTCGGGCCGGGCGAGCTGATCGTGTTCGACGGCGAGACCGGTGAGGTGCAGCATTCCAACCAGGTCAAGGCCGCTCTCGCCGCCGCCCGTCCTTACGGCGATTGGATCAACACCGAGACGCTGCGGATCCAGGCCTCTTTCGACGGCCTAGCCGATACCCGTTTTGACGCCGCCGCCCTGAGTCGGGTCTTCGTGTACACCGCCGAAGAGCGCAGGCTGGTCATCGGCGACATGGCGCGTGGGGAGAATCCGCTCGGCTCGATGGGTGACGACACCGGTCTTGCGGTCCTCTCCACCCGGCCCCGCCGTCTCACCCAGTTCTTTCACGAAATGTTCGCCCAGGTCACCAACCCTCCCATGGACCCGATTCGGGAGAAGCTGGTCATGTCTCTCCGAATCCAACTCGGTCGCCGCGGCCCGTTGCTGGAGGACACACCGCAACAAGCTCACCTGATCGAGCTATCGAGCCCGATTCTCTCCGACGCCGAGTTGGAGTCGATCGTCCGCTCGGGCGACCCGCGCTTCTTCTCCCATTGGATCGCGACGACCTGGGCGGTTTCCTCCGGGCCAGAAGGCATGCTGGGGCGTCTCGACGAGATCTGTGACGAGGCGGCGCAAGCGGTCAAGCTCGGGGCCACGATTCTCGTGTTATCCGACCGGGAGACCGATGGCACTCGGGCCCCGATCCCGACACTTCTCGCCCTGGGCGCGGTCCACCACCACTTGATCGACGAAGGTGTTCGTGGCTCGGTTTCGCTGGTCGTCGTCTCTGGCGAGCCTCGTGACCCGCATGATCTGGCATGTCTGGTGGGCTTCGGGGCCTCCGCCGTCAATCCCTACCTGGCGATCGAGCACGCTCGCGACCTGGCCGCCTCCGGGGCGATCGATGTCGAACCGGCTTCTGCCCAGGAGAACTACCGGCTGGCCATGGAGAGCGGTCTCCTCAAGATCATGTCCAAGATGGGGATTTGCACTCTCTCTGCCTACCGCGGCTCGGAATTGTTCGAGGTGATCGGTCTCTCCGAAGCAGTGTGTCGCAGGGCGTTTCGCAATGCTCCCCGCCGACTGCGGGGAATCGGGTTCGAAGAGTTGGCGCGCCAGGCACTGCAACGTCATGAGGCTTACGCCAAGGACTCGACCGAGCCGGGCGGGTTCTACAAGCACCGGCGTGGGTCCGACACCCACATCACCAGCCCGATGGCGGTCCTCTCAGTCCAAAAAGCGGTGCGCTCCGGTGACCCCGAAGACTGGGATCGCTACATCGAGATGATCTCGGATCGAGAACCGGCCCTGGTCCGTGACCTCCTGACGTTCGTCCAGCGGGAGCCGGTGCCACTCGACGAAGTGGAGCCGGCGGAGCAGATCATGCGCCGTTTCACGACGGCGGCGATGTCCCTTGGTGCCCTTTCCTCCGAGGCGCACGTCGCGCTGGCCGAGGCCATGAACCTGATCGGTGGGCACTCCAACTCGGGTGAGGGTGGTGAAGACCCGATTCGCTTTGGCACCCCCATGAACTCGGCGATCAAACAGGTCGCTTCCGGGCGCTTCGGGGTCACACCTGCCTACCTGCACTCGGCCGACGAGCTCCAGATCAAGATGGCGCAGGGCTCCAAGCCGGGTGAGGGCGGCCAGCTCCCGGGTCACAAGGTCTCGCCTGAGATCGCACGGCTTCGGTACACCGAGCCGGGGGTGACCCTCATCTCGCCTCCACCGCATCACGACATCTATTCCATCGAGGACCTGGCACAGCTGATCTATGACCTCAAGGCCTTCAAGCCCACCGCACGGGTTTCGGTCAAGCTCGTGAGCGAGCCCGGTGTGGGGACCATCGCCGTCGGGGTGGCCAAGGCAGATGCCGATGTCATCACAATCTCCGGATCCGAGGGTGGGACCGGGGCCTCGCCACTTGTGTCGATCAAGCACGCCGGCTCCCCATGGGAACTGGGGCTGTCCGAGGCTCACCAGGTATTGACCGCGAACGGGCAAAGATCGAAAGTGTTGCTGGAGACGGACGGCGGGTTGCGCACCGGGCGCGACATCGTGGTGGCCGCCCTTCTCGGGGCGGAGAGGTTCGGCTTCGGAACCCTTCCCCTGCTCGCTCTCGGCTGCAAGATGGTGCGCACCTGCCACATGAACACATGCCCGGTGGGCATCGCCACCCAGAACGAGGACCTCAGGGCCAAGTTCACCGGTTCGGCGGACCAGGTCGTCCTTCTGTTCCGTCGTCTCGCCGAAGAAGCGCGTCGGCATATAGCGGCGTTGGGAGCACGCTCGATCGGGGAGTTGGTGGGGCGGGCGGATCTATTGCGGCCGATCGATCCCCAGCATCCACTGTCTGCGGACCTGTCAGCGATGCTGGTTGCCGCCAAGGGAGGCAAGCGCCACGAGGGATATCGCAAGATCGGATTGTCCAGTCTCTCGGTGAGGCTGGTTGCCGATTGCCGCGGCGCGATCGCCAACGGCGAGCAGATCGAGCTTTCGTATCCGATCCGAAATGTGGACCGTGCCATCGGGGCCCGTCTTTCGGGTGAGATCACGGACCATCATGGCGCCGATGGCCTCCCCAATGGCACGATCGTGGTCAAGCTCTCGGGGACTGCAGGGCAGAGCTTTGGAGCGTGGTTGTGCCGTGGTGTGGACATGCACCTCGAAGGCACCGCCAACGACTACCTGGGCAAGGGAATGGGTGGTGGCCTGATTTCGGTATCGCCACGCCGGCCCGGGGGATTGGTGCCGCACGCTGCAGGCAACGCCGTCCTCTACGGTGCCACGGCGGGCCAGGTCTTTCTCGCCGGCCGGGTCGGCCAGCGATTCGCGGTCCGCAACTCGGGGGCGACGGTGGTGATCGAAGGATGCTCCGACCACGGATGCGAGTACATGACGGGAGGCAAGGTCCTCGTGATCGGCGAGGTGGGTCGCAACTTCGCCGCTGGCATGACCGGGGGCATCGCCTATGTTTGGGATCCAGGTCTCAGCCTGAAGGCGATGCTTGCCGATACCGCACCTTCGGCACGTCGGCCCTCCGACACCCATCTCGACGACATTCGGGGTCTCATCGAGTCGCATCGGGAGAACACAGGCAGCCCGGTCGCCGCCCGTATCCTCGACGACTGGTCGCGGGAGCAGGGCTCCTTCTGGGTGATCTCCGCGAGTGGTGATCAGCGAGCGGTCCCCCTCGTTGAGCAGATGGAGGTCCCGGTCTCTCCCTGACTTCGGCTCCTCAACCGTGGGCGCCTGATAAGGCGAACCCGCGCCGATACAGTGCGCCGTCACGCCTATGACTTCCGGACATGACGACACCCGGTCCCGCCGCTATCTCCTCATTCTCTCCGTCGGGGCTTTAGGGGTCGTCTACGGCGATATCGGGACCAGCCCTCTATATGCGATGCGGGAGGCTTTCCACGCCGCGGGCGACCTCGCGGTGACCGACGCCCACGTCTTCGGGGTGCTCTCGCTCGTGTTCTGGGCGTTGGTGATCGTGGTTTCGGTCAAGTACCTGATCTTCGTCCTTCGGGCGGACAACTCGGGTGAGGGCGGGATCATGGCCCTTACTGCCCTCATCCTCCCCCCCAACCAACGGATCAGGGTGAGAGGGCTCTATCGGGTGCTGATCCTTCTCGGCTTGTTCGGGACCGCCCTCCTCTATGGCGACGGCATGATTACCCCGGCGATCTCGGTGCTCTCCGCCGTCGAGGGATTCGAGATCGTGGCACCCGCGATGGAGTCCTGGGTGATCCCGCTGTCGGTCGTCATCCTTGTGGCGCTGTTTGCCATTCAGAGGACAGGGACCGGGACTGTGGGAGCGGTGTTCGCCCCGGTGATGATCGTCTGGTTCGCGACAATCGGGATCCTGGGCGGGGTCCAAATCCTCTCAAACCCGGGAGTGCTGGCCGCGTTGAATCCCATCCACGCCGCCCGGTTCGCGGTTGTCGAGCCCAAACTTGCCTTCCTCGCCCTGGGCGCCATCTTCCTGGTCACAACCGGAAGCGAGGCCCTGTACGCCGACATGGGGCATTTCGGGCGTCGCCCGATCCGCCTCGGCTGGGTGTTCGTTGTCTTTCCTGCCCTGGTGTTGAACTACTTCGGGCAGGGGGCGCTGATCCTCGCCGACCCTCAGGCGATCGACAACCCGTTCTATCGGCTGGCACCGGGATGGGCGCTGCTCCCCTTGGTCCTCCTCGCCACAGCGGCCACCGTCATTGCCTCCCAGGCTCTCATCTCAGGTGCCTATTCCCTCACCATGCAGGCAGTCCAACTCGGCTTCCTCCCGCGGGTCGACATTGATCACACCTCTCCCCGGGAGGTGGGTCAGGTCTATGTCTCCTCCATCAACTGGTTTCTGATGGTTGCCTGTATCGGGCTGGTACTGACTTTTCGGACTTCGAGCAACCTGGCCGCCGCCTATGGGGTCGCGGTCACCTCGACGATGGTCATAACCACCCTGCTGCTCTACCGGGTCTCCCGCGAGCGTTGGGGATGGAGTCGTCTCAAGGCGGGTTGGGCGATGTCGGTGTTCCTGGCCGTCGATCTTGCCTTCTTCGCCGCCAACATCGTGAAGATCCCCGCCGGTGGTTGGTTCCCGTTGGTTGTTGGGGGCATCATCTTCGTGATCATGACCACCTGGCGCCGGGGCCGTCGCGACCTGTCGCTGGAGATCAGACAGGGCCAGGTCTCGATCGAGCGCTTCATCGCCTCTATCGCCCAACATCCCCAGCGCAGGGTTCCGGGCACCGCCGTCTATCTGATCCGGGAAGCCGGGTTTGTCCCTCCTGCGATGCTCGCCAACCTGCGACACAACGAGATCCTCCACGAGACCATTGTCCTGCTCACGGTGCGGGCGGCGAACGTGGCGAAGGTCCCGCAGGCGAGACGGGCGACAGTGCACGACCTCGGGGATGACTTCTATCAGGTGATCCTGGACTACGGGTTCATGGAGGAGCCCGACGTCCCCAGGGCCCTGGCCAGCATCGTCGACACCGAGTTCGGGTTCGACCCTTCAGATGCCAGCTACTTCCTGGCAAAGGAGTCGGTGGTGGTGAAGCCCGGCTTGGGGCTGCGCAGCTTGCGGTCGCGTCTTTTCAGCTTCCTTCATCGCAACTCGTCCAGCGCCGCGGTGCAGTTCAGCCTCCCCTCAGATCAAGTCCTGGAGATCGGGACCCAAATCCGTATGTGAGAGGAACTCATGGAAGTCACGATGGTCGTCGAGATCCCCAAGGGGAGTCGCAACAAGTACGAGATGGATCACGAGAGCGGGGAGATCTTCCTCGATCGGATGTTGTTCACCGCGACTCGTTACCCGGCCGACTACGGGTTCATCCCCAACACCCTGGCCGACGACGGCGATCCCCTCGACATCATGGCTCTGGTAAGCGAGCCCACCTTCCCCGGGTGTCGGATCCGGGTCCGCCCCATCGGCGTCTTCCTGATGGAGGACCAGGGGCACGCCGACCACAAGGTGCTCAGTGTCCCGCTCGGCGACCCGCTGTGGCCGGACGCCGAGAATCTCGACGACATCCCGGCGCATGTGCTCAGCGAGGTGGAGCACTTCTTCCAGGTCTACAAGGAACTGGAGAAGAAGAAGACGGCGGTTATCGGCTGGCGTCCCCGGGAGGAAGCCTTGACCGTGATCGAGCGGGCCCTCGCCGCCTACCCCCGCTGATCTCGCTCAGGC
>DATDPP010000050.1:0-4980 GCA_035292685.1 Acidimicrobiia bacterium
ACCACCGGCGGCAAGCCGTTCATAGAGGTCGAGGAGAGCCGGAGTCATCACCCCCGATTCCGGCTCGGCCATCGACTCGGACGTTCCTGCTCTGAGAATGCGATTCCGCAGCTCCACCGCTCTGATGGAACCCGGCTCGAACAGAACGTCGCCCGTCACTGTTCCAGCCCGAAGAAAAGAGCTCTGAGAGACTCTTCGGACAACAAATCCTCGGCGGCGGTCTCCGCCCTGATTGCCCCGTTGTTGAGCACGTAAACCCGGTCGACGAACGGCAGCACCTCCAGTGGATTCTCCTCGATCACCCACAAGATCGAAGCGCCGCTGTCCTTGAATTCGATGATCTTCTCCACTAGGGAGTGGACGATGGTGGGGGCCAGACCCGTGGTCGGCTCGTCGAGAAGCAGAAACCTTGGGCTCGACCCGGAGCAGCTGGCGAAGGCCAGCATCTGCCGCTCGCCCCCCGACAGGGTGCGAGCAGGTTGCCGCCTTCGCTCGGCGAGTTGGGGAAACATGGTGTAGGCATTGGCCAACGCCCGCTCCGCGTTTTCGGTTTCGAGGGTGGAGAACGACACAATCAGGTTGTCCTCCACGGTGAGCTCTGGAAACGTGTTGCCCACCTGAGGCGCCATCGCCATGCCGAGCGCGGTACGTCGCGCCGTGGAAGCAGGGGTCAGGTCCTCCCCATCGAAGCGAATCGATCCTCGCATGGCAGGGAGCAAGCCAAACACCGCCTTGCCGAGCGAGGTTTTCCCTGCTCCGTTGGGGCCGATAATGGCCACCATCTCGTTCACCTCGACCCGCATCGACACCGAGTGGAGAACCGGCAGTCGGCCGTACCCCGTTTCCAGCCCAACCAGCTCGAGCAAGCTCATGCCGACCGGCCCAGATACACCTCGATGACCACCGGATCCAGTACTACCTCCTCGGGCGTGCCGGAGGCAATTATCCGACCCAGCGACATGACGTGAACCCGATCGGCAATGCCGAGTACGAACCCGATGTTGTGGTCGATCACCAATACTGTCATCCCGTCGTCCCGTACCTGACGGATGAGAGTCGCCAGTCGGTCGATCGAACCCGGATCGACTCCAGACGCCGGCTCGTCGAGGAGCACCATCACCGGCCGGGCCATGAGCTGGCGGGCGAAGTCGACCAACTTGACATCACCCGGTGGCAGATCGGCGAGGAGGGTGTCCCGGAGGTCCCACAGACCGAGATCACTCAATACCCGGCGAGCGCGTTGGTGGGTGGCATTCTCATCCGAACGCCAAGTGCCTCGAAGCGCCGCCCACAGGCCTTCGTAACGATCTTCGGTCCCGCCAACCATCAGGTTCTCCCATACCGAGAGCGCGGGGAAACCGGTCGGGGTTTGGAAGGTGCGGATCAAGCCCCTCTGCGATACCCGCCATGGCTCGAGACCGGTCACATCTTCGCCTTGGAATCGGACGGTGCCCTCGGTGGGCTGCTCGAAACCGGTGACGACGTTGAACAACGAGGTCTTCCCAGCCCCGTTGGGCCCGATAACGGCTGTGATTGAGCCAGGCTCGATCGACATGTCCACCCCACGGACCGCCCCCACCCCCCCGAAAACCTTCGTGACTCGATTCACCTCGAGAATTGGGCCTGTCATCCCCTCAGCCTTTCCCGGACGCCCCGGCGAAGGCGTCCCGCTCGTTGGTCAGGCCCTCGGGGCGGAATCGCATCACGAGGATGAGAACTATTCCCAGGACGATGAACCTGACCGAGGCCAGGACAACGGCCATCTCACCCGAGCCCTGCACCAGGGAGGCGGCCTCGGTCACCAGGAGCAGGATCAGAGCACCGATCACCGGTCCCCGAAGCGAAGCGATGCCTCCAATCACCAGAGCAGTCCAGGTCACGAACGTCACCTCGGAGGTGAACAGAGAAGGAGTGACGGTCCGGATGAACCACACGTACAGCGGGGCCACCGCCCCGTACAGCAGGCCGGCGAGGACGAAGGTCTGAATACGGTGTCTGTTGGTGTGCTTCCCCAGGGAGCGCGCCACCGGGTCGTTGTCCCGGAAGCCCCTCAGCAGGCGCCCGTATGGGCTGTATCCCAGCCGCCGCATGAGCAGGTAGACCACCACCACAACCAGCCAGACCAGGGCCAACAGCAACCACCGATAACCGGCCCCCGTCGCCCAGCTCTCGAAGGGTCGCGAGAACTGGTTGAAACCGACGGTCCCACGAGTCACTGATCCCAGGTTGATGGAAAGCTGGCGGATCACCTCGGCGAAGGCCAGGGTCGTGATGAGGAAATACTCCCCCCGCACACGCAATGACGGAACGCCGATGATCAGGGCGGCCAACCCTCCTGCCACGCTCCCGGCCAAGATGCCTGCCCACATCGGCCAATGGGGGGTCAGGATCACGTCTTCATGAGTCTGCTGGGTGGTGATGATGAACACGTAGCCCCCCACCGCGACCAGCCCGGCCAGCCCGAGGTCCCACATCCCGGCCCATCCCGCCTCCAGGTTGAGGATCATGGCGAGGATCGCATAGATCCCCGCCAGGGTGATGACTCCAACGAAGAAGAGGAGGACCCCGCTCATCAGGCCTCCCTCCTGCCGGCGCTGACGAACAGACCCTGGGGCCGCAGCAACAGCCCCAGGATCAGGACACCGAAGGCGACGACGGTTCTGTACGAGGTGGGGATCACCAGGGCCGACAGGTCCATGGCCAGGCCCAACAACAAACCGGAGGCGAGCACCCCATAGATCGAGCCCAGCCCACCAAGGACAGCCGCGGCCAAGATGATGAGAGTCTGGGTCCACCCCAACTCGGAGTGGACGTTTCCGATCAGACCCACCATCACCCCGGCCAGGCCGGCCAGGGCCGACGCCACGAACCAGACAGCGTGTGAGACCCGGTTCACCGGAATCCCACGAAGACGAGCCAACTCGGGGTTGGAGGCGGTGGCGCGGATCCAGGTTCCCAGCCGGGTCTGGCTGAGGAAGAGGGCGAGGGCGGCCACTACCGCTGCCGCGGTGACGACGATAAGGATCTCGCCGACCGTCACATTGACCGGTCCGAGGTCGAGCCTGGTCCCGAATGAGGTCGGGAAGAAAGTGACGTTGGCCCCGAAGATGAC
Organism: Acidimicrobiia bacterium; assembly: GCA_035292685.1. Taxonomy (GTDB): domain Bacteria; phylum Actinomycetota; class Acidimicrobiia; order Spongiisociales; family ZC4RG35; genus JALYNX01. The sequence goes on from DATDPP010000050.1 coordinate 3,113, forward strand.
CCTCATGACTCCGAACAGGAGATAGGCGAGACCAATCGAGGTGAACAGCTGAGCGAGCGGACCCGACCGAGCGACAGGGCGGAACACGATCACGGCCAGCACAACTCCGACGATCCCTACAAGCAGCATCGACAACAGCCCGGCGAGGAAGATGTTCATGTCGAGCGCCGAAACGAAGGTGTAGCCGAGAAAGGCTCCAAGAGTGAGCAGCTGCCCATGGGCGATGTTGATGAATCCCTCGGTCTGGCGGATCATTGACAAGCCGACGCTGGCAATGGCCAGGATGCTTCCGGTGACGAGGCCGAAGATGATGTTTTGCATGTCGTCGATCATGGTCGTGGATCGGCACTGACTGCCGATCCACGACCGCAGGTCCGAACTACGGACGCAGGCTCGCGTCGAGCTCCACCGTGGCTACCTGGGTCCACTGCCCGTCGACGATGTTTTGCTCTCCGAAGTTAGGGCTGGCCAGGTTGCCGAACTCGTTGACGTCCAACGAAGAAGAAGCCCCGTGGTAGTCAATGTCCTCGCCGGCTTCGATTGCCGCAAGGCCCTCGGCGTAGCTGTACACCACTGTCCCCGGTGGGTTGAGCAGGTCCGAAATCACCGCTGCCACGGCCTCACCGTCGGTCGTGCCCGCTATAGCGATGGCCAGCGCCAGGATGATGTACTGGTCGTACTGGTTGGCGTCGTATAGCCCCGGGCTCGGCTGCTCACCGGTGATCGCTTCATACCGCGGGGCGTAGCTCTGATAGGCGGGGCTTTCGGTGTCGTAGGCGGCGATCGCAGCCTTCGCCACGCCGTCGCCGATCTCCACGCCCTGTTCGGTCAGCGCGGCGATCTCGGGCACGATCATGTCCGGCGAAAACATGAAGCTTCCCCCGTAACCACGTCGTTGCCATTCGGTGAGGATGATCCCGCCGGCTTCGAAGCCGGCGCCGATGTAAACGGCCTCGGGATCGTCGGCAAAGGCCTGGTCGACCTGTGCCTGATACGAGGCCTGGCCGGGATCGAATCTGACGTCGGCCACCACCTCACCGCCGATGATCTCGGTGAACACTTGCTTGAAGACGTCGGCCGGAGCGGAGGCTCCTTCTGTGTTCTGCACCAGCATCGCCACCCGCGTGTATCCGGCGTCACGAGCGAACTGGGCGGCTATCAGGCCTCCATCGGAGTCGGATCCGGTGATCCTCCAGATGTAGTCGCCGCCGGCCTGGTCCAGCTCCGATGTGCCGCATGCCGGGCAGATGGTGGGCAACTGCAAGTCTTTGATGGCTTGGAGATTGGCTATCGCGCCATCCGACTCGGGTCCGCCTAGGACATCAACACCCTCGACGTCGACGATCTGCGAGAACCCCTGGACAGCGCCCTCGGCGGTCGACTTGTTGTCGACCACGACCAGCTCCACCGGGCGTCCGAGCACGCCTCCGGCATCGTTGATCTCTGCGATAGCTACGTCGGCGCCCGCCTTGCTCACGTCGTAATACGGGGAGTAGTCGCCGGTGACGCCGATCAGCATTCCGAACTTGATTGGGCCTTCCTCGCCCCCTCCGGTCGTTGTACCTGAACCGGCCGTCGTGGATGCACCACCGGCCGCGGTGGTGCTGCCTCCGGCCCCGGTGGTGTCGGAACCTTCACCATCGCCACAGGCGGCGACCACAAGGGCGATCACCATGAGGATGACCACGGGCCGCAGTCGAGCTCTCATCTCCGTTCCTTTCGTTTTGGTTTCATTTCGCGTTTGGCTCAATCCACAGAGCCGATGAGGTCGATCTCGACGAGGGTGTCCTTGACGAGAAGTCCTGTCGTACCCACAGTGGTTCGAGCGGGTGGAACCTTGAAATACTCTTTCCACACCTCATCGAAGG
>DATDPP010000051.1:0-23983 GCA_035292685.1 Acidimicrobiia bacterium
TTATACGACTTCTACGCGATCCGTTGAGATTCTGACAGGTCCTCGAACCAAGCCGGGCATCAAACACACCGTTTCAATGGGGGAGCAAAAGAGGCGACTTTGGTGTCCCAGGCAGCCGCTATTCTTGCCCGCCCCCAATGACCAACGCCATCCTCGCCGAGGGTCTTCGCAAACATTACGAAGAGGTCGTCGCACTCGACGGCCTCGACCTCGCGGTGCCCGAAGGATCGGTGATGTGTCTGCTCGGCCCCAACGGCGCCGGCAAAACGACAACCGTTCGGATTCTCAGCACGCTGCTAGAGGCCGACGGCGGGAGCGCCACGGTTGCCGGTCTCGACGTCCACACCCAAGCAGCAAAGCTCCGTGAGAAGATCGGGCTCTCCGGGCAGTACGCCGCGGTCGACGAGAACCTCACCGGTTTCGAGAACCTGGACATGGTGGGGCGTCTCTACCACCTGGGTCGTCAGCCCAGCCGGGCCCGTGCCCTCGACCTCCTCGATCGTTTCGATCTCGACGAAGCTGCCGACCGCCAGGTCAAGACCTACTCGGGGGGCATGCGTCGTCGACTCGATCTAGCTGCCGCCCTGGTGGCCCGACCCTCGGTGATCTTCCTCGACGAGCCGACCACCGGTCTCGACCCTCGAAGCCGGCTGAGCCTGTGGGAGGTCATCGAAGAACTTGTCAAGGAGGGGGCGACTCTGTTGCTAACCACCCACTTCCTCGACGAGGCCGATCGCCTCGCCGACTCGATCGGCGTCATCGATCACGGCAAGGTGATCGCCCTGGGAACCGCCGAAGAGTTGAAGCAGAAGGTCGGTGGCGAGCGCATCGAACTGACCGTGAAGACCGAAGCCGATTTGGCGCCCGCCAGGGAAGTGTTATCAGCAGTGGGTGTCGGTCAGGTCACCGTCGACCACGATGGGCGCGAGTTGGCAGTGGCCGTGGGCTCCGGCGGCGACGCCTTGATCGAAACGGTGCGTGGTCTCGATGCGCGAGGGATCATCCCGCTCGATCTGGCACTGCGCCGGCCGACTCTCGACGATGTGTTCCTCGGGCTGACCGGTCACGTGGCCGAAGAGGTGGTCGAGGTATGACTGTGATCACGGCCCTCTCCGACGGCGCAGTTGTCGCCAAGCGCAATCTGCTCAAGATCACCCGCCTCCCCGACCTGTTGGTGTTCTCCACTGTGCAGCCGATCATGTTCGTGCTGCTCTTTGCCTATGTCTTCGGCAGCGCCATCGACGTGCCGGGGGTCTCCTACACCGACTATCTGATGGGCGGGATCTTTGTCCAGACGGTGGTATTCGGTGCCACCATCACCGGGGCCGGGCTCGCCGACGATATCAAGAAGGGGATCATCGATCGGTTTCGCTCCCTGCCCATGGCCCGATCCGCGGTCCTGGTCGGTCGCACTACAAGTGATCTGCTCAACAACGCCCTGGTGGTTGCGATCATGGCGGTGACAGGTCTGATCGTAGGATGGGGGATCCACACCTCGTTCTGGGAGGCTGCCGGGGGATTCGCCCTCCTCCTGATGTTCTCGTACGCCATCTCATGGATGATGGCCACGGTTGGGCTGTCGGTGAGCAGTGTCGAAGTGGTCCAGAATGCCTCTTTCCTGGTGATCTTCCCGCTGACCTTCATCTCCAACGCCTTCGTTCCGATCACAAACTTCCCACCCGTTCTGAAGACCTTTGCCGAATGGAATCCGGTGTCGGCGGTGGCACAGGCAGTCCGTGAGTTGTTCGGGAACACCAGCCCGTTGTTTCCTCCCCCCGATGTCTGGCCGTTGCAGAACGCGGTGCTGGCCTCCTCGATCTGGATCGTCATCTTCCTGGTGGTCTTCGTCCCGCTTGCAGTATCCCGGTTCAAGAAGTCCGCGGCGCGCTGAACTCCCCCCCCGTTCCTGCTGCAGGGCGTCACGTATCCGTGACGTGGTGCATTGAGAATCCGCGGACCCCGGGTTGACTCCTCTTTCTTCATGCAGGGCGTCACGCATCCGTGACGTGGTGCATTAGGAAGTCCGTAAGGAGACAAATCTGTTTGACTAGTTACAGGTCTCGCGGTAATGTAATGATCATATTGAGATACGATGATTACAACGCGAGGAGATGGCTATGAACCCATTCGCTGCATATCTCGTCAGCCAGGCAATCCTGGATCAGCGTCGGCGCGACGGCGATCGGGCCCGGCTGGCCAAGAAGGCCGCAGCAAATCCCAAGAGGAATGGCCGCAGGCGCTCAGCGTCATCCGAGGAGGTGTCCGATGTTTCTCGCCCACTGTGATCATCTGGACCGCAAGGTCATCATCTGGACCTCGAGTCTCGACGGTATCGAGAACACCGAGAAGGGCATAGTGGTTCATTACCGCTGTGCGTGTGGTCGCCCAGCCGAAATGCTCACCGGGGCAGGTTCGCCGGTCAAAGTCAGTGCCCACGTCGAGGTAGGTGTCTGAGCCTGCCCCGATCCGGGCTCCCCTGGTCATGCGGCCGGGAATAGGCGAGCCCGCCAAACCTTTGTAACCGGTATGCCTATCAACCGTCTCAACCATGCGGTTCTATACGTCCGAGATGCCGACCGTTCGGCAGACTTCTATACCGAGAAACTCGGGTTTCGCCGACTGCCTCTGGAGTTTCCCGGTGCGGTCTTCCTCCAGGCGGAGGGATCCAGCAACGATCACGATCTGGGTCTCTTCTCGATCGGCGCTGGCGCCGCGGACTCGCCGGCGGGGCGGGGTGCGGTCGGTCTCTATCACCTCGCCTGGGAAGTGGACACCCTCGGTGACCTGGCTCGACTCGGCCAGGTTCTCTCCGACGCCGGTGCGTTGGTCGGAGCAACCGATCATGGGAGCACCAAAGCGCTATATGGCCGGGACCCCGATGGCATCGAGTTCGAAATCAGCTGGTTGGTCCCCGCCGACCAACTCGACGAGAGCACCGCACCAACCGCAAGACGGCTGAACATCCAGGCTGAGATCGACCGGTATGGGGCCGACACCCTGGGCGGCGTCGGTGTCAGTCGGGTGGCCGCGGGTTCCTGACTCGCCCTATTCGAAGACTGCCCGGTCGTCGGCAGAGCGACCTATCACGAACCAAACGGAGTGAACCGGCTCGTCGCCCTTGTTGTACAGCCGGTGCGGGCGTGTCGAGTCGAAAGCGATCGAATCCCCGGGGGACATGACGTATTCCTCGAAGCCGACCTGGATGCCCAGAGTCCCGGATATCACGTACCCGTACTCGCGACCGTTATGGCGCATCAAGGAGCTATCCGCGGTCGATGAGCCACCGACGTCGTAGATGACGTGAAGGAAGTCGACACCGTCCTCCCTCTCCGATGTCAGTTTCTCCCACCTGACGCCGGACGCCAGGTCGATCGTTGCCCTGTCCTCGGGGTGCACCAGTGGGTTTGGGGCAGATTCTTGCTTGGCCTTCACTGCGGTTTCGGCCGGTGTATCGCCATGAATCACCCGCTCCACCGAGACTCCGAGCTCGGTGACTATCGCATAGAGAGTGCCGACGGATGGCTTGGAGAGGCCACTCTCGAGCTGTGATATCAGGCTTGCCGATAGGCCAACCCGGCGCGCCAGCTCCCGTTGGCTGATCCCGGCTCGAAGCCGCTCTTCTCGGAGCCGGTCACCGATCCCGTCTAGCTGGGTTTTCGAGACCGCCGCTTTCAGATTCTGGCTCACACCAACAACCAGCCGCCGTCAACGTAGAGATTCACGCCGTTCACCGAGCGATTCTCGAGCAGGAACACGGTGGCGTCGACCACATCGTCCATCGTCACCAGACGTCGGGTTGGGGTCCTGGCCAGGACGGCGTCGAGCGGCTTGTCCTTCCAGTACGGGCTATCGCCAACGATCCCGGGATGGATCGCGTTGAACCGGATCGGGGCCAACTCCACGGCCAGGGTTCGGATCATCGAGCTCACCCCACCGTTTATCGTGGTGACTGTGGTCGAGCCCGGGTAGGGGCGGTCCTTGGCCCTCCCGCCGAAGAGGACGACCGAACTGGTTTCGGAGAGCTGGGGGAGCAGGGCATGGATGATCTCCACGTAGCTGACGAGCTTCATGGTGGTCAGTTCGATGGCCGCCGCGATCCTGTAGTCCTTGGCTGGGTTCTCATCACGAAGGATTGCCGAGAGCACCACCCGCGAGACCGGGCCGATCCCGGCGAGAGCGGGTGCCACCTGAAATGGGTCGGCCATGTCGAACCCGAGACCGGTCACATTGCTCCCGATTTCCGAGGCGATCGAAGCGGCGCGGGCTGGATCTCGCCCGGTGATCACCACCGGATCGCCCTCGCCCGCGTAGCGACGAGCCACTTCGAGCCCGATGCCGCTGGTCCCTCCCACCACGATCACGTTCCCTTTGTCCATCCTGGATTCCTTGCTCCGTGAGTCTTCTGCCCGGCACCACCTGGCTCGGGGCCAGCCTATACGTGTTGTTTGGGGCGTGTGTAGTGTCACTGATCGGTCAGCCGAGAGGAGCCAGATGTCGCAACACATCGTCAAGAACGCCGTGGATCACGATTACCAGGTGCCGGCCGGGTTCCAAGGGCGAAGCAGCGGCTATTTCGGAGACCCAGTCGTCAACGAGGCCGCAGGGGCGGTGCAAATGGGATTTCAGCTGTCAAGGCTCGATCCGGATGGGGTCGTGTCCCAGCATCTCCACTCCTACGAGGAGACCTTCTTTGTGATGGATGGGAAGCTCGTTGTCGATCTTCCGGAGGGGAGCTTCGAGTTTGGTGCCGGCGACTATGGGTTGATCCCGGTCGGTGAGGCCCATTCCCTGCGCAACGTATCTGCAGTATCTGCGCGCTTTGCCGAGATGAGGGCTCCGCTGCCTCGGGAACGTCATGAATTCGACACCTATTCTCTGGAGGCGACGACCGACCGACCGGCGGTGCGCATTGACGTCCGTGATCCGAGAAATCGAAGCTTCGGGCACATCGACCCCGAGAGTATGGACCCGGCGATGCAGACCCAGGACCGGCTGGCGCTGAGCGCCAGCATGCGCACCGCGCTTCTGGTCTACAGCGGGATCTCGGTCAAGATGATGATCGACTCGGACCTGGGGGCCGATCTTTCGACGATGTTCATGGTGCAATACGTGCCGGGGGGCTTTGCCGGGGCCCATGACCACCCCCTGGAGGAGGCTTACCTGATCCTCGAAGGGGAGGTGGATGCGGTCTTCGACGGGGTCAGATACCACATGGCGGCGGGAGATGTGGCGTGGGCCGGTGTCGGTTGCGTTCACGAGTTCCGCAACGTCGGTGAGGGTCACGTGCGTTGGCTGGAGACCCAGGCGCCCCAGCCGCCCTCCCGCCATTCCTACCGCTTCCGGCGGGACTGGGCCTACCTAGCCGAGGTGCTGGCCGCCTCCGATTGAGGCCAAGACTCGGAGCGGCCATCCCCGCGGAGACGGTGACTTTTTCAGGGCTCAGCCGGGTCTGAATGTGTAGTGTGACTTATCAGTGAGTGGCCCCATACGACACCTGGCAGCCTCCCTCGACACCGGATGACCGCGAAGACTCTGCTCCGTGGCGGGTGTGTCCTCACTCTGGGCCGGGTCAACTTCGCCGAGGCGGATGTCCTCATCGACGGCGACAAGATCGTCGAGGTGGGCTCGGGGCTCCGGGCCCGCGACGCCGAGGTGGTCGACGCCACCGACACCATCGTCATGCCGGGCTTTGTCGACGCTCACCGTCACGTCTCGCAGTCCCTGTTCCGCAACTTTGGCGACACCACCTCGCCTGCTGTCTATGGGCCGCACTTCCAACCAGAGGATGTCTACGCCGCCACCCTGATCGGCTTGCTCGGGGCCGTCGATACCGGGATCACTACCGTGGTCGACTGGTCCGACGTCGGGCGGAGTGAAGGGCATCTCGAGGCGGTGTTACAGGCCCACGCCGACTCGGGTATTCGTTCGGTCCTGGCTCCTGCGAACCCCCCCGATGCGACATCCGGCGACTTATGGCAGTCCGATCTCAGGAACCTCGCTGCCAAGACCACCGGGAGCCCTCTTCTCACCCTGGCCGCCGCGGTACCAAGCCCGACACCAGATTCAACGGACCTGATGTCTGGAGACTGGGCGCTGGCTCGTGAGCTCGGTCTCAGAATCCACGCTCATGTCGGCATCGACCCCGTCGCCCCCCAGGGTTTGGTCGCCGACCTGGCCCACCTTGGCCTGCTCGGCGGGGACGTCACCTTCGTTCAATGCAACCATCTTGGCGACGCCGACTTCGACGCAATTGCTTCCTCGGGAGTCTCGGTTGCGCTGACCTCATCCAGTGGGATGTCGGGCGGCCAGGGAAGCCCGCCGATCCAGAGGCTCATCGACCGCGGTATCCGCCCCGGGCTGGGTATTGGCTCCGAACAGACCGCGCCAGGTGACATGTTCGCCCAGATGCGGACGGTTATCTCGGTCCAGCACGCCACGCTCTTCGACCTCAAACTGGCCGGAAAGGCCGGAGTGCCCAACCTTCTCAGCACCCGCGAGGTGATTCGTTATGCCACCGTCGACGGGGCCAAGGTTGTAGGCGTTGGGGACGTCGTGGGGCCCCTGGCACCGGGGCGACAGGCCGATCTCATCATGCTCCGCACCGACCGTCCCAATATCTACCCGATCAACGACCCGATCGGGGCGGTGGTGTGGGGCATGGACACCTCGAATGTCGATTGGGTTTTCGTCGCCGGCCGACCCCTGAAGCGTGCCGGCGTGCTTCAAGCGGACATCGGCCGGGCAGCCGATCTCGCGGTAACAGCTCAGGCCCGTGTGGCCGAAGCTGCGGGACTCCTCGTCGGTGCAGGCTCGAAGGGGACGCTGTGACTGTTGCCAAGGCCCCGTCATCCGTTCTCACCTCGTTGGTGGTCGGGTCCCGGTACATGCCTGTTTACCTGGCGTTGGTCCTATTGGTGATCGTGGCTTCGATCTGGGCGCCTGCAGCCTTGGGCGGTGTCGCCCTGAGCGCCATCGCTCCCTATGGGGCATTGTTGGGGATCACCGCTCTGGGTCAGATGTTGGTGATCATGACCGGTGGCATCGACCTCAGTATCCCCGGCACGTTCTCGCTGGCCGCCGTGATCATGGTGGGTGTCGGCCAGCAGGCCGATGACCGTATTGGAGCGGCGATGCTCACCGCCATTGGGGCCGCGGCCGTCGTCGGCTTGATCAACGGGATTCTGATCGGTGGGCTCAAGCTCAACGCACTCATCGTCACCCTGGCGGTGGGCCAGGTTGTGATCGGCGTAGTGAATCGCTACGGACAGACCTTTTCGGTCCAGAGCCCGGTGCCGACAGCCTGGTCCGAGTGGACCACGACCCGAATCGCCGGGGTGAGTCCCGTCTTCTGGATCGGGCTGGTCATCACCATCCTCCTGAGTGTCGCTTTCAGGTACACCACGGTCGGGCGCCGCTTTCAGGTGGTTGGGGCGAACCCTGTGGCGTCACACGTGGTCGGTGTCCGGGTGAACCTGAACCAAATCTCGGCCTACGTCGGTGCGGCGGTCCTTTACGCGATCGCCGGGATGGCCCTGGCGGGGCTCATTCGGACCCCGGGAATCTCCGTTGGCACCCGATATCTCCTGGGGCCGATCGCCGCGGTTGTCATCGGTGGCGCCTCGCTGACCGGTGGTCTGGCCAGCCCGTTCTCCACCCTTGCCGCCGCCTTCTTCCTCACCGGTCTCAATCAGATGATGCTGACCATGGGGCTGCCTACCTCACTCCAACTCGTGGTGTTCGGTCTGGTCATCATCGGAGGAATGCTGGTTTCGGGGGATCGGATCATCAAAGGTGTGGAGAGGGTTTTGCGCGACCGGTCGAGACCGGGACGACGCAACCAAGGGACTCTCGCCGTCGAAGGCGGTGAGACGTGAGAAAAGGAGAACTATAAGAGATCCCGAAGAAAGCGGGAAGCAACTAGAAACAGAAGATGAATGGAGGAGGATGATGAAACCCAGGGTGATAGCCCTGATCGCCGTGTTGGCGCTCGTCCTGGCCGCCTGTACAGGCGATGCTGGGACCACCACCACGGCAGGAGAGCCCACTACAACGGCGGGGGCCGAGGTGACCACCACCGCGGCGGCCGGATCCACCACGGCGGCCGGCGGGGAGAACCCGCTCGCGGCCTACGGCGAGGACCCGACATCGGCTGATCCGGACCTGGTTCTTAAGGCGCTGGGGCCGGTGGATCCGTCGGACGAGGCGAGTTGGAACATCGTACTGGCCTCGATCGCGCGGGCCACGCAGGACCTGGATCAGGCCACCATCGACAAGGCGATGGAGTGCTGGAGCCAGCCAGAGTGCGACACCGGTAGCGGTGGCGACCTGGTGATGGGTTATGCCGACGGTGGTGGAAACACGGTGAACGTGTGGCGAGCGGTGAGCCATATGGAGGCCGTCCTCCAGGCGCTGACGTACCCGGAGATCGGAACCATCGTGTCCACGGCGGCCAACTTCGACCCGGACGTGGCGGTGCACATCGCCGGCATTCAGTTCCTGATCCAGAGGGGTGTCGACTTCATCGTCGGCTATCCGGATGTGGGCGTTGCTCTCCGCGACGTGCTCCTCGAAGCCAAAGAAGCGGGGATCCCCTATACATCGTTCTCGGCAGGCTGGGTCGGTCTCTCCGATCAGGAGGGGGCCCTCGTCCCTGGTGAGGATTACTTGACCGTGGTCGGCGAGGACCTCTGTGCCCTCGGGGAGAGCTTCTCTGAGATCGTGAACACAGGTGTCGGCACCGGCGAGGTGGCGCTGCTCGGCGGGACGCCGGGCAACGCTCTGACGCTCGGTTGGCAACGCTGCACGATCAGCTCATTGGCCGACGGGGTGGACCTGGTCAATCCTCCGGCAAATGAGAACACAACCACCGGGGATACGAGTTGGTACAACCCGATCATCCCGGACGTGTTCCGGGGATTGTTGACCACCAATCCCGGGATCAAGGGATATGCCTACGAGTATGCCGACGGGCTTTTCACCGGGCTTCAGGTGTACGAGGAACTGGGCATCCCGGTGGAGAATCTGACGTTGGCTCTGCGCACCGACGAGCAGACCCTGTTCTGCGACTGGGTGGAACGCAACGAGCCGACGTACAACATCTGGTTCTCGGCAGGTGGCAACTTCCAGTCACGTACCAGCGTGACCGCGGCGATGATGGCGAGCAAGGGCGCCGAGGTCCCGGGTGAGATCGTCGTGCCCCATGTGATGCGGCAGGTGACTGCAGAAGACTGCAACCCGGACCGGGTCGACCCGGTCGTATCCGGCACTTCGCTGGTGCCAGATGCGGTCCTGACCCAGATGTTCGCCGGCTGATGAATGACGGCAGTCCCGTAGGAGACTCGACCACTGTTCTCGAGCTGACGGGGGTCTCCCGCCAGTTCGGGGCGGTCCGGGCGCTGACCGATGTCAGCTTCGACTGCCGTGCCGGCGAGGTTCATGCCCTCGTCGGCGAGAACGGCTCCGGGAAGTCGACTCTCCTCGGGATTGCCAGTGGGTTTGTCGACCCCGATCTGGGGACAATCCAGATCGGGGGCAAACCCCTCCGCACCGATTCTCCGGCGCTTGCCCGGAAGCTGGGTCTGGCCATGGCATATCAGGACACCTCCCTGATCCAGGCCGAGCCGGTGAAGAACAATCTCTTTCTCGCGGCTCCACGCGAACGGCGGCCACCGTTCTGGAGGAGAAAGAAATGGGCCCGCAAGCTCCTTGCCGAGCTCGATCTCGACCTCGAGCTGTTCCCGGACGCTCCGGCCGGATCCCTCAGCCTTGCCGACCGTCAGCTGTTCGAGGTGGCCAAGGCCCTCGTCTCCGATCCCAAGGTGCTGCTCCTCGACGAGCCAACCACCGCGCTCGGCCCCGACGAGGTCGAGGCCTTGCACCGCACCGTTGTCGCATGCAAGGCACGTGGGATCGGCGTGGTTTATGTCAGTCATCGTCTTCCCGAGGTTCTCGAGGTCGCGGACCGGATCACAGTTCTCCGTGATGGCCGGGCCCGGGGCACCTTTGACGCTCGGTCCACGACCGAGTCCCAGCTCGTAGAGCTGATCGTCGGCCGCCCCTTCGAGGTGGCGTTCCCCCCGCCAGCGTCGACATTTGGCGAGTCGCGTGAGGTTCTGGTGGTCGATGGTCTCCAGGGGCAGGCGTTCGGGCCAGTCAGCTTCACCCTCGAGGCCGGTGAGATCGTGGGCATCGCCGGGGCCGAAGGCAATGGCCAGCCCCAGCTGTTCGACTGTCTCGCGGGCAGGACACCTCCCCGAGCGGGTCGGGTGGTTTGTGACGGCAGGGAGCTGGTGCTGATCTCGACTCACGACACCGTGCGCTCCGGGATCATGCTCCTTCCGGGCGATCGCAAGCGCGAGGCTTTGATGCCCGTGCTCGGGGTGAGGGTCAACGCCACGATCCAATCAATCAAGCGGTTCGGCATGTTTGGGCTGCTGAGGAGAGGGGCGGAGCGGGGGGCCGTGAAAGAACTAGTCGACAAGCTCGAGATTCGCACCCCTTCACTCGAGCAGCCGGTCGAGTTTCTCTCCGGTGGCAACCAGCAGAAGGTCTCCGTTTCACGAACCTTCCTCAGAGAGCCCGCCGTTATCCTCGCCTACGAGCCCACCCAGGGCGTCGACGTCGGCTCCCGGTTCGATATCTACCGCGCATTGAGGGCCCGGACCGACGCCGGAGCTGCCCTGCTGGTCAAGTCGAGTGACCCCATCGAGCTTTCCGGGCTCTGTGATCGCGTCCTCGTCATGTCTAGGGGCACCATCATCGAGGAGATACCGGGAGATGAGCTCGACGAGCGCCGCATCACGGAGGCCATCGTCAGGGGGCCGGGACTGTCCCGTGCCGGACGGTCCCCGTTGGGAATCGCCATGCCGAGGGCCCCGTCGCGGCCGACGTCGTCATGACTACTCGCCTCGACTCGACCCGACAGGTCGTTCGCAAGGTCATCCGTAACGCCCGCGACAAGAACAAATGGCGCAAAATCGTCAAGTTTCGTCTCTGGATGCCGGTGGTGCTCCAGATCCTGCTGATCGCAGGTTTGGTCTTGTACACCAACTCACGTTTTCCAGGTTTCGTCAACCCGACAAACGTCTCGCAGATCCTGATCCTGGCGATGCCCCTGATCGTCGTCACCATCGCCCAGACCCACGCCCTCTTGGTCGGTTACCTCGATCTCTCGGTCGGGGCCATGATCAGCCTCGGGGTGGTGATTGCCTCCTTTCTCATGGGCGCCGAGGCGACTTTCTCTCAGATCTTGATCGGGACCGGTGTCATCCTCCTGTGTGGGATCGCCCTTGGCCTGACCAATGCCGGCCTGATCCGTGGGGTCAGGATCCCCTCGATCATCGCCACTCTGGCAACCATGAGCATCCTCGACGGGATCTCACTGACCATGCGGCCCACAGCGCAGGGGATTATCAGTCCCGACCTGGTGTCGGTGCTGACGGCGAGCATTGGACCGATCCCCATTGCATTCATCATCATCGTGGTGGGGGCGGGGCTGCTCGATGTCTGGCTTCACGCTTCCGGCTCGGGCCTCGAGCTGAGGGCAGTGGGTTTTGATGATCGGTCGGCGAAACGCGGCGGGATCCGATCGACGTGGATAAGGGTGCGGGCCCTGTTGCTGTCAGCCGGCTTCGCCGCCGTCGCCTCGTTCTTCGTAATGGCCCGATCCCCGATCGGAAACGCCCAGGTCGGTTCGACATTTGCCCTCAACAGCATCACCGCCGCCGTCCTGGGAGGGGCATCCCTCGCCGGAGGCCGGGCGACCTTCTTAGGTGGCTCCGTGGCAGCACTGCTCCTTGCCCTGATAATCACCGTCCTGCCCTACCTGGGTCTATCGCCCGACGACGGTCCGATGATCATCGGTGTCTTGGTTCTCCTCGGAGTGATTCTCTTCCAGGTAGGCGACATCAAAGAGTTGGTGAAGCGCAATTACCGCCGGGTACGCCGGGTGATCCTGGCCAGACGCCCCCCGAGGGCCTCCGCGCTCCCGGTGTTCTACCCGGCCGGGACCGATTTCAGTGTCGTGCCGACCGGTCGCAAGCTGATCAAGGGGGGGACCGTGCTCAGCCTCGACCCAGTAGTAGGGGACTTCACCACCGGAGACGTGCTGATCGAAGGGGACAAGATCGTCGCGGTGGGCCCGGCCCTGGCCAACGGGGATGTGGAACTGATCGACGCTACCGGGATGATCGTCATGCCGGGATTCGTCGACAGCCATCGCCACATCTGGGAGGGCCTCCTGCGCAACATCGGAACCGACGTCCCCCTCGAGGGCAGGACCAGCTACATCTCATTCGTGCTCCACAAACTGGCACCCGCCTTCCGCCCTGAAGACGCCTATGCCGGCAATCTGGTGTCCGCCTTAGGCGCCATCGACGCCGGGATCACCACGCTCCTCGATTGGTCGCACATACAGGCGTCACCTGCCCACACCGACGCGGTGGTCCAGGCCCTCAAGGACTCGGGTCTGCGGGCGGTGTTCGCCTACGGCTTCCCATGGTGGGGCAAGTGGGAAGAGCGGCAACCGAGCTGGTTCGTCCGGGCCGCAACCGAGCATTTCTCCACGAAAGACCAGATGCTCACCCTGGCTCTGGCAGCGCCTGGTCCCGAGTTCACCGACTTCGAGGTGTCACGTGACCATTGGAAGCTGGCCCGTGAAACCGGGGCGCGGATCACCACCCATGTGGGCGTTGGCACCTATGGCCAGGATGCCAAGGTTCAGGAGATGGGAGAGGCCGGTCTCCTGGGCCCGGACACGACATACATCCACTGCACCACCCTCAACGACACCGAAATCCAGATGATCGTCGACACCGGGGGAACGGTGTCCCTGGCCTCACCAGTGGAGATGATGATGGGTCACGGGATGCCACCCATTCAGAAATTCCTCGACCGAGGGCTACATCCCAGTCTCAGTGTGGATGTCGAGACCAATGTGCCCGGGGACATGTTCAACCAAATGCGTTCTGTCATCGCCCTGCAGCGGAGCCTTGCCGCGACGACCGGGAAACCACCGGCGGCGATGCGGGAAGTCCTCGAGTACGCCACGGTGGAGGGCGCCCGGGCCAACGGGCTCGACTCCAAGATCGGGACCCTCACCCCGGGTAAGCAGGCGGACGTGATCATGCTTCGCACCGACCGAATCAACGTCACCCCGCTCAACGACCCGGTCACCGCCGTGGTCGCCGGGATGGACACCGGCAACGTGGACACCGTCCTCATCGCCGGCCGGGTGATGAAACGCCATGGAGAACTGCTCCACGTCGACTGGCCGGCGGTCCGCCGATTGGCCCTCGCGTCGCGTGATTACGTGGTCGAGAAGTCCGGATTCAAGCTTCCGAAGATTTGACTGTGGGAGGAGAAAGGAGGCACGACGTCTGCCTCCTCGCCCGGTGAGGGCGGGGGTCGAGGTGTGTAGTGTGACTGTTCATTGATGTTGAGTCTGCCCAAGGTCGCGGTTCTGGGTTGTGGTCGGATGGGTGGGGCCATGGCCGGCACCCTCCATCGTTCCGGCTTCGACCTGGTCGTTTGGAATCGCGACCAACAGAAAGCCCTCCGGGTGGCGGGCCCACTGTCGGCACGGGTCGCATCCACTCCTGCCGAGGCCGTTGCCATGGCTGACGTCGCTCTCTCCAGTCTCGCTGACGACGAAGCGGTTCGCTCCGTCTACCTCGGTGAGCATGGGGTCGTCGAAGGCTTGCGCCCGGGCGTTGTGGTGATGGAGATGAGCACCATTGATCCCGAGGTCGTGGTCGAGATAGGTTCTGCGGTGGACGCCACCGGTGCGGCGCTGTTGGATGCCCCGGTGTCGGGGAGCGTCAGCACCGTGGAACAGGGTGCCCTGACCATCATGGTCGGTGGGGAGTCGGCCGCTTTGGAGACAGCCCGACCGGTGCTCGATGCGCTTGCTGCGCGAGTGATCGAGGTTGGGAAGCGAGGGGCAGGTGCGGCCACCAAACTGGCGGTCAATGCCCTGGTTCATGGGCTCAACGTCGCATTGTCCGAGGCCCTGGTCCTTGCAGAACGGGCGGGCGTCGAGCGCCCTTTGGCCTACGAGGTGTTTGCGACGGGAGCCGGAGGAGCCCCCTTCGTCCAGTACAAGCGAGAGGCCTATGAGCACCCGGAGGGTGCGGTTGTGGCTTTCAGCCTCGACCTGGTGGCCAAGGACCTCGAGCTGATCACGGGTCTCGGGGAACGGGTGGGACTGCCGATGGACCAGGCCGGCGTCGAGCTCCAGATCGTGAGACGCGCCATCGCCGCCGGGCTCGGAGACAGGGATATCAGTGCCGTGGCGGTCTATCTACGCGGCGACGCGGGCACGGAGAATTGAGATCGAGGATCGATACGCGATGAGGAGGAGTCAGCCATGACCGACTTTCCGGTAGCCACCACCCCGGCCCCTGGGATCATGGGCGTCGATTGGGAGGACCGGGTCGACTTCGCGCGGCTGAGGTCATATCGGCTGGATCGGGTTCGACAGCAACTCGAAGCCAATGGCCTGGGCGCCGTCCTGCTGTTCGAGACTTCGAACATCCGATATGCAACGGCGACTCAGATCGGGTACTGGGCATTCAACAAGGGCGAGCGATTCGCCCTGATCACCCGCCAAGGTCGGCCCCGCATCTGGGATTTCGGCTCTGCGGCCAAGGCACATCGTCTCCAGCTCCCGGATCTCTATGACACCGAAAACTCGATTGGTGGGAACACTGGTCTCCAGGGAGCCATCGGCCCCAGCTCGGGCCTCCATTCCCGGGCCGCCGCCGAGATCGCCGCCGTGCTCCGTGACGAGGGGCTCCTCGGGGACCCTCTGGGGGTGGACATGGCCGAGACCTCGGTCTTCCTCGCCCTGCAGAAGGAAGGTCTCCAGGTCACCGACGGCCAGCAGGCGATGATGCTCGCCAGGGAGATCAAGAGCTCTGACGAGATCGTGCTGCTCAGCCAGGCCAGCGCCATGGTCGACGGTGTGTACCACGAGATCTACGAGGCGTTGAAGCCGGGGATCCGGGAATCCGACATAGTCGCCCTGGCCAATGCCCGTCTCTTCCAGATGGGCTCGGAGTTCGTCGAGGCGATCAACTCGATCGCCGGCGAGAGGTGCAGCCCGCATCCGCATGTCTTCAGCGACCGGCTGATCCGGCCCGGGGATCAGGCGTACTTCGACATCATCCACGCCTACAACGGATACCGAACCTGCTACTACCGGACCTTCGTGGTGGGCAGAGCCACTTCCGCCCAACGGGATGCCTTCAAACAGTCCCGGGAGTGGATGGACGCCGCCATCGAGTTGGTGCGGCCCGGGAGCACCACCGACATGATCGCCAAGGTCTGGCCCCGCGCCGAGGACTTCGGGTTCGTCGACGAGATGGATGCCTTCGGGCTCCAATTCGGGCACGGGGTGGGAGTTGGTCTCCATGAGCGGCCCATCATCAGCCGGCTCAACTCGCTCAACGACCCGATCGAGATCAAGGAGGGGATGTACTTCGCACTCGAGACCTACGCCCCGGCGACGGATGGGCGCTCGGCGGCTCGGATCGAGGAGATGATGGTGGTGACCGCCGACGGGCCGAAGATCACCACGCTCTTCCCCTGCGAGGAGTTGATGGTGGCAAATGAGTACTGAGGCCGAAGCCGGCCTCTACGACTATTCCCTACGACCGCCACGGCTCCCGCCTCCCGTCAATCCCGACAACGACCGGCTGGACATCGATCTCGACACCAGGCTCGAGATGTTCGAAACTCAACAGGTCCTCCGCCAGTTCGAAGACCGGGTGTACGACCTCTTCATGCAGAACCTGGTCAAGGGGACCAGTCATCTTTCGTTGGGGATGGAGGCGATCGCCACCGGCGTGGGCAAGGCGATGCGGTCCGACGATTACACGTTTGCCACCTACCGAGGCCACGCTCACACCCTGGCCCGGGGGGCGCCATTGGGCCCGGTGATGGCCGAGCTCTTGGGGCGGGGCACCGGCGTCCTGGGCGGCAAGGGCGGGTCGATGCATCTCACCTCGGCGGAGCACGGGATGATGGGCAGCTACGCCATCATCGGTGCCCACCTTTGTGTGGCCAACGGTGCGGCATGGTCGGCTCAGATGCGGGGGACCGATCAGGTGGCAGTCGCCTTCTTCGGCGACGGGACCACCAACATCGGCGCCTTTCACGAGGCCCTCAATCTGGCTTCGATTTGGAATCTCCCGGTGGTGTTCGTGTGTGAGAACAACCTGTACATGGAGTACACCCCGATCGATCTGGTGACGGCCACCGCCCACCCGGCGGCGGGGCGGGCACCCGCCTATGACCTGGATCCGGTGGTAATCGATGGCAACGACGCCGACGAGGTCCTGGTCACTGCGCGGTTGGCACTAGCGAAGGCCCGTCGCGGGGAAGGGCCGTCCCTAATCGAGGCGGTCACCTATCGCCACGGTGGTCATAGTCGTGCCGACCCCGGCAAATACCGGCCGGCCGAGGAGGTCGAGGCATGGCTGGCCCACGACCCGCTCCCCACCTACCACCAGAGACTGCTGCGTTTGGGGGTCGCCGAATCCCTACTCTCCGGCATCGTTCACACGGTGGCCGATCGGGTCGAGGAGGCGACAGCCTACGCCAAGGCCGGGGAGGGACCCTCGGAGCAGGTCCTCATGACCGACGTCTGGGCCGATGGGGGGTCTTCGTGGCGGAACTGAGCTACCGCGAAGCCGTGGCCAGGGGCATTGCCCAGGAGATGCGCCGTGATCCGAGTCTGGTGATGTTGGGCGAGGACATCGCCGGGGCCGGAGGCGTATTCAAGACCACCGTTGGCCTGCTGGACGAGTTCGGCCCGACCCGAATCCGCGACACCCCGATCTCGGAACAGGCGATTCTCGGCGCGGCCATGGGGGCAGCCATGACCGGCGTGCCGGTGATCGCCGAGATCATGTTCTCCGATTTCCTGGCGGTGTGCTTCGACATGGTCGCCAACGAGATCGCGAAGACCAGGTACATGACCGGGGGCCAGTTCACGATCCCGGTCGTCATCCGCACCGCCAACGGGGGCGGGGTGCGGTTCGGCGCCCAACACAGCCAGAGCGTGGAGAATTGGTGCATGATGATCCCGGGTCTCAAGGTGGTGGCGCCATCCACCCCCGAGGATGTGGTCGGCCTGATGGCGGCCGCGGTGCGCGATCCCGACCCGGTCGTCTTCTTCGAGCACAAGTCTCTGATGGCGACCAAGGCCGATCTTCCCGACACCGAGATCGTGGGCCGACTCGGTGAGGCCCGGATCGTGCGCTCGGGCAGCGACTGCACCATTGCCGCTCTGGCTTTCATGGTGCCCCGGGCGGTGGAGGCCGCCGACCGTCTGGCAGCCGAGGGGGTGTCTGCCGAGGTGATCGACCTTCGAACCCTGGTCCCTCTGGATACCAGGGCCATCCTGGGCTCGGTGGCGAAGACCGGCCGGTTGTTCACGGTGGAAGAGAACCCGCGGCTGTGCGGGTGGGGGGCCGAGGTGGCCTCGATCGTGGCCGAAGAGGCGTTTTGGGACCTGGACGGCCCGGTGGTGCGGATCACGACGCCCCACATCCCGCTACCGGCCGCCGAGACCCTTGAGGATCTGGCGATCCCCTCGGTGGACCGGATCTACGAGACGATCAAGAAGACGATCGACTACCCGTAAATTGGGACCTGCAGGGGTCAGATACGGACCTGTGGCTCCCGATTAGGCGGCGTCATCTCACCAACAGCAGGTCACAGCCGGCGCGGTTCACGACATCTTGAGCGGTTGAGCCGAGAAGGAGGTTGGTGACCCAGCCCCGACCACGGGTGCCGACCACCACGAGCTCGGCGTCGATCTGGGCGCAATAGTCGACGAGGGCCCTCCCCGGAGAACCGTCGCGGTCGACCCGGGTTACGACTATGCCAGCCTCTTCAAGAAGCGGTTGAGCCGCCTCCCACACCTTGGCGTGATGTTCGTTGACCAGGTCACGGGTGTCGACGGTCACGTCGTCCGGGAGGTGGAGCAACGCGGGTGACATGTCGACGGCGTGGAGGACATGGAGATCCGCCCGGCGCAACACCGCCTCCTCGATCGCCTTGGCTAGGGCGCGGAGACTCGGCTCCGAGCCGTCGATTCCTACTACTACGTGTCCCATGCCAGGCGAGTCTGGCATAAGCATTGGTGAGCGGTGACGTCACCCACATCTGCCATAGTCGGTGCCTCATGACCGGGAGACCGACCGTGTACACCGCGTCTGACGCCCGATACGACCGGATGACCTATGCCCGGTGTGGGCGGAGTGGGCTCGACCTTCCAAAGATCTCGCTGGGGTTGTGGCACAACTTTGGCGGCGATTCGGTCTCCGAGCCGGCTCGCGAGATGCTGCTCGAGGCGTTCGATCACGGCATCACTCATTTCGACCTGGCCAACAACTACGGGCCACCGGCCGGCTCCGCCGAGAGCAACTTCGGGACCGTCATGGCTCGCGACCTCGGCCGGTATCGCGACGAGATGATCATCTCCACCAAAGCCGGCTACTTGATGTGGGACGGCCCCTATGGGGAATGGGGTTCGCGCAAGTACCTGACCGCCAGTCTCGACCAGAGTCTGAGTCGGATGGGGGTCGACTATGTCGACATCTTCTATTCCCACCGCTACGACCCCTCGACACCGCTGGAGGAGACCATGGGAGCCCTCAATAGCGCGGTTCGCGCCGGCAAGGCCCTCTACGTCGGGATCTCCTCGTACAGCCCGGCCAAGACTGGCGAGGCCGCCGCCCTCTTGCGAAGCTTGGGCACTCCCTGTCTCATCCACCAACCGTCGTACTCGATGCTCAATCGCTGGATCGAGGACGGTCTACTCGACGTGCTGGGCGAAGAGGGGATTGGCTGCATCGTGTTCTCACCGCTGGCCCAGGGTCTTCTCAGCGACAAGTACCTCGACGGTGTCCCGGAACTCTCACGAGCGATCACCGGGGACTCTTTCGATCGAAAGATGCTGGCCGGTGACAATCTGGCCCGAGTGCGAGGATTGAACGACATTGCCCGAGAGCGTGGTCAGACCCTGGCCCAGATGGCGGTGGCGTGGGTGCTGCGGGATCCTCGGGTGACTTCGGCCCTGGTCGGTGCCAGGAACTGGTCACAGTTGGACGACCTGATTGGCGCTCTGGACAACCTCCATTTCACTGCCGAGGAGTTAGCCGCGATCGACAACTATGCGGTCGAGGGTCACCTCAACATCTGGGCTTCGTCGAGCGAGAACTGATGGCCGGCTCAACCGACCACGTCGTCATCGTCGGTTCCATGGCCTCTGGAAAGACCACCGTTGGGAGGGGAATCGCCGAACGACTGGGCCTGGCATTCGTCGACTCCGATGATCAAATCCGCGATCTGACGGGCGCGGATGGCGCTCGAATCGCGGCCACCGACGGGGTTGAAGCCCTCCATCGGTTGGAATTGGAGGTGTTTTGGAAGGCCTTGCAATCTCCGCAGCCCACGGTGATAACGGCGGCGGCGAGTGTCATCGAGGATGAGGCGGTCAGGGACGCCCTGCGGAGAGTTCGTTGTGTCTGGGTCGACGCCTCAGAGGAGACGTTGCGAGGTCGCCGGTCGTCGTCATCCCATCGGCGTGAGATCACCGACGATGAGGCAAGGAGGCTGGCGGCAAGAGAGCCGCTGTTCGCCAGCTGTGCGGAGGTGACGGTCGATACCGGCTCGGTGACGGAGCATGATGCCGTTTCCATTGCGGTAGAAGCGATCACGGGAGGGGATGGAGGATGACAGCGGCTCCCGACCCCGAGCCATTCCTGCTCGGGGTCAACTATTGGCCGAGACGCAAGGCGATGTACTGGTGGCGTGATTTCGACGCCGCGGAGGTCGCCGACGAGTTCGATGTGATCGCGTCGATTGGTATGAATGTGGTTCGCCTTTTCCTGCTCTGGGACGACTGGCAGCCGACGCCCGACGTAGTGTCGTCTGAGCGTCTCCGTGACTTCGGCATGGTTTGTGACCTCGCTGCTGAGCGGGACCTCGGACTCGACGTCACCTTCTTCACTGGTCATATGAGTGGGCCCAACTGGTCACCGGGATGGATGCTCGACCCGGGGGCGGCATCGCATCCTGCCCCCGACGTCAGACAGGTGGTGAGCGGGGGACAGGTCGTCGACAGTCCCTACCGGAACATGTTCCACGACTCGACGGCCCTCGAGGCCGAGCGTCTAATGCTGAGGACCGTGGTGGAGTCGTACAAAGACCATGACGCGATTTGGATGTGGAACCTGGGAAACGAGCCCGACCTGTTTGCCCAACCCAGGACAGCCGCGGAAGGTCGGGCTTGGGTGCGCCAAATGACCGGGCTCATCCACGACCTCGATCCCGATCACCCGGTGACCACCGGTCTCCACGCCGCCAGCCTGTTCAACAATAACGGGTTTCGGGTCGACGAGGTGTACGCCGAAAGCGATGTCGCGGTGATGCATGGCTACCCCATGTACGTCGATTGGGCCCGGGGGGGCCTGGACCCGGACTTCGTGCCCTATCTGTGCGCACTGGTGACCGCTCTCAGCGGGAAACCCTGTCTCGCCGAGGAGTGGGGCGGTTGCACCTCCCCCGACACCGAAGGCTCCGTCGTCTGGGAATGGACCGCATACGGGTCGGCACGCACCCAGTTCATGGCGGGGGAGTTTGAATTCGCCGCTTACGTCGGGGAGGTCTTGCCGCGGCTGGTCGAGGTCGGGTCGACCGGGGCCTTTCTTTGGTGCTTCGCCGACTACGCGGGGGACCTCTGGGACCGGCCACCCTGCGATTCGGGTGGCGCCAAACACGAGCGGCATTTCGGCCTGGTCCGGCCCGACGGATCGCTGAAGCCGCACGCCGACGTGATCCGTGACTTTGCGGAGTCCGGGCCTATCGTCGAGAAGCCCGCGAAAACCGTCACCCTGGATATCACTCCCGAGCAGTACTACCTGGACCCCTCTGGGCATGCCCAGCGGTTGTACATGGCGTACCTGGGTGAAGGATCAGGTCACCAATGACGTCTGCATCGGGATTCCCGCCCGATTTCAGGTGGGGCGTGGCGACCGCCGCCTATCAGATCGAGGGAGCCGTCGCCGAAGACGGCCGCGGGCCTTCGATTTGGGACACCTTCAGCCACACCCCTGGGCGCACCGCGAACGGCGACAACGGCGATATTGCGGTCGACCATTACCACCGATACGTGGGCGACGTGGCCCTCATGGCCGGGCTCGGGGTCAATGCCTATCGCTTTTCCATCGCCTGGTCGCGGATCCTCCCTGACGGCACCGGTCGGGTCAACGAGGCCGGGATCGACTTCTACCGGAGGTTGTGCGAGGAGTTGGTGGAAGCAGGGATCATGCCGGTCGTCACGCTCTATCACTGGGACCTTCCCCAGGTGTTGCAGGATCGCGGGGGCTGGCTGAACCATGAGTCCGTCGACTGGTTCGCCGAGTATGCCGGGATCGCCAAGGAAGGGCTGGGTGACCTCATCAAGGTCTGGGCCACCCTCAACGAGCCCTGGTGCTCGGCGTTCCTCGGCCACAGCTCCGGCGAGCACGCTCCGGGTCTCGTCGACCCGGCTCAGTCCTTCGTGGCGGCTCATCACCTGATGCTCGCCCATCACGCCGGGATCCGGGTCCTGAGGCGCACCAAACCGCACGACGATGACCAGCTGGGGATCGTCCTCAACCTGATCCCGGCCTGGCCGGCTTCCGATTCGGCTGAGGATGCCTTTGCGGCGGCGTCCGTGGACGCGGTCAGCAATCGGTTGTTCACCGAGGCAGTTTTCCGAGGCCGTTCTCCCGACGAGATCCTGGGGTACATCGGTCGCTACGAGGTGACCGACCGGATCGACACCGCGGAGCTCGCCCGGGCGGTGGAACCAATCGATTTCCTGGGCGTCAACTACTACAACGTCAACCACATTCGGCATGCTCCGGGTGCTCCGGCCATCGGAAATTGGCCCGGCTCCTGGGAGGCGCAGATCACCACTCCCCCCGGTCAACTGACCGAGATGGGCTGGGGGGTCGAGCCGGAAGGCTTGGTCTGGATGCTGGAGCGGATCGGAAGGGAGCACCCGAATCTCCCACTCTATATCTGCGAGAACGGCGCTGCTTATCCGGATGTGATGTCACCGGCTGGGACCGTCGATGATCCTGACCGGATCGCCTACCTGGCGGGCCACATCGATGCCGTCCACACCGCGCTGGAGCACGGGGTGAATATCCGTGGGTATTTCGTGTGGTCGCTCCTCGACAATTTCGAGTGGTCCCAGGGCTACGACAAGCGCTTTGGGATCATTTGGGTCGATTTGAACACGATGGAGCGGACGGTCAAGTCCAGCGGTCATTGGTATCGCGATTTCATCGCCGGCCGAATTGCCATTGGAGAATGACCCACTTCGCGGTGACGTTTTCCGATCGGATAGTGTCTAATTGACATGAGCATGGAAACCATCGTCTGGAAGGGTCGTTGCGGCCCCTTTGACCTGCAAGTCGCCCCGGACACGTTCCGGCCCTCTACGATCTCGACGCTTCTCGCCGACTCGATGGTGATCGAGGAGGGCTCGGTGGTGATCGACGCCGGGTGTGGTTCGGGTGTCCTCTCGATCGTCGCCGCCAAGCTCGGTGCCAGGATGGTGTACGGGGTCGACGCCGCCGCAGAGACGGTCGAGATCGCAACCGCCAACGCCGAAGCGCAAGGGGTGAGCGATCGAACGATGTTTTACGAGGGTGACATGTTCGGGCCAATACCTGAAGGCGTCGAGGCCGACGTCGTGATCGGCGATGTCTCGGGCATTCCTGACGAGTTCGCCAAGGTGTCCGGCTGGTTTCCCTCGGGTCTCTCCGGCGGGCCGAGCGGGGCCGAGTTGCCAATGAGAATGTTGGACGAGGCCAAGCGCATCCTCCGTCGCGGGGGAAAACTGCTCCTTCCCACCGGAACTCTGCAGGACGAAAACTCGATCCTGGACAAGGCGAGATCTTTGTTCGGATCGATCCGTCAGCTCTCCGAGCGCAGCATCCCACTCCCTTCCTCGCTTGCAGAGCAACCGGCGGTCCTGAGCCTGATTCGGGCGAAAGTCATCCAGCTGACCGAGCGGGGGAGCCGTCTGCTCTGGACGGTGAGGGTGTGGGAGGTCTCGGGCTGAAGCGGCTAGCGCCGCCGTCCCAAGTCGCAAGTCGCAAGTCAGAGGCTCTGGCTTGAGACCTGGGACCTGAGACCGGCCATGACTGTCTCGGATCGTCTCGCACCGTTCGGTGTGACCATTTTCAGCGAGATGACCGCCCTCGCCCACGAATACGGGGCGATCAATCTCGGCCAGGGCTTTCCCAACTGGGACGGTGCCGACTTCGTGAAGGCCGCCGCCGCCAGGTCGATGACCGAGGGCGGGCACGACCAGTACCCGCCGAGCCCAGGTGTGCCCGCGTTGCGGGAGGCGATCGCCCGGCGCTACGGCCCACTCCTGGGGCGTGAGCTCGATCCCGCCAACGAGATCACGATCACCTGTGGCTGCACCGAAGCTCTGGCAGCCAGTTTCCTCGGCCTGGTCAACCAGGGCGATGAGGTGATCCTGATCGAGCCCTTCTACGACGCCTATCCCGTGGACGTCGCCCTGAGCGGCGCCGTGCCCAGATATGTGACCCTGCGACCTCCGGATTTCGCACTCGACCTCCGGGAGTTGGAGGCTGCCTTCTCCTCCAAGACGCGAGCGATCGTGGTCAACAACCCTCACAACCCAACGGGCCGGGTCTTCGATCTCGACGAGTTGAGCGCCATCGCCACACTGTGCGAGGAGCACGACGCCATCGCGATCGCCGACGAGGTGTACGAGGAGATGGTCTTTGGGCAAACTCATCTGAGGCTCGCCGGTCTCCCTGGAATGTGGGAACGCACCCTGACCCTGTCCTCACTCGGGAAGACGTTCTCACTCACCGGGTGGAAGGTGGGATGGGGGATCGGCCCTCAGCATCTGACTGCGGGTCTCCGGGCTGCCCATCAGTTC
>DATDPP010000052.1:0-28351 GCA_035292685.1 Acidimicrobiia bacterium
CGGCGGGTCCAGGTGAGGGCGGCCCGGATCTCAGAGGTGGCCACGTCATAGACGTCGTCGAGTTCAAGGTGGGACAACTCCTCGGTCTCCGCCTCGGTCACCGCCACCATCGAGGCGTAAAGCTCGGCTTGGTCGTGTGCCGCCTGACGGTTCCACGCCTGCAGGACCAGCACCCGGTCGAAGCCACTGAGCCGGGAACGGTCCACCGAGGCCAAGGCTCTCGCCAATTCCAGACCCGGCGCCATCTCGGCCAGTCCCTCCGGAAGTCTCTCCCACCCCTCGAACATATGTTCGACCATGATTGAAACATACAAGGTGGATCTGACAAACTCCATACCCTTGTTCCGAATCTGAAGAAATGTTTTTGGAGTGCAGCCAAAGACCCATTTCGTGTGTGATAGGGGTGTGAACGACGAAGCGGTGCGGCGCAAGAACAGCGAGGAGTTGGTCACCGAGGTCCTTGAGCTGGACGACGGGACCACCGTGACTGCGGCCGCCAGGCCGGCGAACCGGCTCTACTACTCGGACGATGGTCTTGTCTGGCAACCAGTGGCTGACAGCCCGACATTCCAGAAGCCGCTATTGATCGCGGACGATGCCGGCGGTGCCTTGGTTCTGGACGAGTACCAGGCCGAAGATGACTCGACCGAGACACAACGGTCTACCGGATCTACTCAAACTGAGCCTGCGCTCTGCGGTGCCGGAGGCGGGACTCGAACCCGCACACCCTTGCGGGCAATGGATTTTGAGTCCATCGCGTATACCAATTTCGCCACTCCGGCTTGGAGACGGAGTCTATGAGACCACGATGGAATAGGCGATCCGGAGATACCCTCTCCAGGACTTGGACCGAATCCATCGACGCATCTTCAGTCTCAACGACCGCATCGAGGCCATCGACGCCGAGGCCCGACAGGTCACTGCCGAGCTCGACTATCACCGGGCAATCAACGACGACGCGCAGCGGGACGCGGCGGTGGGCAACTACCTCGACCGGGAGGAAGCCGGACTTACTGCCGGCGACGTGCGTCGCTTTGAACAGACCCTGGCCCGATTGACCGAGAAGCGCTTCCGGCTCGCCGCGAAACGCGCCCGGTTGCTCACCCGGCTGCCCGACTGACCCCGGTCGCCGCTACCGTCGATACCGTGCCCACGCTGGCTCTCATCGACGGCAATTCGATCGCCTACCGGGCCTTCTACGCACTGCCCGAGGACCTCGCCACCAAGAGCGGGCAGGTGACCAACGCGGTGTTCGGGTTCACCCGGATGCTGATCCGTCTCCTAAAGGATTTCCACCCGGATGGCATCGCGGTTGCCTGGGACGTCTCGAGGCAGACGTTCCGCACCGAGACCTATCCCGAGTACAAGGCGCAGCGGGAGAAGGCACCCGACCATTTTCGAAGCCAGCTCCCATTGATCGACGAGGTTCTGGATTCACTTCAGATCACCCAGCTCCGCATGGAGGGCTACGAAGCCGACGATCTCATCGCAACCCTCACCAAGAACGCAGTAGACGGAGGGTGGGAGGTCTTGATCGTCACCGGAGACCGTGACGCTTTCCAGCTGGTGGGGGGACCGGTGCGGGTGGTGTACACCCGGCGGGGGATCAGCGACATCGTCATCGCAGACGAGGCGTTCGTCGAGGAGCGTTATGGGATCAGACCCGATCAATACGTCGAGTACGCCGCCCTGAGGGGAGACATCTCCGACAACCTCCCGGGCGTCCCCGGGGTGGGGGAGAAGACTGCGTCTCGCTTGGTGGCCGACCACGGGGGTCTCGACGCCATCTATACCGCGATCGCCGACCAGACCCCAAAGCTCCGTGAGAGCCTGGCGGCCCATCGCGACCAGGTTTTTCTCAACAAGGATCTGATGACCCTGGTCGACGACCTAGATATCGGTGTCGAGATCGAAGACCTCCATGCCCGGGAATGGGATCGCTCGGTGGTCAAGGATCTCTTCGACAGTCTCGAGTTTCACTCGATGTGGGGGGACCTCGAAGAGGCCCTTCCCTCGGCGGCGGGAGCATCCGAGGTGTTGGAGGTGGAATCACGCCTGTTGACATCGCCGGCCGAGATCGCAAGTATCGCCGCCGCCTCATCGTTGGTCACCGGTCTGGTCACCGACGGTGGCGAGCCATTTGGCCTGGTGGTTGCGACCGGCCCCGGCCAGTCGACCATCATCCCCTTTGACTCCGCCGAGCCCTTGTTGGCGGCACTCGAGTCTGGCTCGGCGTCGGTGGTGGGCCACGATCTCAAAGAGCTGGTTCGAGCGCTCCTGGATCTCGATCATGACGTGGCTCGCCTCGAGATGGACACCGCTCTGGCCGCCTACATCATCAACCCGTCTCAGCGAGATTATGACCTCGAGTCTCTTGCAGACCGTTGGCTCGACATCGAGTTGGCGTCCCCCGACCATGACGCCGCAGCCGGAACCCTTCCCTTCGACACCGGCCCCGATCTCGAAAGGGAGGGGAGACGCATCGAGGCGGTGAGGAGATTGGCGGAGAAGATGCGGGCCGAGCTCGTCGAACGTGATGAGCTGGAATTGTTCGACGAGTTCGAGTTGCCGCTGGTCCCGGTGCTGGCCCGGATGGAGCACGTTGGAATCGGGGTTGACCGCTCCTACCTCGAGGGCATGGGAAACGACCTGCGGAAGCGTCTCGACGTGCTCGACGCCCGGGTCCAGGAACTTGCCGGAGAGCCGTTCAACGTGAACTCGACCGACCAATTGCGTTCGATCCTGTTCGACAAGCTGGGACTGCCGGTGATCAAGAAGACATCCACCGGCAAGCCCTCAACCGATGCGTCCGTGCTCAAGAAGATGGAGCACCCTCTGGTCGACGCACTCCTCGAGTATCGGGAACTGGAGAAGCTGCGCAGCACCTATGTGGACGGGTATCTGCCGCTGGTCGAAGCCGACGGCCGGATCCACACCCGGTTCAACCAGATGGCCGCCACCACAGGAAGGCTCTCATCGGATCGGCCGAATCTCCAGAACATCCCGGTGCGATCGGAGTCGGGGCGAACCATCCGCAGGGCGTTCGTCGCCGGCGAGGGCTCTGAGTTCCTGGTGGCTGATTACTCCCAGATCGAGCTGCGAGTCCTGGCCCACATGAGTGGTGATCCTTTCCTCTTGGAGGCGTTTCGGGTGGGCTCGGACATCCATACTGCGACAGCGGCCCGGGTGTGGGGTCTCACGGAAGACCAGGTCACCCGGGAGCAGCGAAACACCGCGAAGATGATCAATTTCGGGCTGCTGTACGGGATGGAGGCGTTCGGTCTGGCAGATCGGCTCGGAATCTCCCGCGAAGAGGCGCGAGCCCATATCGACGCCTACTTCGCCCAAT
This sequence comes from Acidimicrobiia bacterium, assembly GCA_035292685.1. GTDB lineage: Bacteria > Actinomycetota > Acidimicrobiia > Spongiisociales > ZC4RG35 > JALYNX01. The sequence goes on from DATDPP010000052.1 coordinate 3,350, forward strand.
TCGTGCAGGTCAAGGAGTTCATGTCCTCGGTGGTGACCCTGGCCAGGAACCAGGGTTACACCACGACCCTGTTTGGCCGGCGTCGATATCTCCCCGAGTTGAAATCCGACAACTTCCGGATCAGGCAGATGGGAGAGCGCATGGCGCTCAACGCCCCGGTGCAGGGAACCTCCGCGGACATCATCAAGAAGGCCATGATCGAGCTCGATCGAGGTTTGCGGGAGGGTGGGTACGAGTCGTGCTTGATCCTCCAGATCCACGACGAGTTGATCCTGGAGTGCCCGGATGATGAGATGAGCTCCGCCGAGAAGTTGGTTGTCGAGACTATGGAGGGAGTGGTCGCCCTCGATGTGCCCCTGGTGGTGGATGTGGGATCCGGCTCCGACTTGGCCTCTGTGAAGGTCTGATCCGGTTCTAGCGCTTGGCGGTTCTCCCATGATCGGCGTACACTTAACCAGCCTGCGGGCCCAGCGCACGCAGAGTTCCTTTCGGAGGTAACCGCCTAAACATGCCCAACGACCAAGAGAACGCGCCCGAGAGCACTGTCGAGGAGGCAGCAGCTGCGGCGCCCGACCCGACCGCCGGGGATCTGCCCGAGTTGGAGGTACCAGCGGTCACCGATGAGCCCGAGCCCGAAACTCCGGCTGCGCCCGAACCCGTTGCAGAAGACGAGCCGGAAACCGAGCCCGCAGTCGCCGCTCCTGCAGGGGTTTCCGGCCGTGAGGCCCTGGTTGCCCCCGATCTGAGCGATCTCCCCGACGACATCGGCGACGATTTCGAGAGAGCTATCGAAGCCACCGTCCTCGAGTTCAAGGAAGGTGACATCGTCGAAGGGACCGTGGTCAGCGTCGACGGCGACGGTGCCATGGTCGACATTGGCTACAAGTCTGAAGGCCTGATCCCGACCCGGGAACTCTCCATTCGCAACAATGTCGATCCCAACGATGCGGTGAAGGTGGGAGATCGTGTCGAGGCCGTGGTCCTCAACAAAGAGGACGACGAAGGGCGTCTCATCCTCTCCAAGAAGCGCGCCATGTACGAGCGGGCTTGGGGTCGCATCCAGCAGATCGCAGATCAGGAGGGAACTGTCGAGGGAACCGTCATCGAGGTGGTCAAGGGCGGGCTCATCGTCGACATCGGCCTCCGTGGCTTCCTTCCCGCATCCCTGGTCGATCTGCGGCGGGTCCGTGATCTCGACCCCTTCATCGGCCAGACGATCACCGCCAAAGTCATCGAGTTGGACCGCCCAAGAAACAACGTGGTCCTTTCCCGCCGTGCCTATCTGGAAGAGGCCCAGGCCGAGGAGCGCAATGCGTTTCTGGATGGCCTCGGCGAGGGTGAGATCCGCGACGGTGTCATTTCCTCTGTCGTCAATTTCGGCGCCTTTGTGGACCTGGGGGGGATGGACGGGCTGGTTCACGTGTCGGAATTGTCCTGGCAGCACGTCAACCACCCCGGTGAATTGGTGAAGGTGGGCGACAAGGTCACGGTCAAGGTTCTCGAAGTCGACCGTGATCGGGAGCGAATCTCACTTTCGATCCGCCAGACGAGTGATGACCCCTGGGACGTGTTTGCTCGCGAGCACGAAGTGGGAGACGTCGTCGATGGCGTGGTAACCAAGACAGTGCCTTTCGGTGCCTTCGTTTCGGTGGCCGATGGTGTCGAGGGTCTGGTACATGTGTCCGAGATCGCCGTGCACCGTGTGGAGTCCCCCGAGTTGGAGCTTTCGATCGGCCAGCCTGTCAAGGTGAAGATCACCGAGAAAGAGAACGAACGCCGTCGCGTCTCGCTTTCGATAAAACAGGCCTCCCCGGACTGGCAGGAGCGGGAGTCCCAGATCGAGGAGCAGAAGAAGGGCCCAAGCCCAAGTCAGAGTCGCCGCCGACCCCAGAAGGAATTCGAACGAGAGTTTGGGCCTACAGACGACGAGCGGCCCCCGATGCCTGTGGATGCGTCGTTGGAGGCGATCCTGCAAGAGCTCAAGGAGCGGGGCATCGGAAGACGCTGAGGCGGCGCCTCTCAAGTTGGGCCACGGTCGCAATATGAGACGACCGCACTATGGAGGGTTTGGGGAAAGTCTCAAGACTTGTCCCAGACGGTCCGAATCAATCTTGTGGAATTGGACTTGAAACAGTGGGAGGGCGTAACCCGACCGGTAGCATGCCAAGAGGCACGCGCCGGGGACGGGCCGGCGCCCACCCGAGGGGACAAACGAAGGGGACTCAATGGGTAGGAGAGCCATCGTTCTGCTTGTGGCCTTGATCCTGGCCGGTCTGGCCGCTTGGGCGGTTTGGAACTACTTGCAGGGCATAGAAAACGAAGTCACAGCCGGTCAGGCCCAGGTCAAGGTCTTCCGCGCGGTCGACAACATCGCCGAGGGGACCGACGGGTCCATCATCGTGTCGGACTTCAACTCCGGCGGTCAGCTCATCGAGGAAGGCATCGAGGAGCAGGAAGACCTTCCCGACGGGGCCATCACCACTCCTGAGCAGCTCAACCAGGTTCTCGGGGGCGCCGTGGCGGCAGGTCCGATCTCGGCAAACACGGTTTTGGTCGAGTCGCAGTGGACGGTCATAACGATCGACGTGACGCCGCTCTCTCAGCAGATCCCCGAAGGGAAGCAAGCCATGGTGATCTCCACGGACAACGTCCGAGGGGTCAACGGGTTTGTGAATCCTGGCGACCGAATCAACTTGATCATCACACTCGACATTGCGTTCGAACTCCTTCCTCCGGGCTTCGAGGGGATCAACGTCAATCCTGCCGAAGCCCCGCCCGAGGGCCAAGCCGCCACGGATGCCGCCTCGGCAGTGGTCACCTACACGCGGTTCGTCCTTCAGGGAATCCCGGTGCTGGCGACAGGTCGTGACGTTGCCCCTGACGAGAACGCCCCGGAGCAAGTGCAAGCCGAGCCCACCGAGCCGGTCGAAGGCACGACCGACACCACGGTCCCGGCGGAGGACACCGGTAACGAGACCATCTTCACTCTCGAGGTCACACCCGAGCAGGCCGAGCGAATCGCGTATTCGTTCGAGAATGGCTCAATGTGGCTGACTCTCGTCCCCGAGGACTTCGTCGAGGTGGAAACACAGGGTGTGATCATCGATACCCTGTTCGGTGGAGACCTGGTCGCGGACATTTTCGGATAGTTTGAGCAAGAGGTTCGACCATGTCATTGGCTGAACACAACCTATTGGTGGTCGACAAGGACGACGATTTCGTTTCGGCGGCGAAAGAGTTGTTCGAAGGCCGGCTCCCGGTGGCACGCTCCATCGAAGAGGCGAGTCAGACGATCGAGTCCGGTGAGCTTCGAATGCTGCTGCTCGGCCCCTCGTACAGCAACGAGGAGTCGATGGAGCAGGTGCGTAGCTTGCACAACCAGGACCCGGTGCTCGTCCTGATGATGGTGGCCGAGTCGGTCACCGCCGACCTCCTTCGGTACGCGATGCGCGCCGGTGTCTCGGACGTCATTGAGTCCCCGCTCGACGAGACCAAGATCGAGGCGGCGATCGAGCAGTTCGCACACGATGTCCTGAAGCGACGCAACGTAGGAGTGCGATCCCGCGAGACAGACCGCTCTGAGAGAGGCCAGCTCATCACCGTGACCTCGGCCAAGGGAGGTAGCGGCAAGACGGTCATGGCCACCAACGTGGCGCTTCTTCTCAACCGGCTGCCGGACAAGAAGGTGGTGCTGGTCGACGCCGACCTCCAATTCGGCGATGTGTGCCTCCTCCTCCAGCTCGAACCCCGCTTCACAATGGTGAACGCGGCCCACGAGTTGCATCAACTGGATTCTGAGATGCTTGATTCACTGCTGACCGAGCATCCGAGTGGTCTCAGAGTCCTCGCCGCCCCGTTGGAGCCGGCGTTCGCCGACGACATCACGACTGCGGGTCTGATGCAGATGCTCGATGTTCTCCGGGAGGGCTACGACTACGTCGTGGTCGACACCGCTTCGATGCTCGATGAGTTGATCCTCTCACTCGTCGAGAAGGCAGACCAGGTGCTCATGATCGTGGATATGGACCTCCCGTCGGTCAAGAACGCCAAGTTGGCCCTGGAAACCCTCCGTCTCCTCAAGTTCTCCACCGCCAACGTGAAACTCGTCATGAACCGCAGCAACTCCAAGGCCCGCCTCGACAATAAGGAGATCGAGAGCGCGCTCAAGATGGAGATCGCAGCCGCGGTCCCCTCAGACGCCGCCGTTCCCAATTCGGTCAACGAAGGGCGACCGGTGGTGGAGACCGACCCCAAAGGCAAGGTTGCCAAGGGTTTTGAGAGTGTCGCTGCCTTGATCGCGGGGAAGATCCCCGAGAGCTCGCAAAAGGCCGGGCTGTTCGGGCGTAAGTAGTGGGAAGGTTGTGAACAGTGCCATCTTTATCTGAGAGAGTTGCAGCGGCCAGGCAGAGCGAAACTGTCGACGTAGGAGCCACGCGCTCGGATGCAATGAGCGATTTGAGGGGTCGTCTCCACTTCAAGGTCGTGGAGGAACTTGGCCCGACGCTCTATGACAGGCAGATGTCGGATGCCGAGCTGAGACTTCGCGTTCTCGAGATGCTGGAGTGGGCGGTCGACCAGGAGCAGGGGCTTCCCCTCACCTCGGCGGACCGGCGCGCTCTCCTCAACGAGATCGCGTCTGATGTGTTGGGCTACGGCCCTATCGATCCGCTGCTCAATGACCCCGATGTCACTGAAGTCATGGCCAACGGCCCGTTCGATGTGTACTACGAAAAACTGGGTCGCATTCAGCTCTCAGATGTGAAGTTCGTCGACGAGGTTCACCTCCGGAGGATCATCGACAAGATCGTGGGTCAGATTGGCCGTCGCGTCGACGAAGCCACGCCAATGGTCGACGCCCGTCTTCCCGATGGATCCCGTGTCAACGCGGTCATCCATCCGTTGGCAATCGGCGGGCCCTTCCTGACCATTCGTAAGTTCGCGGTCGATCCCTATCAGGAAGCCGATCTGATCAACTTCGGGACCATCACCCAACGCGTGGCCGACTTTGCCCGTGCCTGTGTCCGTGGCCGGCTCAACATCCTGATCTCCGGTGGCACCGGCTCCGGCAAGACCACGACGCTGAACGTGATGTCCTCCTACATCCCCGGCGACGAGCGAATCGTTACCGTCGAGGACGCGGCCGAGCTTCAACTCCACCAGGAGCATGTCCTGACTCTGGAATCCCGTCCCGCCAACATCGAGGGCAAGGGTGCGGTCAGCATCCGCGACCTGGTCCGAAACACTCTGCGTATGCGCCCCGACCGTATCGTCGTTGGTGAGGTTCGAGGCGCCGAGTCGCTGGACATGCTCCAGGCCATGAACACCGGTCATGATGGTTCGCTGACAACCGTCCACTCCAACTCCCCTCGGGACACTCTGTCCCGTATCGAGACCATGGTGCTGATGGCCGGCTTCGACCTTCCGATGCGGGCCATCCGAGAACAGATCGCATCGGCGGTGGACCTCATCATCCACGTGTCCCGTCTCAAGGATGGAACCCGTCGGGTGACCCACGTCACCGAAGTCGAAGGTATGGAAGGCGAGATCATCACACTTCAGGATCTCTTCCTGTTCGACTTCGGCATGGGCGTCGACGAAGACGGGATCTACAAGGGCCGACTGAAGGCCACCGGCATCCGCCCCACCTTCTCCGAGGACCTGGAGAACCAGGGGATCCGGCTCCCTGCCGACCTCTTCGATCCCGAGCCGTTCGCCAGAGGTCGTGGGTGAGACGACTTTCCCTACTGGTTGTCGCCCTCGTTCTTGGGCTGAGCACAGCCGTCTCTGCACAGACGGCGTCTCCCGAGATGGAAATCACCGACGTCAACGGGTCCCGGTACGCCGAGGGTGGCCAGGTTCTCATGGTGGTCGAGTTCCGGAACCTCACCGAGGCGCCGGACCCCGCCCAATTGGCAGTAACCGTCAACGGACAGCCGGTTTCCAATCTCGAGACGGCGCCCTTGGGCGAATCGAGTGTCCCGGTGGGTGTGGTCCTCGTAATCGACACCTCGGGTTCGATGCAGGGGGCACCAATCGAGGCTGCCAAGGCAGCCGCCAAGAGCTTCGTCGCCCAGAAACGGGCCGAGGACTCGATCGCACTGGTCACATTCGCTGACACGGCGATTGTCCAGACCGGGTTCACCACCAACGCCGCCGATCTCAACAACCGCATCGACGCCATCGTCGCCGACGGGGAGACCGCGCTGCATGACGGTGTGATCATGGGGCTCGGCCTGTTCGACGACGCCTCGGCTGACGCCCTAATCCCCAACATGATCGTTCTCAGCGACGGGGAGGACACGGTGTCCACCGCAACCGAGGAGGAAGCCCTTGCTGCCGTCAGCGCGAGTGACGCTCGCGTCTTCGGAGTCGCCCTCGAGTCACCTGATTTCAATCCCGCGGCTATCGAGGCGATTGCCGCGGCCGGAGGTGGACTGTTCCTTTCCACCCCGAACCCCGAGGAACTGTCGTCTCTTTACGGGGAAATCGCCCGGGAGATCAGCAACACGCTGGTGAGCCGGTTTGTGTCACCTATCGCCACTCCTGGCGATGCCGAATTCGCCGCCACCTACCCCGGCGGGCTTTCCTCCTCGGTGGTCTACCCCGTCTCGGGGTACGCCACGACCACCTCCGCGGTTCCCACCACGACACCCACCACCCTGCCGCCGAGCACTGTGCAGGTGGAGAGCACCCTCCCACTGCCCTCGAGTTCCCTGGCCCTTATTGGCGCGGTCGGCCTCGGTCTCACGCTGTTCCTGTTTCTCATCATCCTGTTCGGGCGTGAGGAGGATGAGGGTGGTGGCCGTTTCGCCAAGCGTCTCCAGGCCTATGGGCGACGCGGCCGCGCCGTGGAGGAGGAGAAGACGCCCTTCCTGCAAAGGATCCCGATCCTCAACCGGTTCAGTCAGGCAGCCGAGGAAGAGGTCAGAAAGCGTGGCATGACCTCGGGCATCAACGCCGCCCTGGAGCAGGCCAACATACCCATGACCCCTGGCGAGGCAATCCTTGCCATGTTCGGTCTCGCTGCGGTGGGAGGCGTGTTCCTCGCCATCTTCAGCGGCCCGGTCACGGGTCTGATCGTGTTCGTCGGCTTGCTCCTGTTCTTCATCTTCATGATCAGATACGCAGGCGGCCGGGAGAAGAAGAGATTCGAGAAGCAGCTCCCCGACACCCTCACCCTCCTCTCGACTTCGCTGCGAGCCGGCTATTCGCTGCTGCAAGCGATCGAGGCCGTGGCTGCCGAGGCCCCGGAGCCGACTTCCCGCGAGTTCAGCCGGGGTGTGACCGAATCCAGGTTGGGGCGCACCGTCTCGGACGCCCTCCAGGGGATCGCCGAAAGGACTCAGTCCCAGGACTTCGAGTGGGCCACCATGGCGATCGAGATCCAGCGCGAAGTCGGTGGCAACCTCGCTGAGGTACTGCAGACGGTGGCCGACACCATGCTCTCCCGGAACCGCCTGAAAGGTGAGATCAAGGCCCTCACGGCAGAGGGCCGGATCTCGGCCTTCGTGCTCGGGTCCCTTCCCTTCGCCCTGGCGGCCTTCCTGTGGTTCACCAACCGTGACTATCTGATGCCGTTGCTCGAGTCGCCCACTGGAAGGATCGCCATCGTCGGCGGGCTGTTGCTGATGATCGGCGGGATCTTCTGGATGAAGAAGATTGTGGACATCGAAGTATGAACATCCTCGACCTCGACTCCCAGCTGCTCGCTGTGCTCACGATCGGAGCGTTGATCTTCTTCGTGCTGGTTTGGGCTGGGCTCGGGGTAACCCGGGCTCGTGAGGACATGACCAACCGTCTCGCCCTCTACGGACGCACCACTGGAGGTGTGATCCGTGACAACGAGCTCGCCAAGCCCCTCGCCCAGCGCACAGTCGGGCCGATCGTGATCAAGATCTCCGACTTCCTGAAGAGGTTCACGCCAGCCGGCTACATGGACAAGAAGCAACACCTGATCGTGTTGGCCGGCAATCCGGGGAACCTGGATGCCCCCTCCTTTGTCGTCATCAAAATGCTGACCAGCCTGGCGGGCCTCGTTGCCGCCTTCTTCCTGGTCGAATATGGGAGCGACGGCCTGCAGCGGACCTTCCTCTTCGTCATGCCGATCGTTCTCGGATTCTTCGGGCCCGACGCCTGGCTGCGGCGCAGGATCGATGAGAGGTCCCACACCATGCTGCGGGCCTTGCCCGACGTGCTCGACCTGCTTGTGATCTCGGTGGAGGCCGGACTCGGTTTCGACTCCGCTCTTTCTCGGGTGGTGGCAACGGTCCCGGGACCGCTGTCCGAGGAGTTCTTCCGGATGCTCCAGGAGACCCGGGTCGGGGTGAGCCGTCGCGACGCCATGCGTCACCTCATGGATCGCACCGATCTCGACGAGTTGAGATCCTTCATGCTGGCCATGATCCAGGCTGAGGCATTCGGCGTCACCATCGCCCGAGTCCTGCGGGTCCAGGCCGATGAGATGCGGGTCAAGCGCCGTCAGCGGGCCCAGGAGAAGGCGTTTGCCGCTCCGGTCAAGCTCGTGTTCCCATTGGTGTTCTGCATCTTCCCGGCCCTCTTTATCGTGCTACTCGGGCCGGCGGCGATTCAGATCGGCACCGCTTTCATCGACTGATGAGCGAGACGGCAGCCGCGCCGTCACCGCGCCGGTTCTCCATAGCCCATTTGCTCCTGGTGGTGCCCTGGGTGGCGCTGGTGATCGACGCCTGGGCACCGATCCGGGACAACAGCTTTCTGTGGCACATCCGGGCAGGTGACCTCCAGGCCATGGCCGGCGAGGTCCTGACCGCGGATCCGTTCTCGTTCACGATGAACGGGGAGCCATGGCTAACCCAAAGCTGGCTGGCCGAGCTGCTCTACGCGTGGGGAGAGCGCAACTGGGGCCTCGGCTTCGTCCCGCCGATGATGCTGCTCATGACCTCGATCATCTTCCTCGGGATCGGGCTGATCGGCTACCGGCGCTCCCGGAGCGTCTCCGGCACGGCGGCGGTTTTGATGCTCAGCACCATGTTGTTGATCAGCTTCCTGGTCCCGAGGCCGGTGATTCTCTCCTTCGCCCTTCTGGTGCTGGTGATCCTGGCCTGGGAGCGGCCGGTGACCCGATGGGCCTTGCCTCTCCTGTTCTGGGTCTGGGCCTCGATCCATGGCAGCTTCTCCATCGGGCTGGCATACGTTGGATTGAGCCTGGTGGCCGAACGGGAGTGGAAATGGCTGCCAACGGCCATTCTGTGCGGTCTGGTGACGTTGTTGACCGCTCATGGGCTGGGGGTTGTCACCGTGCTCCTCGAATTCGTCTACGCCCGTGACGCTCTCGCCCTGCTTTCGGAGTGGAGAAAGCCGGAAATCGTGTCTGTGGTCTTCGTGCCGTTCCTGGTCGGGCTGGCCCTCATCGTGTGGGCTGCGATCAGGGGCCGGGTGACACCAAGACATCTCTGGGTGATCGTGCCCTTCCTCGCCCTGGGCCTTGGAGCGACCCGGGCCATACCACCGGCCTGGATCGCACTGCTCCCGTTGGTCAGCCTCGGGATATACGGATTGAAGGTGGGGTCGGCACCCCGATTCTCGACCGGTCAGTCCGTAGTCTTCTGTGCCGCGGTGCTGGTCTTGCCTTTCTTGCTGGCATCTGACGGTTCACTCGACCACGAGCGCTTCCCGATCGCCGCCGTGGCTGCCCTCGACCCAGGCCGCACCTTCCACGACGACCGCACCGGGGGATATCTGATCTGGGCGGAGGGCCCCGCCCGGCAGGTCTATGTCGACGACCGGGCCGAGCTCTACCGGGACCGACTGGCCGAGTTCGTGGCCGTCCGTGATGGGGACCAGCCATTCGAGCCGGTGTTCGAGCGTGACGGCATCGAGCAAGCGCTGCTCAAGACCTCCGAGCCCCTGGTTGACGACCTGAAGGCGGCTGGGTGGGAGCCGGTGTTCGAGGACGAACAGTACGTGGTTCTCCGGCCTGAGTCTCAGTAGTACCTTGCTCAAATGACTTCTGCGCCGCACCTGGACAGGGCAACCTTGGAAACCGGTCTCGACCACATCCTCCAGTCCCCACGCGATGTCGGAACCATCGAGATGATCATCCGTCGCCCCGGGGTCGGTGAGCGGGAGGAGATGGAGACGGCCGAACTGGATTCGGAGCTCGGCGTGGTCGGCGACAGCTGGAGGGCCCGCCAGAGCATGAGCACAGCCGATGGCGCCCCGAATCCGGACGCTCAGGTCACCGTCATGAATGCGAGGGTGGTCTCCCTGCTGGCTCAGGATCGTGATCTCTGGTCGCTGGCAGGCGACCAGTTCTACGTCGACCTCGATCTGAGCCGTGCCAACCTCCCGCCGGGGACTCGACTGCAACTCGGATCGGCCGTGCTGGAGGTCACCGAGATCCCGCATCGAGGTTGTGCCAAGTTCTCGGGCCGCTTCGGAGCCGACGCCCTGCGCTTTGTCAACACCGGGCCGGGTCGTGATCACTCGTTCCGGGGCATCAACACCCGGGTGGTTGTGCCCGGGGTAGTCCAGCGCGGCGACCAGATCCGGAAACTGTGAAACCCACTCCTATTCATGCCAGGACGTAGAAAGGGGCCCGCTTGCGGGCCCCTTTCAATCGCTTTGCTTCGGATTACTGGTCGAGACCTGAGCTGACCTCGGAGAAGGTCTCAGAGACCTCTTGTCCGGCGATCTGAACGGCCACGAGAGCAACGATGGCGATCAGCACAACGAGGAGTGCGTACTCAACCATTGAGGCGCCCTTCTCGGACTGAATCCAACTCGTTACCTTGGTCCACAGAGCAAGCATTAACCCCTCCTTGGCTCGGATTACTGGCTTGCAGTACTTATGGGCAAGTTAGCCCACACGGGTTCTGGCACAATGGGTCTCCAGAACCATCAAGACTCAGTTTCCAGCCTCGGTGAGGCCGGAACTGATTTCGGAGTATGTCTCCGAAAGCTCGGTGCCCGCGACCGCGACCGCGATCAGCGCGACCATGGCGATCATCATCACCAGGAGGGCGTACTCGACCATGGAGGCGCCTCTCTCATGTTTGGTGTACAAGTAGATGATCTTGCAGAACATGGTTCTCTCCTACCGTTTTCAAAATCCTGCGATCAGGTTACGGCTCGATAGCGAGATCATTCATGGGCCTTGCGACTCATACGGCTATTGGGGCCGGGCGATCCCCAGTCGGATCGCCTCGATGGCGGCCTGGGTCCGGTCACTGACAGCAAGTTTCTGGAAGATAGACGCCAAGTGGTTCTTGACCGTCTTTTGCGAGATATAGAGCCGGTCTGCGAGCTCGTCGGTGGATGAGACCCCCACCGCCAACAGCCGGAGGATCTCCTTTTCTCGCTCGGTCAGCGATGCGGCCCCGGGATCGAGGACTGCCTGGCTGTAGCCCTCGAGGACCTGGTCCCGCTCGTGATCCTCGAGCTCGATGAGGTTCTTGCCGTCGGCCACAGCCCGCACTGCGGCGGCGAGGGTGAGGAGGGGAACTCCCTTGGAGAAGAATCCTCTTGCGCCGGCGGCGACGGCCCGCGCCTTCTGTTCGTCCGAGGCGTACATGGAGACCACGATCGCGTTGGTCCGCCTGCCCAACGCAGCGATGGTGGTGATCCCGTCTCCCCCCGGCATCTCGATGTCGACAATCGAGACCTCGGCAGGCTGGGAGGCCAATGCCTCGTCGAGGGCAGGGCCGGAGTCGACAACGCCGACGACCCTGGCATCGGGGAGAGAATCGAGAGCCTGGCTCAAACCCTCGGCAAACAAGACGTGGTCATCGGCGATCATGACGCGGATCATCGGTTGCCCCATTCAATAGTCACTGTGGTCCCTACCTCTTCATTCGATTCGAAAGCAACGGTTGCTCCAACTTTGTCGGCACGTTCGCGCATCCCCACAAGCCCAAAATGTCCCTCCGGCTCAAATTCGGGATCGAAGCCGACACCGTCGTCCTGCACCTGGCAACTGCCCCAGTCCCGGTGGATGCGACCCGAGACCATGATGTTGGAGGCCGAGGAGTGTTTGTGGGCGTTTCGGATGGCCTCGGTGAGGATCGAGGTCAGATCGGCGATCATTGCCGGCCGTGGCGGGCGCCTCTCGTCGATGTCGACGACGATCAACGGGGTCCCATTGAAATCCGATGTTGCCTGGAGGACTCTGGCGGTGAGTGTCGGCCCCGGGGTGCTTCTCAGGTCGGCCACCTTGGCCCGGACATCTTCGACCAGCTTGGTGACATTGGAGCGAAGCACCTTCAAATCGGCCACCAATTCAGGGGCGTCCACGTTTTGCATGGCCGCCACGTCCAATGACAGACCCAGTGAGGCCAGTGAGGGGCCGATTTCGTCGTGCATCTCCCGGGCCAGGCGGAGACGCTCCTCGGCCACTGCCGAGCCGGCGATGTCCTGAAGCAATTGAAGATTGGCGAATGCAATGCCGAGGGGGCGAAGATAGGCCTCGACAGCGGCGCGATCGTCGTCCGCCAGGGGGTTTGGAGTCACCAGTTCCATCATTCCCACGGCCGCATCAGCAGTCTTGATCGGGATCTCGTTCTTCTGACCGTCGGGATCGGGGACACCGCGGGCAGCCAGCACCACCAAACCGTTTTCACCCTCGATTGCCAGTTTCCCCGCCGAGCCGGGGAGTCTGGTGAGGACGGTGTCCAGGGTTTCGGCGCCGACCTCGACGGCATTGAGACGCCCGGCGGACACGTCCTGAGAGAGACGGACCAGGACGCCATGGATCTCCTGAAGGTTCTCCAGACGCTGGGTTGCCGATTCCTTCTCCACCGCCAGGTCCGCGGCCTGTTGGTGGATGTCTTCGAGAAGCTTCTTGATGACTCCGACCAGCAGGACGAAAACGAGATAGAGAGCCATCGCCGGTGCGGCATCTACCAAGGGCAGCCCCTGGGACAGTGTGACCAGGGCGAGTAGGCCGGCTGAGAGCAAACCTGTCATCAGGCCGCTTCGGATCCCTCCGTAGAGGGTGGCGAGGATCGGCGGACCGGTCGAGAGCAGCAGATAAGGGCTGGTAGGGCCCCCGGTGAGGGTGATGGCGACGGCGGCGAGAAAGGCCCCAATCAGGGTGATGGCCTCGGCGCCGAATCTGATGTGGTACCACTCGTCCGGAACCGCGGCCGACCCCAAGACATAGATGGTGGCGACGCTCATGGCGACCAGGGACTCGGGGAAGCTGTCGGTGGTCACCAGGTCGACGACGACGGCGACAACCAGGGCAATGAACTGCCCGACCTCGATACTGAAATGGACGCGCCGCTCCCAAGGAGCACTGACGGTCATGGGGAAAGGCTACCGTCGAGCCAGGTGACTACACAGAACCGTCGATGGGTGCTCACGGGTGGAATCGGCTCGGGGAAGACCGAGGTCGGGCGTCTCCTCAGCGCCTTCGGAATCCGGGTGGTCGATGCCGATCGGATGGGCCATCGGGTGCTGGAGCCCGCAGGCAAGGCCTTCGCGGCGGTGTCCGCACGCTGGCCGGAGGTGCTGCGCGATGGTGTGATCGATCGAGGGCGGCTGGCTGGCATCGTTTTTGCTGACCGGGGTCAACTCCGGGAGTTGGAGACGCTGACCCACCCCCACATATTCGGCACGATTCGGGGTGAGTTGGAGGGATTTGAGGGGGTAGGCGTTGTCGAGGTGCCGATCCTGGAGACCGGTCTCGACTGGCCTCGGATGGTGGTCGACGCCCCCGATGAGGTCAGGCTCCAGCGTGCCCTGGGGCGGGGCATGAGCATCGAGGACATCCGGGCCAGGACTGCCTCTCAACCCACGAGGGCGCAATGGCTGGCGTCTGCCGATCTGGTGATCCCCAACCACGGGACCCTCGAGGAATTGGAGGAGACCGTCGAGGTATTGGTGGGCGAGCTTTGAAGGTCACCCATCAGTTCGGTCGAGCGTGCCCGCTTCGACCTTGGCCCGGATATCGGCCATTCGTTCGGGGTCCAAGACAAACGGGTTGTCCGCACCGAGGAGAATCTGGGGATTCCGAATCGGGAGTTCCATATCGACTGCGCACGACATGATGGCGCGCATGACATCCACGTTCACTTCATCGACCGGTGGCTCACAACCCTCTGGCAGGTGATACGCGAGCAGGATCCCGAGACGCTCGGCGATATCTGGGTCGGTCCAGGTGCGTCCATCCCGGGCGACCTGTCCCCCAAAACCGGTGCCGTGGTCGGCCGTGATCAACATAGCCGTCGACGGTTGGGCCATATCGGCGATCCTCTCTATCAACCCGTCGACACAGGTAAGTTGTTGGGAGAACGCATCCAGGTAAGTGGCGTCCGAGCGAAGGTCCCGATTCGCCGGCTCCGGGAACCGACCGCCCAGGGCTTCACACCCAGAATCGACGACTATGGGAGGATGGGGGAGGAAAAGGTGGGCGAAGACGTAGTCGTGTGATCCATTGCCGATCAGGTCGTTGCCGAGCCGGGTCAGGTTGTCGACCGCGTTGAGGGTGCCCGCCACGGAATAGAAGCTCAGGTTGTCCTCCATCCCGCGGGCCGCGACCGTCGTTCGCAACAGTTCCCATACCGGCTCGTCGATCCAATTCGACTCTGCGCAGCGATCGACTGGATCCCCACACGCCAGCGGGTCGGCTCCGCTTTCTATATGGGTGTAGGTGAATCCCGCCGACTGCAAAGTCGACGTCACCAGACTGTCGCCTCGAGTAATCCGATTTGCGGAGCTGACATTGCCCCATGGCTCGAGCGGGCCTTCCCCGACCACCGGCTGGAGCTCCAGGATGCTCGGCACGGAAAGCGCGGTGAACGTCATTTGGGACCAGGCCGCTAGGGGAACGTCGAAACCGTTGGCCGACAACACGTCGAGAATGAATGACGTGTCGTGCCCGTGCCACTCCTTGGTGACGTAGAGATTCGGGTAGGAGTCGACTATCACCACGACGATGTCTTCCACGTCTCCGGAAGCTTGCGCCGGGACAGCGCTCTCCAAGACCTTGAGCGGGTAGGGCTTCGCCTGGTCGATGTGAGCCACGACCAATTGGATGAGGGGAGCCACTCCGAACACCGCGACGGCAACAACTGTCGCCACATCCAAGAGTGTGGATCCACTGAGCCGATTTCCGATCCAGACCACAATGACGGGCACAGCGATCTTGAGGAAGATGGGCACATTGTTCGCCTTCTCCCAATCGCCCAGGATCAAGATCCCAGTTGCCACCCCGAGGGCCGCCGCCCGGCGGTCGATCCCGAGCCTGGCGAGCAGCCAAACCACATTCAATCCGACGATCGCCACGGCGCCGCCAATCAGGAGGATCTTGTTGGGTGACGACAGATCCCAAGCGTTCTGCGCCCAGAACACCATGGGGCGATAGAAGGAGGCGGCGACTACCAGAGCGGCCGGAATCGGCCAGCGCAGTGGCGGGCGGTTGGTTGTCGGCTGTTGGGCGATAATCCGATCCTTTCGCAATAGCCCTTATTGCTTCGGAGGGCCGATTGCCCGGGTTGAGGAAAGTCTCTCATTTCCTGTCTCAGACCCGTTGTACCCTCAACTCCGTGCCCGAGTTCAAGGTCGTCTCCGACTTCGCCCCCTCCGGGGACCAGCCCAAGGCAATCGAGAAGTTGGCGGCGGGGATCAAACGCGGTGACCGATACCAAACCCTGCTCGGGATAACCGGGTCGGGGAAGTCGGCCACGATTGCCTGGACCATCGAACAGGTGCAGAAGCCGACTCTGGTCCTGGCCCCCAACAAGGCGTTGGGCGCCCAACTCGCCAACGAGTTCCGCCAATTCTTCCCCAACAACCGGGTGGAGTATTTCGTCTCCTATTACGACTACTACCAGCCCGAGGCCTATCTCCCCCAAACCGACACCTACATCGAGAAGGACGCCACGATCAACGACGAGATCGACCGGCTCCGTCATTCCGCCACGGCCGGTCTGCTGGTCCGCGACGACGTGATCATCGTCGCCTCGGTGTCGGCTATCTACGGGCTGGGCTCACCCGAGCAATACCTGGGCCAGTTGCTCCGCCTCATCCGGGGGGTGGAGTACCCGATGACGGAGGCGATCAAGCGTTTGGTCAACATCCAGTACGAGCGCAATGAGGTGAACCTGGTCCGGGGCAAGTTCCGGGTCCGAGGGGACACGCTGGAGGTCTTCCCGTCCTACGAGGAGACCATCGTCCGGGTCCAGTTCTGGGGGGATGAGATCGAGCGAATCCTCCGGTTGAACCCGGTCACCGGTGAGGTCATCGATGAGATGTCCGAGCTGATGATCTTCCCCGCCACCCACTACGTCACCGAGCGGGAGCGGATGCTGAAGGCGATCACCGGCATCGAGGAGGAACTGGCGGACCGTCTTGGCGACCTGGAGGGCAACGGCAAGCTCTTGGAGGCGCAACGGCTTCGGATGCGGACCAACTACGACCTGGAGATGATGCGGGAGATCGGATTCTGCTCGGGGATCGAGAACTATTCACGACATCTCGACGGCCGCTCGCCAGGCGAGGCCCCTTACACCCTCCTCGACTATTTCCCCAAGGACTATCTGACCATCGTCGACGAGTCCCATGTCACGGTCCCTCAGATCGGCGGCCAATACGAGGGGGACCGTTCCCGCAAAGAGGTCCTGGTCGAGCATGGCTTCCGGCTTCCTTCGGCCAAGGACAACCGCCCACTTCGCTTCGACGAGTGGTTGGAGAAGGCGAATCAGGTGGTGTTCCTCTCGGCTACGCCCAGCAACTTCGAGATCTCACACTCGACCCAGGTGGTGGAACAGATCATCCGTCCCACCGGTCTGGTCGACCCCGAGGTGATGGTCCGACCCACCAAGGGCCAGATCGACGACCTCCTCGACGAGATTCGGCTTCGGGCGGTGCGGGAGCAACGGGTGCTGGTCACCACGCTCACCAAGAAGATGGCTGAGGACCTGACCGATTACCTGTTGGAGATGGGGGTGCGGGCCCGGTACATGCACTCCGAGATCGACACCCTGGAGCGGATCCAGATCATGCGTGAGCTGAGGCTGGGGGAGTTCGATGTGCTGGTGGGGATCAACCTGTTGCGTGAGGGTCTGGACCTCCCGGAAGTCTCATTGGTGGCGATCCTCGACGCCGACAAGGAGGGGTTCCTTCGCTCCGATACGTCATTGATCCAGATAATTGGGCGTGCGGCCCGAAACATCGACGGTCAAGTGGTGATGTACGCCGACAACGTGACCAAGTCGATGAAACGGGCGATCAGCGAGACCAACCGGCGGCGCAAACTGCAGGCCGATTGGAACGAGGACCACGGCATCGATCCACAAACCGTGCGCAAACGGGTTTCAGACATCCTGGAATTGGTTCAAACCCAAGCCCCGACCGGTGACCGACGAAGGCGAGAAGTTCAGCCGCGCCGGCCTTTGGATCTGGAGAGCGAGGACCTGGTCCGTCTGGTGCTCAGTCTCGAAGAAGAGATGCATGAAGCGGCCAAGGAGCTGCGTTTCGAGTACGCGGCCCGGCTCCGAGACGAGGTCAACGAGTTGAAGCGTGAGCTGCGCGAGGTGGCTGAGGCGGGGTGAGGGAGATTGGATGGCAGGCGAAGCAGACGAAGGACGGCGCACGGACGCTAACGCCAGCCTTGCTCTTCTGTTGTCCCGGTTCGGAGTGCCTGCCGTCGCAACTGTCGTGGTCGGATCCGCTGTTGGGGTGTGGCTGGCGGTGCGGAACCGACCACACGCGATCTCAATAACTGTGGTCGCCGCATTGCTCGCCTCGCCTCTGTCGTGGCCGACCTACACCCTGGCTGCGTTGCCTACTGGTGCTCTCTGGTGGCGTCGAGGAAGCACTCTTGTCCTTGTACTGGCTTCCCCTCTTTTCCTCTGGTTCCTCTTCCCCCCGTTGGAGAGGTCATTTCATACTTGCATCGCTCGTCGTGTTGCTGGGATTGGTGAGCCATATAGAGCAGGCGCCAGTTCCGAAGAACGCTTCCAGCGTTGAACCGGACCCCGGGCTCGCCTAGCGCCCTACGGGCCTGTCTAGCGCGGACGGGTGCAGACCCTTGGACCGGGCCACACCGTCCGGATTCGGCCTAGCCTTTGGGTCCAAGGGGCTATCTGGGAGGGTGCCACGCTGGGTTTGGCCTGTATCAATGGGGAATCGGGGAGTCTGTCTGTACAGGTCCTGGTTGGAGGTATTGAGCTGTGCTTCCGACCTCCAGGGTTTAGCCCGCGACCGTCTTTCATTGTCGATGACGCCTACCCGATCAGCCAACTGTTCCGAAGTCCAGGGCGCACCGAGTGACGCTGATCAAGACGGGGACCTCATTAGATGAAGATCTGAGGGCAAGCGACGGAGCATCGAAGAGAGATCATCCGGACCGGCCTCAGCTAAAGCCCTCCATTCTGAAGCGAGGCCTCAGGTGGTCGGACGTGGCCCTGCTGGGAGTGGCAGCCGCGTTCTCGCCCCTCGAGATAATGGCCATCAATTCTCTGAGCATCGGGCACCCCGAGAGGATCCTGGCCCTGATCGCACTTGTTTGGGTTGGTGGGCTCGCAGTGGTTCTCGGCCTGTTGCGGTTTGGCGTGCGGTCAACGACTGCGGTGTTCTCGACATTCCTGGTGACGGCGTTGTTCATGCGAGGCGGCAAGTTGCTATGGGTGTTCGGGCAGCCGACAGGATGGCTGGTCATGGCCGCGCTGTTGGGTGTGACGACTGCCTTGATTGCTCGTACCGAGAACCACCACATCCTGCGCCTCATCTTCCTGTCGTTAGCAGTCGTCTTGGCGTCAGGACCAATCATCATCCTCATCGAGAAGGTCGGTGAGAGGGGCCCTGACTTGGCCATCGAAGCTGACCACGCACCAATAGGACTGTCCCGAAATCCGGACGTGTTCCTGGTGATCCTGGACGGTTATGTGGGGCAGCAAACGCTCGCCACCGATTTCGGACTTCAGAATCCGGCGATTTTCGATGCCCTTGAGAGCCGGGGGTTCGACGTTCCCGAATCTGCATGGAGCTCGTATCCATCGACCCAGTCCTCGTTGCCGGGTCTTCTGGATATGTCCTATCCGCTGCTCGCAGGGGAAGGGCTCTGGCCGACAACGAGCCACCACCTAACGGAGATGATCGGTGGGTCGAATTCGCTGAACACGATTCTTCGGGCCGCGGGATATGAGAGTGTCATGATCGAGTCGGGTTGGAGTGGCTCTTCATGCGGGCCGACAGTCGACCGTTGTGTCGCCGCCCCGCTGCTCGATGAGGCGATGTTCTTTGTCTTGGCGCGCACGGTGGCGAGCCCGTCCGTGCTCGAGTCCGCTGGCTACGCCTTCACAGTCGGCTCTCAACACACTATGAACTGGCTGCTGGAAAACGGCCCCCGTCTATCAACTGATGATCAGCCGAACTTTGTGTTCGCCCATGTCATGGCCCCACACCCACCTTTCTTCCTCGATCCAACGTGCGAGACGATCTACAGCAGGGACCGAAGTGGCGTCCTCTTCTCTCGCCGGGCGGACGATGTCGACAACAGGCGCCACGCATATTTAGAACAGACGATGTGCCTGAATGACTTCATGATCGATCTGAGTGACAATCTCGATCCGAGTGCCGTGGTCATCTTTGTGGCTGATCATGGGACCGACCAACGGAACCAACTAGCTCGCGACCCGTCATCGTGGAGCCACGAGGATCTAATCGAGCGGTTCAACATCTTTCTCGCGGTGCGGGGCGAGGCCGATTGCTCGGTTGGAGACCGGGTGGTTTCTCCAAACATCTTCCGGCGTCTGCTGTCATGCATGTCCGAGGAGACGCTGGAAGATCGCGAGCCGCGGGTATTCAAATACGGTGGGATCACGGTCGTGGGAAAACCATCTCCAGTCATCGAGGTCGATCGGGACGAGGTTCTGACCCTGCTTCACTCGTGAGGCCGCACCGGCATTGACGGAAGCCTTGATTCCGCCGCCTGATCATCAGCTTTGACACTCATGTCAACGTCATCGATTGCCGATTGTTGCATTTGCAACCGAATCGCCCGTCGTTGATATCTCCTGAGGAGGAATAGTTCATGCTTGTTTTCGGATACCTCGACGCCGGGTCAGGGAGCCTCCTGCTCCAACTGCTGGTTGGCGGGATTGCCGGCCTGGCCGCGTACGCGAGATTTCGGTGGCATACCGTCAAGGGTTGGTTCCAAAAGGCGGCTGAACCGGAGGATTAAGCGGCTGGCGCCTTAGCCCTCGGTTCGTCAATTGTTGGCCAAGTCGAGTTCGGCCGAGTCCGGGTCGGGGATTTCGAAGACGGGCCCACCGTATGTGGCGCCGAAGTATCGCTTCTCGAGCACCAGGACCCCGTCCCCGGTAAGGCAACCCAGAACCAGTCGAAACACGTTGACCAACTGGAGATCTTCGTCTTCGATGGGGCAGGCGGGAAGTCGGACCGCAGTCAATGTGCCGAATCGCTCCCACATTTGTTCTGCGCTCCACATCGACGGGTTTCCGGTCATCAGCCCATACGAATCGGGCCCGTGGTCGGCCGTGATCACAACCACATCGTCCTCATCGACCTGAGCCAGGAATCGCTCGATCGTGAGATTGGCGCATTTCACCTGTTCGATGTATCCATCCTTTCGTTCGGCCAAGACATCGGTTGAGATATCGCCGAGGTTCAGATTTCTCTCACCCATGTTCGGACGGATGTCGACAGAGCACGAAGAATCGAGATAGAGCGGTGGGTGCGGCAGCATCAGATGCAGGTAGGTGAAAGTCGGCGCTGAACTCGAGGCTCCTTGGGTTTGACTCCAGTTCTCGAGCTGTTCGATTCTGTCCAGATTGAGATAAGTGCTGGGATCACCCGAGGATGGGAAGATCAGAGGGCCCACCGGCGTCGCTGCCAGCAGAGAATCGATCGTGATGTCCAAAAGCGGGCCCTCGAGGCACACATCGACCTCACGGCCGCAGGTGTTCACCCAATGGTCGGTGTCGCCGTGGATGTAGCGATATCCGTTGTCCTTGAGAGTACGAACCAGAGCGTTGTCTCCTGAGATCGACCGGGCCAGAACTTCGAGATCGGAATTGGAAATCACGTCTCCGTCCTCGGCGACGTAAGTCATGTTGAGTAGCGAGGGGATCGACTGATGGGTTCCCCCGTAGTTCGCATTGGCTGACGAGGCGACGTTGAAGCCGCTGTTCTCCAACGAAATAGCGAATTCCGAATTGTCGAAGGCATAGATGGTCCTCAACACATCCTCTCGTCCATATCCATCGAGGACGATCAGGAAGATGTCTGGGGTGCTCGACATCAGACCAAATGCCGGGGCCCCGGCGAGCGACACGACCGGTGGAGGGGCGGTGAACTCGCTGATCGCAAATCTCACCAACATCGTGACGGCCAACGTAATGCTGACCGCGAACAGCCCCACCTGCAGATACAGGTGGTGGGAATAGAGGCCGGCAGCCACGAGAACAAGCACGAGCAGTGCAATCGTGACCAGCGTCGCCGCAATTGAGGATGTCGAGCTCCATTGCCAATGCCAGAAGAACAACAGGCCCACCGAAGTCCACGCCAGAGCTTTCCATCCGTCTTTTGTCACGACTTTGAGTAGGACATAGAGCAGAAGTGAGGCAAGCGACACGGCCAGCCCGAGCTTGAAGGCACTGGTTGTGTCGGCCAGAGTCCGTTGCGTGCCGCTGACGACCGTGAGTGGGACGTGGAAGGAGAGTGCGCAGAGCTGGATCACCACCCAAATTGGCTTGGGTTGGTTGCGGGCTCCACCTCCTGAGATCATGCTTCGACATGATGGGCAGCGGAAGGGGTGCATTACAACGATCCAGCCAGCTGGCTTATGCCGATCCCCGGACCCGCCTGTCTAGCGCGAGCGGACGGATAGGACCGACCTTCCCACACCGGGTGGATGCCAGATACGCTTGTCACTGACGTAATCATTTTGGGGGCCGAATGGGAGGTGCACCCGTGACGTTCGGATATCTCGACGCCGCATCCGGGGGTCTGCTCCTGCAGCTGTTGGCCGGTGGCATTGCTGGGTTGGCAGTCTTCGCCAGGTTCCGGTGGCAGACCATCAAGGGGTGGTTCCGAAAGGCACCCGAGTCGGTTGACTGAGCCGGTTGGTTCTGGATACCGAATCTGAGGGCTTCCTCTGGCAGACGTTCCTGATATTCGCTGCCTGTGCGTTCACCCCCCTCATGGTTTGGGTGGGCAACCCGGAATCACCAGCGTTTCTGACTTCTGCGCTGGTGATCATCGTGTTGACAGCTCTTGGCCTTGCCTTCCGAACCATCCTCGTCAGGTTTGGAGCCGACCCGCTGGGGATCACCTATTCGATGGCGATCTTCCTCTTCTTTTTCCTCAGCGCGGGCGCGCTGGTCACATCGGCAGCCGGCGGCCGATGGGCAGCGTTTGGCATTGCGCTCCTGGTCTCGGGTATTGCCTACAGATTGAGAGCAATGGGGATCTTCCGGGTTCTCGTCGCGTGGGCAGCTTTCTTTCTCCTGGCAGTCCCGCTCCTCAGTTACATACAGAGAAGTGATCCTGGCGAAGCGTCCGTCGAGGCCAACGCAGCGATGCAAATACCGTCCATTGAGGCTGGTCCCGATGTGGTGGTGGTCGTTTTGGACGGATATGCGAGCGACGAAGTGCTTCGTGAATTCCATCATTTCGACAACTCTGGATTCACCGACCATCTCGAGGGGATGGGATTCACCGTCGCAACCAACATCAAGTCCAACTTTCCAGTAACGACCCTTTCGGTCGTAAACACCCTGAACCTCGACTATGTGGTCGAAGAACAGCATCTCACCCGCTCCGACTTCGAGGTGCTCTACGAGATCTTGGGTGGCAACAACACCTTGGCAAGGATTCTCACCGACAGCGGCTACTCGCAGACCTATGTCGAGTCGGGATGGCTCGGCACGCGTTGCAGGTCACTGGTGGACGACTGTGTCGCTGTGCCTTGGCCAGACGAGACCATCTACGACATGTCCTTGCGCTCGTTGCTGCGAGGGCTGCCCGGGTTCGAGGTAGGGCAGTCATTTGGGCGAGGGGCTCGTCACAGCCTCGAATGGCTGGAGAACGACCTCGACCGATATCTCGCAAACGACGTCTCCGACTACGTCTACGTCCACGTGCTGGCCCCGCACCCCCCATTCTTCTTGACGTCGTCGTGCGAGATGATCCCGACGACAGAGTTGTCCGGTTTCACATCAAATGCTCCCGGGCTGAGCGAAGACCAGATGGACATACGGTCGGAGGGCTACCTGGACCAGGTGCGATGCGTGAATCGGGTCTTGGCGTCGGTGGCGGAAGCAGCGGTAGCGAATAACGCGATCGTTGTCATGTTCGGCGATCATGGCTCCGACATCGGCGGCCAGCTCCAACTCGACAGTAGTGAGTGGACCGATGCTCAAATACGGGAGCGTTTCGGGCCGTTCTTTGCGGGATACGGGCCCGGATGTGACTTCGAAGATCTCGGGAGTCTGGTCAACGTGTCTCGTCGCATAGTCGCTTGTCTCTCATCGGACGAGGTCGCCGATTTGCCGCTACGGGCATTCCTCCCGAGCAAGGAATGGGATCTGACCGAGATCGACCTTGCGGTGTCGGTCGACGATTAGGGGCGAGTCGGCCGCCCAATGCTGCGTCAGACTGTTGGGACCGTGTCGGGATGTCTGCTGGATTCCGGAGCTAGTCGGCAGGTTCGGGTGGTAGCGGCCCTCAAGACAGACAAGAATCCAGCCGATCCGTTTCTGGACCATCGATGAACAAACTCTCTGTCCTCATGCCCATCTACAACGAGGCCCGGACCTTGCGGACCATCGTTGGGCGTGTCCTCGACTCCCCGATCGACCTCGAAATCGAGGTGATCTGCGTCGACGATTGCTCAAAGGACAACTCGTTGGCGATCCTCCATGAGTTGGCCGCCGCCGATCCCCGGATCAAGGTGATCGCCCAGCCGGTCAACATGGGCAAGGGGAAGGCGATTCGCACCGCCATAACCAACATGACGGGGGACGTCGGGATTGTCCAGGACGGCGACCTCGAGTACGACCCCGACGAGTACCCCAAGATGATCGGACCCATCTTGGAGGGAAAGGCCGACGCGGTGTACGGATCACGTTTCGCGGCCAGCGCCGAGCGACGCGTCCTCTTCTACTGGCACGCGGTGGGGAACAGGCTGCTAACTGCGCTGTCCAATATGGCCAACGACATCAACCTGACCGATATGGAGACCTGTTACAAGGCGGTCCGAGCCGATGTCCTTCACGACCTCCGGCTGACCAGTGACCGATTCGGGATCGAGCCCGAGATCACCGCGAGGCTCGCCCGTTACGGAGCCCGGATCTATGAGGTGCCGATCAGCTATCACGGCCGCACCTACGCCGAAGGCAAGTCGATCGGCTGGCGGGACGGAGTTCAGGCGTTGTGGCTGATCTTCAGATTCCGTTTCCTGGACACCAAGTCATCGATTGATGCCGGTCACAGCACCCTGGAGAGCCTCTCCGCCGCCCCGGGAGTCGCCAGGTGGACAATGGAGCAATTCAGGCCGCATCTCGGTGCACATGTCTTCGAGGCCGGGGCGGGTATGGGGAATCTGACTGCCCAACTCCTGGACCGGGAGAGTCTGGTGGTTGCTGACATCGACGAGCGTCATGTAAGAGAGGTCAGGAAGCGGTTCGGTCATCTGGAGAATCTGGAAGCCGTTCAAGGCGACCTTCAGGACCCCGGCTTCTACGAGGGTTTGTCCGGGGAGTTCGACAGCGTGCTTTGCGTCAACGTCCTCGAACACCTCGACCATCCCGACACTGCTGTTGCCGAGTTTTTCAAAACGACTCGGTCAGGCGGCAAGGTGTTGGTGCTTGTTCCGGCCCATGAGTGGCTCTTCTCCGAGGCTGATACCGCCCTAGGCCATCGCATGCGCTTCACTGAAGCCAGATTGCGGGGTCTTCTCGAGGAATCAGGATTCGTTGTCGAGGACCTCTATGAGTTCAACCGGCTAGGTGTGCTCGGTTGGTATACCAACAAAGTGTTTGGCCGGACGGAGATCGC
>DATDPP010000053.1:0-19236 GCA_035292685.1 Acidimicrobiia bacterium
ATGGGGGGTGGTGTAACCGGTAGCACGGCAGGTTTTGGTCCTGTAAGAGCGGGTTCGAGTCCTGCCCCCCCAGCGTCTCACAACGAGAGGTAGACGTTGTCTCTGCACGTGATCGTCCTCGCCGCCGGGCAGGGGAAGCGGATGATGTCCGACCTGCCCAAAGTGGCTCATATGGCGGCTGGCCGCCCGCTCATCGCCTGGGTCCTGGAAACAGTGTCATCGGTCGATCCGGAGACCACCGTGGTCGTGGTGGGCCATGGCGCCGACGAAGTGGAGCGTGTCCTTCCTGATCACGTCCGGTCTGCCGTCCAGGAAGAGCAATTGGGCACCGGTCACGCCACCCGGGTCGGGATGGCCGCGATCGGGGACATCGACCCGGACGACACCGTGATGGTCCTCTACGGTGATCTGCCACTCCTGACGCCGGGATTGGTCACCGATCTGGCGCAGCGCGGCCAAGGGATCGCCGCCCGGTTGGTGGTGGCCGAGTTCGAGGATGCGACCGGTTACGGACGGGTGATCCAGGATGGCGGCGGTTTGGTGACCGCGATCGTCGAAGAGCGGGATACCACCGACGAGCAGAGGGCGATCCGGGACATCAATGCCGGGGTCTATTCGTTTCGGGCCGGCGACTTGATCGATGCCTTGGGCCGGATTTCAAGCGACAATGCACAGGGCGAGTATTACCTGACCGATGTGATCGGCATCCTTGCGGGTCGCGGCGAGCGCATCGAGCCGGTGCGGGCCATTCCTGAGGAGGTGGTCGGAATCAACTCTCAAGACCAATTGGCAGAAGCGAGAAGGCTCCTGCAGGCGCGTACCAACCAGAGGCTGATGGAATCGGGTGTCTGGATGCTGGACCCCGAACGCACCTATGTCGACGACACAGTGGTGGTTGAGCCCGGTGCCCGGATCTACCCCGGGGTTCATCTCGAAGGGACCACCACCGTCGGCGCTGGAGCCCGGGTGGGACCCGACGTCTTCGTAGTCGACTCTTCGATAGGGGCCGGCACCACCGTGTGGTATGCGGTGCTCCGCGGTGCTGTGGTCGGCGAGGATTGCGAGGTAGGGCCCTACGCCTCGCTTCGACCGGGGAGCGTTCTGGAGAGGGGGGCGAAGGTGGGGACGTTCGTGGAGACCAAGAACATGACCTTGGGTGAGCAGGCAAAGGCACCCCATCTCAGTTATCTCGGAGACGCTTCGGTGGGGGCGCGCAGCAACATCGGCGCCGGGACTATCACCTGCAACTACGACGGATTCGAGAAGCACTACACCGAGATCGGTGAGGATGTCTTCGTCGGGTCGGACACGATGCTGGTGGCCCCCTTGAAGATCGGAGACGGTGCCATCACCGGGGCCGGCTCGGTCATCACCGAGGACGTCGCCGAGGGTGCCCTGGCCATCGAGCGCACCGAGCAGCAGGAGATCCCCGGCTACGCTCGGCGTCGCGCCGAACGGCAGGCGGACAAGAAGTCGGAGGGCTGAGTTGGACATTGTCTCCCGCAAGCGGATGATGCTCTTCAGTGGCGGGGCCAACCTTCCACTGGCCGAAGAGGTAGCCGAGGTGATGGGTGTCTCACTCGGCGCCTTGGAGCGATCCCGCTTTGCCAATGGTGAGATCTATGTGCGGCCCAATGAGAGTGTCCGCGGCGCGGATTGCTTCGTGATGCAGAGCCACTGCGAGCCCATGAACGACAACATCATGGAGCAACTGATCACCATTGATGCCCTCAACCGGGCGTCGGCGCGACGAATCACTGCTGTCATGCCGTTCTTCGGCTACTCCCGCCAGGACAAGAAGGTCCTGCCGCGCGAGCCGATCACCGCCCGTCTGGTCGGCGATCTGTTCATGACTGCCGGGGCAGACCGACTGGTCTCGGTGGACCTGCACACCGGCCAGCTTCAGGGGTTCATCCACAAGCCCTTCGACCATCTCACCGCGCTCCCGATCATCACGGATTATCTGACGGAGCGGATCGAGGGCCCGACCACGGTGGTCTCCCCGGATGCCGGTGGTGTGAAACGAGCCGAGCGGTACGCGCGGTTCCTCGACGCCTCGGTTGCCTTTGTCTACAAGCGACGTGACCCGGTGGCGCACAACACCTCGGCTGCCCTCGATATGGCGGGCAGCGTGCAAGGCCGCCACGTGGTGATCGTCGATGACATGATCGACACCGCAGGGACCGTGTGTAACGCCGCCGACATGGTGCGAGCCCAGGGGGCGATCAGCGTCCGCATCGCCGCTACCCACGCCATCTTCTCCGAACCTGCGATCGACCGGATCAAGAACACCCACATCGACGAGGTGATCGTCACCAACACGCTGCCGGTGATCCCCGACGCCGAGTCTCTCGACGTCATCCAGGTCCTATCGATTGCGCCCATCCTGGCCGAGACATTGCAGGCGATCTTCATGGACAGCTCGGTGTCCGAGATCTTTCTCGGTGAGAACGCTTAGTTCGGCCGGCCTTCGAGCAGCCGTTTCTACACTCGCAATCCTGTGAGTGCCCGACATCGAGAGCCCCCGAGCCCGGCCCAGGCCCGGTTGCGCACCCTGATCATTGGTCTGGTGGTGGTATTCGCAGTCGGGTTCGTCTTGCTTCGGGTCCTCGGCGAGGGGGATGGGGTGACCGATCCGACCACCCCGCTGGCCGGAGGATCGACCACCACCCAGCCGTCTGAGGGGGCCACAACGACCGTCCCGGGCGGTGCTACTTCGTCGTCGCTCGACGGCTCGACCGGGTCGACCAGCGATCTGGGTGCCCTGCAACAAGTGAAGCTGGAGACGATCGCTCAGGACTTCCGGCAGCCGACTGTGATCACCGCCCCCGCCGGAGACGATCGTCTCTTCGTGGCGCAGAGGGTGGGCGTCATACGAATCCTCGACGCGGGGCGTGAGATGCTCGACCCGGCCTTTCTCGATCTGACCGACCGGGTTCTGGCGGGGGGGATCGAACAAGGCCTTCTCGGCCTTGTTTTCCATCCCGATTATGCGAACAACGGCCGTTTCTTCGTGTACTACACGGACAAGGGGGGCCGACGTCAGCTTTCGGAGTTCGCAGTTTCGACCTCCGATCCGAATCGGGCAACTGCCGAGTCGGAGAAGGTGCTCATCGAGCTGGAACAGCCGCCCAACTCCTCCGACATCAGGCACTACGCCGGTCAGTTGGCGTTCGACCCCGACGGCTATCTCTGGGTCTCGATGGGTGATGGGGCGGATTCCCGGGCCCAGGCACAGGACCCGAATACGTTCTTCGGCAAGGTGCACCGGATCGATGTCGATTCCGGAGACCCTTACGGGATCCCACCGGAGAACCCCTTCGTCGACGGTGGTGGCCTCCCGGAGGTATGGGCCTACGGGTTGCGAAATCCCTGGCGGTTTTCGATCGACCCTGTCGACAGGCTGATCTATATCGGCGATGTCGGTCACGCCGATCAGGAGGAGATCGATGTCCTCCCTATTGACGAGGGTGGGTTCAACCTCGGCTGGTCCGATATGGAGGGCACCCGTTGCTTCCACAAACAGGACTGCGACCCCGCCGACTACACCTCACCGGTGATCACCTACACCCACGAGGACGGCAATTGTTCCGTTACAGGGGGCGCGGTGTACCGGGGCCAGGAGATCCCCGAGCTGGCAGGAACCTACTTCTACAGCGACTGGTGCAACCAATGGATCAAGTCGTTCAAGTATGTGGACGGTCAGGTGACCGAGGAGAGGGATTGGACCGAAGATCTGGGAAAGATCGGGCAGGTCAACAGCTTCGGAATCGGTGGTGACGGCGAGCTCTACCTGGTCACCTATGAGGGTGTCGTCGCCAAGTTCACCGCGGTGCGTTAGTTGGGATCGGGCAGGACTACCGTCTCGCCCGGATAGATGAGATCGGGATCACCCGAGCGAAGCCGGTCTCGATTGTCTTCGATCACCTCGCGCCAATAGGGGGTGATCTCCAGGGAGCTGGGGCTGCGCGAAAGCGTTGCTTCGAGATGATCCGCCGAGATGCTCCACAGATGGTCTCCTTTTTCGACCACCACGGTCCCCGGCATGTTGGTCTCGAGGTCGATGGGGAGATAGGTGGGGGTCGAGGTCGGTTCGGCCATGGCCACACCGCCAAAGGTGAGGCCGACGATTGCAGTCGACACCACCAGGGCACGGTGGGGCATGAGGCTCACATGTCGAACCTATGGCGGTGAACGAGACTCTGGAAGAGGGTTACGATGAATTCACCGAGACGCCAGGAGCCGTGATGAGGGTCCGAATTGGGATCGCCGAAACCGACAAGCTCGTTGAGATCGAGATCGAGGATGTCCCGTCCTTCAAGGCGGAGCTGGAACGGGCGGTTGGCGCCGGCGAACTTGCGTGGTTCACCGACAGCCGGGGGAGGACGGTCGGAGTACCTGCCCGCCAGATTGCCTTTGTCGAAATCGAGGACACCGAGGTTGGTCCTGCGGTCGGTTTCGCTCCTGCGGTCTGAGGTTTTCAGACGGCGCGGCGACGGCGCTCGGCGAGCCAGCGCTTGCGGAGCCGACGACGGTCGTCTTCGGCGTATCCACCCCAGATACCCGACTCCTGGTTGGTTTCGAGGGCGTATTGGAGGCAGTCCTCCTGGGCGCTGCAGGTCGAGCAGATGGCGATCGCAGCATCGATCTGGTCGATCGCCGGGCCTGTGGTGCCGACGGGGAAGAACAGAGTCGGCTCCGAATCCCGGCACGCGGCCAGGTCCCGCCAATCTGTGGTAATGGTTGTTAGCACGAACGTTTCCTTAATTTGTGATCTTTTTCACAAGGATGCTAGCCTTTCTAGAGGCCGCACCAGGGATTTCCGACCCGGAATGTACTGGCCGGGCCTTCATTTGTAAACGAGTTTCTCGCAATGAAACCCAGGTCATCTGTCGTCGGTCATCGGGGCTGGCCCACCCGTTTCCCGGACAACACACTCAGTGGGTTGCTGGCAGCGACCACCGTGGCCGACGCCGTCGAGGTCGACGTTCGGCGTTGTGCCGACGGCAAGCTCGTTCTCTCCCATGACCCCGATTTGGGCGGCTACCCGTTGACAGCCCACGGATGGGATTTTCTCGGCGAGCTGGATCTCGGGGGCGGCCACCACCCCGCCCTTCTCGACGAAGCGCTGGCAGCGATCCCCGACACGCCGGTCTTACTCGAGGTCAAGAACCTCCCATTCCAGCCGGGATACGAGCCCGATCATCGGATCGGTCACGAGACCGCCTCCAGAGCCCGTCCCCGAGATGTCGTAACCTCGTTCGACTGGCCCACTGTCGATGACGTTCACCGTCAATTCCCGGATGTCGCAACCGGTCTGATCGTCGGAGAATGGGGAGACCTGAGTGAGGCGATACAACACTGCTTGGACGTCGGCCATTCCACGGTGGTTCCCGATGTGAGGCTGTTTCTCACCATGGGTAGACATCAACTGGTCGCGAACACTGGACTCGACGTCTACGTCTGGACGGTGAACGACCTGGGTGAGGCGGCAGAGTTGGCCGCAATCGGTGTCTCGGGCATCATCACGGACGATCCGGGGTTGATTGCCGCCATCCGGGAAAGCCAATGACCATCAAAGAAGAACTCGCCCAAGAATTGAAAGATGCCATGCGGGCCCAGGACGGCCCGCGGCGCGATGTCATCCGCCAGGTAGAGACCGAGGTCGCCGTCGCCCGCAGCCAACCGGGGTTCGAAGGCGAGGTTGACGACGAGCTCTATCTCGACGTGATCGCTTCCTATGTGAAGAAGATGGACAAGGCGCGTGACGAGTACCTGGAGATCGGGGAGCGTGGGGCGGCCATGGCCGACAAGCTCGGGTACGAGGTGGAGTACCTCTCGAGATGGCTGCCGAGCAAGCTCGACGAGGATGCAACCCTGAACCTCGTCAAGGCTGCGATCGCCGAATTGGGGGTGGCGGGCGACGAGAAGGCCGAGGGACGGGTGATGGGACATCTGATGAAAACCCATGGCAAAGATCTGGACGGGGGGCTGGTCAACCGCGTGGTGCGTGAGGAACTGGCATCCGGTTGAGCGTTCCCGACTTCGAGCCGATGCAGGCCACCCGGTGGCCGGTCGCGTTCGATGATCCGGGTTGGTGGTTCGAGGTCAAATGGGATGGGTATCGGGCCATCGTCTCCGCCGAAGGGGGTCGGGTACGGGCTCGCTCCAGACGGGGCCTGGACCTGACCGGGCCGTTCCCCGAGCTGGCGACGCTCCCGATCCCGGATGGAATCGCAGTCGACGGCGAGGTTGTGGCCTTCGACGAGCAGGGCAGGCCTTCGTTCTCGAATCTCCAGAGGAGGACCGGATTCGGCGGACGTGGCACCGGTGCCGGGGTGGGGGTCAATCTCGTGGTGTTCGACCTGCTTTTCGCCGGTGAGAGCCTGACCGGTCTTCCCTACAAGGAGCGGCGCGCCCGGTTGGAAGAGATCGAGCTGCCCGAGCCGATCGTGGTCCCCGAGCCGGTCCCGGAGAAAGGGCTCTCGCTGTTCGAGGCTGCTCAGGCTCAGGGTTTGGAAGGAATCGTCGCCAAGAGGGGCGGCTCTCTCTACCTGCCGGGGCGGAGGTCGCCTGACTGGCGGAAAGTTTCGGTCAAACACCATCTGCGTGCGGTGGTCGGCGGGTACCTGCCGGGGGAGGGGGGGAGGGCCTCGACCTTCGGCGCGATCCTGGTCGGGCTGCATGACGAAGTCGGCTTGCGGTGGATCGCAGCGGTTGGCTCAGGCTTCGACGAGTCGGCGCTCACCGCTTTCTCCGCAGCGCTCCGCCAACTGGAACGCCCTTCCAAACCCTTCTACAACGAGGTGGTGGTCCCCAATCCCCACCCGCCGGTGTGGGTGGAACCGGGAATCGTGGTCGATGTCGAGTTCAAGGAATGGACCCACGACTCCCACCTCAGGGCGCCGGTCTACAAGGGGATCGAGATCGCAGATCCGGAGACCGTCACCTGGGAGGAAGAGGGACCGGGCTAGCCAGCCTTGGCGGTCTTGACCGCTTTGGATTTGGTGGCCTCCACCGAGGCCTTGAGCGCTTCCAGGAGGTCCGTGACCTTGGTCGGCTCCGGCGAGGCCACGGCGACAATCTCCTCCCCGGCGACCTTCTTGGCGGCCAACTCCTCGATCGCCTCTCTGGTGTGGTCGACGTAGGTCGCGGCGTCGAAGGGCTTGGTGAGGTTGTCGATGAGTGACGCGGCCATTTGCACCTCCTCTGGTCGGATCTCGACGTTTGCCTCCAACTCCTCGAATTCGGCGTCGCGCAACTCATCGGGCCAATACATGGTTTCCATCACGATTGTCCCGTCCTTGGCCCGCAAGGTGGCCAGTTGCTGCTTCTCCCGGATCGAGACTTTGGCGATGGCGACCCGGCCCTTGTCGGCGAGGGCTTCAGCGAGAATCCGATAGGCCTTGACCCCGATCTTCTCCGGGATCAGGTAGTAGGAGGACTTGTAGAACATGGGGTCGATCTCGGACTCGTCCACGAATTGGACGACGTCGACCAGCTTGTTGCCGTCGGGATGGGCCGATTCCAACTCCTGGTCGGTAAAGACCACATAGCGGTCCTTCTCGAACTCATAGCCCTTGACGATGTCGTCCCACTCGACCTCTTTGCCGTCGGCTTCGGCCACCCTTCTGTATCGGATTGGGGAGTGGTCGGTTTTGCGGAGTTGTTTGAACTTCGGGGTCTTGTTGTCGGTGGCGGTGTAAAGACCCACCGGGATGGTGACCAAACCGAAGTTGATCGCACCTTTCCAGATTGAGCGAGCCATGACGGGGAGTCTATTTGCTCGGTCCGACAAGAAGTAGGGGGACCCTCTTGTGTGCATTTACCCGCTGTCAGGGTGGGTGGATGCACACAGCCTCTCGGGTGAGGATGTTGTGTGCACCTCTCCACCTCCACCGTGGTCGACTGCACACACGACAGCGCTCCCGGCAGGATTCGAACCTGCGCACCCGGCTCCGGAGGCCGGCGCTCTATCCCCTGAGCTACGGGAGCATCGAAGGGCAATCCTACCGAGAGCACCAGCCCTACCCTCCAGGAGCGTGAAGTACGTCTCGACCAGGAGTGACGCGCCGGACCTGGATTTTCACGGCGTCGTGTTGACCGGCCTGGCGGCGGACGGTGGTTTGTATGTGCCCACCGAGGTCCCGAGCCTGCCCGGTGGCTGGGAGCGGTTGGGCTATGTCGAGGCCGTCACGTCCACGCTGGAACTGTTCGGGGCCACCGAGGCAAGGGATCTGGTCGAGCAGGCCGCCTCACGTTTCCGACACCCGGGGATCGCCCCCATCGTCCGCGTCGGTGATCGACATGTCTTCGAGTTGTTTTGGGGCCCGACCCTCTCCTTCAAGGACCATGCGCTGCAGGTACTGGGCGGGCTCCTCGAAAGGGAGCTCGGGGGACGGGCCGGGGTCATCCTCGGCGCCACTTCGGGTGACACCGGGTCGGCTGCCATCGAGGCGATTCGAGGCCGACCTCACATGCGAATCGTGATGCTCTACCCCGAAGGCATGGTTTCGGACTTCCAACGCCGCCAGATGACGACGGTCGACGACCCGGGCGTGTCGGCCGTGGCGGTGCGGGGGACCTTCGACCAATGTCAGACGCTGGTCAAGGAGGCGTTTCGCTCGAATCGCGATCTGCTGGCCGTCAATTCGATCAACTGGGGGCGGATCGCGGCTCAGGTCGGCTATTACGTGTTCCTCGGATCGACCGTCGGAGAGAGATTCGACGTGGTGGTTCCCACCGGGAACTTCGGCAACGCCTACTCCTGCTGGCTGGCGAAGCAGATGGGGGTGCCCATCGAGACCATCACCATTGCCAACAATGCCAACCGGGGTCTGGCCGATTTGGTCAACACCGGGTCGATGAGTCATGGGCCCGTCGTGGCCACGGTCGCCCCGGCCATGGACATCGGCCTGCCTTCGAACCTGGAGCGGTTCACCGGCGATCCCCGAACCGAGTTCTCCGCCGGTTACGCAAACGACGACGAGATTCGCCGAACCATCTCTGACGTCTACCTGGAGCACGGTTACCTCCTCGACCCGCACACCGCCGCCGCCTGGCATGTCGGGGCGGCCACCCGGACGAGTCTGGCCCAGGTGGTGGTAGCCACCGCGCACCCTGCCAAGTTCTCAGAGACGATCGAGGCGAGCTTGGGTGATGTTCCAGTGGGGCCTGAGGCCCTGGGGGATCTGCTCCAGCTCCCGGAGCGGATCCAGGTGATCGACCCTGACGTTTCAGAACTGGAACCGATGATCCGATAGTTGAAACGAACGCGGCTTTGCGCAATGGCGTCAACTGGCTACGATAACCATCGCTGCCGGCGCCAAGGGACACGGCAACGACCCACTCAACATGCTTCTCTCGAGCATTGCCCCACAGCTAATGCGATGGTGCACATCCCGGTCCAAGTGAGCCCGCCAAGGGACGAATCTCTAAGGATCCAATGACCACACGAGCTCAACTCCAGAGCAAGTCGATCGACGAACTCCGTCAGATTGCGACGGCGGTCGGCATCGAGACCGACGGTCTCCAGAAATCAAAACTGATCAGTGCCCTGGCCGACGCCGGTCAGGTCGCAGAGGACGGCTCCCCTGAGGATGTCGTCGAGATGCCCCAGGTGACCATGCGTCCCGAACGGACCACACAGGATGGTCAGTCCGACCTGGGCGAATCCGAATCAGGCGACGCTGCCGAGTCGGATTCAGTGCCCCGGCCGCAAGGTCGTCAGGAGTTCTCGGATGAGTTCCGTCCCGGTGCCAGCCGTCAGCGACGGCGTCGTCGGGGCGGCGGCCAGCGCGAGGACGAATTCATCCCCGAAGAGGAGCTCGAGGTTCGTGAAGGCCTGCTCGATATCCTGCCTGAGGGTTACGGTTTCCTCCGTGTCACCGGCTATTTGCCCGGTGAAAGCGACGTGTACGTCTCGGCCAACCAGGTCCGAAAGTTCCGCCTCCGCAAAGGTGACATCGTCTCCGGCCCGATCCGGCCCCCGCGCTCCAAAGAGAAATTCCCGGCAGTGGTTCGCATCGACAAGGTCAATGGGGTGACGGCTGACGAGGCCATGAAGCGGCCCAAGTTCGAGTCCTTGACCCCGCTGTTCCCCGATCAGCGTCTCCGGCTCGAGATCGAGTCGAGGCCAAACGGGATCCTGACCCGTATCGTCGATTTGATCGCTCCCATAGGCAAGGGCCAACGCGGGCTGATCGTTTCGCCGCCAAAGGCGGGCAAGACCACGGTCCTCCAGGAGATCGCCCAGGCGATCACCACCAACAACCCCGAGTGCTATCTGATGGTGGTATTGGTCGATGAGCGTCCCGAGGAAGTCACCGACATGCAGCGGTCGGTGAAGGGCGAGGTGATCTATTCCACCTTCGATCGCCCGGCCGAGGAGCACACCCAGGTCGCCGAGCTCGCCCTGGAGCGGGCCAAGCGACTGGTCGAGATGGGGAGCGATGTCGTCATCCTCCTCGACTCGGTCACCCGACTTGCCCGGGCCTACAACCTGGCCATGCCGGCTTCGGGCCGCATCCTCTCCGGTGGTGTCGACTCACAAGCCCTCTACCCGCCGAAGCGTTTCTTTGGTGCGGCGAGGAACATCGAGGAAGGCGGCTCCCTTACCATTCTCGGCACCGCACTGGTGGAGACCGGCTCCAAGATGGACGAGGTCATCTTCGAGGAGTTCAAGGGCACCGGGAACATGGAGCTGCGTCTCGATCGCAAGCTCGCCGACAAGAGGATCTACCCGGCCATCGACATCGAGGCTTCGGGAACAAGGAAGGAAGAGCTTCTGTTCGATCAGACGGAGCTGAGCCAGGTGTGGAAGCTGCGCCGGGTCCTGCTTGCTCTCGAGCCGGGGGCTGCACTCGAGTTGCTCATCGACCGTTTGAAGACCACAAAGAGCAATCCGGAGTTTCTCGCCGAAGTCGCCAAGAACACCGGGAACTGAGACAGGAGCCACCGGTGAGAACCGACATTCATCCCACGTACGACGAGACTCATGTGACGTGCTCGTGTGGCAACACGTTTACAACCAAGAGCACCAAGCCGGGCGAGATGCACGTCGAGCTCTGTAACGAGTGCCATCCGTTCTTCACTGGCAAGCAGAAACTGGTCGACACCGGTGGTCGCGTCGAGCGCTTTCAGAAACGTTACGGAAAGACCACCTTCACCAAGGGATCCGATCAGGCGGGCGGCGACGAACAGGCACAAGCCGCCGTCGCCGAGTGACTCCGAACCCCACATCCCACACTGGGACCTAAGGGGGGTCGCATTTGAGCCCTGATCCTCCCAATCACCCGAAGGTCCCCATCGATCTGGCCAAGACGGTCGGAGGGCAGGCAGTCATCGAAGGCGTGATGATGCGCGCTCCGGGGGCGTGGTCCGTCGCGGTGCGCCAGCCCGATTCGACGATCGTCGCCCGCCGAGACCCACTGGCCCGTCTCGCCGAGCGCAACAGGGCGGCCCGTATCCCGCTGGTGCGGGGAATCCTGGTTCTGTGGGAGTCGGTGACCCTCGGATTCCGGGCCTTGTCCTGGGCGGCCGAAAAGGCCTCGGGCGAGGAGGAGAAGCCACTGACTGGTGCCCAGATCGGATGGACGATGCTGGTCGCCATGGTGGTGTTTGCCGCTCTGTTCATCATTCTTCCAGCACTCGCCGCAGGGGCGCTGGCGGGCGAGTCGGGGCTGTTGTTCAATGTCGTCGAAGGTCTGCTCCGCCTTGGTCTCTTCGTCGGCTACATATGGGCAATCGGACGCTCGGCAGAGATCGGGCGTGTCTTCGAGTATCACGGCGCCGAGCACATGTCCATCCACGCCTACGAGGCCGGCGAGCCCCTCAGTGTCGACTCGGTGCGGCGTTTTCCGCCG
The DNA here is from genome assembly GCA_035292685.1 of Acidimicrobiia bacterium. Lineage (GTDB taxonomy): Bacteria > Actinomycetota > Acidimicrobiia > Spongiisociales > ZC4RG35 > JALYNX01. Next base: position 11,865 of record DATDPP010000053.1, read on the forward strand.
GAGCACCCGCGTTGTGGGACCAGCTTCCTTCTGATCGTGGTGCTCGGGTCGATGCTCTTCTTTTCTCTCTTCGGCCGTCCGGGATGGGCATTCCTCATCACGTCGAGGCTTCTGGGGATCCCGTTGATCGCCGGGATCGCCTATGAGTTGCTGCGCTGGTCCGGCACCCGGGGCGGTTGGCAGGCCAAGGCTTTGGCGGCGCCCGGGATCTGGCTCCAGAAGCTGACGACCCGGGTTCCCGACGAATCCCAAATCGAGGTGGCAATCGCGAGCCTGGTGGTTGCCCTCGATGACGAGACCCTTCAGGAGGTCTCCAGCAGGGGTGGCATTCCAGAGGTCGCATACGCGGTGCGCCGCACCGCCACCGATCTCACCCCCACGGAGGGCTGATGGACGCCAACGTCCAGGCACGTCTCGACGAGATCGAGTCGGCATTTGTCGAGACCGAGACGATGCTGTCGCACCCCGAAGTCCACACCGATCTGCCACGACTGGCCGATCTGGGCCGGAGACACGCCGAGTTGCGTGACCTTGTAGCTGACATCCGCCGTTGGCGCGAGGCGTCTGCCGATCTCGCCGAAGCCGAAGAGATGTCTGACGACCCTGACATGGCGCGTCTGGTGGACGAGCTCTCCGAAGAGATCGAAGCTCTCGAGCAACGGATCAGCAAGGCTCTGGTCCCAACTGACCCCAACGACGACAAGGACGTCATCGTCGAGATCCGCTCTGCGGCCGGTGGGGATGAAGCCGCCATCTGGGCGGGCGACCTCTTGAGGATGTATGAGCGCTACGCAGAGAAGCATGGGTTCCGTCTCGAGGCCATGGAGTCGTCGCCGTCCGAGGCCGGTGGTTTCGACAAGGTGACAGTGGCAGTCAAGGGCCGGGGCGCCTACTCGAGGATGAAGTACGAAGCGGGAGTGCATCGGGTGCAGCGGGTCCCGAAAACCGAGTCGCAGGGGAGGGTGCACACCTCGACCGCAACGGTCGCCGTCCTTCCTGAGGTTGAAGAGGTGGAGGTCCACATCGACCCCAATGACGTCAAGGTCGATGTCTACCGCTCGACCGGGCCGGGCGGGCAGTCGGTGAACACCACAGACTCTGCGGTTCGCCTCACCCATCTCCCCACCGGGGAGGTGGTCACCTGTCAGGATGAAAAGAGCCAGCTCCAGAACAAGGAGAAGGCGATGAGAATCCTTCGAGCCCGGCTCTACCAATTGGAGATCAAGCGCCAGCAATCCGAGGTCGCCGGCGCCCGTCGCTCCCAGGTCGGCAGTGGCGGCCGCTCGGAAAAGATCCGGACGTACAACTACAAGGACAACCGGGTCACCGATCACCGCATCGGGCTCACCCTGCGGCGTTTGGACCAGGTCCTTGAGGGCGATCTCGACGAGTTGGTCGATGCCATGGCTGCCGTTCAGCAGGCCACACTGCTCAGCGAAGGAGCATGACCCCCGTTCTAGAGCTCGAGGCCCAAGTTGGCGACCCCCTTGCGCTCCATGTTTCCCCACACCCGGGTCGATTTGCCCCCGATGAGGGCTCGAATCCTCCACGCCACTGTCAGCTGACGAAGCCCTAGATTCTCGATGAAGGCCATGACCACCAGCCGTTTGCTGTCAGCCGGGCCGTTGAAGTATCCGAAAGACTCGTCGAGCAGCAGGGCAAGCAGGGAGTTCATCAGGCCCACACCCAGCGCCAGGCCCAGCATCACGACGAGATTCGTCGCATCGAGCGCTCCGATCAGGAAGGCGACCGGGATCACGAACCAACCTGTGAACTCGATGATCGGCGCCAGGAATTCAAAGAGGAACATGGCGGCCCAGGTGACCATCCCCAACTTGCCGTATTTCGGGTTGAACGTCATCGGCATGAAGTCGTGGACCGCGGTCATCAGCCCGCGATGCCAGCGGATCCTCTGTCTTTTGAGCACCCGGAGCGTGTTGGGCACCTCGGTCCAGATGACCGCCGAAGGCTCGTAAACGATCCGATAGGGGATCTTGTTGTCGATGTGGTGACGATGAAGGCGCATCGTCAGGTCGAGGTCTTCGCCCAGGTGACCGGTGGTGAATCCGCCAACCGCGATGACGGCTGACCGTTTCCAGATCCCAAAGGCGCCGGACACAAGCGGCAGGGCGTTCATTCGCGACCAGGCGGGGCGGGAGGCGAGGAAGGTCCTCACGTACTCGAGAACCTGCATGCGAGGTACCAATCGCCGCGGAACCTCGGAACGAATCAGATGGCCGAGTTGGACGGTGCTTCCATTGAGCGGCCGAATGTTTCCCCCGACGGCGATGATTCGTTGCCGATCCTCGACCACCCTCCTCATCGCCGAGACCAGGCATTTTGCGTCCAAGATGACGTCGGCGTCGGTGCACAACGCATAGGGGTATCGGGCGGCGTTGATACCTGCATTGAGGGCGTCGGCTCGGCCCCCGTTCTCCTTGTCGATCACTGTGATGTCGACCGACCCCCGCCCCCGATAGATGGCGCGCACCGGGGCAGTTGGGATATCGGGGCGATATGGGATTCGAACCCGCTCCAGCTTGAAGCCCTCGATCAGATGTTGCATCGTGTCGTCTGTCGAACCGTCATTGGTGATCACGATCTCGAATCGGGGATAGCCGACTATCGACATCGAGCGAACCGACTCGAGGATCCCTACCGCCTCGTTGTACGCAGGGATCACGATCGATACCGGTGGCGACGTTTGGCTCGACAGCATGTCGGCGACACGCCCAAACCGATTGAGGTGGTGGGTACGCCGCATGACAACTGCCGAGAGCAGGCCGAGGAAGATCAGGTATAGCTGCATGGCGATGAAGTAGGTGACGATCCCGTAACCGACCCACCGCAAGACCTCGAGAACCATCAGGGCACCAACGCATCCTCGATCATGAAGCCCAGGAGCTCCAGGTCGGCCGCGGTGGCCTGCCCCTGCTCCTGACGCTCCCGCGCCTTTCCCAATTGGCCGCAATCAGCGAGAGCTTCTGCTGCCGCATCACGGGCGAACTGGTCATCCGCGTGTAGGGCCTCGTGAAGGATGCCCAGACCCCCGGGTATGCCGGCGAGGGCGCCCGCCGAGTTGCGGCGAACCCACCAGTTCTCATCCTCGAGACCGAGGCGAAGGGCGGGGCTGGCCTGGGGGTCACCTATCTCTCCCAACGAATTGGCGGCCTTGGCCCGAAGCCGCCAGTCGTGATCCTGCATGTAGGCGACCAGCGGCGTCACCGCGAGTGGTCCCCCGACGTAGCCCAGAGCCTCGATGGCGGCGATCTTCAGCTCGGGATTCCGGAACTTGGCCAAGAGATCGCTCAGCGGGGGACCGATGTCACGTTCACCGATCGTGCCCAGCACCCGGATCGCCTCGACCACGGCGGCGTTGTCGTCGTAGTCGTGGTTGACACGCGCATAGGCGAGCAGCGGCCACGCCGCCAAGGCACCGAATCCGACCAGGGTGTCGGCGAACCGGCTCCGAACCCAGGGTGACTCCTTGCCGAACCTCTCGATGATGGCGTCAATGGCGGGCGTGTGTTGCATGCGACCCAACCCGCGTGCGCATTGAATTCGAATCTCGGGCTCGCGATCGCTCAAGAACTCGATCAGGAGCGGGGCCGAGGACTCATCACCCATCTCAGCGAGGGAAACGGCAGCCCGCAGCCGGCGCCCCAACGGGAAGCGGCTGCGGAGGCGAGCCGCCTGTCGTTTCACCAATCCGTATCTGTCGATGATGCCGGCGAGGGTGTCGATCTCGGGACCGGCCACAGTATTGCGGAGATCGATGACGGCATCGAGGAAAGCGCCGTCGCGCGCCACCTCCGGGTCGATGTAATCGGTGTGGAGAGGGAACGCCAGACGTCGGCTCAAGACGCCCAGGTAGATGCTCCGCCTCTGGTCGTGACGTTCCATTCGCCGTCGGTGCACGGTCTTCAGGGTGATCAGCCCGAGAAGGAGGACTGTGTCCACGGCGAAGACGACTCCGACCGCGAAGAATGCGATCCGGGTTCCGTTCATGAGATCTCAAAGACTCCATCGGTAGATGACACCGACGAGTTGACCTGGATGGTCAGTCGGGGAGTCTTTGTCTGATCCTTGCCATCAGCTCTGGAAGCCGGAACGGCTTGCGCACGAAGTCCACGGCGCCGAGGTCGAGGCTGTCGACAATCGTTCTCTCGTCGTCCACTCCCGACAGAATGATCACCGGGATCTGGTAGCCCTCGGCTTGCCACCTGGCAATGACCTCGATCCCGAGCAGACCGGGCATCAGGTGATCGAGTAGGGCGAGATCAATCGAACCTGTCTGGCCCATCTCATAGGCGTCATTGCCGTTGATGGCAACCGCCACCTCATAGCCCGCCTGTGTCAGGGCTGTGACCAGCACCGTTCTCACCGCCTCGGAGTCATCGGCGACCAGGACCCTTTTGGCTTGGCTCATCCTTGTCTCGATGTCATAGCACAACCCTACGAGAGGGGTGGTCACCCGTGCCGATTCTCCCAGGCTGCCGCCGATTCTGCCTCCAATCCCCACGACGAGGATTCAGATGTAAGACTCATGCTGGAGATGGGACTAATCCCCGAACACGAGCGGCGCAGGCTCGAGGCCATCGTCGGCCCCAACCAATCGCTCGAGGAGCTGATAGCCCGACGGGTCTCCGGCGAGCCTCTGCAGTACATAGAGGGCACCGCGGCATTCGCCTCTCTCGAACTTGTCGTTGATGAACGGGTGTTGATACCCAGACCCGAGACGGAGGGTCTCTTCGAGCTGGCGGCTCGCATGGTCCGAGCTCCGGAAGTGATAGTCGACCTGTGCACCGGCTCCGGGGCGCTTGCGTTGGCGTTGAAGAAGGCCTTTCCGGCTGCCGCCGTTTTCGCCACCGACGTCTCGCCCGAAGCGGTCGAGGTCGCCACTCTCAACCGCTTTCGAACCGGGCTCCAGGTGTACATCGCCGAAGGGGATCTCTTCGATCCCCTTCCCGCCGCGATCCTTGGCACGGTCGACCTGATAGTGGCCAATCCCCCCTATGTGGCCGAGGTCGACTTCGCCGACCTACCGCGCGAGGTGCAGAGGGAGCCCAGGACGGCGTTGGTGTCCGGTGCCACCGGTCTCGAAGTCGTCCAGAGGATTGGGGCGGTGGCGGCGCAATGGCTCCGACCGGGTGGCGTCTTCATTTGTGAGATCGGGGATACCCAGGGCGTATCTGCGGCCAGCTCGCTACTGAACCTTCCGGGAGTGGTTCGTCAGGACCTTGTGGGCCGGGACCGCTACCTCGTCGCCGTCAAACCGTGACAATCGAGGCCGCGGTCGAGGCGGTGCGGGCGGGGCAGGTCGTGGGGGTCCCGACAGACACCGTCTACGGGATCGGCGTCGACCCGCTCAACGAGTCTGCGGTGGCCCGTCTTTTCGAGCTGAAGGGACGGCCCGAGCACAAGCCGGTCGGATTGCTGGCGGCCACTGTTGACCAGGCGCGACAGATCGGCGAGATCGAAGGCCGTGCCGAAGAGCTCGCCCTCGCCCATTGGCCCGGTGCCTTGACCTTGGTGGTCACCCCCCTCGTGATCCTGGCGAACTGGGTGGGCGACGCGCAGCGGAGCACCGTGGGGGTGCGGGTGCCGAATCACCCGGTCGCCCTCGAGCTGCTCGAGGCATGCGGGCCGCTGGCTGTCACGTCGGCCAATCGGAGCGGCGGTGTCGAAGCCAGGGATGACGTAGAGGCCAGGTCGACGTTCGGAGACGAGGTTGCCGTCTACCTCCCCGGAACGGCACCGGGTGGCGAAGCCTCGACGGTGGTCGATGCCACCGGGGCTCGGCTCTTGGTGTTACGCCAAGGGCCGGTTCGGGTCTAAGTACCAAGTACCAAATACCAGGTACGAGTAACGATGACTTCGTCATCGTTACTCTCTCCCCATGATCCCAATGGACTCGTTGGAGTCGGTCGATCCTGAAATCGCCTATCTCATTCGCAAGGATGTGGAGCGGCAGAACTCACACATCCATCTGATCGCCTCCGAGAACTTCGCCTCTCCTGCGGTGATGGCAGCCTCCGGCTCGGTGTTCACCAACAAATACGCCGAGGGCTACCCGGGCCGGCGTTATTACGAGGGCTGTCAGGTCGTCGACGAGATGGAGCAGTTGGCGATCGATCGTGCCAAGCAGTTGTTCGGGGCCGAGCACGCCAATGTGCAGTCCCATTCCGGGGCCCAGGCCAACATGGGTGTCTACTTCTCGCTGCTCTCGCCCGGCGACAAGGTGCTGGGGATGCGCCTCGACCAGGGCGGGCATCTCACCCATGGCTCACCGGTCAACTTCTCGGGCCTCTATTACGACTTTGTCGCCTACGGGGTGAATCCGGAGACCGAGTTGATCGACATGGACCAAGTCCATGCACTGGCGCTGGAGCATCGTCCCAAGATCGTCCTCGCCGGATACTCCGCCTACTCCCGAACTCTCGACTACCAGAGCTTTCGGGAGATCGCAGACGACGTGGGTGCCACCTTCATGGTGGACGCGGCCCATTTCATCGGTCTGGTGGCGGGTGGATCCCACCCTTCCCCGGTTCCCCACGCCGACATCGTGACCGGCACCACCCACAAGGCCCTGAGGGGCCCTCGTGGCGGGTTGATCCTGAGTCGTGAAGGCTTCGCCGCAGCCGTCGACAAGGCCGTGTTCCCCAATGTCCAGGGCGGCCCCATCGAGTCCCAGATCGCGGCCAAGGCGGTGTGTTTCCAGGAGGCGCTTCGACCCGAATTCGGGGTCTACACCGACCAGATCGTGGCCAACGCCTCGGCGATGTCCGACGCCATCCAGAAGGATGGTGTTCGGGTGGTCTCGGGGGGAACCGACAACCACCTTTTCCTGATCGACCTGCGCTCCGTCGACGAGGATCTCACCGGCAAGGACGCAGCGAGGATGCTGGACGATGTCGGGATCACCCTCAACTTCAACACGATCCCGTTCGATCCACGGCCACCGTATCGGGCCTCGGGTCTGCGCATTGGCACCCCGGCCATGACCACTCAGGGGATGAAGGAGCCGGAGGCGGCCGAGGTGGCGTCGCTCATCGCCCAGGCACTGCAACAGCGCCAAGACCCCGCCGCGTTGTCCGATGTGGCGGGACGGGTAGCCGAATTGGCCTCGAGTTTCTCGCCCTACCCGCATGAGTTCGCGGGTCATGTGTGAGAGCGGGCGTGCGGCCCGCCTTAAACTAGCTTCGATTTGGACTCCTGAATCCTCAGCCATACCCTTTGTGAAGGATTGCACAAGCCACCCGTGAAGCGTCAAACCACGACAAGTCAGATCGCGGCTGCGGTCAACGATGGCTGGATGAACGGCGGCAACTTCGCCGGTTCGATACTCGCCGGGACCCTGGTCGGCTACCTG
>DATDPP010000054.1:0-9130 GCA_035292685.1 Acidimicrobiia bacterium
GGCCGGCACCCGCTTGACGCAGACCAGGATCCTCACTGCTTCATGCGGCTGTCGTCAGGATCGAACAGAGGCGTGCTTCCCGCCACCGCGACCCGCACCGGATAGAGCTCGTTCATGTACATCACAGCCAGGTCGGTGCCAACCACCGCCTGCTCGGGAGGAAGGTAGGCGAGCAGCAAATACTTGCCCACCGAAGGGCCGGCTCCGGCGGAGGTCACATATGACGGCCGGTCCTTGCTATCGACGATTCGGGCGCCGCCGGGCATGACGATTGGCTCGTTGCCGGTCATATATCGCTTTATCCCGTCTCTGGCGGAGAGATGGTCCTCGACCGTCAGGGTGCAGAGGAGGCTGGGCGGTTGGAGCTCTCGAGCCTGGAGGTAAGCCTCCTTCCCCACGAAGTCCGCGGTCTTCACCTTGGCCCGGGCCAGGCCCGCCTCGACCGGGTTGTAATTCGACTCCAGCTCGGCTCCCATCAGCCGGTAGCCCTTCTCCAATCGTCCGCTGGTCCCATAGACCCCGGCTCCCACTGGCACCAACCCGAAGTCGCCACCACCACCCCACAACAGATCCCACATGGGGAGCCCTTGCTCGGTCGGCACGTAGATCTCATACCCGAGCTCGCCTACGTACGAGATGCGGAGGAGGCGGGCGGTGAGGTACGAGAACGTGATCTCGCGAGTAGTCCCGTAGGGAAAGCTCAGGTCGGAGATGTCGTCTTCGGTGAGGCTCTGCACCAGGTCCCGGGCTCGGGGGCCCCAGACCCCGATCGTGGTGAAGGCGGAGGTCCGATCGTCCATGTGAACCGATCCGTCGAGCGGAAGGTGCCTTCCGAACCAATGGGCGTCACGAGGCCCGTCGAAGGCCCCGGTGATGACGCGGTAATGCTCGTCGTCGAGACGCAGGACGGTGAGGTCCGCCTTGAATCCGCCTGATTCGGTGAGAAGAGGGGTGTACACCGCACGACCGACGGCGACATCGGTGTTGTTGACCGTCATCTGCTGCATGTAGTCGACAACACCGGGGCCGGTGAAGTCGAAGATCACAAATGGAGACAGATCGACTATCCCAACCCGTTCCCGCATCGCCAGGTGCTCGGCGCTTTGGATCGGAGACCACCAGCGCCGGTCCCACTCGTGGCTGCGGTCCTCGACCCCGTACTCCTCGACCAACGGCGCATTCGATTCGTACCAATGGGGGCGCTCCCATCCACCCGCCTCGAAGTAGACGGCACCCAACGACTGGGTTCGGGTATGGAACGGCGCCAGCCGCTTGTCGCGGTCGGACGCCCATTGCTCGCGAGGGTGGACGATGCCGTAGGTCTTGTTGAAATGCTCCGAGCAGCGAGCACGAATGTGATGGGTGGTTCGGGCGTACGGGTAGAAGCGGGCGATGTCGGAGGCGTGAGGGTCGAGCTCCGGATAGCCGCTGGTCATCCACTCGGCTACCGCCCGGCCGGTGCCCGGTCCCTCCTTGATCCAGATCGCTGCCGCTGACCACAGGTTGCGAACCTCGACCGTCTCACCGATCAATGGCATCCCGTCCGGAGTCAGCGACAGCAAGCCATTGATCGCGTATTTGATCTCGGCACCAGAGAGGATGTCGGGCATCAGCTCCAAGGCGTCTTCGAGCTGAGGGTCAAAGTCCTCGGCGGTGAAAGGAAGCTCGGTGGGTGAGAGACGGGCAGCCTCGATGGAGGGAATGTCGTCGGGATCGTGGAAGATCGGCCGGTGCGCATATGAGCCCACCTCCATCGACCCCGCGGTTTGCCTTTCGTACATGAAGACGTCCATGTCCCGGACGATGGGGAATCCGAGCTCGGTTCCGGTTTCCTGCAGAATTGGGATGGGCCCGACATCGATCATCTGATGGACGGCCGGGGTGAGGGGGATGGTCGCACCGGCCATCCGGGCCAGACGCGGGCTCCATATCCCGCAAGCGATCACGACATAGTCGGCTTCGATCCGTCCTTTGTCGGTGACCACCGCCCGAATGCCACCTCGCTCCACCTCGAGGCCCAACACCTCGGTGTTGGGGAGAGTGGTGAGGGCGCCGGCGGCCTGGGCCCGTTCCCGGAAGATGGTGCCGGCGCGCAACGAGTCCACCGCCGACACGCTCGGGGTGTAGAACCCGCCGAGGAGGATCTTCTCGTTGATGAACGGGACCAGTTCCTTGATCTCGTCGGGAGTGATCAGATGCGCCTCCACCCCCCAGTTTCTGGCTGATCCCATGCGGCGGCGCAGCTCCTCCATCCGCTCCGGGGTGCGGGCCACTTCGATCCCGCCGCAGACGGTGTTCACCCCCATTGCCTCGTACTGGCGCTGGCTGTCCAGGGTCAACATGGCCATCTCTTTGTTGTGGTCGACCGGGAAGATGAAGTTGGAGGCGTGCCCGGTGGAGCCGCCCGGGTTGGGAAGGGCGCCCTTGTCGACCTGGACGATGTCCTTCCAGCCGAGTTCTGCCAGGTGGCCCACCACGGAGTTGCCGACGATGCCGGCGCCGATCACCACCACCTGGGCCCGACTGGGAAACACGGTCTCTTGATTCATTGGGCGCGGCGAGCGTAGCCAGGAGCGGGGTGTGTTGACTCCGACCGGCTCCGGTTCGGACGGGTGCCGATATAGTCGTGGCCGTTCCATGAACACCGTCCAGCTCTATATCCACGGCCGTCTCGTCGACGCCACCTCCGGGGAGACCTTCCCCACGATCAACCCCGCCACCGGGGAGGTGATCTGTCAGGTTCAGCAGGCCTCGGCGGCGGACGTCGATCAGGCGATCGCGTCGGCGCGAGAGGGTTTCGAGGAGTGGCGCTCGCTCTCCGGGGCACAGCGCGGCCGCGTCCTCAATCAAGCGGTTCGCCTGCTTCGTGAACGCAATCGGGAACTGGCCGAGCTCGAGGTTGCCGATACCGGCAAACCCATCTCCGAGGCGGCTGTGGTGGACGTTCTCTCCGGCGCCGACGCCGTTGAGTACTACGCCGGTTTGGCCGCAGGGTTGCATGGCGACCACTTCGACCTCGGGGCCTCTTGGGCTTATACCCGCCGGGAGCCCCTCGGGGTGTGTGTGGGCATCGGGGCCTGGAACTACCCGTTGCAGATTGCGTGCTGGAAGTCGGGGCCTGCCCTTGCATGTGGCAACTCGATGATCTTCAAGCCGGCGGAGCTCACCCCGCTCACCGCGGTCAAGCTGGCCGAGATCTACACCGAGGCCGGTCTCCCCGACGGTGTCTTCAACGTGGTGCAGGGGGACGAGCGGGTCGGGCGGATGCTCAGCATGCATCCCGGTGTCGACAAGGTCTCGTTGACCGGCGAGGTGGGCACCGGGCGGAAGGTGATGGCCCAAGCCGCCGACACCCTCAAGCACATCACCCTCGAGCTAGGGGGCAAGTCGCCTCTGATCATCTTCGAGGATGCCGACCTCGACAACGCGGTATCGGCCGCCCTCATGGCCAACTTCTACACCCAGGGTGAGGTCTGCTCCAACGGAACCCGGGTCTTCGTGCACCGGGACATCCACGACGAGTTCGTCGAGCGCCTGCGATCGCGCACCGAGAAGATGCGAATCGGGGACCCGATGGACGTGGGGACCCATGTCGGCGCCTTGATCTCCGAAGAGCACATGACGAAGGTTCTCGGCTACATAGAAGCCGGCAAGCGCGAAGGAGCCACCGTCGTCATAGGAGGGGAGCGCCCCCGCGATCCCGGACTGGCAAACGGGTTTTTCGTGGAGCCAACCATCTTCGACGCTTGCCACGACGACATGTCCATCGTTCGAGACGAGATATTCGGGCCGGTCATGGCCGTCCTCACCTTCGATGACGAGGAGGAAGTGATCCGTCGGGCAAACGACACCCAGTTCGGGCTGGCCGCCGGGGTCTTCACCCGCGACCTCCAGCGAGGCCATCGGGTGGTGGCGGGCCTGGAGGCGGGAACCTGCTGGATCAACAACTACAACATCACCCCGATCGAGATGCCCTTCGGCGGCTACAAGCAGTCCGGGATCGGCCGGGAGAACAGTCTCACCACGATCAACCACTACACCCAGCTCAAGAGTGTGTACGTGGAGATGGGCGACGTGGAGGCCCCCTACTAGATGAGTGATCGATTCTTGACCGGGAGGGTGGCTGCCGTCACCGGCGGCGCATCCGGGATGGGGAGGGCGATGGCCCTGGCCTTCGCCTCGGCGGGCGCGGATGTCGCCATCGGCTCGCTCTTGGCCGGAGGTGCGAAAGGAACCGGGGAAGTTGTGTTCCTTCCCGGTCAGGAAATGCTCGAGGGCACCAGAGAGGAGATCGAGACGCACGGCGTCCGCTCGGTGGCAATGGGCCTGGATGTGACCAGCAACGACTCGGTGGAGGCCTTCTTTGAGGCCACCGAGGAGCACCTGGGCCCGGTCGATATTCTCGCCAACGCCGCCGGGATCACGGCCGAGCAGACCATCTCCGGGCACCCCGATCCCCTATGGCTCAAGGTGATCGATGTGAATCTCAACGGCACCTATCGGGCCATCAAACGGGCCCTCCCCGGCATGATCGAGCGCGAGTGGGGACGAATCGTCAACATCGCGTCGACTGCGGCCACCGTAGGCGCGGTGACATCGGGGGCCTATTGCGCATCGAAGGCTGGTGTCGTCGGCCTCACACGATGTGTCGCTCTGGAAGGGGCCCCCCACGGTGTCACCTGCAACGCCATCTCACCCACCTGGGTGGACACCGGGTTTGGCCGGGACTGGATGGGTGACATCGCCGAGAAGCAGGAGCATCGCACCGGCGAGGAGTACATCGAAGACGTCAAGAAGACCAACCCTCAGGGGAGGCTCATCCAGCCAACGGAGATCGGGGCGCTGGCCCTGTTCCTCTGTCGTGACGAGGCACTCGGCATCACCATGCAGGATCTCACGGTGTCGGCTGGATCCCTGTGGTGAGGGCACGTCAAAGGCCAAACGAACATCGCCCACAGGTGACCCCGTGGGCGATGTGTCGCGAGTCGACTAGTTCTGGCTAACCCTCGAGCCAGGCACTCCAGACTGCTTCGTTGTCCGCTACCCAATCTGCAGCCACGTCAGCGGCCGGACGTCCATCGATCTCGACCGCCGGAAGCATCCCAAGCTGGTCCCCGGTAGTGATCGTGAAGTTTGAGAGGAAGGTGAAGACATCCGGCGCCGCCTCCTCCAAACCGGACCAGGCCAACTTGACCAGCACGTCCTCGGGATAGTCACAGTCGATGGCCGCCGGATCCGCATAACAGTCCTCCGAATACTCCGGAAGCAGCACGTTGACCAGGTCGTACTTGGCCACGGCGGCGGTGGGGGTCCACCAATACATGACGATCGGCTCACCGGCTGCGAATCTCGAATCGAGCTCGGCAACCGTGGCTGCCTCTGTCCCCGAGAAGATCACCTCCAGAGGTAGGCCGAGATTCTCGATGATCGCCTCGTCGTATTGTGAGTAGGAGGGATCGGTGCCGAGGAAGCGGCCGTTTTCCCCGGTTTCGGCGGTGGCGAAAAGGCCTGCCAACGCCGGATCCTGGAAGCCCTCCCAGGTTGCGAGCTCAGGGTTCTCGTCGATCACATACTGTGGTACGAACCATCCGATCTTGCCGATGGCGCCCAGCTCACCGATATCGACCACCGAACCGTCGTCGATGTACACCTGCTCCTCGGCGACGACGCCGGATGGCCAAACCTCCAACACCGCGTGAGCGTCACCCTCGGCCAAGGCGGAGAGCCCGATGTTTTCGTCGATGTTGACGATCTCCACCGGATAACCCAGTTCCTGTTCGATGATCACTTTGGCGATCTCGGCGTTCAGGGCCGAGGCCGACCAGGGGTTTTGGATCAAGCTGATCGTCATCTTGTCGCCACTGGCCTGCGTGGCAGCCGTGGTATCGCCCGTGGTGCCGGCATCGCCGCAAGCAGCCGCCAGCATCGCGATCAGAACTGCCCCAACAATGAGCCGTTTATTCATGTCACTCCTCCATTAGCCCTGCCCTAAGCGGGTGGGTGACAAGTACATTACGCGTGTTGGAGTCAGACCGTGAGTGAAACTGCCTCCGCCCCACTGGCGGTGGAGAATCTCTGGAAGGTCTTCGGGCCGAGACTCGACGACGCCATATCCGCCGCCGAAGCCGGCGCCTCACGGGCCGAGATCATGGAACGGGTCGGCACCACTATTGCCGTGCGCAATGTGTCCTTCCAGGTGCAACGGGGCGAGACCTTTGTGGTAATGGGACTTTCGGGCAGCGGGAAATCGACCCTGATCCGATGCGTCTCGAGATTGATCGAGCCCAGCCGGGGGCGGGTCATGGTCGACGGTGAGGACCTGCTCGCCGCCGACCCGGAACGTCTCCGCGAGATCCGCCGGCACAAGATGTCGATGGTGTTCCAGCATTTCGGGCTGTTTCCTCACCGGCATGTGATCGACAATGTCGCCTACGGATTGGAGGTTCAAGGATTGCCCAGGGCCGAGCGCCATGCCAAGGCCAGGGAAGTGCTGAAGACCGTCGGCCTCGAGGGATGGGAGCACCACTACCCACAACAGCTCTCCGGCGGCATGCAACAAAGAGTGGGATTGGCCCGGGCCCTCGTCCTGGACCCGGACATCCTCTTTTTCGATGAGCCCTTCTCTGCTCTGGATCCCCTAATCCGCCGAGACATGCAGGACGAGCTGGTTGCCCTGCAATCCGACTGGCATTGCACGATCGTGTTCATCACCCACGACTTTGCCGAAGCCCTCAAACTCGGCGACCACATTGCGATCATGAAGGATGGCTCCTTCGACCAGATCGGCACGCCGGAGGAAATCGTGGCCGCTCCCGCCACCGATTACGTGCGGGAGTTCACGAAGGACGTTCCGAAGTCCAAGGTCTTGACCGCGGGGACGCTCATGTCTCCGGGTCGGGTCGAGGGCAACGGCCACCGGGTCAACGTGAACGCCAAGATCGAGACCCTTCTCCCCCTCCTTCTCGATCGCGATGAGCCACTGACCGTGGTGGATGATGATGGGCGGGAAGTCGGTGTCATCGGTCGGGCCGCCATTGTGCGAATGTTGGAGGGAGAAGGCGGCTGATGGCGACCGCGACAGCAAGGGCTCCGTTTGCCCCTCGGGCATGGCTGCCCTGGCTGGCTCTCCTGGTCGCAGTCATCGTCGTCCAACTGGCCTTTGCCGCAACGGAAGCCTTCCCGGAGAGCTGGAACATCGGTCTGCATGACCCGATCGACGCCTTCAATTCCTGGGCTCGCACCAATCAGGGCCATCCGCTATTTACCTCCTTTCTCGACCCGATCAGCGCTGCCATCGGCTGGGGTTTGCGGGGTGTCGTGGACGTGCTGCTCTGGTTGCCCTGGTTCGTGCTTCCCGGGCTCGTCTTCTTCGTGATCGCTCGCACCGGTCACCTGTGGGTGGCCGCCCTTGCGGCGCTGGGGATGACCTACCCCGGGATGGTCGGGATGTGGGACACCAGCATGGAGACGTTGGCTCTCATGGCGGTAGCGGTCATCGCCTGCGTGGTGATCGGCATCCCGATCGGGATCTGGGCCGCACTGAGCCCGCGTGTGGAACAAGCCATACGTCCCATCCTGGATGCCATGCAAGTGGTGCCAGCCCCTGTCTACCTGATCCCCATGATCCTCTTTTTCGGCACCCGACTGGTGCCGGCGGCGGTGGCCACCGTGATCTACGCCATCCCGCCGGTGATTCGCATGACCACTCTCGGGATAGGGCAGGTGCCGGGTGAGACGGTGGAAGCGGCCCAGATCTTCGGATCCACCCGGCGTCAGATCCTGACCAAGGTGCAGCTGCCATTGGCTGGTCCCTCGATAATGGCCGGGATCAACCAGACCATCATGATGGCTCTGGGGATCGTGGTCATTGCCTCGTTGATCGGCGCCGGCGGTCTGGGCCAGGACGTGCTGGAGTCGTTACAGGTGCGCAGCCCGGGGCGGGGTCTGATGGCCGGGCTGGCCATCGTCGTGCTGGCGATGGTGCTTGACCGGGTGGGTCGCACATTCATTGATCGTTCCTCACCCGGGGTCGAGAGGGCGGGACTCGGATGGTGGGGGTGGGGCCTGCTGGCAGTTCTCAGCGCCGGAATCGTTGCTGGTTTCCTAGGAGTTGCCGGCTTCCCGGAAGGTTGGCAGTTCAGCTTTGCCGCACCGGTCGACACCGCGGTCATTTGGGTCCGAGACACCTTCTATCCCTTCACCACCGCCTTCAACGACTTCCTGGTGGCGTCGGTGCTGATTCCGGTCCAGAGCTTCCTCGAGACGACGATGGTGTGGCCGGCACTGCTGATCCTGGTGGCGTGGTTGGCCTGGCAGGCCAGGGGGTGGGGCCTGGCCGTATTCTCGGCGGCCGGGCTGTTGGTGATCGGCCTGGTTGGAATGTGGGCGTTCTCCATCGACACCCTGGTTCAGACCATGGCGGCTGTCATCCTCTCTTTGGCCATCGCCATCCCCCTCGGGGTCTGGGCCGGGCTCAACCGTCGTGTCGAGCAGGCGCTGGCGCCGTTGCTCGACGCCCTCCAGACCATTCCCAGCTTCGTCTACATCATCCCGGTGGTGATGCTGTTCACGGTCGGGCGGGTGCCCGGGATCATTGCCTCGGTCCTCTACGCCATCGCTCCCGGGATACGGCTCACGGCTTTGGGCATCAAGAATGTTTCCACGGAGACGGTCGAGGCATCAGAGGCCTTCGGAGCCACTGAGAGACAGACACTGTGGAAGGTGAGAATCCCGTTGGCGGCCCCGACCATCATGGCCGGGGTCAACCAGGTGATCATGATGGTGCTGGCGATGGTGATCATCGCCGGCATGGTTGGCGGCGGCGGGCTCGGATTCGAGGCGGTGCGAGCCCTCACCCGAAGCGAAGTGGGGCTGGGCATCGAGGTAGGAATCGCCATCGTCATCATGGCGATGATCCTCGATCGTCTCACCGAAGCAGCGGCGGACAGGTCCCGGCCGGTGGCGCCAGAGAGCGCCTGATCGGTTGGACGTCAGCCGATGACGTTGAACGTCTGGAAGATGCGGTCGAGCGCATCGAGGTCGGCGTCGGACACGATCTGGACCATCATCAGAGCCGTGTAGGAGTTGTCTGCGGGAACTGCCGCCAGCACCACAACCGCGGTCGGCGTGC
>DATDPP010000055.1:0-25353 GCA_035292685.1 Acidimicrobiia bacterium
TGTACAAGCTGGCCTACACCGGCGTCGGGTTGTACATCTCGATCACCTCGGAGGTTCCGCATGCGGTGTTCCTCTGGGGATTCGGGGTGGCCGATGCGGTGATGTTCGTGCTGATGGCCGAGTGCCTGACGTACCTCTACCGGCACCGCCCCGAGCAGGCTGCGCTCCCCGCGCAGGAGGTTGGCCTCCTCACCTAGAGGAAACGGCTGCCGATCAGAGTGTCTGACCTAGCAGTACCAGGGCGGCGCCTATGACCACCAGCCCGACGTGGACCGAGATGAGAGCCCAGCGACCTGCCGAGAACGGGTCGTCGAGTCTGCGGGGCACCGGTAGCAGCCGATACCAGAACCAGGCGCCGAGGCTGCCACCCAACATCACCCCGGCCGTGATTAGCCACCAACCCGCGACTGCCATCGGGGGCCCTTCGAGGCCCACCGCCACCAGGAGCAACCCGGCCGAGACCATGGCGGCGGGGACGGTGAGCAGATAGCGAAACCGGGGTCTCCCCAGCCCGGCGTAGAGCAGGGTGGGCATCAACACCCACCCCCCCAACAACAACCCGGTCGCCGTCCAGCCGGCGTCGGTGGTGCTGGCTGCCAGCAGGAAGATCAGGCCCAGCGCCACCGAGCTGACCAGGATCAGACGCTTCAGACGACCCTGGAAACGGTGATCGAAGGACATCTCCGTCGGCAGGGCGGGTGGGGCGGTGACGGTCATCTCGCCCCAACCATGGCTTCGGCTCCGGCGGCCACCTGGTCTTTGAATCCCTGGCGCCTTCTCGTCGTGGCCTCCTTGGAGTAGAGGCGCATCGCCAGCGCCACCCCCTCCATCTCGAGCTCGGCGACGGTCATGTTCTGGGGCACGAAGTTGACGTCGAAGAGGGTGCATTTCTCCCAGGCACCGGGTTCGATGATGCGCCCTTCGGCCAGGAGCCGCTCATAGAGCGGGGTCCCGGGAAAGGGGGTGAGGGCGGTGATCTGCACGTCGAAGGGGTGCGTCTCCGCGACGAACCGCTCGATCAGCTCGAAGACCCCCGGCCCGTCGCCGTCCAACCCGAGGACGAAGCAGGCATTGACCGCGATGCCGTGTGACTGGATCGTCTCCACGGCCCGCCGGTAATTGTCGATTTGCCGCCGCTTCCAGTTGCGCTTCAGCTCCAGACCTTCGAGCCCTTCCACGGTCGGGCTTTCCAGGCCGATCAGGAGCTCGCGACAGCCGGACTCCTTCAGCAGGTCGAGCAATTCGGGGTCCTCGGCCACCGAGATGTCGGTCTCGGTGAACCAGTGGATCCCAAAACCGCCGATCGCCTCGGCCAGCTCACGCCCATGGTGCTTGTTGACGAAGGTGTTGTCGTCGGCCAGTTCGACGAAGGGCTCGGGCCAGATCCGCTTGATGGCCTCGATTTCGGCGACGACCCTCGCCACCGGCTTCTGCTTGTAATGGGGTGTCAGCAGGATCGAACTAGCGCAGAACTCACATCGCCAGGGGCAACCCCGTTGGGTTTGCACCGTCAGACGGTTGTAACGCTCCGGATCGAGCAGGTCGTAGCGAGGGATGGGGGCCTCGGCGAGGTCAAATTCGACCCCACGCGACGAGTACACGCCGCCCAGCCTCCCCGCCTCCATATCGTGGATCACCCGTGGCCACGAGGTCTCGCCCTCGCCGACCACCACCGCGTCACATTGGTCCAGCGCTTCCTCGGGGAGACAGGTCACGTGGAGGCCGCCGATAACGGTTGGCACCCCCCAGGCCCGATATCGGTCTGCCAGCTGGTAGGCGTCCTTCACCTGGGCGGTGTAAGTGGAGAAGGCGGCCAGGTCGCACTCGGGCAGATCCCCCATGTCGTTGATGTCGGCGACCTCGATGTAGTCGACCTGGTGGCGATCGGGGGTGAGGGCAGCCAGGGTCAGCAGCGAAAGGCTGGGAAGCGAGGCGATCGTCTTTCCCCGTTCCACGAACCCGGGGAGGGTCAACCCCAACTCGGTGAGGATCGGGTTGTGGGCCCGTACCCCACTCATCGCAATCAAAGCAATCCTCATGCGCCAACCTCCTGAAAGCTGTCCACTTCCATGGTCCGACGGGGCGGTGGGGCCCGCTAGGGCTGAAGGTCCACATCGTGTTGGCGGTGGAGGTGGCGCTCACCGCGCCTCATGACTGCTGAAATCGTCTCTATATGAGCCTACTGGCTTTGGCCCTGGCGCTCCTGGCCGCCGTTCTCCATGCCTGTTGGAACCTGCTGGTCAAGGCAAGCGACGACCAACTGGTGGCGGCCTGGACTGTGGTGGCGGGGGCCGCCGTGCTCGCGATCCCGGTGCTGGCCTTCACCGGGCTGCCCGATCGCTCGGTGTGGGGCCTGATCGTGATGTCGACGGTCGTGCAAGTCGTCTACTTCCTCATGCTGGCCTCGGCCTACCGGATGGGCGACCTTTCATTCGTCTACCCCCTGGCCCGGGGCTCCTCGCCGGTCCTGGTGGCACTGGCCGGGGTTGCGTTCCTCGGTGACAAGATATCGGGCCTGGGATGGCTGGGGGTGCTGACGGTCACGGCCGCCCTCACCATCCTCGCCTGGCGCAGGATGGATCGATCGGGCTTATGGGCAGCCCTTGCCACCGGCCTCATGATCTCGCTCTACACCACAATCGATGCCGGTGCGGTGCGTCGGCAGGGGGAGGCCCTGCCGGTGATCAGCGCCGAGTTCGTGTTGTTGGGCCTCGCCCTGGGGTTGGTCGTGCTCGCCATGCGGGGGCGGGGCGCGATGTTGGGGATGGTCAGGGCCGACTGGCGCAAGGCCGCGATCGGCAGCGTCTCCACCGGCGGCGCCTACATGCTGGTGATGGTCGCCGCCCTCATCGCCCCGGTGGGACTGGTGTCGGGGGTAAGGGAGACCTCGGTGTTGATCGCGGTGATCGCCTCATACCTGTTCCTCCACGAGGAGGTGACGAGGGCGCAGGCGTGGACTGTCGCCGCCGCCGCCGGAGGCATCGCCCTCATCGCCCTGAGCTGAGAGCGAACCAATCGTTTTCGCGCGGGGATCCGCGCCCATAGGCGCGGATCCCCGCGCTGAAACGAGTTGAAACGAGTTGTTACGAGCGGGCTCACGTCACCCGGAGGGAATCGACCCCGGGCACCACCACCGAGGCCAACTCCCGCGCCTCCGGGGGCGGGTCCCCTACCAGTACGATCCCAGCCAGGCCCGCCGCCCGACCGGCGGTTGCATCGACCCACGAGTCGCCGACATAGAGCATTCGCCCCGGTTCCACACTGAGGCGCGAGGCCACCTCGGTCAGCCCATCCGGGGCCGGCTTGGGGTCGAATCCGTCATCCCCGGCAAGGACCGCATCGAGGAGGGAGCCGATCCCAAGTGCCGCCACCGCGGCGTCCACTGACTTGCGGTCGTCGTTGGACACGACCGCCAATCGTGCTCCAGCCTCCCTCAGCGCTCGAAAGACGCCCGCCACGTTCCCCAAAGGCACCAGGTTTCCGGCCTCCCCCGCCTCCGCCGACGTTTCCCTGGCATGCTCGGCCTTCAGATGAGCTTCGTCCAAGCCGACGCCGTGGCTGGACAGGACCGCCAGCGTCGTCTCGTAGAGCGCGCGGACCGTACCGACCGCGAAGGGCCCGTCAATCAACAGCCGCCCGGTGTCGACATCCAGCCCGAGGCTGGAGGCAAGGTCTTTCGCCAGGTCGAGGTCCCCGGCGGCAGCGGCCTCCACCCAGTGGCGGGCTGCCGGGCCCCAAGCCGAGTCGAGGTCGATCAGGGTGCCGTCCTTGTCGAACGCGACCGCCTCCACCTCGAAGACGACACCACCGGCCTCGACTCGTATCACCTCTCGATCAGACCATTACCCAGCAGGCGTGAGCGGGGAAGGAAATCTGGGTGGAGTCGCCGGCGACCGGTAGCACCAGCAGCCGCTCATTGAAGAGGTCGGCGGTGAGCCGACCGCCATCCACGGCCACCTGAACCCGGACTATCGAGCCGAGGAAGGTGACGGCCTCAACCGTCCCCTGGAGGACGTTGTCGGCTTCGGCGTCGAGGGTCAGCTCTTCGGGTCGCATCATCAGAGACACTTCTGTTCCCGGTTCCGACTCGATTCCCGATGTGGTCCGCACCTCGCCCGACCCAACCCGCAGCCGGCCCTCGTCGCGGTCGATGACCGTGGCCGGCAACCGGTTGAGCTGGCCGACAAATGAGGCCACGAAGCCGGTAGTCGGGTTGTTGTAGATCTCGAAAGGCACTCCCACCTGTTCCATGCGGCCCCGGCTCATGACCACGATCCGGTCGGAAAGGGCCAATGCCTCCTCCTGGTCGTGGGTCACGTAGACGGTGGTGATGTTGAGTTGACGTTGGATGCGCCGTATCTCGGCGCGCAACTCGTCGCGAATCTTGGCGTCGAGGGCGGATAGCGGCTCGTCGAGGAGGAGCAGCTGGGGACGGATCGCCAGCGCCCGGGCCAGGGCCACTCGCTGCTGCTGGCCCCCGGAGAGCTCTCTGGGGTAGGCCTTGCCCTTGTCGGGCATGTGGATGAGGTCGAGCAACTCGGCCACCCTCGATTCGCGCGCGGTGCCGTCCTCCTTGCGGATCCTGAGCCCGAAGCCGATGTTCTCGGAAACTGTCATGTTGGGGAACAAGGCGTAGGACTGGAAAACCATGCCGATATTGCGCTCGTTGGGCTTGGCGTAGGTGACGTCCTCTCCGGCCAGCCTGATGGTGCCCGAGGTAGGCGGTTCGAAGCCGGCCACCATCCGCAGGGTGGTTGTCTTCCCGCATCCGGATGGCCCCAGGAAGCTGACGAACTCGCCCGGCGCCACCTCCAGGTTGAAGTCCTCGACGGCGACGACCCCGCTGAACTCCTTGCGCACCCCCTCCAGACTCAGAAAAGCCTCGCTCATCGCCTCTGCCCCGATCTGGTGATGAGTGCGATCATCCCCATGGCGACCCAGGTGATGGCGAAGGCGACCACCGCCATGGCCGACGGTTCATAGACCTTGCTCCTGGTGAGCTCGGCCATGTAGGGGCCGAAGGTGTGCTGGGCCATGAAGAGGGCGATGGTCAGCTCGCCGATCACGATGGCGAAGGTGAGGAGGGCACCGGAGAGAAGAGCAACTCGCAGGTTGGGGAAGATCACCCGGCGCAGGATGGTGGCCCAACCGGCCCCCAGACTCTGAGCGGCCTCGGTGAGCGAGCGGACGTCCATGGCGCGCAAACCGTTGTCCACGGAGCGAAACATGTAGGGAAAGGAGAGGGCGGCGTAGGCGCAGACGAGGAGCACCCGCGAGCTCCCATATGTCCTCGTGAGGAGCAACGGTGGCCGCCCGTAGAGGCGAATCAGGCCGAAGACCAGCACCACGGCGGGGATGACGAAGGGAAGCAGCGTGATGAACTCCACGACGGGACGCAGCTTGGGCAGCCGAAGGGTGACCCAGTAGGCGGTTGGCACGATGATGAGCAGGCTGAGGATGATCGCGGCGACGGCGTTGACCACCGACTCGGTGAACGACGGCCAGAATCTGGAGTCCTCGAACAAACGCCGGTAGGCCTCGAAGCCGAGAACATCCTTTTCCGCCCGCAGCGACCAGTAGAAGGTGGCGCCAAGGGGGACCAGGAAGTAGATGGCGCCGCCGATGAAGATCAGCCACGCCCAGAGTCGACGCTTCTTGGTCGGTTCTCCAGGTGCCGGGGCCTCCGCGGCGACCGGGACCGGGGCGGTGGAGATCGTCATCCCAACCACCTCTCGGAGCGACGTTGGAGGATCGAGTAGATGAGGATGCTGCCGGCCATGATGAAGACCATTCCCATCGCCACCGCGTAACCGAGCCCGGGATTGTTGAGGACATCACCCGATATCTGTTGTCCGATCAGAAGTGTGGCGAGCGGGATGCTTCCGCCGGTGAGGGCATAGGCGGTGGCGTGGGCGCCAAAAGCGTTGCCGAAGAGCAGGATCATGGTCCCCAATATCGAAGGCAGCAGGATCGGGAAGGCAACTCGGCGCCAGTACTGGCGCGGGGTGGCTCCGAGGTTCTCGGCGGCCTCCCGCCAGTCCTGCTTCAACCCGTCGAGAGCGGGGAGGATGACGAGAACCATCAGGGGAAACTGGAAGAAGAGGTAGACCAACGTCAGCCCCCAAAAGCCGTACAGGCTGAAGCCGGTGTCGTAGAGGTCGACACCCATCCACTCGAACAATGAGGTGATCACCCCGATACGGCCCAGGGTGAAGATGAAGGCCGCGGCGAGGGGGACTCCGGCGAAGTTCGAGGCCACTCCTGAGAAGGTGCTCAGACCGGAACGGCTGGAACGTCCGAGACCGCCCAAGGACACTGCCCACGCCAGGAGAAACCCGAAGACGCCTCCGATGAGCGCCGTGAGCAGACTGAGCCGGATCGACATTCCGTAGGCAGCCATCACGTTGGGGTCGGTCAGGCTGCGGTAGTTGTCGAGGGTCAGGCTGCCATCGGGTGCTTCCAAGCTGCGATAGGCGAGGATCACGGTGGGGCCGATGAGGAACAGCCCGGAGAAGACGAAGAAGGGAAGGACGCCGAGATAGCGCCCGAAGCGGAACCGTGGGGGGCGCCGGGCGCCCCCCACGACTTCCGACAACGCGGCGTGACTAGCCGCTGGTGCTCTCCTCGACGGTGACACCCACCACTGTGGGCCATCCCTCGACGATGACCGCCTTGGCGGCCTCGATTTCCTCGATGGTCGGGAAGAAGGCCCCTTCGGTGCTCGGCAGCTGATCGGCGACTTCCGCCGGGATGGTCCCGGCCGCCGTCATGGCCTCGAACCGAATTGGGTGACAGAATCCCGAAGCCCAGCCGAGCTGGCCTTCGTCGGAGTACAGGTACTCCATCCACAGCTTGGCGGCATTGGGATGTGGTGCGTAGGCGCTGATCCCCTGCACGTACACACCGGCTATCCGGCCGTCTGCGGGGACTGTCGTCTCTATGTCCGGGTTGCCGGCCAGGTTGACGTCGTTCGCGATCGAGTTGTAGGACCAGTCGATCAGGATCGGGGTCTCCCCGATACCAACCGTGCGTGAGTCGCCGTCGATCGGCACGAAGTTGCCCGCCTCGTTCAGAGAGGCGAAGAACTCGAGCCCGGCCTGAGCGGCGTCCACCCCGGTGGCCCCGGTGGCCAGACCCGCGGCCCACACCGAAAGTGCGGCCGCATTGGAGGTGAGGGGGTCACCGGACAATGCCACCTGCCCGTTGAACGCGGGATCCAACAGGTCGGCGTACTCCGCAGGCGGAGTTGCCACCTCGGCGGTGTTGGTCGACAACGCCAGCACCCCGTAGTAGTCGCCATACCAGTTGCCGTCGGGATCCTTGGCCCCGTCCGGGATGTCGTCCCAGGTTGCCACCTTGTAAGGCTGGACCAGCCCGTCGGCGACAGCCTGAGGCCCAAAGGCCAGGCCGACGTCGATCACGTCAGGCGCCTGCGGCCCCGGGTTGTCCTTGTTGGCGACGATCGCCTCCAACTCCTCGGCCGAGCCGGCCCCCGGGTCGAGCTCGTTGACTTCCAACCCGTACTTGGCCTTGAAGCCGTCGATCACGGCTCCATAACCGCACCAGTCGCGGGGGAGGGCGATCGTGGTCAAAGTGCCCTCGGCCTGGGCGGCCGCAACCAGCTCTTCCATTGGGTCGGCTGCCGCGGTGGTTGCGGTGGTGCCTGCTGGGGCAGTGGTTTCGGTGACGCCACCGGCGGTGGTCGTGGTGTCCGATGATGTGCCGCAGGCTGCGATGAGCAGGGCGAGCACAACACCGATTGCGTATCTCTTCGTCATGTTTCTCCTTGGTTCAATGACCAGCCTCCGGGAGCGTACCCGCGCCAAGCGTCACGCGTTTGAACGGATGAGGAACTCCGGATCAGACGATGGTGTGAGCCGGCTCCCGGCTGCCTTCGAGGTACCAGGTGTTGAGGGTTCCCTTGCCCTTCACCTGGAGCGGGCCGCGGGGGTGCACACAAAGTCGTCTTTGAGCAGGTGGTAGGTGGCCTCCGAGATCTGGATCTTCCCCGGCTCCCCTTGGGACTCCATACGGCTGGCGGTGTTGACGGTGTCACCCCACACGTCGTACTGGAACTTCTTCAGCCCGATGACCCCAGCCACCGCCGGGCCCGAGTTGATGCCGATCCGGAAGCGAAGCGGCCCCTGTTTTCCGTACTCGAGCATGTCCAGGGCCATCGACGCCAGCGCAGTGGCATGGTCGGGTCGGGGGACCGGCACCCCGGAGGCGACCATGTAGGCGTCGCCGATGGTGCGGATCTTCTCGCAGCCGTACCTCTCGGCCAGGGAGTCGAAGTGGCTGAAGACCTCATTGAGCATGCCCACCACCTCGGTCGGGTCCATCTCGGCGCTGATCGGGGTGAAGCCGGCGGCATCGGCGAAAAGGACGCTGATCCCTTCGAAGCGGCGGGCGGTGGTCTCGCCGCGTTGTTTCAACTCGGCGGCCCTGCCCAAAACCTGGCGGACAGCGTTGCAGCGGCCGCCGAGATGCTCGATCGACTAGTCAAAACCACGTCTCCCTGGGTCCCGAAGCTGATGAACGATGTTCGCGCCTCACGAACAGGATCGTCGAGAGGGTGGGATCGGGGGCCGCTCGGGAGGCGGCCAGGGACTCCTCGAGGAACCCGAAGATCACCGCGACGGTCAAATAGAACGAGGTGGCTCCGATGATGGCCCGTCTGGAAAGGGTCAGGCTGCTGGTGAGGATGATGGCGATGCCCCACATCAGATAGGCCCCGGAGTTGGCGTAGCCCCCCAACGCCAGATGCACCGTGATGTGGTTGGTGGCGGCGATGACCGTTACCAGGGTGACCGCGGTGACCACCTTCCCCGGGCTTCGCCCGAGCACGTACCACACCGACGCCAGGGCCAAGACCGTGGCCAGAACGAGGGTGGACCACCCGGCGACCGCCTCGACGAAGAAGAAGAAGAGAACGGCGAACCCCGCGGTGCTCGCAGCGGCCCCGAGCAGGGTGAAGAGAACCAGCCGCACCACTGTCTCCGGGATCCTCGATCGTGGCCAGGGCTCCGGCGGCCTGTGCTCGCGGCGACAACCGCTCCCAGAAGGGTGCCTCGTCCGTCATCTGCTCTCCTTGGCTCAGCGGGAGTAGAGGCCGGTGAGCCTGGCCTCGGCCAGGACGTGTCCCTGCAACTCCGCCAATACCTCGTCCTTGGCGGCTCCCTCCCCCAGCCCGAGCTCGATGTCGAGCGCGTAGACCTGATGGACGTAGCGGTGGGTGCCCGACGGAGGGCAGGGCCCCCCGTAGCCGGTGTTCCCGAAGGAGTTGACTCCGGCGGTTCCGAGGGCCCCCACCGCGCGGGGGATCTCGGTGGTGGGAGCGATGTTGAATGCCACCCAGTGGTCCCAGGTGCCTCCCGGGGCGTCGGGGTCGTCGATGATCACCACCAGGGTTTGCGTGGTCTCGGGGATGCCTGCGATCCGAAGCGGTGGCGAGACATCCTCACCGTCGCACGTGTACTCGGCGGGGATGGCTCCCTGGTCTTCGAAAGCGGTCGAGGTCAGTCTCATGGTGCCCTCCTGGTCGTCGCCGGCCGAAGGCGAAGCGGATGTGGTCGAGGCGGCTCCGTTACCACCACAGGCGGCGAGCAGCAGCAGGACGGTGGTGGCGCGAGCTGCGAAGCGAGCGGTCGTCACGGATCGGTCCCGCAAGCTATCAGGTATCGGGCAGTGCCGGCCGGGGGGTGGCGCCTATCGGGCCGGGTCAAGCCGCCCCATCAGGTGCCACACCGGCATCGGGCCCTTCCCCTTGACCTCAACAACGCCTCTCGGCTCGCAGACGAATTCGTCTTCCACCAGGCGCAGGGTGGCCTCGGTGATCTGGATCTTCCCCGGCGAGCCAGAGGACTCCATTCGGCTGGCGGTGTTGACCGAGTCTCCCCACAGGTCGTAGCTGAACTTGTGGCGCCCGATGATCCCGGCCACCACCGGCCCGGAGTTGATCCCGATCCGGAACTCGAGTTGCCGACCCTGGAAGCTGTGAGAGGCGACATGGTCCCTCATATCGAGAGCGAGATGGCACAGGGCCTGGGCGTGGTCCGGCCGAAGGTGAGGCACCCCCGAGGCGACCATGTAGGCGTCACCGATGGTCTTGATTTTCTCCAGCTCCCGGTCCTCGACCATCGTGTCGAAGGCGGAGAACACCTCGTCGAGGAGCGACACCAACTCCCGGGGAGTCATCCCTGCCGACATCGGGGTGAACCCGGCGACATCGGCGAACAGGATCGAGGCCGCCTCGAAGCTCTCGGCGATCGTCTCCTGTGAGGTCTTGAGCCGGTCGGCGACCTCGTTGGGCAGGACGTTGCGGAGCAGGGCGTCGGACTGATCGAGCAGGATGGTGCGCTGTCGCACGTAGTAGAAGAAAACCCCGTAGACGAAGAAGACCACAGCCATGAGGTTGAACATGGCGACGTACTCGGCCCGGGGCAAGGTGTATAGCGCCTCGATCTGGTTGGCCCACACGGCGGCCAGCACCGTCACCACCACGTAGAAGCCGAGCCAGAAGTTGGCCCGCCAGTCGCCGAAGACGACCACGGCTCCGACCAGGACGACCAGGCCCCACACCGAGTTCACCCCCGACTCGAGCAGGCCGCCGAACACCACGACCAGGCTGGCGGAAAGCATGATGTTGCCCCCGGCGACGACGTGCATCACCCCCGGGTAGCTCCCGGGCCAGACCCAGAGGGCGAGGAGACTCCCCAGGCTGACAATCAGGGCCACCGCGATCAGCCCGGCGGCGACCGGGGCCTCGAAGACGAGCAGCTGGATCACCGAGATCGCGATCGCGGGGACGGACACCCAGAGGGAGCCGGTCAGCAGCCGCTTGGTCCGCACCGTGTCCTGGCTGTCGCCGGGGACTACCGCGGTGGACAGGGCACGGTCGAGCCAGGCCGGCAGACGGCGTTTGGGACGGCGGACAACGTCCACCATGGCCCCCTGGTTCTGCTTACTCCTTGGTGACGTCACGGAACTCGGCCCAGCCTTTCTCGAATCATCGTGTTGATGACGCTGACCATCGGGGTGTGGTTCCCGGTCATGGACGCAAGGGCCGCTTGAGCGTAGGCGTCGCCTTTCGGGCGAGGCTTGAGGTGGACGACTGCGGGGAGCCGATAGCGGAGCAGGCTCCAACGGTTCGACCGTTGCCGTTGGCGAACGGATGTATTCGCACCCACTCACCATGAACAGACGCGGCAAGTATGAGGATTGAACCGAGGGTTCCAATGTCGGCAGGACCCCGTCCCGGAGCCAGTTGGTTGTCGAGTGCTGTCACCGCGGTCTCCGTCTGCGCTTCGAACCTTGATAGGTCTTTGGGAACCTGACGGCCGGTGTGCCCGCATGCGCCACCACCCTCACTTCGTAGTTGACCAGCTCTGGGAAGGAGGGGTCTGAATCCCGGATTTCCCCGGCGTAATACGGCACCGGAAGGGTGCACCCGTCGAAGAACCCACGATGCCAGTCCTGAGCTAGTGCGACCGATGGCGCATCTCGACGGGATGCGCTCGTTGCTGCTTGCTCCTGAACTCGCCGGGAGTTGCGAAGCATCTGCTGCCGATCGTCGGAATGGTCAGCGGTCCACGGGACCGGCAAAGATATCCCCCACGCCTGCAGAATCCGCGACAGTGAGCAATGTTGAGCGCAGCGGGTCGCGTTCAAAGGCTTCGCCGTCAGCAAACGCGGCAATGTCACGCTCGAGGTGAGACCGGGTGTACTCCCATCCTCGAAGGGCCTCCACCGTTTCGAGAAGTTCTTGCTCCAGGTCAGCGGCTAGAAAGTCGAGCTCACGCTCGATCGCCGCCTCAGCGATCTCGTTCATCGACGAACCGACCAAGTCGGATACCCGCTTCAAGCGTGTGTGGGTAGCAGACTTCCTGAAGCGGAGTGTTCGACGAGTGATGGCCGGCTGGTTGGTAGATTCGCTGGCGTGGAGAACATCGAAGAACGCGCGGTCGACAGCGCCAGCCCGACCTCGGCGACGCATGCACGCCAATATCTGGAGAGTGACGGCGTCGCCGTCGACCATCCAGCAGTCGGCAGTCTCATTCTCCTTTACACCACCGGTCGGATCTCGGGTGAAACGCGTCGCACTCCGCTGCGATTCTTCGAAGTCGGCGACGACCTGATGGTCGCCGCCTCTTACCGTGGCTCCGACAGTCACCCCCACTGGTACCTCAACCTGATCGAACATCCAGATGTCTGGGTGCGCCGTGATGCCGATCTCTATAAGGCCTCTGCGGTCCCTGTCGAAACCTCAGAACGGGACCGGCTGTGGGAGAGCGTGGTGGTGTTGAGGGCGCCCCAGTTCGCCGACTACCAGGCGAACACAAAGAGGACGATTCCGTTGGTGCGTCTGGTTGCGGACGCGGATCAACACAGCTGACACCCACTCATAGGCTGTCGCAATGAAGGTCACCCACCCCGACCGCGTGGTGTTCCCCGACGATGGGATCACCAAGGGCGAGGTCGTCGCCTACTACACCCGGGTTGCCGACCGAATGCTGCCATTCATTGAGGAGCGAGCCCTTTCCGTCGAGCGTTTTCCCCAGGGGATCGGAGGCAAGGGTTTCATGCAGAAGAATGTCCCCGACCACTACCCCGAGGCCCTGATCGGCCGTCACGAGGTCCCCAAGGAAGACGGAGGGACCACCGTGTACCCCGTGGTCGACAACACCGAGGGAATCGTCTTTTTCGCCAATCTCGGGGTAATCACCTTCCATGTTCCCCCGGTCAGGATCGACGACCAGGATCAGCCCGACTGGGCGATCTGGGATCTCGATCCGCCGCCGGACCGGGTCGATCTGGTGCGTGAGGCGGCACTGGCGATGCGCTCGATCCTCGAGGATCACGGCATATCCACCCTCCCGATGAGCTCGGGTTCCAAGGGCTATCATCTCCGCACCCGGCTCAAACCCACCGTCGACATGGAAACCGTCTCTGGGATCGCTAGGGGCACGGCCGCCCTGGCGGCGACAGCTCATGACGACATAATGACTTTGGCATTCCGCAAGGCGGAGCGTGGTGATCGGGTTTTCGTCGATTGGATGCGCAACACCGCGCGCTCGACCTCGGTGGTTCCCTGGTCGCTGCGGCCGCGCGCCGGGGCGCCGCTCGCAACCCCGATCGGCTGGGACGAGTTGGGTTCGATCGAACCGGACGGGATCGGGCTCAGAGATGTGGATCAACGGCTCGAGGATGACCCCTGGGGTGAGCAGAAGCCACTCGACCTCTTCCCGGCGGTGGAGTCAGTGGAGCGGGCACTGGCCACGGCCGGAATCGAATTGGAGCCCTTCGACCGCTTCAGATCCTGATCGCCGGGATCTGCCGAAGGGCGATTTCGGTGTGGCCGTCGCCGAACTGATGCAGAAGGTTGAATAGCTGTAGTCGAGGTCGAGAACCGAGGTTCGAGTCATGCCGAACGAGTTGGAAGTTGGGCCGGCGTCGGAACTGCCACCAGGAACCGTGACTGGAGTCGGTCGCTACGCAGTCGGCAATGTCGATGGCGACCTGTTCGCGGTCACCAGGCATTGCCGCCACTTGTACGCCGACCTGGCCAACGGCAGCATTGACGAGGACGGCTGCCTGGTGTGCCCGTGGCACGGCTCCAAGTACGACGTTCGCACCGGCAGGATGGTGCGTGGGCCTCAGGGCGTCTTTGCCAAGATCCCCGGCCTCGGCACCGTGCTCAAAGCCCTGACTCTGGTGCTGCCCCTCGGCCGGGGCCGGGTCGTGGAGCGCGACGGCAAACTGTACGTCGAGTAGAGCCTCCCGAATTCAGCCGGGGACGGGCCCCGCACTCGAAGTGGTCAGCCATGTCATCACCTGGTCCAGGACCTCGGGATCGTGGAGCAGGTCGAAGTGCCGTCGCCCGCCGAGCACTCGAACGTTGGTCGCCTCGATCTGGCGTCGTTTCCCCTGACCGGTGCCGCTCGCAGCACGGACCATCAGGTCGCCGACCAAGGCTCCGACCGGGTGGGCCGGGTCCGCGGTGATCACTGCAGCCGCGAAATGGTGGTCGACACCTTCCAGCGGCGGGATGTTGGTGACGGTGTCGTGGAGCAATGCGTCAGGGTCCGTGCCCAGCCAGTCGTCCTCGACGATTGCACCGAAGCGCAGGTCCTTGATCCCCACGCTGCGGGCATCCAGGAAATCTGCGAGCGGACTGCTCTCGGGGGTAACCCGGAGGCCCCAGGAAACGATGTTGGCCACCTTTTCCAGCGGCGCCCCGAGGTGTGGGGTACCCACCGTGACCACCTTGTCGACGGCGTCCACCCAACTCTGATGGGCTTCCTGACCGACATGGCAGGCACTGCGGATCACCAGACCGCCCATCGAGTGGCCGACGAGGGAGATCGACTCGATCGGGATCGGCCACGATCGCCAGAGTTGGTCGAGCAGCCACGCCAGGTCGGCGCCGTTCTCAGAGACATGCCTCCCTGAGTTGTACCGGACCATGACCGGGCTGACGGACGGGTCGGCGGCCCATGTCTCCCAGAGTCCGACTTGTGCGCCTTTGCCCTTCCAGCAACTCTCGGTGCGGCCCAGTCCGTGGACCAGCACCACCACACGTGACACCGCCAACGGAAAGCCGGCGGCAAGGTCGTCAGGTGTGATCCGCAGCGAGGTCCCGTCGGCGTCGCGCAGACTCATTTCGATGCCGAGCTCGTTCCCTCGCTGCTCGAGCTCATCGCCCCACATTGCGTTGATGGCCGCCTGGACCCGGCTTCCCAACCTCGACCCGGAGAGAGGCTCGCTTCGGCTGATCGCGGCTGTTGCCCCCAACCCGACCGTCGCCCCCACTGCAGATCCGGTCAGGCGAATGGCGTCGTAGAACGTGGCGATGGCGGTGTCCACCCTGCGCCGGGTCGTTGCCCCGCCCGATCCGGTCCATCGCAAGGATCGGTCGACAATGGCTCGATGCATTCCCTCGACCGGCGCGGTGAACATGTCCACGACCAGGCCGAAGAGATCGCCCACACCTCGCAGCTCATTTGTGGCGTCAGGTTCCTTCACAGTGAGGACGGTAACGCCACCGCCGCACTGGCCTCAGCGGAACGATCCGGCGATGGCGTCTACCACCAAGGCGATGCCAGCACCGGCGCAGACGATGAGGATGCCGAGCCCCACCGGAGATCCCCAGCCGTGCCATTGCTGTTGCAGTTCGGCATAGCGCTCGTTGGTGGTTTGGCTCATCTCATTTCCTTTCTGCGGCTCTCGTCGCCGACCGGCGTGTCCCAGTCGATGTGGTGGCGGTACATCCACGACATCTCCTCCAGCCGAGCCGGGCCCGACGCCTTCTTGAAGATCTGGGGGAGCACGAACTCGCGCAAGGCCCACGCCACCGAGCCCCGGCGCTTGGTGTTGTTCATGCTCGCCCCCCAATCGACGATTCTCTCCACACGGTTCCGGCGCAGCGACTCGTAGACGCCCAAGGCGTGTTCGGGGTCGGGGAGGTCGCGGAGGCAGCGGGCGAGGGTGACCGCGTCCTCCACCGCCAGCGAGCACCCCTGCCCCGAGGATGGGGAGACGGCATGGGCGGCATCACCGATGATCACCATTCGCCCCCGACGCCAGGTGGGGACGTGAGGCAGGTCGTACTGGTTGGTCACTCTGAGCACTCCCCGGTCCGATGCGATGATCTGGGCCGCGGGTGATCGGTCGTCGGCGACGAGGTCGGCCAGCGCCTTCTTGATTTGAGACGATTCGAGGCCGGCCAGTCGCGCCGCGGTCGGCTCCCGGCGCGCCGGCGGGTTGGCGAACCACCAGACCTCGCCGTCCGGGGCCACGGTGTAGCCGAAGAAGCAGCGCTTCCCCCAGACCATCTCGTAGTCCCCGGGACGCGCTTCGAGCCCCGGGATCCGGGTGAAGCCCCCGGTGTTGCCCAGCCCGGCATACCGGGGCGCCGGGTTCGCAGGGTCGATGATCCGTCTGGTGGGGGAGCCCACCCCGTCGGCACCGACCAGGAGATCTCCGCTCGCCGTCGAACCGTCTTCGAAGCGGACTTCGACCCGGCCATCGACCTCCTCGGCGCCCACCAGCTTCTTGCCGTGCCAGGTCTCGACGCCGCGGTTGGCGGCTTCCTCATGGAGTACCCGATACAGATCGGTGCGGCGGACGGTGTGAGTCACGGTGCCATCCCTCATCGCCGGCCCTAGTTGGAGCCGGCCGAGACGACGTCCCGACCCGCTGGAGAAGGTGATGTGGTTGGTCTCGAACCCGTGGTCCCGGACCACGTGGTCGGCGTCGATGGCGGCCAGGGCGTCGATCCCGTTGATGGCCACGGTGAGGTAGACCCCGTGATCGAGCCCCGCGCTCTCCGGATATGCCTCGAATATGATCGGGTCGAGCCCGGCTTTCCTCGCGGCGATCCCCATGGCGGTCCCGGCCACACCCGCCCCTGCAATCAGCACTCGCATTGGTGTTCCTTTCCTCGGGCAATGGTGCCAGTAGACTGCCCGTAATCGAGATACTAGAAATATTGTTCGTAAACTTACTCGAATATCGAACTATACTGGTACTGATATGACCCGTCAAGACCTCGTCGCGCGGCTGGGGGCCGCCATGCAGTCCTATCAGCGGGCCAACGACGCTTTCGACGACGTGGTCGCCGCCAAGCTCGGTGTCAACCGGACCGACCTTCGCTGTCTGGACTGGTTGGCCGATGGATCGATGACGGTTGGCGCCCTGTCGAAGGCGATCGGGATTTCCTCGGCCGCCACCACGACGATGGTCGACCGGCTCGAGAAGCACGGCTACGTCGAACGCCTACCCGACGCCGAGGATCGCCGCCGAACCCGGGTCGTGGCCACCGATCGGCTCGGCGAGCGGGCCGCCCGGATCTACGGGCCTCTGGTGGCGGCAGGCAACGAGATCACCACGCCCTTGGATGTCGCCACCCTGGAGGCGATCTGTGAGTTCATCGAGCGGTCGCGGGAGGTCACCGACCGGCATCGCGGCATCCTCTCCACCCTCGATCTCGACGGATGAAGACGCTCAGCGGCCTAGGTTGGTGTCTCGATGAGTGATGCCCCGCGTCTGGTCCGGCCCAAGGAGGGTCGGGTGATTGCCGGTGTCGCCGCCGGCCTGGCGGACCGGTTCGGGATGAGTCGGGGAGCGATGCGGCTCCTGTTCGTGCTTTCCCTGATCCTTCCCGGCCCCCAGATCCTGATCTACGTCATCCTCTGGATTGTCATCCCCGAGGAGTGACGGTCTGGTTACGTCCTCGCCAGTGTGGGGTGCCGGTACCGCGCCGATGTGCTCTCTGACCCGGGCCGCTTTCTACAATCGCGCCGCTCATGGAGCCTCAGATTCGATATGCGCGAACGACCGACGATGTCGGGATCGCATATTGGGCCTATGGCAGCGGACCGACCTTGGTGCAGACGCCGCTCTTGCCGTTCAGCCACATCGAGATGGAGTGGCAAAACCCCTACCTCCGGCATTGGTACGAGCGTCTCGGGAAGTTCGTCACCGTCGTCAGGTACGACGGGCGGGGGACCGGTCTCTCCCAGCGTGATGTGCGGGACGTGTCCCTCGATGCCCACGTTCGCGATCTGGAGGCGGTGGTCGATGGCCTCGGGCCCGATCCGGTCGCACTGTTGGGCGTATTCCACAGCGGCCCCACAGCGCTCACCTACACAGTCAGGAACCCGGAGCGGGTCTCTCATCTGATCCCCTGGTGCACCTATGCCTCCGGCGCGGATTACTGGAGAGCGCCGCAGTCCGAGGGCTTGCGCGCTCTGCGTCAGACCGACTATCTGCTCTTCCTCCGCACCGGGGCTCACGAGCTCCTGGGTTGGGAGGACGACGAACGCGCCGACGCCTTCGCCGAGATCATGCGGCTCTCGGTGGATCCCGATATGGCGGATCGGCTACTTGCGGCAACCCGAGACTTCGACGTCGGAGCGTCACTCGACGGCGTCGGCTGCCCAACGCTCGTGTTACACCGCCGCAACCTTCAGTGGCTGGAAATAGACCTGAGCCGAGACCTCGCTTCACGGATTCCCGGCGCAAGGTTGGCGGTGGTTGACGGCCGGTCACCCTTGCCCGGGGCGGGAGAGATCGAATCGGCGGCGAAGGCAATTGGCGAATTCCTCGAGGTCGAGCCGCACGTGGCCGGGATGGCCCCGCCTGTCGGCGCGTTCCGGGTTGTGCTGTTCACCGATCTCGTTTCGCACACCCAAATGATGACGACGCTTGGCGACGAGGGCGGACGGGAGGTCCTCCGGGAGCATGAGCGGATAACCCGGGAGGTATTGAGCGAACACGAGGGCACGGAGGTCAAGGCTCTGGGTGACGGCTTCATGGCCTCATTCTCAGGGGTGAGCCGGGCCATCCAGTGCGCCATCGAGTTGCAGCGACGGATCGAGAAGAGGAACCAGGCCGAACCCGGTGCTCCTCCAATCTCGGTCCGAATCGGGATCAATGCCGGGGAGCCGATCGAAGAGGACGGCGACCTGTTCGGTGCGACCGTGATCCTCGCCTCACGCATCGCCGGCGCGGCAACCGGTGGGGTGATCCTGGTCGCCAACTCGGTGCGGGACCTGAGCGCGGGCAAGGGCTTTCAGTTCGAGGACCGCGGCAGCATCGAGGCCAAGGGGTTCGAGGAGCCGGTCCACATCTGGGCGGTCGAATGGGCCGAGGGGCACTCTCGAGCCTTCCTCCCTTGAGGCCCCCTTGCGGTAGTCCTTCATATAGGTCATAATTCTGACCAATGAGCGAGGTGATCCCCTTCTCCAAGGCGAAGGCCCATCTTTCCGAACTCGCGGATCGCATCGAGTTGGAGCATGACCGAATCCTGGTGACTCGCAACGGCCGGCCGTCTTTCGTGCTGATGAGCCCAGACGACCTCGAGTCTCTGGAGGAAACGCTTGAAATCGTCAGAGATGACGAGCTGATGGATTCAATCCGCCGCTCGCGCGAGGAGTCTGCGCGAGGGGAGAGGCTGCGTCTCCGAGACCAAGTCTGAGAACACCTGTGTATGAGGTCGAGATCACACCGGAAGGGCTCCGACACCTCAATCAATTGCCGGCCAAGATCCGGGAGGCGGCTCTGGCCGCGGTATTCGGACCGATCGCTGAGAACCCACGCAGGCTCGGGAAACCATTGCTCGGTGAGCTCGAAGGCCTAACTGCGGCTCGTCGTGGTGACTACCGAATCATCTACGAGATTCTCGAAGAAGAGCAGATCGTTGTAGTCCATCGGATCGAACATCGGCGTGACGTCTACCGCCGACGATAGAAGGGAAACGCGACCTACAAACGGGACGTGTGGCGATGTATACTGCACTGTATATGTCGACCCGCACTCAGATATATCTAACTGACGAGCAGAGACGTCGTATCGACGAGCTCGCCGAATCCGAAGGTTTGACCATGGCCGAGATCATCCGCCGTGCGTTGGACGGATACCTGGACGACCTGGCGGATCCCGAACCTGCCTTGACAGCAACATTCGGGGCCGCCCCGGATTTCTCGGTTCCCTCGCGAGGCGAATGGGACCGTGGCTGATTTCTTGGTGGATACGGACGTGTTCGTTGATCACTTGCGCGGCGCTCGGCGCTTCGAAGCAAAGTCAGATCGAGTCCACTATTCCGTTGTGACACGGGCAGAGTTGTTCGCTGGGAACACGGCGGCCGATCTCATCAGTGTCCTTCTTGCCCCGTTCCGCGAGCTCTCGGTAGGTCGAGCGGTGGCCGAGCGGGCGGGGCGTCTGCGCCGGGAGTCTGGGGCCCGGCTGCCGGATGCCTTGATCGCGGCGACGGCGATCGAACACAAGCTCAGTTTGTTCACTCGCAACCGATCGGACTTCGAGAAGATACCGGGATTGAGGATCCGAGACATCGGCTGACGGTCGAGCGTTCGGACCTGGAAAGGGGACGAGTGGGGGGACAGCCGGTCTGGCGATCCCAGGACCGCCAACCTTGGAGTGCCGGTGTCAAACCCCAGGGATCGCAGGCTCGAGGTCTGAAAACATGGGAAAATGCTTCACGTTTTGGGTGAGCAGATCAGCACCGTGAACCTCGGCGGTTGCGGCGATCAGGTAGTCGATCGAGGAGATGGCGTCGTGACTTCGCCGGTAAGTTCGAGCCCACTCGCCTGCCCATGTGGCGACTTCCACGGATGCTTCCAGATTGCTGAGTGAGTCGAGGAGGAGTCTGATCTGGGAGCGTTCGTTGGAACGCATTCCGGCGAGCAGCTCGAATCGAGTCAAGACCGAACATGCGGCTTGCCCAGCCGAGGATGCCTCGAGAAGGAGATCCGTCGCCCTTGCGTTCCCTTTCAGGTGTTCGATGAGCACATCGGTGTCGAACAGCTTCACGAGGTCAGTCGCTCCAGCGGATCTTCCCGACGCCACTGCAACACATCCTGCAGATCGACCTCATCTCGATCAGCCCAGATCCCCGATGTGACACGGATGGCCTGCTCGATCGACACCGTGCCGTGCGTGATCGCCAGAGCCTCGTCCAAGATCTGTCGGATGAGGCTGGATTTCGACACGCCCTCCTCCTGCGCTCGCCGACGAAGTCGTTTCTGCTGTTCTTCGGTCAGGAAGATGTTGGTTCGTTGCATACACCGCTAGCATACACCACGCTGTGGGCGCCTTGAAGGGGCTCGGTTGCAGCGAAGGTAGTTCGAGTCGCAAGCCGGCTGTTTCCGGAACTCCTAGTTCCCCACTCGGCGCGTTCTCGCGGCCTTGTTAACACCGGAGTGATGTCACTCGGCGCGCGTGGAAACGGGACGTGCGGGGGGGAAGGGCCTGTGCTTGTTGGCAAATCTCCTGGCCGGAGGGCGATGGCCTCCTTGATGTGTGCGGTCGCACTTCTGAGGTTTGGGCCCCAGCTGTGAGCGGGATGAACATCGGGAGCGATAACCGTCCAGTCTTTGCCTTCTTTCGCAAATAGAACTCGATAGGTCATTTGGTGAGCCACTTCTTCCCCGGACATGGTTCCAAGTCCCTTTCAATCTTCCTCAGTGTTCCTTTTGGCAGCTCTCGGTTGTGCATAGGCACAACCGTCGTGCAGTCGTCGATCCGGTAGAGCCGATGACTTCCTCTGGCCTGGCGATATGCGACGCCAAGCTTCCGCAGCTTGCTCGTCACTTCAGCGCCGGTCATCAATGTCTACTGCATAGACATACGTTGTTCTAATCCATAGACGGGGCGGATCAAGCGACGAACTTCCAATCATGATCCGACGGTACGAGGCGGTTGGGACAGAATCGGACCTGA
Source organism: Acidimicrobiia bacterium (assembly GCA_035292685.1). Classification (GTDB taxonomy): domain Bacteria; phylum Actinomycetota; class Acidimicrobiia; order Spongiisociales; family ZC4RG35; genus JALYNX01. Next base: position 21,241 of record DATDPP010000055.1, read on the forward strand.
TCGTCCCGACCACTCGCATTGCGAATTCGTGTCAAACCGCGCGCCTGGAAATGGGACGTGCTGGGTTATGAGGGTGGTATCAAGTCATGTCATGATGTATCATGATGGCACCATGGCAGTGCAGAAATTCTCGTCCCAGGCGCGGCCCGAACTTCTGGCGGAGGTCCGGAATCTGGCCGCTGCGGAGGGTCGCCAGTTCCAGGCCGTTCTCGATGAGGCGCTCGTCGAGTGGGTGGAAAGGAAGAAGGGCGGTGCGCCGCGGCCTGAGGTCATTGCCCATGCCAAGGCCTCTATCGCCCGGCATCGCAGCCTGTACGAAGAACTCGCGAAATAGTTGACCGAATACCTCACAGTCGTTGAGGTCCTCGCCATCCACGAACTGCTCATCGACGAGTTCGGCGGCGCCGACGGTGTTCGTGACTTCGGAGCCCTTGAATCGGCTGTGTTTCGACCGCAAACGGGCTACTACGACGACGCCATAGCCGAGGCAGCGGCACTCTTGGAGAGCATCGTTCAGAACCACCCGTTCCCCGATGGGAACAAGCGAACGGCGGTCGCCGCCGCCGATGTGCATCTTCGGATGAACGGTCTCGAGTTGGGAGGTGGCTCCGTCGAGCATCACCAGTTCATCGTCGGACTCATGATTGCCGGAGATCTCGATTGGAAAGCGATCGACGCTTGGTTGAGGCGCAACGTCGAAGAATCCTGATCTGTCGATTTGTGGGTCAAGCCAATCCGCCGGCCTGGAAACGAGAGGGTTGACATATTTGCATACCACTCAGTATGCTGAGTTGTATGCCTAGCACCAGTGTGAGGGTGGACCGGGAGACCCATGAAGAGTTGAAACGACTGGCGCGCGAGCTCGGGACCACCGTCGGTGAAGCAGTCGCGATCGCGGCCAGGCGCCTTCGGCAACAGCGCATCGGTCGCGAGTTGAAAGCCCCGCTCACCAAGGCCGAGGTCAACTGGCTCGATGCTGACCTCGGGTGACGTCGTCGATCTCGATTTGGGTCTACCGGCCGGCCAAGAGGCCGGGTTCCGGCACCCGGTCGTGGTCGTCACCGCACAGGAGATACTTGACGAATCGGCAAATGTGATCCAGGTCGTGCCTCTTACGTCCGCACTTCGAGAGTTTGGCTCAGAGGTTCGGGTCATGGCAGAAGCGGGAACCGGGCTAGACGCTGACTCCTCGGCCCAATGCCAACACATTCGCTCGGTCTCGTTCGATCGGGTGGAATCCGTGAGGGGCAACGTCGGGTCGGCGGCTCTCTCCGAGATCCGCCAGGTACTCGGCCTAATACTCGACATCGACTGAACTGAGTCGGTCGCGCCTGGAAACGGGACGTGGCGGTGAGGTCGAGACGGGTGAGAAGGTGCGTCTCTAGAGCGCCAGGTGAACTCGGAGGGCTTCGTCGAGCTCGAGCATGAGAGGAGCTGGCACCGAGCCGAGCCGGTCTCGGACACGCTCAACCGACACCGACCTCACTTGTTCGGCTTGGGCTTTGGAGTCGCGCTCCAATCCGCTGGCCTCGGCAGGCAAGAGAACCTGAAACGGGTACACCCGTGTGACGTTGGAGGTCACTGGCACCACGGTGATCACCCCACGTCCAAGTTGGGCAGCGGTGGAGTTGGCCCCGTCGTTGGAGACGATGACTGCTGGTCGGCGACGTGCGGGTTCTCCCGGTAGTGCCTGGCCAAACTCGACCAAGCGGATCTCGCCCCTGACCATCAGGACAGGCCGTCGCCGACGGCGGAATCCCACACCTCTGACTCACCTGAGTCCGCCCATTCTCTCCAAGCATCTGCGTAGGCACCACCTAGCTTCGACGAGCGAAGCATCCTGACTGCAGTGTGGACCACAGCGGAACGGGACCCGTATCCCTGACTCTCGGCGTATTTGTCGAGGAATTCGACATCCTCCTCCGGAAGGCTTACGCTTATCTTCATACTGACAGCATACCAAGAGTAGGATGCTGTAGCTACTCCACGGTTCAGCGCAATCAAACCTGGAAATGGGACTGGTGTGATAGCAGAATGGCTCTGTTCGATTCGTGCGCGTTGCGCTCTCGGACGCGGGAGATCAAACCTGAACTTCGCGAGCCAGCTGGGCCACGCGCTGGTGTGACAGTCCGATAACGGTGCCGTACGAATCTTCAGAAAGCAGGACCCACTTGAACCCGCCCGGCTTCTGTGTCATCCCGGGATGCACCTCGCCGAGTGTGACTAGCCGCCGGGTACTCCTCGGTGATGGCGAAGATCGGGAGATCGAGGTCTGTTGGAAGCACGCAGAGGGAGAGGTCGACCTTGAGACGATCACACCATTGAGCGGCTGACCGCATCAATCTGGGCTCTTGAGATGGAATCAAGAGAGGGGCGATGACGGTTCGCCTTCGTCTGCCCGGTCCCATGCCGTCATGTCGGCGATGAGGACCGCAACGCAGACACCGAGCACTCCGACCACCACCGTCAGAGGCCCGAGGCCCCCGAGGCTGCCGATGAGGAGCAGGAAGGGGAGCGCTGCCAAGCGGTTCAAGGCGATGGCCCTGTTGAGCGACCCCTTTGGGTGGGTCAGGGAGGCGATCTGGATCAGCGCCATGGCGCTCAAGGCGATCATCACCGCCCCGACCAGGAGCCAACGATGACTCTGGTCCATTTCCCCGGGGCCGGCTTCCGTCACTGCATGGTTCAGCGCGACCCCCACCGCGGCCAGGGCTGCGGCAAGGGGGAAATGTGCATAGATCCAAGCTGTGGGCCGCCAAGTCCGGCGGTCCGCCTCACTCCTCCGCACCACGGACCCCTCGGCGTTGTCGAAATACATCCACCACAGGGTGGTGGCCACCCCGATGCCGGAGGCGGCGGCCAGCACCGGGCCCAACGCCCAGTCGAGGTGCCGGAGCCCGGCCATCACCGCCACCAGGGATTCACCCAGGACGAGGATGGTGAACAGCCCGAAACGCTCCGGGAGGTGCGACACATCGAGGGGAACCCCCGCCTGCTGTCGGCGCATGACCCACGGCGTCGCCAGATCGATGGTCAGTGCCACCGCCCAGAGGGCGAACCGAGCCGGCTCCGGGGCGAAGATGGACCCGGTCCAGAAGGCCGCGGCGAGCCCGAACCCAACTAGGTAGCCGCCCACCAGGTGGCGGGTCTCGGTGACATGGCGGTAGACCCGGGCGTACATGGCGAGTAGTACCAGTCGAGCCGACGCGTATCCGGCGGAGAAGGCCATGGTCGACTCGGCCGGGCCGGAGGTCAGCGCCGCCGCGATGACCAGTACCGCCATCATCTGAGCGGTGGCAAGCAGCCGGTATACGAGGTCGTCGGTGTCGTATCTGTCGGCATAGAAGGTGTGACTCGCCCATAGCCACCACAGCAGGGCGAAGTAGCCGGTGAACGAGGCCAGCCCGGTCCAGGAGAGGTCCCTGTGGAGCCTTTCCCCGAGCACTGCCACCACCACGACAAAAGCCAGGTCGTAGAACAGCTCGAGCCAGGTCGCGGTGCGGCCACGGTTCTGCTCCAATGTCTGCAGCCTGGGCGGAGTGATCCTGGCGATCCTGGCCCGGCGCGAGCCGTGTCCGGTCATGGGTCCTTTCCGAACGCGGGAAGATAGACCGCGGCGCGGAGCCCCGCTCGCGAATCCGCAGCAATCTCAGCTCGCAGGGTTGACCGGAGTCACTGCCGCTCGGACTTCGGCTGGAGTCAGGTTCGGGGCCTTTGACTGATCCGTCATGTCCAGCCGCGAGCCATCTCGTTTCAACGCCGCACCCTGGAAACGGGACTGGTGTGATAGCAGAATGGCTCTGTTCGATTCGTGCGCGTTGCGCTCTCGGACGCGGGAGATCAAACCTGAACTTCGCGAGCCAGCTGGGCCACGCGCTGGTGTGACAGTCCGATAACGGTGCCAATGTCCCGGTAGGAAAGTTGATGGACATGGCGAAGTCTTGAGATTGCTTCTCTCAACATTTGATCACGCATGGCAGCGGCTTGCTCCTCGACATGGTTCGCATTCTCGAAGGCGCGCAATGCCTCTGACGCCGCGTCATCTTCGAAGACAAAGCGGAGGTCGAGATCCTTCCACTCGTTCAGATTTTCAGCGGCGGCAATCGCTTCTCG
>DATDPP010000056.1:0-7223 GCA_035292685.1 Acidimicrobiia bacterium
GAATTCGATCCCGAGGTTGAGCTGTCTGAAGGCGAGGCTGCCGAGGCTGACGACGATAAACACCGCCGACAGCACGAACCACCTCCGGCGCAGCCCGACGAAATCGATCGTCGTCTCGCCCCGATCCATTCTCCTCAGGAATCCGGCGTCGCTCACCGGGCTGCCCCTTCGATGCTGAACGATCCGCCAGATCCGAGCCGGGTCTCGGCGAGCACGCCGGCCGCCCGTCGGGTGAAGACGAGGGCTACCACCAGATCGAGCACCGTCCCGATGCCAAGTGAGATCGCAAACCCCTTCACCGCGCCAACGGCAAGAGCCCAAAGCAGCACGGCACCCAGGAGGCTCACCGTGTTGGCGGTGAGCATGGTTCGGAAGGCGATGCGGAATCCATCCGCGGTCGCCTGTTCAACAGGAAAGCCCTGGCGCAGCTTTTCCTTGATCCTCTCGAAATACACGATGTAGGTGTCGGCGGAGATGCCCATCGACACGATGAGCCCGGTCACGCCGGCCAGGGTCAGCGTGAAGCCGACCCACTCTCCCAGCAAGCCGAAGATGGTGATCAGCACGGTCGCAAAGATGCTCAGGCCGATGACGGCCACCAGCCCCAACGATCGATAAGCCAGGAGGAGAACGATCGCGACCAACAGCAGTCCGAGCAGGCCGGCAATCACCCCGGCCTGTAACGAGTCGGCGCCCAGGGTCCCTGACACCTTTCGCACGGCTGACACCTCGAAGTCGACTGGGAGCGACCCGTAACGGAGAACGACCGCGAGATCCGTCGCTTCCTGCTGGGAGTCCGAGCCTTGACCCAAGGTTATCTGGGCACTACCGCCGGAGATACCGGTTTCCGGGGAGACCGAAGGATTGACCCCAGGCGCGGTCACCACGCGACCGTCCAGCACGATTGCGATCTGACGTCGCGGGTCGCCGATGGGATAGGAAGCCGCCTCTGCCGTGAGATCTGCAAACAGGTCCGCGCCCTCGCCTGTGAGATCGAGACTGACCGCCCAGACCGCCGAGTTGGGATCGAACTGCGAGACCGCGTCCGCGACGTGCTCGCCCCGAAGCTGCGCCGGGCCAAGTTTGAGCACTTCAGATCCAGTGCCGCTGTCGTAAAGGAGCCAGGTTTCGGCCGCCAGGTCATCCTCGATGGTCAAACCGGTTTCGTCGTCGATGTTGGGGGTGCCGCTCCCGGCCAGAGGCCCGGTCTCACCGGGGACGATGTCGAGCACGGGTCGAAACGAGAGCATTCCGGTCTGCCCGACTGCTTCGATCGCCCGTTGCTCGTCTTCCACGCCTGGAAGCTGGACGATGACCGTGTTTTCGCCTGAGACCTGAATGTCCGGCTCTTGAACCGCCCCGATCTCCTCGATCCTCCGATTCATGATCTGGGTCGCAACCTCGAGCAACTCGGGATCGGTTCCCTCGGGGGCGGTCAACACCACCGCGGTCCCGCCTTGGAGATCGAGGCCGAGAACCGGGGTCAGCCCGAAATAGATCGCAGCAGTCAGTCCTCCCCAGGCCACGGCCACAGCGATGATCACACCGACGACACGTCGGGTCATCTCAGGATTCGTCTCCCCCTACACGGGAGCCGATGGCGCGCCGGGAGACCCGGATCTTCCCTTCTTCGACCTGTAGGACCACGCTCTCCTCGTCGACCGAGATCACTCGGCCGTGGATTCCGCCAATGGTCCTCACCTCCTGGCCCGCACTGAGGGAGTCGGCTAGGGACGCCTGTGTCTTGGCTCGTTGACGCTGGGGTCGGATGATGAACAACCAGAAAACGACGACCATGAGGCCGAGAAAGATGAGCGACGTCCAACCGCTGCCTGCAGGGGCGTCTTGCGCGAAAACGACGTGGGTCACGGGCTCCTCCGGTGGGATGAATCAGACCGCGGGAGGTTAGGCAACGGCCCCGCTCTACTGCGAACCACGCGCCCGTTCTTCGGAGACGTGCTCGAGATAGCCGGCGAAACGACCGTGTTCGATCGCCTCCACTGCATCAGAGACCAGGTCCATTGTGTATTGGAGGTTATGGATCGTGAGCAAGCGGAACCCGCCCATCTCGTTGAGCCGCACCAGGTGACGGAGGTAGGCCCGCGAGTACCGCGAGCACGCAAGGCAGGGGCATTCGGGATCCAGGGGCGCTGGGTCGGTCTCGAAGCGCGCCTGGCGGATGTTGAAATCACCGACTTTGGTGAGCACCCGCCCGTGACGGGCCAGCCGGGTCGGGATGACACAGTCGAACAGATCGGCTCCCCGGGCGATCGCGCCCAACAAGCCCTCGGGGTCGCCGAGGCCCATGACATAACGGGGCTTGTCGTGCGGCAACGCTGAGACCGCGGCTTCCAGGGCGACCTCCCTCTCCGCCGGGCTCTCGCCCACGGAGAGCCCTCCGATGCCGAATCCGGGGAAACCCAGGTCGGCGGTCTTCATCGCGCTCTCCACACGGAGATCGGGTTCGACGCCTCCTTGGACGATGCCGAAGAGTGCCTGGTCGCGCCTTGTGTGTGTCTCGAGGCATCGCTCGGCCCACCGCAGAGTCCTCTGCGCAGCGCGGCTCACCAGATCCCGGTCGGCGGGCAGCCCGACACAGATGTCGAGGGTCATGGCGATGTCGGGGGCGAGTTGTTCCTGGATCCGCACCGAGTCCTCAGGGGTCACGCTCACGATCGACCCGTCGTAGACCGAGCGGAAGGTGGCTCCGCTCTCCTCGATGCGCGGCTCGAGGGAGAAGATCTGAAAGCCTCCGGAGTCAGTGAGGATCGGCGACTGCCAGCCCATGAAATGATGGAGCCCTCCCATCTCTTCCACGACACGCGCCCCCGGTTTCAGCATCAGGTGGTAGGTGTTGGCCAGGATGATCCCGGCGCCAAGGGCTGACAGGTCATCGGAGTCGACTGTCTTGACCGCCGCCCTGGTACCCACCGGCATGAAGGCCGGAGTCCGAACGCCGCCATGTGGGGTGTCGAGCCAACCCGTGCGTGCCTCACCGTCGGTAGCCGTCACCGCCCATCTGACCGCATCCATCGGCCGATTATCGGTCATGCCATCGGGCGAGCATGGCGTCGCCAAAGGAAAGAAACCGGTAACCGTTGGCAAGGGCGTAGTGGTAGGCATCACGCCAGGTTTCGCCCATGAACGTCGCCACCAGCACCATCAAGGTCGAGCCCGGGACGTGGAAGTTGGTCACCAATGTGTCGACGACCTGAAATCGATGGCCAGGACGAAGGAATAGGTCCGTCTCGTGTGCGCCGGGAATCAGCATCCCATCGGGGCCTACCCGTGATTCCAGGGCCCTGACCACCGTGGTTCCGATCGCGACCACGGCTCCTCCTCGATCATGGGCTGCGGTTACGGCGGCGACAGTGGCCTCGGGCACCGAGCACCACTCGGCGTGCATCCGGTGGTCCTCGATCATCTCGACGGCCATAGGCCGGAACGTGTCGAGACCGACGTGGAGATCGACCGCGACGACGTCGATGCCACGGCTCTCCAATCCGGCGACCACCTCGCGGGTGAAATGAAGCCCGGCCGTGGGCGCCGCGGCCGAACCGGTGAGACGGGCGAACATCGTTTGATATCGACTCGGGTCGGCCAGCTCCCCCTTGAAGTAGGGCGGCACGGGAACCTCGCCGATGGCCTCCATTGCGTCCTCCACGTCCCCGGCCTCGAGGTCGACCACGACCAGCCCGTCCTCAGGCCCTTCGACGATTGTCGCCATCAGCCCAGGGAATTCGATTCGCACCCCCGGCCGGAGACGCCGTGAAGGCCGGGCCATAGCCCGCCATTTCCCATCCGAGAGCGGAGCCAGCACCAGGAGCTCGACGCTGCCCCCGCTCCCGCCCTTCACTCCGACCAATCGCGCCGAGCGGACTCTCGTGTCGTTCACCACGACGAGGTCACCAGGCTCCAGAAGCTCAGGGAGATCGAGGAATCGGTGGTCGGTGAGATCCCGGGTGTCGAGGAGCCTCGAGTCGTGTCTGGGCTCGATGGGCTCCTGGGCGATGGCAAATTCGGGCAGGGGGTAGGTGAAGTCCGAAACCCGCATTTGGACCGAGGTTAGAGCAACGTCCCCTGAGGGCTCTCGGGGACATCCAAACCCATATGGGAATAAGCACCAGCGGTGGCCACCCTTCCCCGCGGCGTTCGCTTCAGGAGGCCGGATTGGAGCAGGAACGGCTCATAGGCATCCTCCACCGTTTCCGGCTCCTCACCGACGGCAATCGCCAAAGTAGAGAGCCCGACCGGTCCCCCACCGAACCGAATGATCACCGCTTCCAGGATCGAGCGGTCGACCTTGTCCAGGCCAAGCTGGTCGACCTCGTACACCGCCAGCGCCTCGTCGGCCACCCCGGGGTCGATCAGACCCGAGGCTCTGGCCACTGCGTAGTCGCGAATCCGGGCCAGCAACCGGTTGGCGATCCTTGGGGTCGACCGGCTGCGTGAGGCGATCACCCCGGCCGCGATCGGATCGATGTCGACGCCGATGATTCCTGCCGAGCGGGTCACGATCCGGGTGAGATCTTCGGTCTCGTAGTAATCGAGCCGCTCCTCGATCCCGAATCGATCCCTGAGCGGGGCGGTGACCTTTCCCTTCCGTGTCGTGGCGCCGACCAGGGTGAACCGGGGAAGGTCGAGACGTATCGATTGTGCGGTCGGGCCCTTGCCGAGCACGATGTCCAGCTGGAAGTCCTCCATCGCCGGGTAAAGGATCTCTTCCACCGCCCGCGGCAAGCGATGGATCTCGTCGATGAAGAAGACATCCCCATCGTCCAGGTTGGAGAGAATCGCCGCGAGGTCGCCTGGCCGCTCCAGCGCCGGCCCCGATGTCACCCGCGTCGTGACCCCCAGCTCGTGGGCGATGACACCGGCGAGAGTGGTCTTTCCCAAACCCGGGGGGCCGCTGAGCAGGACGTGATCGAGGGCCCGACTCTCCTTGCGCGCGGCCTCCAGGGAAATGCGCAGTCGCTCCCGCACCCGATTCTGACCGATGAATTCTTCGATGCGCTTGGGGCGGAGGGAGAGCTCCTCTTCGTCTTCGATGATCGGGCTGAGAAGACTGTCCTCTCGCATGCTGCTACCTCCGGCCCAGGGCTCGTAGGGCGGTCGTGATCTGGACCTCGATGGTGGTGGTGGGATCGAGCTCGGATACGACACCGTTGATCTCCTCCGTGGAGTACCCGAGCCGCTCCAACGCCTGTCGCACCGTGACCGTGGCCGGCGAGCCGACCACTTCGGCGTCTCTGCCGGCGAGCTTGGGCGCCAACTCCAGGACGATACGTTGGGCGCCCCTCTTGCCCACCCCGGGGACCGCTGTGAGGGCATCGGCGTCCTCGGTGACGATGGCGCGCACTATTTCGTCATGGGTGAGGGTGGCGGTCATCGCCAGCGCCAGCTTGGGCCCTACCCCGGCCGCCCCCAGCAGAACCCGGAACAGGTCCCGATCGGGCTCGGACACGAAACCGAAGAGACTCAACTCGTCCTCACGGACATGGGTGTGGGTGTGGATCACAACCTCTTCGCCCACCCCCGGGATCGAAGCCACGCCTCGAGGGGTCATGGTGACGTCGTAGCCGACACCACCCACTTCGATGCAAACCACCTCGCCCCGCTTGGAGACCAGGGTGCCCCGTAGCCGCCCGATCATCTCCTCGCCTCCAACGGGGCGACCCGCAGATGACAGAGGGCGACGGCCAGGGCGTCGGCGGAGTCGGCCGGTTGGGGGGGCTCCGCCAGGTGCAGGAGACGCGCCACCATCTCCTGGATCTGGGCCTTGCCCGCCGATCCGTCACCGGTGATGGCCGCCTTGACTGCGGTGGGGACGTATTCGAACACTGGCACCTCTGCTTGGGCGGCAACGAGCAGGGCCACACCGGAAGCCCGGCCCACGGAAATCGCAGTTTGCAGGTTGCGATTGGTGAAGATGCTCTCGATGGCAATGACGTCGGGCTTGGCGTCGCGGACAACACTGGTGAGCCCCCGATGCAACTCGGCGAGACGCTCCGACATGGGAAGGTCGACCGACGTCCTGATGACACCGGCCAACCGAGCAGTCGGTGGGTTGCTTCCCTCCACCAGCCCGTAGCCGGTGGCTGACAACCCCGGATCGATACCCAATACGAACATGTGTTCTATGAGAGTAATGGCTGGGGCTGACGTTTCAGCGCCTTGTTGCGAACTCACGGTGCGGGAGCGGTTGACGAGATCGGATCCTTGCCGTCAGGGGCGGGACGTCAGCAGCGGCACCTTCGCCTCCGATCATCGCAAGGGCCAGGATCCTGACAGCCGAGCCCTTGGGCCATCCGGCGGATTCGTCGGGACGTGCGGCCCTATGCGTTCTACTCCATGCACGATCGAATGGGAAACGCCACCACGGGAAGAGGAGGCACACATGACCTCGGAGCGACGTTTCGCCCGCGGGGGTGTGGTTTTGACTCTTGTCTTGGCCTTTATCGCCTGTTCCCCTCGGAGAGCGGGACGGACCCATCGACGACAACCTCGTCGACGATTATTACCACCTCGGTGCAGACCACACGTACTGAGTCCACGACTACCGGCACAGAGCCAGAGACGACGACTACCGAAGCCACGACAGTGGATATCGACGTGGTTGTCTTCTGGGTCCAGGGGTGGATGGACGATCAGTTCGTCCGATCCGAGCCACTGGAGGGGGTTACCGGTGCCTACCAGCTCGAATGCCGCGACTCCGAGCCGATCGGAGTGGGTGGTGTCTTCGCCTGCGTCGGCAGGCCTCAGACCGAACCAGGCCTTCAGCTCGACCCCGCCGGGGTTGTGATCTATGTGCTCGATGAGTCGGGCGCCGCCGTATGGTCCGCCGGTACTGATGTTCCCGACACAACGGAGCGACTGCTCGAGGCCTATGACCGGGCCCCCAAGGAGCTTCTATGTCGAGATCTGATGTCGCCCGAAGTGGAGGCTTTCCCGTTCACAGGCGTTGGGCGTCCCCCTGAGGATGCCTTCTTCTGGTCGCTTGTCTATTGGTCGCTCGAGGGTCAGCCCGCCCGTATGGACGAGGACGGCAATGGGATCCCCTGTGAGACTCTCCATGACGCTGATGTCGTGAGCAAGGTTCTGGGAGGTGGCCCCGTTCCCTCTACATGAGGGACTAGGCGAGGCATTGCGACAGCCGCCTAGGGGGTAGGTTGGTTCGAAAGATTTCGCGGGGCGGTGACGGGGGCGGTGGCCCCTAGGTTCGG
>DATDPP010000057.1:0-47426 GCA_035292685.1 Acidimicrobiia bacterium
GGTGCTCGCTCCGAACGAAGAGATCGAGGTGACCTTCGTACTCGGCCAGGGCAAAGACGAACAAGAGGCCCGAGTCCTGGTCGAGCGCTATCGGCAGACCAAGACAGAAGCTGTCAGAGCCGAGGTCGCGGCGAGATGGAATGACATCCTCGGTGCCCTGCGAGTCAAGACGCCAGATCGTTCATTCGACCTGATGATCAACCAGTGGCTTCTCTATCAGACACTCGCCTGCCGGGTGCTGGCCCGGACAGCCTTCTATCAGTCCGGGGGCGCCTTCGGTTTCCGCGATCAACTGCAGGATGTCATGGCGCTGGCGGCTCCGATGAGGGAACTGACCAGAGAGCACCTGTTGCGAGCCGCCGGTCATCAATTCGAAGAAGGCGACGCTCTCCATTGGTGGCATGCCCCCTCTGGCAACGGGGTGCGGACACGTATCTCCGATGACTACCTGTGGCTTCCTTATGCCGTGGCCCACTATGTCGAAGTAACCGGAGACCGAGACCTGCTCGATGAAGTGGTGCCTTATCTGCGTGGGATCGAACTGGAGCCGGGCCAGGACGAGGTCTACTTCACCCCGGAGCAGTCCTCCACAGAAGGAACGATGTTCGACCATTGCCGACGTGCTCTCGACCGGGCGCTTTCCAGGCTCGGGAGTCGTGGCCTTCCCCTGATCGGAACCGGTGATTGGAACGATGGCTTCAACCGGGTGGGTCGGATGGGGCGGGGGGAAAGCGTGTGGCTCGGATGGTTCCTGGACGCCAACCTGAGGCGATTCGCCGACATCGCCGACGGGATGAGGGAAGCGAAACTCGCTGAGCGCTGGCGGCAGGGGGCGCATCGTCTCCGGGCGAGCCTCCAAACGCAGGCATGGGACGGTGATTGGTACCGCCGCGCCTTCTTCGACGACGGGACGCCACTGGGTTCATCGGTCAATCCCGAGTGCAGGATCGACTCGATCGCCCAATCCTGGTCGGTCATCCACGGGGGTGCACCAAGAGATCGGGCCGAGCGGGCGATGGCCTCGCTAGAGGAGTACCTGGTCCATCGAGGTGACGGACTGGTGCTCCTCTTCACCCCACCGTTCGACAGTTGGGGCGTAGATCCCGGTTACATCAAGGGATATCTGCCCGGCATTCGTGAAAACGGGGGCCAGTACACCCACGCCGCAATCTGGAGCGTCATCGCCTTTGCCACCCTGGGTGACGGTGATCGGGCCGGCGAACTGTTCGGCCTGCTCAACCCGATCAACCATGCCAGCACCAGAGCGGGGATCCACCGTTACCGGGTGGAGCCCTATGTGGCGGCGGCGGACGTCTATTCGGAGGCGCCTCACGTGGGGCGGGGAGGCTGGACCTGGTACACGGGCTCAGCGGGGTGGATGTACCGGGCCGGGGTGGAGTGGATCCTTGGCTTCCGGCTGCGGGGGACCAGCCTCGTCGTCGATCCATGCATTCCCCGCGCCTGGAGAGGTTTTGAGATCGCCTTCCGCTACCACTCCTCCCGCTTTGAGATCCAGGTCAGCAACCCCCACGGGGTCACCAAGGGTGTGGTGGAATTGACCATGGACGACGAGACCCTGGCCCCCGGCTCGGAACTGGAGTTGGTCGATGACGGCTCCACCCACCAGGTGCGGGTGATCTTGGGCTGAGGGGGGCCCCCTAATCGGCCGGACTTTCTACCATTCAACCAATGAGCACCCCACAACGGGTGGCCGTCGGCGGACTTCTCGGTTGGGCACGTCGCCGCCGCTTTCCCACTTTGCTCGTCATCACCGGGAGCCTCTTCATCCTCGATCTGGTGGTGCCGGACCTGATCCCCTTTGTCGACGAGTTGTTGCTCGGACTGGCGACGCTGATTCTGGCCCGCTGGAAGGGTCGCGGCCAGCTCGAATCCACCAGCGTGTAGAGCTGGGGTCACCCCGCCTGGCTCCCTCGTAACTGCTTCCGCCGGTGACGCGGCGTGTTCGTGTCGCCCCGGGTCTTCGTAGACTCGGGAGTCGTGCCTGCCACCCACTATGCCAAGAGCGGCGATGTCAACATCGCCTACCAGGTGGTCGGGGACGGCCCCATGGATCTCGTTCACGTGCCCGGGTTCGTCTCCAACATCGAGGTCATGTGGGAGGACCCGGGTCTGGCCCGGTTTCTCGAGCGGCTTGCCGCGTTCTCCCGCCTCATCATCTTCGACAAGCGCGGCACCGGGCTTTCCGATCCGGTTCCCATCGACCGTCTGCCGACCCTCGAGGTGCGGATGGACGACCTCCGTGCGGTGATGGATGCCGTCGGGTCAGAGCGTGCGTTCCTCTTCGGCCATTCCGAGGGAGGCAACATGTGCGTCCTCTTCGCGGCCACCTTTCCTGAGCGGGTCGAAGGCATGATCCTCACCGGGTCTTATGCGAGACGCATCCGCAGCGATGAGTACCCCTGGGCCCCGACATGGGAGGAGCGTCTCGCCCAGGGCGAGGAGGTTGAACAGACCTGGGGTGAGGGGACCGCTGTCGAGTTTTACGCACCGAGCCGTGCCAATGATCCCTCCTTCCAGGCTTGGCTCCAGCGCTACTTCCGGCTTTCGGCCAGCCCCCAGGCCGCCGCCGCCCTGATCCGGATGAACTCTCAGATCGATGTCACCACGATCCTTCCCATGATCCGGGTGCCCACCCTTCTCCTCTACAAGGAGGATGACGAGGACGTCAAGGTGGAGGAAGGGAGGTACATCGGGTCGAAGATCCCCGGGGCGAGACTCGTCGAGCTGCCGGGCGCCGATCACTTCTTCTGGGCGGGCGAGGCCGACACCATGCTGGGGGAAATCGAGGAGTTCGTCACCGGACACCGAACGGCCGCACCCTCGGACAGGGTCCTCGCCACGGTGCTCTTCACCGATATCGTGGGGTCGACTCGCCTGGCGATCGATCGGGGGGATCGAGATTGGCGCGACCTGCTGGCCCGTCACAACGCCATGGTTCGGTCCGAGCTGGCGCGCTGGCAGGGGGTGGAGATCGCCACGACGGGGGACGGGTTCCTGGCGAGGTTCGACGGGCCGGTGCGGGCGATATCGTGCGCCGGGGCGATAAGTCGCGGCGTCGAGTCACTCGGGATCGAGGTGCGCTGCGGCCTCCACACCGGCGAGCTGGAGATCGTCGGTGACGACGTGGCCGGGCTCGCCGTCCACATCGGCGCCAGAGTCGCCGCTCTGGCCGATCCGGGAGAGGTGCTGGTGTCCCGTACGGTCCGAGATCTCGTGGCGGGCTCGGGTATCGGGTTCGTCTCCCGCGGTGTCCACGATCTCAAAGGGGTCCCCGAGCCATGGGAGGTCTTTGCGGTCGCGTGAGATGCGCTCAGCCGTTGACTCCTGCATGCGGGAGGGACGAGCTCGTTTCGGTCATTGGTGAAGTCTCCCTCCCAACCGCCGTATGGAGGGACGGCAACTAGGCTCGGCCGATAGGGCGAAAACGAGGAGTTTCCAATGATCTATGTCGCCGTCATCTTGGCCCTCGCAGGTCTACTCCTCTGGGTCAGGAAATGGCCCGATCCGGACCAAGATAGGCTCTTTGGAAGAATCGGGATCGGCGGCCTCGTCGTTGCAACGATTCTGGTTTTCGCCTCGACGCTGACAATCGTCGCCCCAGGCGAGGTAGCGGTGCCGGTTCTGTTCGGTTCTGCCAAAGCGCCGCTCGAGGAGGGTTTCCACCTGCGGAATCCGTTCGCCTCGGTGCGGGCGCTCTCGGTTCGAACCCAGGAGTCGACATACTCGGACACGATTGGTGAAGGGGAAGCGGCCGATCGAGCGGATGCGATCACCGCGGTTTCACTGGAGAACGCGGCGGTAAGAGTCGAGATCACCATTCTGTGGCATCTGGTGGGATCGGAAGCATCGAACGTCTACCGCTCGCTCGGCACCGGCTACCGGGATGTGATCGTGCGACCCGTGTCGCGATCAGCAGTACGAGACTGCATCTCCAAGTATCGATTCGAGCTGGCCCGCACTACTCAACGCCCTGATGTCGAACGCTGCATCGAGGAGTCACTTACCGGAGAATTTGAGCCACGCGGACTTGCGGTGGATGGAATTCAGTTGCGCGACATCGCCGCCACGCCGGAACTGCAGGCGTCCATCGAGGCGAAACTGCAAGCCGAACAAGACGCTCAGCGAGCCCAGTTCCGCCAAGATCAAGCCCGAATCGACGCCGACACCAGGGTCATCACGGCCGGGGCAGAAGCCGAGGCGAATCAACTGATTGCCGAGTCGCTGACTCCTGACCTTCTGCAGCTTCGGATTGTGGAGGCCCTGTCCGACAAGGCCATCGTGTATCTCCTGGGGAGCGAAGGTCCGACCCCGGTGATCCCCTTGCCCACCCCCGAGCCTACCCCGTAAACCAGGGACTGAAGCCCGTTTGATGCCGGTTCGGGTTTCAAAACCAGGCGACACGGCCCGTATCGCGACGACTAGCTTGCCACCGGCCACGGAGGCAGGCCGATCATGCCTCATGAGAAAGGACGCTGACCATGTGCTGTCTGTTTGCGACTCTGGTGTTGTTCGGGCCGCGCCTCGGAATCATCGTCTGGGGGCTGGCCCAACCCACCCGCTGGGAAGCGGCCTTCTCCACCTTCATCTGGCCCCTGCTCGGGTTTGTCTTCCTGCCATGGACGACATTGATGTACGTGTCGGTCTACCCGGGCGGGGTCGAAGGCTTTGACTGGGTCTGGATGGTCTTGGCAGTGTTCATCGACATCGTTTCCTACTCCGGTAGCGCCTACGGGAACCGTGACAAGATCCGGGCCTACGGAACCCCCACCCCGGCATAGCCCGTATCGATCACCGGAGACCGCTCACCGCACCCGCTTCATCCCCGGGTCGTAGAGTGGCGCCAGTGACACCACCGCCGGGTAACGGATACCGGCGACTTCCACCTCCCAACTCCTCGCTGCCAGCCATTCCTTGCTGACCGGTTGGTCCGCTTCGACCATGGCCAGGCCCACCGCCCCTCCCAGGGTGAACCCGTAGGAGGCCGATCGCACGTAACCCACCTCCACCCCATCACGTTGCACTACTTCGGCGTGATACATCAGGGGCTCGGGGTCGGTGAGGAGGACCTGCACCAGCCGGCGATGGGGCGGCCCGGCGGCCAGTTGCTCCGCCAGGGCTTCGTTTCCGATGAACCCCCCGGGCTTGCCCACATCGGCGAACCGCTCCAACCCCACCTCCCACAGGCGGTCGGTGTTGTCGAGGTCGTGGCCGTAGTCCCGGTAGCCCTTCTCCATCCGCAAGCTGGCCAGCGCCTTCAAGCCGGCCGGGCGGAGACCGTGGCCTTCACCCGCCTCCCACAACCGGTCGTAGACGGCAACCGCCTCGCCGGCCGGCGAATACAACTCGTAGCCGAGCTCGCCCACATAGGTGATGCGCACACACAGCACTTCCACCCCGGCGACTTGCAGGCGGCGGGCGGTGCGGAAGGGGAAAGCGGCGTCGGAAACGTCGCCGGCGGTCACCTTCTGCAGGATCTGACGGGACGCCGGGCCCTGGAGGTTGATCTGCGCCATCTCGGCCGACACCTCTGCGATCCTCACCTTCCCCCTGGCATGGCGATGCATCCAGGTTTCCACGTGACGGTGGGCAGTGTCGGTGGCCACCACCATGAACCGCCCCTCCTCCAGCTTGGTGACGGTCAGGTCGGCCTCGAGGGTTCCCCCATCGTTGAGCCACTGGGTGTAGGTGATGGTCTCCGGCGGCCCGTCGACTCGACCTGCGGAGAGCCGCTCCAGAAGGCGGCCGGCGTCGGCGCCCTCCACCGAGAACTTGGACATGAACGACATGTCCATCAGCGCCGCGGCGTTGCGGACCGCCTCGTGCTCGCCCCGCCAGTTGTCGAACCAGGAGGCCCGCCCCCAGGTCAGCGGCCCCGGGTCGGGCTCGGTCTCGGGCTCGCCGTACCAGTCGGGCGACTCCCAACCGCTCACCTCCCGGAAGTAGGCGCCATGAGCTGCCAGACGCCCATGGAGGGGGGAGAGCAGGGCGCCGCGCGCCGTCTGCGGGGCCCGGTTTGGATAGTGGGCCTGATACACCATCCCCAGCATCTCCACGGTCCGCTGCCTCCGGTATTCCGGTTCTACCTGATGGGGTCTGAGCCGGTCGATGTTGATCCCGGTGACGTCGATGTCGGGGCGGCCGTCGACGATCCACTGCGCCACCACCCGCCCGATTCCCCCGCCGGTGAGGATCCCGAGCGAGTTGAGCCCGGCGGAAACGAAGTAATTGCGTAGCTCGGGCGCCTGGCCGACAATCGGTTGCAGGTCGGGGGTGAAGCTCTCCGGGCCGCAGAACAGCTTGCGGACCCCGGTCTCCGCCGACACCGGGACCCGGGCCATGGCGGTCTCCAGGTAGGGCCCGATCCGATCCCAGTCGGGGGCGATCTCGCCGAAGGCGAACTCCTCGGGCACCCGGTTGACCATCCATGGGGCGCACACCGGTTCGAAGAGCCCGATCAGCAGCCCTCCCACCTCCTCCCGGTAGTAGCCGTAGGAGGCGGGGTCCTCGATCACCGGCCACTCCCGGGATATCCCCGGTATCTGCTCGGTGATCAGGTAGTAGTGCTCGGCAGCCTGAAGGGGGATGCTCACCCCGGAGGCCTGGCCCAGCTGGCGGGCCCACATCCCGGCGCAGTTGACCACGTACTCCGCCTCGACGTGTCCATGATCGGTGTCTACCCCGCTGACCGCTCCGCGGCGGGTGGTGACCCCGGTGACCCTCACCCCCTCCACGATGCGAACCCCCCGGTTGCGGGCCCCCGCGGCCAGGGACATGGTGACGTCGACCGGGTTCACCCTCCCGTCACCCGCCACGTAGAACCCGGCGAGGACGTCGTCGGTGCGGGCAATGGGGAACACCGCCGCCACCTCGGCGGGGGAGATCTCGGTGACATCGACCCCGCAATGACGGTTGAAGGTGGCCACTCTTCGGTACTCCTCCAGCCGGTCGGCGTCGGTGGCGAGCTCGATGAACCCCACCGGGGCGAACCCGGTGGACAAGCCGGTCTCCGCCTCGAGACGGGAGTAGAGGTCCCGCGTGTAGCGACGGATCGCGGTCGAGGTCTCCGACGTGGACCCAAAGGTGACCATCAACCCGGCGGCATGCCAGGTGGTCCCCGCGGTGAGCTGGCTTCGCTCCAGTAGCACGACGTCGTTCCAGCCGAGATGGGCCAGGTGGTAGGCGACGCTGGTCCCGATCACGCCCCCGCCGACCACCACCACCCGGGCCCGATCAGGGAACGCGCTGGGAGGCGTGGTCATCGGGTCTCGTTGCGGATGATGCGGCGGGAGGGTAGTGAGGGGGCGAGGCGATGACCTACCCCATGATCGCGGTGGCAATCGCGAAATAGACGAGGATCGAGATCAGATCCTGGATGACGGTGGCCAGTGGGCCGCTGCCGTAGGCCGGGTCCTTACCCAGGCGGTTGAGAAGGTAAGGGAGCGCCATGGCCACCACGGTGGCGGTGCTGCAAGCGGCGAACAATGCCAGAGCCGCCGTGACTGCCACTTCGATGTCGCCCCACCTCCACAACGCCAGCGGGTAGAAGGCAGCAGCAACCGTCACGCCGACCAAGAGACCCGTTAGCAGCTCACGTTTGACGACCTGGCGGACCTTTACCCCAACCGACAAGCCACGGATGATGAGAGTTTCGGTCTGGGTGCCCACGGCATCGGCCATGTAGACGATGCCCGGGATGAAGATCGCCAGCAGGACATTGGCCTCCAACTCTTGCTCATAGGCGGCGATCAGGCCGGCGGAGATCAATGCTCCAGCCAGGCCGAGCAGCAGCCACGGCAAACGGTGCCAATAGCGGCGGGGGACCGGCTCCTGGCTTGCCTCTCGGGCCGCCTCGGAATCATGGACGAAGCCCCCCAGCCGTGCCATGTCTTCATCGTGCTCCCAGAGAAGGACCTGCAACATCCGCGGCGGCGGGATCAAGCCCACAAACACCAGATCCTCGTCCACCACCGCCAATGTGGCCTCGCCATGCTGAACTGCCTGCCACGCCGCTCGCTCCTGGTGCAGGTCGGAGCTAACCACCGGGGGGTTGGGATCCATGGCCTGGGCGGCCGTTGCCTCCTCGGGGGCAGCGAGCAGGTCCTCCATTCTGAGCAAACCGACCAGCCGGCCCTGATCGCATACCGCCACCGCTGCCGCGGTGTCGAAACGGCGGCCTCCCAGGCCACGTCGGATGGCGCCGACGGTGTCCGTTGGTGCGGCCACGGGCACCACCCGAGCCACGTGCTCACCGGCCGTTTCGAAAATCACCTGGTCTTCTATTGAGGTCACCATCAGCCATCTCCTGTAATCGACCCGCAGAGCTTCGCGGACTCATCGGGCTCGCGCCGACTTGGGGCCTCGCTCCGGCGCCCCCGAATCGGCGACCCTGCCGCCTACGCTTCGTTTTCCGGTCAGACCCAGATGTCCCTGCTCATCCAGTCACGGCGACGGAGCCTTCTCCTTGCCCTCGTCGTCGTGACAACGACGATCCCCCTGCCGGCCACCCTTGCGAGCAACGGCGGCTTCACAACCGATTCCGAACCGATGATTGTGGGGGACTCGACCGACACCAGCCATGGCTGGAAGGTGGCGCCCCTCCTCACCATCGGCGAGACATCTTCCAACGGGCGGTCGGTGAACGCACACGAGCTCGGCTACGAGATCCCGGGGAACCTCGATGGCATCGGCGCCTTCAGGCTGAACAACGACACAGTCCGGGTGCTGGTCAACCACGAGCTTGGGGTGGGGAGCGGGTATAGCTTCCAGCTGGCCAACGGGCTGGACCTGACCGGGGCCCGGATCAGCTATTTCGACATCAATCCCAACGACCGGAAGGTGATGGGAGGCGGGCTCGCCTTCGACACGATCTACGGCCGGGACGGGACCGTCGTCGACGAGCTGTCCGACCTCGACGACAAAGGTCTCAGCCGCTTCTGCTCCGGTTCCTACTGGCCGGCCAACCTGTTCGGCCTTGATCGTGGGTTCGCCGACCCGATCTATCTCACCAACGAGGAGGGATCAAGCTCGGCTGACGGCCCGGGCGGAACCCATTTTGCCCTCGACCCCGCCACCAAGACCCTCTGGGCGTTGCCCGACCTGGGCCGGGGCTCGTGGGAGAACGCTGCGCTCCTCGACACCGGGCGCCAAGACACCGTCGCACTGCTCCTGGCCGACGATCATGGCGCCAGCGCGGAAGGCTTCGCGGCAAACCCGGCGCCACCGCTCTACCTATACGTGGGGAAGAAGGCCGAGGGCGGCACGTTTCCCCAACGCAACGGGCTGGTCGGCGGCCAGCTCTACGTGTGGAAGGCCATGAGCGGCGTCACCGACCCGAGCGGAGGCTTCAACGGAACCGGTGACGTCGAGAGCGGGTATTGGGAGCCGCTCACCGTCAACAAGGGTGCCGCCGCCGGTTACACCGCAGACGGTTACGCCACCGACGTCACCCTGCGTAGGGGGGCTGCGGCAGTGGGCGCCTTCCAGTTCTCTCGCCCCGAAGACATCGCCACCAATCCCGAGAACGGGACCCAGGCGGTGATGGCATCGACCGGGCGGGCCGACATCTTCGACAACTCGGATGTCTGGGGGAGCACCTACCTCATCGATGTCGACTTCGTCTTCCACGGCGCCGTGTTCGATCCAGTGGCGAGCAATACCGAACTCACCGTCCTCTACGACGGGGACGATCCGGGCAACATGCAGGAGGGTCTGCGCAGCCCTGACAACGTCGACTGGGCCGATGACGGCCGGATCTACGTCCAGGAGGACGACTCGGCAGGCTTCGCCATCCACGAGGCTTCGGTGTGGCGACTGAACCCAAAGAGACCGGGGTCGGCCATCCGGATCCTGGAGATGGACCGCAATGCCGTCCCGACCGGGCAGATCGACGAGGAGCCAGGCGATGTGGGCCGCTGGGAGTCCTCGGGCGTGCTCGATGTCACCTCTCTGTTCAAGACCAGGAAGGGCGAGACCCTGCTTATCCTCGACGTTCAGGCCCACAGCCTCACCAGCGAGCTCATCGCCGGCGCGGGCCTGGTCGACGGTGGGCAACTCTTGTTCGCCTCGCATCGTCGCCCGTTGCCTCGAGGACGACACAGATGAAAGGCTCCGGGTCCTCCCTTACCGACCGCAGTTAGTGAGTGAAGATCCGGAAGACGTCGGGTGAGGGGAGACGAAGCATCTCGATGTCGACGATGGTTGTGGTGTTGGGAACGATCCACTTCTTCAGTGCGCCATGATCGAGTTGCAGCCGGAACGGAACATGTTGGATGTCATTGGTTTGGGGCTCGTTGCCCTCGATCTCGAGGATCACCCCGTCGATCTCGTCGAGCTGATCCTCCCAGGCCCTTGTCTCGCGGTTCCATTCTCTGACCCGTAGGAAGAACGTGTGCACGTTGTTCGACTTCCCGTTGCGGTGTGTGTGGACGATGAGATCAGCAAGGTCCTTGCTCCCGGTGGCCCCGGGGGGGCGCCCGAAGTAGATGTCATAGTCGGTGATCGTCCGCCCGTCCTGGTCGAAGAGACGGACGACGACCTGGCTGTGGGCGTCGTACTGAGCCTGACGGGTCCACCCCTTGCTGCCGAAATGGCCGCCCAGGGTCGCGGCGCGGGCTTTTTCGAGAGACCGGGCCGTTGTGTCGTCGAATGGTTGTCGTCGGCTGCGCCATTGGGCGACACTCCTGGTTTCCAACGCCTGCTTGACCAGCGGCTGGATCTCGTCGCGGTTCTTCGACCCTGAGATGATCCCGAACTCGTTGCCCGAGTGGGCGGTGTTGTAGGGAATGGCGAATGGAATCGCCTCGCGACCGTCGACACCGGGGATGGAACCCTGGACCCGGGTGTAGTAGTCGGCCGAGGCGGGGAGACGGGTGCCGGATCGATCACCCTTTATCTGCTGCGTGGTGGCCTTGCGACCGGCCTCATTGGCCTCATACCGGGCATAACTGAAGTTCAGGTTCGAAGCCGGAACCCGGACCACACCGTCCGAACCATCCTCCTTCGCAAAAGGGATCGGGAATTCGAACCAGCGTGCACTGGCCTGTGATCCGATGATCACGAATTCTCTGACCCCGCGCTCGGCCATCGTTTGGCCAGGTTCGAGGAAATGGAGGTGGAGGTCGAGTGTCTCCGATGACCCCAGCTCAAGCGCCTCGAGCACCCGGACTCCGGCTTCGGAGCCGGTGAAAACCTCCCGACCCCAGCGAGCGAGCCGGTTCTTGCCCACATGAGCCCATCCACTCCCGAGGTTGGCGCCCGCCAGGTAGATCAGGTTGCGAATCGGCTGGTTGGCCCCCGCGAACCGTCCAAGCCAGGCTCGCACCACCAGCGCTCCTGTGCTGTGGATGATCACATGAAAGGAGCCCTTCATGAGCTTCGGGTAGTCGGTCCGCAGCGCGCGATCCATGGCCCGGGCGATGTCGTCGAGGCCGATCCCGTCCTCGAGAGAGATGTACCGGGCAAGATCGAGCTCGAATACCGAGCGTGCCCCGTATTCCTGACGGAGCCACGCCGGCAGACTCCCATATATCTTGGCGGCTGAGTCCCGAGTGGTGTTCGTGCCGGCCTCGGAGCCGTACCCGTGAATCAAGAGGATTGGCTCCACCGATGCTCCCTATGTTTCTGGTCGGCGCCGAAGGCTAACTGGCTCGGCGTACGAGCCCTACTCGGCTGACCTCGGCGTCGGCTACATGCGAGATGCCATGAGCCGGGCCAGATCCTGCCTTATCTGCTCGATGTCATCTTTAGCGGTGCCATAGATTTGTACCTCGGCGATGCGGGAGCCTTTCCGGACCGCGATCACACCGTCGAGGATCCCTCCAAGTCGAATGGCCTCGTCGCCGCTACCCGAAAGCTCGCTGTTCGGAGATTCCGGCGTGCCAAGGTCTCCGTAGAACGCCCAGTCGTCCTCCGTAAACGGCTGGAGAGTCAGAACCACTGCGGAGATAATGGTGGGGTCCTCGGCCTCCCAGGTGCACGTGTCGAGGTCGGCGTCGTACACCCCAGCCTTGATCGGTCTTCCGAACGCGTCGCTTATCTCCTCGGAGGTGAGGAGATTGCAAGGATCGCCGAGATCGTCTTCCTCACAGGGGCGAGCGTGGCATCAGAGTTGGTGGCGCCGGTCACCGTGTCGAGCGTGCCCTCGCTCCCTCCGGTTGAGCCTCCACAGGCCACAATCGCTACCGGGAGCATCAAGACCAGGAGCACAGGTCGCAGTCTCATGTGACACCGCCTATCGATATCGCGCTGCGATCGTAATCGGCTGCCTTGCACTGCACCCCTTTCAGGGGGCCGTTTCCTCTTTGGTGGGGAGAGGGACGGTGCGGAACCAGCTCCACAGGGTGAGGTCGTAGACGCTCTTGAGGAGGCCCGCGATGAGGAATGGCAACCCGCCGGTCACGGTGAACATGAATCCGGCGACCAGCGGGCCGATGGGCCGGACCAGGTAGCGGGCGGTGTTGGTGTAGGCGATCGCGGCGGTGCGTTCCTCCGGTCCGACCAGGGTCATGACGTAGGCCTGGCGGGTGGGAATGTCCATTTGGGACAGAGCCGCCCGGGCCAGAAGCAGCCCGGCGGCAACCTCGAGATTGGGGGCGAAAGCGACGGCGGCGAGCAACAGGTTGGAGGGTAGATGGGTGAAGACCATGGTGTTGAGCAGACCCCAGCGACGAGCAATCAGCGGGGCCGCCAGGAATGACGCGGTCTGGACCACCCCGACCGCGGCGAATACGGCTCCGACAGCTGCGGTGCTGGCCCCGTGCCGATCGATGAGCCAGAAGGCGATGAAGGTCTGGACCACGAACCCTCCGGCGAAGGCGTCGAGGCCGAACAGACCGGCGAGCAAGGTGACCACCCGTCGCGACGGGCCCAAGGGGGCGGCCCTCCCACGCCCCGTCATCAGCTCGACCGACGGGCTCAACCGGCGGGCGATGATCATCCCGGCGGCGGCAATCGGAACCAGCAACAGGAACCACACCCGGTCGGCGGGGGCTCCGCTCCAAACTTCCCGGGTGAGTTGGGGGATGGCGGCCGAAAGGGCCCCTAGCGAGCCGGCCGCAGCGGCGATGGCGTTGTACCAACCGAATCCGGCGGCCAGGGCATTGGTATCGAGCCGTCCGGAGAGCATGGAGAGTTCCAGGGAGGTGAAGGGGCCGGATTCGACCACCTCGGCGGAGAGGGCGCCGGTGAGGGCCGCCGCCACCAGCACCCAAAGCGGCACCGCGCTGGCGAAGACCAGTCCGGAAAGGCCGAGCGCCAGATAGAGGGTCAAATAGCTGCGGCGGCGGCCCCAACCGTCCGCCCATCGGGCGATCAGCAGTTGGGCGATGACCGTGCCGGCCACCAGCGCTCCCAGCACCACCCCGACGCTGATCGAGGTAAGGCCCCGCTCGGCCAGGGTCGAGGCCAGCAGCACCGACCCGAATCCGTAGCCGAAGGCGCGGAACGCCTGGGAAGTCAGGACCAACCGGACGTCGGGCTCTATCGACACCCGCTGATCATTGCTCAGGGGATTCACCGCCGGGCGTCTTCCTGGCCCTGTCCCACCCGATACAGCCGCCAACTGCCGGGGACACCCTTCAGATCATGCTCCCCGGCATCCTCCAGGGTGAGGCCTCCGCCAGCCGTCAGGTCTTTGACGGTTTGTGAGACCAGGATCTCCGATGGCCCGGCCTCTGCCATGATCCGGGCCCCGGTCGACACCGCCAGGCCGGCGCATTTGCCGTCGGCGATTTCACACTCGCCCGTGTGCACCCCGGCCCGGATCGCGATTCCCAGGGATGCCAATTCGGCGACGATCTCTTTGGCGCAGTCGATGGCTCGCCCCGGGGCATCGAAGATGATGTAGAAACCGTCCCCAGCCGTGTCCTGCTCCAGGCCACCGTGACGTGCCAGGTTACGGCGCACGATCACGTGGTGGTCTTCGACCAGCCGCTTCCAGGCCCGGTCACCGAGGGTGGCCTGGAGCGTGGTGGAGTCGACGACATCGGTGAACAGAACGGTGGCCAGGATGCGGTTTGTCTGCGCCGCCGGCCGCGTTCCGGTGACGAACTCCTCGACCTCGTCCAACAACGCGTCGCTGTCGCCGGCGAAGGGGAGATGATCGTTGCCGGGCAGCTCGACGTATCGGGCCCCGGCGATGTGGTCCGCGACATAACGCCCTTGAGCCGAGGGCACGACCAGGTCGCCGCTCCGGTGCAGCACCAATGTCGGAACATGGATCGCGGGGAGGACCTCGCGAACATCGAGATCGGTCAGGATCTCTGCCAGTTCCCTGTAGGCGGCGGGGGTGGCCACCAGGCGCTCGAAGCGGGCCCACCATCTGACGAAACGCTCGTCCTCTGCCAACGACGGCGCCTGGACAGAGAGGTTCTTGCCGGTGCCCATCTCATCGAGGAAACGGTTGAAGAAGCCCGCTTGATCCTCCGAGCTCATCGCGTCCGGGAAATCCGACGAGGCCACCCGCTTGACCGTCGGGGCGTAGAGGACGAGGGCCTGGGTGCGCCCCGGGTGGGTGGCCGCAAACAGCATCGACATGGTGGCCGCTCTGGCGACACCAAACACGATTCCGCTTTCCAGGTCCACCGCGTCCATTACCGCCGCCATGTCGTCACGTTGTCGTTCCAGGATCGGCATTTCAGACCCTCTTTCCGACAAGCCGACGCCACGCATGTCGAAGAGGGTGAGACGGGCGAAAGAGGCCAGTCGACCGAGGAAGTGCGCCCAACGAGGCTCGTCCCACATCACATCGAGGTTCGAGAAGATCCCGGAGGAGAAGATGAGATCGGGTCCCTCCCCAACCGTCTGGTAGGCGATGTGGATATCACCACTCTCGGTGTAGTGGGTATCAGGAGTCCCAATCACGAGTCGAACCTACCGGGCCGGTTAGTGGCTCTCCTCCAGGCGGCCACGCCCGCCAGGTACAGGGCGCTATTGAATGCGGCATGTGTCATCCAAGGTGCGATCAGGCTTCCCGACCGCTCCCTCATCCAGCTGAGCCCAAGGCTGGAAACGCCGGTGAGAACCGCCCCGGTCAAGACCACCGTGGCTCTCGACCTGGGGCCGCCGAGACGGGGACCGAGCGGGTTGCCGGCCAATGCCTGCCTGGCGGGGATCAGGTGCCAGACCACAAACGTCCCCGCGGTGACGGCGGCCGCCTGGGGTGAGGAGGCTCCGGATCGTCGCCACATCCCGTAGATGACGCCGCGGAAGGCCAACTCTTCGAACAGAGCCGTTCCCAAAGGAAACCGGACCATGGTTCGGAAGACGACGTCATTCGGGCGTTGACCGGCGGCGCGTTCGTCCAGGAGATACCTGCGAGTCTTCGGAAAGGCTCCCGCTCCCACCGCCACCGCAGCGGCCATCGCGACCCCCGCCGTCCCGAGCCGGAAGCCATCTGGCGCCTGAGTCGGCTCCAAACCCAGGTCCTCCCAGGTGCACCCGTGGCGGCGGGCCAAGGCAAACAAGCCGAGACCGGCGACCAGGTTGGCGGGAACGTAGGCGCGGGGCGGGACCAGGAGATTCTGGATCAGGTTGTATCCGCCGATGCCCAAGACGGCCGCCATCCGACGATCAGCTTGCGCCATTGGCATCGAGGTTAAGCCGAGGACCGTCCCAAACCGGCCGTTGCGCAGGAGACTGCAGGCGTCATGCCACCCGCTGTAGGTTCGATCGTTGAACTCGGACGTCGTGGCCAGTTACAGAAGGGAAGGCGACATCACCCCCGGTCTTCGGTCGATCGACGCTCCGCGCGTGGTTCTCACCTTGGTGTTGTGGGTCTCGTGCTCGCTTTGTTCGCCCTGATCCTGCTCCAGGCGGACGGGTGGCTTGCGATTGCATCGGGGGTGGTCCTGGCCGTGGTGTCGCTCCAGTCGCTGGTGCAAGAGGTCTGGATGGTCTATTCAAGCCTGGTCGCCAAACCCAGAATGTGGGCCCAGCCTTTGGACGGGGCGTGGGTTGCAGGTTTGTCTTCCGTGCTCGACCTGGGCCCGGGGCGAGGTCGCTTCCTGGCCATGGTTGCCGATCGGGCCCCGGATGCCCTTTGAGGACGATGAATTCGATCTGGTGGCTGCAACATTGGCCGTTCACAACGTGGAGGGCGACTCGGGGCGTGGCGAGGCGGTGCGAGAACTGGCCAGGGTCACCAGTTCGACGGGGCAAATCTTGATCCTCGACTTCTCCGGAATCGATCTGTACGCGTCCGAGCTGCGGGTCGCCGGATGTGATCCACAGGTTTCGGGCTCGATCAGATCCATGTTTCCCTGGTGTCGGGTCGTCCAAGCTTCACGCAAGTAGGGCTGCCAGGTTCAATCGGGGAGTTGGGGCACCGTTAGGCCCTGGTCCTTGCCGAGTAAGACCGCACGGGTCACCGCGGACGATCCGAATCGGTGTTGGACGTCGTCGAGGGCGGTATCAAGCGCATTGCCGACATCACCGTCGAAGGGAAACTCGAGCTGAAGCGCCTGGTCGTTGTCGAGGTTGGCCACCGCGATCCCGATCAGGGTGAGACCCTGGTCCTCGATCATGGGCAGTGCATCCGCCAGCAAACCGCGCACTGTGGTGAGGATGATTTGAGTCTGGGCGGTCGCCCGCGGCAACGTGTGCGACCGGGTGGCCCGGGAGTAGTCGTCGAAGCGCATTCGAAGCGTGACGGTCCGACCGAACCGACCGGCGGTTCGCAGCCGGCGGGTGACGCGGTCGACCAGCCCGACCAGGATCACATCGATCTCCTCCGGTGATCTCGGCGAACGTCCTAGGGCACGCTGTGACCCGATCGAGCGTCGCCGCCGGCCCACCTGCAACGGCCGGGGATCGAGGTTGTGGGCCAGGGCGTGGAGGTGGCGGCCCGAGGCCCGACCGAGCATCGAGACCAGGGTGGTTTCGGCCAGCTGGGCGACTTCACCAACGGTCGTGATCCCGCGGTCGTGCAATCTGTCGGCAGTCACCTTCCCCACGCCCCAGAGCCTCTCCACCGGGAGCGGGTGGAGAAAGTCCAGCTCGTGTTCGGGGGGCACCACCAGAAGCCCGTTTGGCTTGGCGACGCCGCTCGCCACCTTGGCCAGGAACTTGGTACGAGCCGCCCCCACTGTGATCGGCAGGCCAACTTGCTCTTGAACCTGGTTTCGCAACCGGGTTGCGATCGCGGCCGGGGTGCCCGAGACCCGCCGCAGCCCGCCCACATCGAGGAAGGCCTCGTCGATCGATAGTCCTTCGACCACCGGTGTGGTGTCATTGAAGACTTCGAAAACCGCCTTGCTCGCCTCGGAGTAGACCGACATCCGGGGCTGGACCACCACCACAGCCGGGCAGAGCCGGCGGGCTTGGGCACCACCCATGGCGCCGCGGACTCCATACGCCCTGGCTTCGTAACTGGCCGCCAGCACCACCCCGGACCCGACGATCACCGGGCGGCCCCGAAGCCGAGGGTCATCCCGTTGCTCGACCGACGCATAGAAGGCGTCGAGATCGGCATGGAGGATCGAGGGCTCGCTCCGCATCGAACATATGTTCGTCCCAGAGAGGCCGAATGGCAAGAGGCTCGCGGGGTCCCGCTGCCCTGTTCAAGGTATGAGGTGACGTTATTGCATTGACCTACGTGTGTTATCGAATACACTAACTTGACATGAGTTACTTCAACGGGGCCCGGCTTCGACAGCTGCGCAACCTCAAGCGGCTGTCCTTGACCGACGTCTCGACCCGAACCGGGGTGAGCCGGGCTCAGATCTCCCTTATCGAGAACGGCAAGGCCGATCCGCGAATCTCGACTCTGGTGAAGCTCCTCTCGTGTTATGGCGTTGGCCTGGCTGATTTGGAGCCCAGTCCCATCGAAGTGATTTCGATCGATGAGGTCATGACGGGAGCAGAGCGGGGAGCTCGGTTACTCGAAGCTGTGGGGCTGGGCCCCTCCGACGCTCAGGCCAGGTTGGATCGGAAAGAGGAGCGCAAGGCCGACGTCGCAGTCGAACGCGCTGCCCTGGCGACCAGGGCTTGAGACAACCCGAGAAAGCCGAGTTGGCGCTCGACCGGGCCCGATCGTTGGGGAAAGACCCCATCCTTCGCAGTCTTTGGTTGGCGAAAGCCGCCGACTATGCGATCAAGGATCGAGCGGTCCTGGTGGGCGGCGCCGCGGTGAATCTTCACACCGGTTCCTACCGACCAACCGACGTCGACATGTGCGCCCTTCTCGATGCCTCCGACCGTCAGGCATTGGTGGAGCTCGGCTTCGCCAATGCCCAAGGCGATCACTTCGAGTATCGATTCGACGACGGCGAAACCTGGTTGCTGGAGTTTCCGGGCTCCCAGGTCGATGGCGACGTCTCGATGATCCAGCTGAGCGCCGGGGACACGCTGACTGTGATCCGCCTGGAATCCCTGATCGTGGACCGGTTGCTACAGGCCACCGACCGGACCTCGGTCACCTTCGAGGAGGCGGTGAGACTCTGTTTGGCTGCGTTTGAGAAGACCGACTGGTCCTGGGTCAGCGCGGAGATTGGCAGGCGGGACACATTGGAGCCCGGGCTTGGCGTGAGCGATGTCTATGACCAGGCTCTACACGAGGTTCGTTCGCTTCTCGACCCGCTCGGCCAATCCTGACCTGCGCTCGGTCTGACCCGGGAACTCTTCCGCAGCCTGCAACGTCTAACAGCTGATTCTGCTCGTCTTCTTCATGAACCTGCCCATCTCCTTATTCCACCGCGTCCTCGCGCGCCTCGCCGCCGCCCTCCAGGGGTGTGGCTGATGCGCATCCTCGTCGTCGAGGACGAACACGACCTTGCCCTGGCCATCGCGGCCGGCTTGCGTCGTGACGGCTACTCCATCGACATCGCGCCGGACGCGACCTCGGCCATGGAGTTCGCTGCGGTCAACTCCTACGACCTGGTGTGTCTTGACCTGAACCTGCCCGATGGTGACGGGCTCGACGTCTGCCGCCAGGTGGTGGGCGGCCCCAGGCATGACTACGACCCTGGACCTGGCCCAAAGATCATCATGCTCACCGCCCGCGGGAATGTCGCCGACCGGATCCGCGGGCTCGACGGGGGTGCCGACGACTACCTGGTGAAGCCGTTCTCGCTGGGTGAGCTGGGAGCCCGCATTCGTGCCGTGCTGCGGCGCGACACCGCCGCCGGAAGCTCGGTGATCAGCTTTGCCGGCATCGAGATGGACACCGCCCGCCACGAGGTGACCTATCAGGGCAAACCAGTCGGACTGACCGTCAAGGAGTTCGCCCTGCTCCGCTGGTTCCTCCTTCATCCAGAGGAGGTGCACAGCAGCGAGCGTCTTCTCGAGCACGTGTGGGACGAGCACGCCGACCCGTTCACCAACACGGTGAGGATGACGCTTTCGAATCTCCGGAGGAAGCTGGCGGCGGCCGGAGGCGGGCAGCTCATCGTCACGTTGCCAGGTCGGGGTTACCGGTTGCGGGTTGAAAGATGAGCGAGCTCACCATGCAGCCGATTCGGCCCCGGTGGAATAGGACTCGACTGACGTTGGTGTTTGTTTCTCCTGCCCTGTTGGTGGTTGCCATCGCAATGGTCGCCACGCTGGGCTTCTTGTCCACACGCGATGCCGTCGACGAAGGCAGTGCCAAGGCCGGTCTCGCCCGGATTGGCGACGCCCTGGCACTGGTGATCGTCACCGACGAGGGCGGCGCCGCCACCGCTGCGGGAACGAGGGACTTCCTCATCACCTGGGGTCTGGTGCTTCCCGCAGTCGCCCTGGTTCCGGCCTTTGGGGCGGCCTGGTTGCTCGCGGGGCGCGTGTTGCGCATCGTTGGTCGGGCCAACCCCGAGGTCGAGAGGGCTGATCAGGAGCGCCGCAGCCGCCTCGAGGAAGTCGTCCACGAGTTGCGCACTCCTCTTGCTGTCATGGGCACCAATCTCGAGCTGGCTGACGCCGAGGCCGGGCCCGATTCCGATGCCTCCACCTATATCGGGGCCGCCCGCCGAGCCGTCGATCGGATGGCTCGCACCGTCGACGACCTGGATGGGCACGGTCGGCTCGCGGTAGGGCAGGAGGATGGGCCGGTGGATCTCGCGACCCTCTCCAAGGCCGTGGTGGCCGAGCATGCCGGTCCTGCCCGGGCTCGCGGACTCCACGTCCTCCTCGCCGGTTCGTCGACGACGGTGGTGCCGGCCGCCGACCCGGCGGCCGTGTTCACGGCGATCGGGAACTTCCTCGGCAACGCGGTGCGGTTGGCGCCGCGGGGGTCGGCGGTGACCGTCGACTGGGGCGAGGTTGGCGACTGGGCGTGGATCTCCGTCACCGACGAAGGACCAGGGCTGGCGCCATATCTCCATGCCCGTGCCTTCGAGCGAGGCTGGCGGGGACCACACGATCGCAATCGCGACCACGCCAACGGTGAGACGGGTTTGGGGCTCACGATCGCCCGCCAGCTCACCGAGGCTCAGGGCGGGGCGGTCACCCTCGAATCCGAGGAGGGTGGAGGCGCCACCCTGGCTGTGTGGTTGCCGCTCGACCACGGCGCCGACCAGGACGCTGTCGTTGCCTCTGACCGGGTCCACCCGGCGATCCAACCCTGGCGCAAGGACCTCCAACCGGCTTGACGGCCCTTTTAAACCGCGTTCCATAGGTTGCCGCGGTTTACCCAATCGGAGGCTCCTTTGACCCAGCTCGATCCCAGTCCCCCAAAGCTCCGTTCGCGACGTCGCTCCTGGCGTGACCTGCCGGCATCGCCGCCGGTGGCCGATCTGATCTCACACCCCGGCAACGAGGTGATCAAGACCGCACCCGAGCCGGATCCGCCGGCTCCGGACGCACCCCTCGAAGGTGCCGGGAGGAAACCGAGACGCTGGAAGCGTGCCCTGGTGTACGGCTCCCTCGCGGCGATCCTCGTGCTGGCGGCGAACAGGTCCTGGCTTTGGCAACAAGACGACACGGCCACGACGCCAACGGTGGTGGCGACCGAGGCGGAACCCGGGAGCACGGCTGCGGTGGCTGCCGCCCTCAGCCCGGCTGTGGTCCACATTGAGGTCATGGGGGGCTTGGAAGCTGGCGGCGGCGTCGGTTCGGGGGTCATCTACGACGTCTCCGGGCTGGTGCTCACCGCCCATCACGTGGTGTCTTTCTCCGACGAGGTGTCGGTGCTCACCGCGGACGGCCGTACTTTCAACGGCCGGGTGGTGGGGCGGGCCCCGGAGCGCGATCTGGCGATTGTCGCCCTCGACGGCGCCGAGGACCTGGTCGCGGCAACCATCGCTGAGCCCGGAACCGTGGAGGTGGGCGAGCCGGCCATCGCGCTGGGGAGCCCGTTCGGCTTCCAGCAATCGGTGACCGCCGGCATCATCTCGGGCCTCGACCGCGAGGTGGAGACTCCAATGGGCACACTCACGGGTCTCATCCAGACCGACGCACCGATCAATCCGGGCAACTCGGGCGGGCCACTGGCCGATGCCGAGGCCAAAGTGATCGGCATCAACACCGCGATCGCCTCCATGTCGGGTGGCAACGACGGTGTTGGATTCGCGGTCCCGATCGAGGATTTCGCCTCGCTGATCGAGGAAGTCGAGGCCAGCGGAGGGGTGGAAGCCCCGACGATCCCGGCCCCGGAGGACGTCCCTGGGATGCAGGGCCTGGTGCCGGGCCTCGAAGATCTGCTCCCCGGCCTTGACGAGTTGTTCGGCCCCGAAGGGGCACAGGGGTTGGAGGACCTCCCCGGTCTTCAGGAGATGCTCGACCAGATGTTCGGCCCGGGCACGATTCCGCCCGAGCTGGAACAGCTCCTCGAGGAGCTCCTGGGCATACCGGCTCCGGCGCCAGGGGAGGGAGGAGGCGCATGATGACAAGTCCAATCTCACCGACCGCCGAAGCCCACCAGTCGGGACTCCTCGACGTCCGGCTCCGTGAGGTCATGTCGGAGCTGCAAATGGTCATTGTCGGCCAAGAGCGGGTACTCGAGCGTGTCTTGGTGGCGTTGTTGGCGGGGGGCCACTGTCTGCTGGAAGGGGTGCCGGGACTCGGCAAGACCCTCACGGTTTCGACCCTGGCCCGAGCCCTCGGCGGCACCTTCACTCGCATCCAGTTCACCCCGGATTTGTTGCCTTCGGACATCGTCGGCACCCGTATCTATCGTCCTTCAACCGAGGGCTTCGACGTGGAGCTGGGGCCTGTGTTCGCCAACTTCGTGCTCGCCGACGAGATCAATCGGGCCCCCGCCAAGGTGCAGTCTGCGCTGCTCGAAGCCATGGGGGAGGGTCAGATCTCCATCGGGGGCACCACCTACCCCCTGCCACTGCCCTTCCTGGTGCTGGCCACCCAGAACCCGATCGAGTCGGAGGGCGTCTATCCGCTGCCGGAGGCGCAGCGAGATCGTTTCTTGATGAGAATCCCGGTGGATTACCCGACGGCTCGGGAAGAGCACGAGATCGTCGACCGGGCCCGCCGCCAGAGCTCCGTTCCGACAGCTCTGCTGTCAACCGACGATGTGGCAAGCCTGCAGTCGTCGGCAGCGGCGGTCTATGTAGAGCGATCCGTCCAGGACTACGCCATCCGGCTGGTGCTAGCCACCCGGAATCCCTCCGAGCACGGGGTGAAGATCGAGGGGCTCCTCGCCTTCGGTGCCAGTCCGCGGGCGAGTATCGGCCTCATCAGCGCCGGCAGGGCCCTGGCCTTGCTCCGAGGACGTGACCATCTTCTCCCTCAGGACATCTACGACATCGCATACGACGTGCTCAACCATCGGCTCGTGCTGTCGTTCGATGCCGTTGCCGACGGGGTGACGGTGGACGACGTGCTCATCGAGGTGCTCACCACGGTGGTGGCGCCCCGGTTGTCCTCTTCACAGCTGCTCGAGCACAGATCCTCCGTGGGCGTCTGACCATGCCGGGAAGATCCGGTCCCCCCGCCGGGGTGGAGGCGATACCGCGTTCATCGCGGCTCACCTCGCCCTCGCAGGTGCCGATCGAGCGGTTGCGGATGACGGTGCTCAGGCGCCTCGACGGGCTCCTTGCCGGCGATCACGCCGGGCTGTTCCCCGGCCACGGCACGGAGCGCGGTGAGGCCCGCCCCTACGTGCCCGGCGACGATCCACGTCACATCGATTGGGCGGTGACCGCCCGCACCAACGAACCGCACGTCCGTGACACCATTGCCGACCACGAGCTCGAAGTGTGGCTGGTGCTGGACACGTCGTCGAGCCTGGGGTTCGGCACCGGCCGTGCCACGAAGCACGAGATGGCGTGGTCGGCGGCAGGTGCCTTCGCCCTACTCGCCTCTTCGGGAGGAAACCGGGTGGGCGCGGTGCGCTCGACACCAGAGGGTGCCAGACCGCGCCCGCAGCTCATCCCGGCGCGTGGCGGCTCGACCCATGCCGGTGCGGTCCTGGCCGCGCTCCATCGGGCGCCGGTGGACGGTGAAGCCGGAGACCTGAGCGGTGCCATCGATCTGATTCGCCGGATGGCTCGCCGTCGGGGTATGGCAATCGTCGTTTCCGACTTCCTGGGAGCGGCGACGTGGGAGAGGCCGTTGCGAGCGTTGTCGCATCGTCACGAAGTGATCGCGGTGGAGGTGATCGACCCCCGTGAGGTGGACCTGCCTGACGTCGGCTTGATTGCGGTCGTTGACCCCGAGACCGGGCGGCGTCGGTTGGTCGATACATCCGATGCCGCGGTGCGGGTCGGCTATGGCGAGTTGGCCAGCCGCCGTCGTGCGGAGCTCGCGACTCGGCTGGCGACCTGTGGTGCAGATCACATGACACTGCGAACGGATCGGGACTGGGTCCTCGATTTCGTGCGTTTCGTGTCGGGGCGCAAGGCAAGGTTGATGGCCGCGGGGAGGTCGAGGTGATGAGCGATTTCGGATTTCTGGCTCCAGGGCGGCTGGTTCTGCTGGCACTCCCGGTGGCATTGGGTCTGGCCTATCTCGTGCTCCAGACGAGACGGCGCCGTTATGCGCTCCGGTTCACGACGATCGACCTGCTCGACCAGGTCGCTCCGGATCGCCCCGGATGGCGCCGGCATCTCACGGCCCTGGGCCTGCTCATGGCTGTGGTAGTGGCGACCCTGGCGTTCGCCCGCCCGGTGGTGGCAGGAGAGACCTACGAGTCGGTCCAACTTGTGGTGCTGGCCATCGACACCTCGCTCTCGATGGAGGCCGACGACGTGTTGCCCTCGCGGATCGACGCGGTCCGGGAGGCCGCTGGAGTGTTTCTCGACACCGTGCCGGAAGGTGTGGCCGTCGGAGTCGTCGGTTTTGACGGCGCAGCGCGCGAGCTCATCGCCCCGACCACGCGCCTCGAGGCCGTGCGCCGGGTCGTCGGCAGTGCCATAGACCACAACGGGTTGGGGGAGGGCACTGCCATCGGTGAGGCGGTGCTCTCGGGGATCGATGCCATCGAGTCATCGGTCCAACAGATCGAGGAGGCTACCCCTGAAGCGAGTTCGGCCGTCGGGACCATCGTGGTGCTCTCCGACGGTGAGACCACGATGGGCCGGTCCAATGACGAGGCGGCTGCGGCGGCACGCGATGCGGGCATCCCGGTGCACACCGTCGCCTTCGGGACGGATTCAGGCACGATCATCGATCCATTGGGCGTGCAGGTCCCGGTTCCCGTCAACGAGGTGGCACTCGAGAAGCTGGCCGGTCAGACGGGTGGGAGGTCACTCACCGCGGCGACAGCCGAGCAGCTGAAAGGGGTGTATGAGGACCTGGGCAGCTCTGTCCAGGTCGACACGGTGCCTGTCGAGGTGGCTGACTGGTTCGCCGGCGCTGCCTTGGTGGTCTTGTGTCTGGCGGGTATTGGCTCTCTGGCCTGGTTCGGTCGACTCCCCTGAGGGGTCGGCCCAGAACCGTCAGGCCAAGAGCACAGACGACTCCATCGGCCAGCTGATCGAGACCCGATCGCCGACCGACACCCCGGTGAGCGACACTAGGGGAGCCTGGTTCTGATGACGCACCGTGATCGGGTCGCCGCTCGAGAGGCGCAACAGGAACAGGGTGTCGTTTCCGACGAAGACGGTGTCCTCGAGGACTGCATCGCACTTGTTCACGTCATCACCTCCGAGGGTGAGCCGCTCAGGTCGGAGCATCAGCGTGACCGGACCGGAATGTCCCGCGGGGATCTGGCCCCTGGGCGCCGACACGGTCCCGATCCCATCGACCGACACCGCCAAGCGATCGGGTAGGGACTCGGTGATGTGCCCTTGGAGGAAGTTGCTGGTACCGATGAAATCGGCCACGAATCGGGATCGAGGTCGTTCGTACAGGTCCAGGGGAGAGTCGACCTGGAGCACGGAGCCCCGGTCCATCACCGCGATCCGGTCTGACATGGTGAGCGCCTCCTCCTGGTCATGGGTCACATAGATGAAGGTGATCCCGACCTCGCGCTGAAGCCTCTTCAACTCGAGCTGCATCCCCTTGCGGAGCTTGAGATCCAACGCTCCCAGAGGCTCATCGAGCAACAGGACCGCAGGATGATCCACGAGCGCCCGGGCCAAGGCCACCCGCTGTTGCTGGCCACCGGACAGCTGTCCCGGTTTCCGACCCTCCATCCGCTCCAGCTGCACCATGGCGAGGGCCTCTTCGACCCGAGTGGGGATCTCCTCCTTGGATGTTCTCTGCACTCTGAGCCCGAAAGCCACATTCTCGAAAACGGTCAGATGGGGGAACAGCGCATAGTTCTGGAACACCATGTTGGTCGGTCGGCGGTTGACCGGCACGTCGTGCATGTCCTGTTCGCCGATGCGGATCGTCCCGGCGGTCGGTTGCTCGAAACCGGCGATCATCCGAAGCGTGGTGGTCTTCCCACAACCCGAGGGCCCGAGCAATGAGAAGAACTCGCCTGCGGCGATGTGGAGGGACACCCCGCCCACTGCCACCGTGTCCCTGAATCGCTTCTCGACCCCGATCAATTCGACCGAGGCGCCGCCCGTCACGAGGCCACCTTTTCTCCCGGACCGCCCGAAGCCTTTGCCCGACCGGTGTTGACCTTCTGCAAACGCTCGGCCACCACCACCAACCCGACCGACGCCACCATCACCAGACTGGCCAGGGCCACCACTTCCGGAAATCGGTTGGCGAACCGGAGTTGACCGAAGATGAAAACCGGGAAGGTGGGCTCGCTCCCCACGGTGAACGACGCCAGCACGAATTCATCGAAGGAGATGGTGAAGGCGACGAGAAAGGCGGCCAGCATCGCCGGCGCGATCATGGGCATCACCACCCGGCGCAGGGTGTAGACGTAGGACGCCCCGAGATCAGCCGCCGCTTCCTCGACAGCCCGGTCGAAGCCGACGAGACGGGCCATCATGATGAGGAGGGTGTAGGGGATGGCGACCACGGTGTGGGCCAAGGCGACGGTGACGAGGGACCTGCCCACCCCAGCGGCCGAGAAGAGGATCAGGAGCGCCACCCCCAGGATCAAGAAGGGCACCAGGAGAGGCATGAGGGCCACCGCGAGCAAGAGCGACCTTCCCCGGAAACGAAGCCTGACCAGGCCCATGGCGGCCAACGTCCCCAGGAGCGTGGCCAGCACCCCCGCCACGAGGGCCACGATCGCGCTGTTCCGGACCGCCGCCAGCAGCAGGGTGTTGTCGAGCATCGCCCGATACCAGTCGAGACTGAGACCCTGGAGCGGAAAGGAAAGTGCGGTCCCGTCGTTGAGCGAGAACAGGAACAGGACCCCGAGCGGGATGTAGAGCAGCACCAGGATGAGCAGGTAGTACGAGGGAAGAACCTTGCCCGATCGGGTGGTCATTGTTCCTCCAACAACCGATCGACCCGGAGCAACTTGACCGCGATCGCCACGACGACGAGGACGCCGCCCAGCATGATGAAGGCCAGTGCCGAGCCCAGCGGCCAGTTGATCCCGTCACCGAAGAAGGTCTCGATGATGTTCCCGTACATCGACCCCCGGGTCCCTCCGACCAGAATCGGCGCCACATATTCCCCCACGGTTGGGATGAACACCATCAGAAAGCCGGCGATCACGCCAGGAAGGCTGAGGGGGAGGGTCACCCGAAGAAAGGTCTGCCTCCGGGTGGCGCCAAGGCTGCCCGCGGCCTCCAACCATGATCCATCGACGCGCAGCAAGGCGGCATAGATCGGCAGGGCCACGAAGGGAAGCCAGACGTAGACCAGGGTGACCACCACTGCGCTGCGGTTGTACAACAACAGCGATGAGGGCTCCTCGATCCACCCCAGATACATGAGGAGGCTGTTGATGACGCCGTTGGTGCCGAGAATGATCTTCCAGGAGATCATTCGCAGCAGGTAGCTGGTCCAGAAGGGAAGGATGAGGAGGACCAGGAGCAGCGAGGCCCGGCGGCCCGCCCGAAAGACCAGGAAATAGGCGAGGGGGTAGGCGAGGAGGGTGGCAAGGCCAGCCACCAACAGGGCGATCCGCGCCGACGTCCCGAGCAGGGGCAGAAACGAGCCGCTCTCAAAGACGGTGTTGTAGTGGTCGAGGGTCGGGGCCCAGTCGGTCCTGAAAATACCGCCTTGAAGACTGGGTCGCAGGCTCATGACGGCCATCAGGAGCAGGGGGAGCACCAAGAACGCGAGAAGGAAGAGGGCCGGGAGCATCACCGACGCCCACCGGCCCTTTCCCTGGGTCATGAGAGGGCTCGCCGGTGTCCTGGGCTCACCCGGCCGCCCGCCGATCGAGCGTCATCCGGCCGCCTTCACCTCCGCCCACATCCCGACGAACGACGCCAGCTGCTCCTGGGTGATCGGCACCGTGAAGTTGGTGCGTTCCAGCACACCCGGGTCGTCGAGAGAGAGTGCCTCGATGAGATTGGCGTCCTCCACTACCCCGTAGTAATCGGGGACCGGGTGCCCGTAGGCGTAGTCGACCAAGAGATGGGTGGCAGTCTGCTCTCCGAGTTTCCCGTCGAGGAAGGCCAGGGCCGTGTCATACGATTCTGCGTCTGCCGAGATGGCGTACTGGCCTACCCAGCTACCACGCCCCTCGGAGGGCTCGGCGTAGGCGACCGGCACCCCTGCGTTGAGCAGCCGGTAGTAGGCGCCGTTCCAGCCGTAGGCCACCCAAATATCCTCATTGGTTATGGCTGCCTCGAGCTCGGCCTCGTCTGTCCAGTAGAACAGGTTGACGTCCTTTTGGTCTATCCACGACTGCTCGATCTCCGCGAGTTGTTCTTCGGTGAGATCCCGTTCGTCGACACCCATCAGGTAACTGCTGATGGTCACCGCCGCCGGTCCTGAATCCCACATCGACACGTGACCGGCGTAGGCAGGGTCGAAGAGCGCATCCCAGGAGTCGATTCCCTCCGGGATCTTGTCGGTTCGATAGAGGATCGAGTTGAAGCCCCAGTCCCACGGCACGCAGTAGACGACTCCGTCGATGGTGCACGACTCCTTGAAGCCGTCCGCCACTTTGTCCCAATTGGCCAGCTTCGAGGTGTCGATCGGCTGGATCAGCCCCTCATCGACGTAAAACTGGAGGAACGGGGTGTAGAGGTGGATGATGTCCTCACCGGAGCCGGCGAGGATCTTGGCATAGATGTCTTCGTCGGAGGCTCCGAAGCTGAACTCGACTTTCGTATCGGGATACGCCTCACCGAACTCGACCCACATCTCCGGAACCTCGTAGAACGCCCACTCCAGGACTGAGAGGTCACTGCTTATCGCCGGCTGGCTTGTGGTCGTGGTGTCCGCGGCTCCTGCACAGGCAACGAGCAGGAGGGCGAAGGCAACCAAGGCTGTGAATAGTTTTGACATGCCTGATTTCCTTTCAATGGAATTCTCGCGTCATCATCGGTTGCCCCGGCCCGGAATGGCCCGCAACACCGGATCATATGTCGCTGGGAGGGAGGCCGACGGCCGATTGGTAGTCATTGCTGTCGACCTCGAGGATCGACCCTTTCGGACTCGCCGCAGTGGTTAATTCGTCGACTCTTCCTGTCCCAGCAGGAAAGGGAAGGTGAATGCCGGAACGTCCATTGATGTTTCCCATTCGAGGACTATCACGCCGAGAAGATTGGCGGCGGCATTCTCGCCCATCTCCCGGAGCAGCGACTCCAGTGACCGGCACACGGCGAGGAATTCCTCGACTTTGGCATCGAGCGTCGCGGCTATCTCGGCGAACGCCTCAGGCGCCTGCGCCCGCAGGCGTTGCAGCCCCTCGATTGTCTCCCCGAGACCCACATCTCCCGTCATCCCATGGACAAGCTAGGTCATGGCTGTGTTCGGAATCCCTAACTAATTCTTTCTTCGCGTTCTCGACTAGTTACCTGCTCGCACGACTCATGGTTGTGGTGACGATTCGCTAAGTTGCGCGGTCCAAGCCAACGATAGAAAGGCGGAAGAAGTGCCGACATTCATGGACGTGCACACGCTGGATGGTGGAGTATCGGCCGCGGATGTGGCCGGGGCGCATGCGGCTGATCTGGCTACGCAAGATCAGTACGGGGTCAACTACAAGCAGTACTGGGTCGATGAGGCGGCGGGGAAGATTTTCTGTCTGGTCGACGCTCCGGATGCCGAAACCGCTTCAAAGGTCCATCGCGAAGCACATGGCCTGGTTGCTGACGAGATCTACGAGGTAGCCGAGGGCCTCTAACCGGCACCAAGCCACCGCCGCCTTTGTTGGCCGGGGCGGGATACTTACCGCATGCGCGCATTGGTTCTTCACGGGCCGCACGATGCTCGTGTCGATGATGTCGAGCCTCCTCTCGCCGCCGCCGGCGAGGTCGTTGTCGACGCCGAGCGCGTTGGCATCTGCGGTACCGATGTCGAGTTCTATACCGGCGAAATGGCCTATCTCCGCCAGGGCCACGCCACCTACCCCCTTCGCATCGGCCACGAGTGGGCAGGGCGGGTCCGCACCTTGGGCTCAGGTGTCGACCCATCCTGGCTCGGGAAGAGAGTCACCAGCGACACCATGCTCGGCTGTGGGGTATGTGACCGCTGCCGCCGCGGCCGTCACCACGTCTGTGAGTTTCGACACGAGATAGGGGTCCGGGGCGGCTGGCCCGGGGCTCTGGCGGAACAGCTGGTCGTGCCCGCCTCCGCCCTGTACGAGATACCCGAATCAGTCTCTTTGACCGCGGCGGCCCTGGTGGAGCCCGGGGCAACCGCAGTCCGTGCGATCAATGCTGCCTCCCTCGATCCGGGATACCGCCTTCTCATCCTGGGCCCGGGAGCGATCGGGCTCCTGGTCGCCCAATTCGCCCTGGCTAGAGGTGTCGAAGTCCACATTGTCGGGATCGAGGACGCCGGCCTCGAGCTGGCGCGCAGCATGGGAGTCCACGACGCCAGGCTGTTGGCAGAAATGAACGATTCGCCGCTGTCGACCTTTGATGCGGTGATCGACGCCACCAACGATGCCGGCATTCCGGCTGCGAGCCTGCGCTGGGTGGAGCCGGCGGGGCGTCTGGTCCTGGTCGGGCTCGCCGGGCAGCCCAGTCTGATCGACAGTCGTGAGATCACTCTGGGCGATGTGACTGTCGTGGGGATCCTGGGGGGGTCGGCCGGGA
This sequence comes from Acidimicrobiia bacterium, assembly GCA_035292685.1. Taxonomy (GTDB): domain Bacteria; phylum Actinomycetota; class Acidimicrobiia; order Spongiisociales; family ZC4RG35; genus JALYNX01. Next base: position 30,465 of record DATDPP010000057.1, read on the forward strand.
TCGCCGAAGCGATTGCGTCCTACGCCACCGGTCAGGTGGTGCCGGATGTCCTGGTGTCAGAGGTCGTTTCTCTAGATGAGGTTGCCAGCCGCTTGGGAGGTCGGCGTGGGCCATCGGCAGGAATCGGGCCCAAGGTCCATGTCGATCCCCGAATCACCAATTCGAGCCAGGTTACAAAGGTGTAGGTTGGATGGGAGATTCACGATCGAGGAGGAACTTGTGGAGCAAGAGACGGACGTAGTCCTTTCGATTCACCTGACCGAGGACGACACCTCGACGATTGCAACGGCGGTCCTCGACCTCCGGGGCGATCATTTCCAATCAGAGGGCAGGGCGCGCCGCAATCCGGGCGACCCACCGCAGCCGGTGATCGGCGAGGAGTTGGCGATCGCCCGGGCGTTGGCTGGGCTCGAAGACCAGATCACCGAGGCTGCCCAGGACAAGATCGAGCGGTTCATCGCCCAAACCAAATAGCCCCAAATATCCCCAAATAGCCCCGGCTACCCGCCTTGATCGGGATCCGGCAACCGGGCCGAGACTCAGAGGTCGCTGGCCTCGACCTCCGCGGCCAAACCGTCCAGGTCTCCTGCGGCCGGCTGGTGGGTCCAAACCTTCAGACCCTTGAGCAGCTCGGAGTAACGCAACGCCTGCTCCTGGGTCGTCACCACCCGAATCGGCACATCGGGACGCGTGGTCTCTTTGTAACGGGCGAGGATGGCGCGGTGCTGCGGTCTGTCGAGATTCAGTTCGAAGACAATCCCGTGGGCACCGTCGACCTTGGGGCAATCGCCGTGGAGAATGGGGCAGAGGGTCCCATGCGCAGGGCCATTGCAAACGACCACCTCATGACCCAATTGTTCCAAGAAGGCCTGATCGGGCGGAGAGCCGTCCGGAATGTCAAAAAGGATGGGACTTTCTTTCGGGTCGGGCATTGCGTCCTCCCTTTCCATCACGATCCGTCGCGATGAGGCGGATGAATAGAGGCAAATGCCCCTAAGTGACCGGGAGATCTGCAGCGAGCATATGGTCTAATCAGAACATGACCGATTCGACAACCGTGCTGGTGTTGGGTGGCGGCGTGGGCGGCGTGGTCGCTGCGAGGTCGCTGCGCAAGAAGCTGCCCGAACAGCACCGGGTGGTCATCGTGGACCGCGAGCGGGATCACATCTTCTCCCCTTCGTTGCTGTGGCTCATGACCGGCAAGCGAACGGCCGCCGGGATATCGCGGCCTCTGGACCACCTCCGGCGGAGGGGCATCGAGGTCATCCGCGGTGAGGTCAGGTCGATCGAACCGGACAACCGCCGGGTTCGGCTTGCTGACCCTCCTGTCGAAGATGACTCGTTGTCGGCCGGTCACCGCGACGAAGGCCGGGACTTGGAGGCCGATCACCTCATCTTGTCGCTCGGCGTGGAGTTGGCCCCAGAGACGATTCCGGGCCTGACCGAGGCCGGCCACGATTTCTACACACTGCAGGGAGCCGAAAGCCTCCGCGACGCCCTTTCCGATTTCGATGGGGGAAGGATCGTGGTCCTGACGGCGACGTCGGCCTACAAGTGCCCGGCAGCCCCCTACGAGGCCGCGATGCTCCTCCACGACCACTGTCGTCGGCGCGGCATCGATGATCGAACTCGGGTCGACCTGTATGCCGCCGAAGCGGGCCCGATGGGCGTCACCGGCCCCGAGGTGTCAGGCCAGGTGCGTCAAATGGTCGAGCGCCAGGGAATCACCTATCACCCCGATCATCAGGTGACGGAGGTCAACCCAGTCACGAACATGATCACATTCGCCAATGGGGCGACGGGTGAATTCGACCTGCTCGCCTATGTTCCTCCGCATCGGGCCCCTCAGGTGGTTCGTGACGCAGGCCTGGTCGACGATTCTGGCTGGATCCCGGTCGATCGCCATACCCTGCACACCCGATTCCCGGGGGTTTATGCAATCGGGGACGTCACCTCCATCCCTCTGGAGATGGGCAAACCCCTCCCCAAGGCGGGGGTATTCGCCGAACGCCAAGCCGAAGTCGTGGCTCATAACATCGCGCGAGCTGTCACCGGCCGCGGGCAAACAGCGTCGTTCGATGGGCACGGCGAGTGCTTCATCGAGACCGGCCGGGGCAAAGCGGGCTTCGGTGCCGGTGACTTCTACGCCGAGCCCGCTCCGCAGATCACCCTCCACCCACCCTCCCGCCGCTGGCATGTTGGCAAACTCCTCTTCGAGCGGGATTGGCTTCGACGCCGGGTATGAGCCAGGGAGAATCGCACATCGGTTCGATGGGGTTGACCAACGAAGAGGCCGGGCGCCTGTTGGAGCGACACGGGCCCAACCGCCTGCCGGTACCTCCCCGACCGGGGGTCTGGCGTCATCTCATCGGCCAGTTCTTCCACTTCTTTGCGATCATGCTCTGGGTGGCGGCCGCCCTGGCCACCCTGGCAGGCCTACCTGAGCTCGGGCTCGCCATCGTGGCCGTCATCGTCTTCAACGGGATTTTCGCCTTCATCCAGGAGTACCGGGCCGAACGGGCCGGGGAGCGGCTTCGCGAGATCGTGCCTCGTCTCGCCACCGTGATCCGCAACGGGCAGCCCCGTGAGATCGATGCTGCGGAGTTGGTGCCGGGCGACCTCGTGGTCTTGACCGGAGGCAACCGGGTGGGTGCCGACCTGAAGGTCTTGGAAACCCACTCGGTGAAGGTGGACGAGTCGATCTTGACCGGGGAGAGCGTTCCCGTGGACAAGGAGATCGACGATGCCCTCTTCTCGGGGACTTTCGTGGTCGAAGGCGAAGGTCTGGCCATGGTGGCCGCTACCGGAAGCGCCACCCGGCTGGCATCGGTCGCCGCCCTGACCACCCAGGTGCAACGACCGATCACCCCCCTCGCTCTGCAGCTCCGCCAGTTGGTCCGCACCATCGCATTCATAACCGTCGGGGTGGGGCTGGTCTTCTTCGCTGTCAGCCTGGCGTTGGGCGTCTCCGCCCGCTCAGGGTTCATCTTTGGGGTGGGGGTGATGGTCGCCCTGGTGCCGGAAGCGTTGCTGCCGACGGTGACGCTCTCCCTGGCGATCGGCGCGCAGAGGATGGCCAGACACCATGCCCTGGTCCGCCGTCTCGAAGCTGTGGAAACCCTTGGCTCCACCACGTTCATCTGCACCGACAAGACCGGGACCATCACCCAGAACCGGATGGCCGTAGTGAAGATCTGGACTCCATCCGGCACGGTCACCATCGATGGGGTCGGCTACGAACCCGAGGGTCAGGTAGAGAGTCCCTCTCCCCATGTGCTGGCCAAAGTCGCAGAGGTTGCCCGGGCGGCCCGCCGCTGCTCGACCGGGCGCGCCGTGTTCGAGGAGTCCACCTGGGTGGCAGTAGGTGACCCGATGGAGGCGGCCCTCGACGCCTTCTCCCGACGAGTCGGAGTGGATGTCGACGCTGACGAAGCGGCCGATCCTGACCGGCGCCGCCATCCGTTCGATGCTCGACGCCGTCGCATGTCGGTGCTGACGTCGAGTCATCTCTATGTGAAGGGCGCTCCCGACGCAGTCTTCCCGGTCTGTTCCAACGCCTCTCAGGAGGCCTTCCAGGCACTCCAGGATCTCACCCGAAGCGGGCTGAGGGTTCTGGCGGTGGCTGCTCGTGGCGCGGTCGAAGAGATCCCGAGCGATGCTGATTCGGCAGAGCGAGGTCTGACTTTGTGGGGGCTGATCGGTCTCGAGGATCCACCCCGGCCCGGGGCGGCGGCTTCAATCGCAGCCTGCCGGGCGGCCAGCATCAATATCGCCCTGGTCACCGGCGATCACCCTGACACCGCAAAAGCGATCGCCGACGAAGTCGGCTTGTCCCTACGGGGAGCCCCCGTCCTCACCGGGCGTCAACTGCCCGCGGACGATGCCCTTCTCGCTGCCATGGTCGATCACGACGGGGCGGTGATCAGCCGGGTGACTCCCGAGGACAAGCAACGGATCGCGCGTGCTCTGCAAAGCCGGGGACACGTTGTCGCCATGACCGGAGACGGCGTCAACGACGGCCCCGCCCTGCGCGAGGCTGACATCGGAGTGGCGATGGGGCGGACCGGCACCGATGTCGCCCGCGAGGCAGCCGACCTGGTGCTCCTCGACGACGATCTGGCCACCATCATCGCCGCCATCGGCCAGGGCCGGGCCACATTCGCCAACGCCCGCCGCTTCCTCACCTATCACCTGACCGACAACGTGGCCGAGCTGACACCTTTCCTGGTCTGGGCCCTGACCGCCAACCGGATCCCTCTTGCCTTGGGGATCCTCCAGATCCTGGCCCTCGACATCGGCACCGACACGCTGTCCGCCACTGCCTTGGGTGCTGAGCCGGCCCACCGGCATACCTCCGAAGACCTCCCCAACGCCGGCCGACTGCTCGACCGCAAGGTCGCTTTCCGCGCCTTCGGCCTGCTGGGGCCGGTCGAAGCCGTCGTTGAAATGGCCGCCTTCTTCGCAGTGTTCCTCGCTGCCGGGTGGCGGCCTGGGGATGCCTTTCCCAGCGCGGTCATTCCGGCGGCCTCGGGTGCAGCTTTCGCCACCGTTGTCTTGGCGCAGACGGCCAACGCCTTTGCCTGTCGCAGCACTGTCCGTCCCGTCTGGAGGATGTCGTTTTGGAGCAACCGGTGGCTGATCGCAGGAGCCAGCAGCGGGCTTGTCATTGCTGCCGTCTTCCTGTTCGTTCCTCCGGTAGCGGAGTTGCTCGGACAGGAGAGCCCCCCCGGGGCGGGGTGGCTATTCGCGGTGGCCTCGATTCCGCTGCTTCTCATGGCGGATGGCATTCACAAATGGATCATTCGAAGGAAGTCGACCAGAGTTGAATCGAGCGCTGCGACAAGGAGAGCCCAAGGATGACAGCCGAAGCGGATAGGTCGACGTCGTTGAGAGAGCGGTTCGGCGATCTCCACCGTGGGGGCATCTTCCTGATGCCCAACGCCTGGGACGTTGGGTCGGCGAAGGTGTTGGCCTAGCTCGGATTCCCCCCGATTGCCACCACCAGCGCGTGGTTTGCCGCTTCTCTGGGCCGGATGGACTAGCAGGCGACCCTCGATGAGGTTGCGGGACATGTCCGGGCCCTGGCCTCGGCGGTGGAGGTTCCGCGTCGACGCCGAGAACGGCTACGCAGCGACCCCCGACGGTGTCGCCGCAGCGGTGGAGCGTCTCGCGGCCGAGGGCGCGGCCGGGATCTCGATCGAGGACTACGAGCCCGGCTTGGGTTTTTACCCCCTCGACGTCGCAGTGGAGCGGGTTGCTGCTGCGGCCGAGGCCGCCAAACGGCACATCGAAGCGGCCCTCTCTTACGAGGACCGCACCGCTGCTTTCGAGGAGACCGATGCGTAGCCTCGGGCACAGCAGGTGAAATAAAGACCGGCTGGAAGGAAGAGAGATGATCTTTGACTACTTTGATGACCTGAATTGGCTCGCCGTCCTGGTCGCGACGATCGCGTGGTTCGCGTTCAGTGCGATCTGGTATTCGATCCCTCCGCTCAGCAAAGCCTGGCAGGAGGCGGCGAAAGTCACACCTGGAGACGGCCCACCACTGGTGACAGTCCTGATCCCCACGTTCATCGGGTATTTCGTCACTTCGATTGTGATCGCCCTGCTGGCAGCACAGATCGACGGGGCAGAACTCGTCGATGGGCTTGCCCTGGGTGTCGGCCTCGGGGTCGGCTTCGGAGTTGTGGGTGCCGTGATCGGTCAGCTGTATGAGCAGAAGGGTCGCTCGTACTGGTTGATCAACGGGGTGAATGCGCTCATCGCCTACACGATCGTGGCGACGATCGTCACTGTCTGGGACTGAACGGAAGATACCGGCCGGACGGGGTACGGGATCTAGGCGACGGCCGCGGTTGCCTCGGGGTGCAGCTCGTAGCGACTGCGGATGTGGAACCGCTCCTGGGTGGCGAACACCTGGGCGTCAGCAGCCTGCTCATCAGCATGCGATGCGCCAATTATCGGCGTGTACCGCAGCATCCAGTCGTCGGTCGGCCTGACCACGGGCTTTGACGCGTGGACCTGGTCGGCAGGTCGGGCGAACCGATTGCGGTGGACGGGACCGGAGATCATCTCCGGGAAGTGGAAGCTGAGGTGCCCACATGATTCGCAGACGCTTCGTTCCACCCCAGCAGTGATGGTGGTCAGGGTCTCGGTGTGTGGGCAGTGCGCGAGCTGTCGGCCGCGCTTGCCACTGACCGCGATGTTCATGCCTCCCACAGCCATCTCCGCCATAGCACATGGTTTATCGAAGTCGGGGGCAATCCACTATGGGTCAAGCGACCCATTGCTGTGGACAAGTCCTGGGTGGTTTGTCGACAGCCGGTGGAGCTCAGCCGTCCAGCGCCGCCGCGAGCACATCATCAACCCTGTCGGCGATGTGGAAGATGAGGTCTTCACGCACCTTCTCCGGGACGTCGTCGAGGTCGGCCTCATTCCTGCGGGGGACGATGACCTCCTTCAGGCCGGCCCGATGGGCGGCGAGCACCTTCTGCTTCACCCCGCCGATAGGAAGCACCTTGCCCTGCAGGGTGATCTCCCCTGTCATGCCAACTGTGTTCTTCACCTTGTGCCCGGTGAGCAGTGACACCAGGGCGGTGAGCATGGCGACGCCGGCGGAGGGGCCGTCCTTGGGAATGGCACCGGCCGGGACATGGACGTGGAACTTGCGTTTCAAGGCTGCCGGGTCGATGTCCAACTCTTCGGCGTGGGCCTCCACATAGGAGAGCGCGATCAGGGCCGACTCCTTCATCACGTCGCCGAGTTGACCAGTCAGGGTGAGACCGGGCTCCCCGTCCATTGCGGTGGCCTCGATGAACAAGACGTCACCACCGGCGCCGGTAACCGCCAGGCCGGTGGCAACGCCGGGGACGTCGGTGCGATCCGAGGCCTCGTCTTTCCACACCTTGGGCTTGCCCAGGTACTCGCGCACCTCGGGCTCGTCGACCACAACAGCGCCCGAAACCGACTCCGCGGGCCGGGCCACCTTGATAGCCACCTTGCGGGATAGCTTGCCCAACTCCCGCTCCAGGTTGCGCACCCCCGCCTCCCGGGTATAGCGGTCGACGATGGCAGCCAGGGCGTTCTCGGTCACCTCCAACTCCTCGGGCTCCAGGCCGGCGGCCCGAAGCTGACGAGGAAGCAGGTGATCGCGGGCGATCTCCACTTTTTCGGCGTCGGTGTACCCGTCGAGGGTGATCACCTCGGTCCGGTCGAGCAGGGGCCCGGGAATGGTCTCGATCATGTTGGCGGTGGCGATGAAGAGCACATCGGAGAGATCGAGGTCGACCTCCAGGTAGTTGTCACGGAAGGTGTGGTTCTGGGCAGGGTCCAGCACCTCGAGCAGGGCGGAGGAGGGGTCACCGCGCCAATCGTTGCCCACCTTGTCCATCTCGTCGAAAAGGAAGACCGGGTTCATGGTCCCCGCCTCTGTCAGGGCCCGGGCGATCCGGCCGGGCCGCGCCCCGACGTAGGTGCGTCGATGGCCTCGGATCTCTGCCTCGTCCCGGATGCCACCCAAAGCCACCCGCACGAACTTGCGACCCAGGGCGCGGGCCACCGACTCGCCAAGGGAGGTCTTGCCCACTCCCGGGGGGCCGACCAACAGCAGGATGGCCCCGACGCTGCGTTCCCCCTGGTCGGAAAGACCGCGTTCGGCGCGCAGCTTGCGCACCGCCAGGTGCTCGACGATTCGCTCCTTGACATCGTGGAGACCGGTGTGATCGGCGTCGAGCACGGTCCATGCCTCGTCCAAGTCGAGGCGGTCCTCGGATCGGTCCCCCCAGGGCACTTCGAAGATGGTGTCGAGCCAGGTGCGGATCCAGGAGTGCTCGGGCGACTGTTCGCTCATCCTTTCCAGACGGTCGATCTCACGCTCGATCGCATCGGCCACTTTCTCCGGCAGTTCCCGCTCGGCGAGCTTGGCCCGGTATTCGGAGGCGACGTCGCCCTCTTCCCCCAGTTCCTTGCGGATGGCATCCATTTGCTGACGGAGGATGTAGTCCTTCTGACCTTTCTCGATCCGCTCCGTGGCGTCCTCGCGCACTTTGCGGCGCAGTTCGAGATCGGCCAGGACCTCGCGCATCCAGACCAGGAGCTTTCCGAGACGCTGTCGGATGTCGAGCGCCTCCAGCAGCTCCACCTTCTGTTCCATGCTGAGGTCGGGGGAGTAGACGGCGAGGTCGGCGAGCTGGGAGGGGCTGTCCATGCTGAGCAGACGCTCGGCGACACCGGCCAGACCCCGGTTCTCGAGCACGGCGCTGACCACCGCCCGGTATTCGGCGACCAGTTCCTCCAGCTCGTCGTCGATGATGTCGACTTCTGGATAGGACTCGGCCTCGACCCAAAGCGCTCCGGCCTCGTCCACCGACCCGGCGCCGACCCGGGCCCGGGCTACCCCCGACACCACGACAGTGCCGTCACCGTCGTCGGTCTGCTGGATTTCGGCGATCGTGCCGACCGCGGCGTAGCGGCCTTCGAGACGGGGGACCAGGAGAAGACGTCCGTCACTCCTGGCGGCGGCGGCGAGGGCGGTCTTGCCCTCGCTGCTCTCGACGCGGACGGTGACCACCATGTGGGGGAAGATCACCCCGTTATGGAGGGGAAGGACGGGAAGGGTGAGCTGGGCGGTGTGAGGCATTCAGATCGTTCCTTGATTCTGGGGCGTGACTGGTGAAACCAGCGGGGGGCATATCGTATTCCAGATATGAGCCTAGGTGGCTCAGGTTTGCTCAGCCAACGAGCACAACTCCGGCGATCAGCGACACGCTTGGGTCTTTCGCCCCTGTCCGAACCTCGATTCCCTTGTAGGCATGCTCCAACGCAAGACGCCGTGGAGATAGGGCCGAAGGCCCCTTACCCAACGATGCCGTGGGGTTGCACCCTGGATGTGAAAGGAGAGACGAATGTTCAATCTCGAAGACGCCGCGAGAGCAGTGACCGATATCGGTATCGAGATCTCCGATGAGTTGTTCGATCTCGACGATGTGCTCCGGGGCATGGATGTGGAGATGGAGCACGGCACGAGGTATCCCGACCTGAACGTGACCGGTGATGACCCGGTTCTCACCGCCAAGATCGCACTCGCCCACCTGCGTGAATTCCCCGACTACTACGAACGTTTGGAGGGGATGGAGCACAAGGCGGAGGCGGCGTGGTCCCTCAAGGAGGATGCCGGCTTCGGCATCACCTGAGTCGGCGCCCCATCCTGGCCCTGAGAGGTGGACCTGGACCCCCCTAGGCTGCACTCGATGGTGATCGGCCTCATCGCCAATCCCGTCTCCTCAAAGGACATACGGCGTCTCACCGGTCTCGCCCGCGTTATCGACACCGAAGAGAAGGCGAATCTCATAGCCCGTCTTCTAGTCGGGCTCGGCTCGCAGCCCGGTTTGAAGGTGTTGGCGCTGGACGATCACGTTGGGTTGGTCCGTCGAGCCGTGTTCCTGGCCCGCGATTCCTCCCCTCCGGTCGAGTTCCTTCCCATTGTTCCCCAAGGCGGGGAGCAGGACACAAGCCAGGCCGCATCGCAGTTGGCGGCACGAAAGGCAGCCGTCCTGGTCATCGTGGGCGGGGACGGAACGGTCCGAGCCGCGGTGGAGGGATGGCCCCAAGCGCCATTGGTGCCTTTGGCCGCGGGCACCAACAATGCATTCGCCCTCGCCATGGAGCCGACCGTCATCGGATCCGCCATCGTGGCTGCTCTCGCGAGGGACGACATGTCGGTGTTCACCCCCACTACCGCCCTCCAGGCGGAAACCACCACAGGAGCCGCCACTGCAGTCATCGACGTGGTGTCGGTGCATGGTCGTTGGATCGGCGCTGGGGCCCTCTGGGAGCCGGACCTGCTCATCGAGGCCGTTGTCACCTCGGCCCGTCCCACCGCGGTGGGTATCGCCTCGGTGAGCGCCGGACTGGGGTCGCTCGAGCCGGGACATGCCCGCTGGATTCGGTTCGGTGGCAGTCGGACGGTGAGGGCGGTTTTCGGCCCCGGCCTGGTACGCGACGTTTGCGTCGCCGAGCACACCGATCTCCCCCTCGGAGCCGAGATCCCACTCGACGTGACCGGAGGCGTTGTGGCGCTCGACGGTGAGCGGCGGATTACGGCCGCGGCGGCCCTGGTCAGGGTGGTCCCGGGCCCGAGGGTTCTCGACCCCGAGCTCGCATTGCGGGTGAAGGGTCTTTTGCCCCTATCGCAGCCCTCATCCTGGGAATAGAGGACATACCAAGGCCGGAAGAGGCACGTGCCGATTCTCCGCATCGGCACGCCACGCAACCAGCAGGAGGTGCTGATGAACATTCCCAACGAGCACCTGGTCGACATGTACGAGACCATGGTCAAGATTCGACACTTTGAGGAGCGGATCCGGGAGATCTACCTCACCGACAAGCTTCCCGCCTTCGACATCGCCGCCGGTCTCATCCCGGGCGAGATGCATCTCGCCGCGGGACAGGAGCCGGTGGCGGTTGGGGTAAGGCCCCATCTCAAGGCTGGCGACGCAATAACCGCAACCCACCGACCTCACCACATCGCCATCGCCCAAGGGGTCGACCTCAAGAAGATGACCGCGGAGATCTTCGGGAGAAGCACCGGGTTGGGCAAGGGCAAGGGCGGCCACATGCATCTGTTCTCGGTCGAGCCGAGCTTCGCGTGCTCGGGGATCGTCGCCGAGGGGATACCGGTTGCCGTAGGAGCCGGGCTCGCCTTCAAACAGCGTGGCACCGACAACGTTGCCTTGTCGTTCTTCGGGGAGGGCGCCGCCAACCAGGGCGCATTCCACGAGTCGCTCAACCTGGCTGCGGTGTGGAACCTGCCGGTTGTCTTCATCTGTGAGGACAACGCTTATGCCATCTCGGTGCCCAAGGCGATGGCAACGGCGATCCCAGACAACAGCGACCGGGCGGGTTCCTACGGGATTCCCGGGGTCCTGGTCGTCAACAACGATCCGATTGCGGTTTACGAGGTCGCCGGTGAGGCGATCGCCCGGGCCCGTAGAGGAGGCGGTCCGAGCCTCATCGAGGTGAAGACGGATCGTCTCTGGGGTCACTTCGAAGGCGATGCCGACGGATACCGGACGGACGAGTTCAAGAAGGCGATGGTGGAGCGGGATGCACTGGTCACCTTCGGCCAGAAGTTGGTCGCCGAGGGAGTCCTCACCGACGCCGACCTCGAGACCATAAGGGACCGGATGTACGGCCTGGTCGAAGAGGCGATCGAGTTCGCCATGTCGAGCCCTTATCCCGAGCCTGAAGACGCCCTGGCGGACGTCTTCGCCTGATAGAGGAGGTCAAATGACGATTACAACCGACCGCAAGCTCACCACGCAGAAGGCGATTGCCGAGGCAATCGGCTTGGAGATGGAGGCGGATGACACAGTGCTGGTTATGGGCGAGGACATCGGTGTCTACGGGGGGATCTTTGGAGCCACCCAAGGCCTACTCGACCGTTTCGGCCCGGAGCGGGTGAGGGACACCCCGATCTCGGAGACCGGGTTCATCGGCGCCGCGATCGGTGCCGCGACCAACGGCCTCCGTCCCATCGTCGAGCTGATGTTCGTCGACTTTTTCGGGGTCTGCATGGATCAGATCTACAACAACATGGCAAAGATCCACTACTTCAGCGGTGGCAACGTCAAGGTGCCCATGGTGCTGACGACGGCGGTTGGCGGCGGGTACTCCGACGCCGGCCAGCATTCACAAACGCTTTGGGGGACCTTTGCCCATCTCCCCGGGATGAAAGTGGTCGTCCCGTCGAACCCCTACGACGCCAAAGGCCTGATGACCGCGGCGATCAGGGATGACAACCCGGTCCTCTACATGTTCCACAAGGGCGTGCTGGGGCTGGGGTGGATGACCAACAACCCCCGGGCCACCGGATCAGTGCCCGCCGAGGCGTACGAGGTGCCGATCGGGGAGGCAGCCATCGCCCGCGATGGCGACGACCTGACAGTGGTCACGGTCGGCCTCTCCGTGCACCGGGCCCTCGACGCCGCCGACATGCTCGAGGACAAAGGCATTTCGGCCGAGGTGCTCGACCTGCGCTCTCTGGTCCCGCTCGATCGGGATGCGATCGCAGCGAGCGTGGCCAAGACCCGCAAGCTGTTGGTGGTCGACGAGGACTACAAGAGCTTCGGGATGACCGGCGAGGTGATCGCCACCGTGGTCGAGCGTTCGTTCGACTACCTGGATGCACCACCGATGCGGGTGGCAACGCCCGACACGCCAATCCCCTATAGCCGGCCCCTCGAGCAGTTCGCCCTGCCCTCGGCTGAGCGGATCGTCGAGGCCGCGGAGCAGCTGGTCCAGGTCTGAGAATCGATGGCAACCGACGTATTGATGCCCGTCCTCACCGAACCCGGTGAGGACGGGGTCGTTACGGCTTGGTTCGTGGATGAGGGCCAACTGTGTGAGGCCGGTCAGCTGATCGCCGAGATCCAGGTGCAGAAGGTGGCCGAGGGGGTCTACACAGATGAAGCAGGGGCGGTGGCGGGGCTGGTCCCCATCAACGCCCCTGTGCCTCAGGGTGAGGCGATCTGTCGGATCGTGGCCGCCGAAGAGGTGGGCGTCGACATCGATGTTGTGGCCTCGGCCGGCAGCCAGGGAACCGCACCGGAGATGGCCGGTTTACGGACAGTCATCGCCCGAAACCTGAGACGAGGGCATCTGGAAACCGCGCCTGTGACCCTCACCTCTGAGGTCGATCTCGGCTCGGGACTACCCGAGCACATGACCGCAGTGGTGATCAAGGCAGTGGCGATTGCCCTGAAGGAGCATCCAGGGCTGAACGGCACCCGCGATGGTGATCGTTTCACCCCCGCTGAGGCAATCAATGTCGCGGTGGCGATACAGACCGAGGATGGCCTGGTTGCGCCGATTGTGAGGAATCCTGGCGATCACACCGTGGCAGAGATCCACGAGGAGATCCGGGTACTGGCGGAGCGAGCCCGGAATCGGGAGCTGGCAATGGCCGACTACGAGGGTGGGACTTTCTCGGTGAGCAATCTCGGGAGTTACGGAGTGGACGGGTTCACCCCGATCATCAACCTGCCCCAGGTGGCCATCCTGGGGGTGGGGGCAGTGCGGCGGGTTCCTGTCATCTCCGACGGTGGGACGGTGACCGAGGGGTCACGCGTGGTGCTGTCGCTGACCTTCGATCACGCCTTCATAGACGGGGTGCCAGCCGCGGAGTTCTTGCGCCGGGTAGGCAAATACTTGGGCTCCGGAGGTTAGGTCTCAAGAAGAATCGCCGGCCGGGGTCCCGTTGATGCGATCGAGTAGCTCCTGATCGATCATCGTTCGGTACTCGGGGTGATGCTCGATCCAGGCGGAAATGAAAGGGCAAATGGGCACGATCGTGCCGCCCTGGGCTTGGACGTCGTCGAGTGCAAAACGGGCCAACGCCGAACCCACTCCCTTGCCTTCGTACTCGGTGTTCACCTTGGTGTGGACGAAGATGTGACGACCGGCCCGTACCTGATAGACGGCGACCCCGACCACCTCGCTGTCGACTTCCGCCACGTATCGGTGCTCCTCGGAGTCGTCCCGGAACTGCACGTCGACGGCTTTCTCGTTACTGGCTGCAGCGGTGATCTCTGAACCTCCTACCTGCGACGGACCCTACTTTGGTTGGCACCCGGGGGTGACCACTCTGACCGCCGGATCATTGGCAAGGCTCAGTGATGCTCGGCCGCCTCGGCCTCCATCTTGGTGCGATGGACGGTGCCGGCGGGGTGCTCCGGAGGTGAGTAGATCGAATATAGCTTGACGTCCTCGCTGCCGGTGTTGACCACGTTGTGCCAAACCCCGGCGGGAACGATCACGGCCCAATCGTCTTCCACCTCGTGGGTTTCATCCACCGCCTCCTGACTGCGGCCGAATTCAACCCGGGCCTGGCCCTGCTCGAAACGAAGGAACTGGTCTCGATTGTGATGAGACTCCCACCCGATCTCCTCACCCGGAAGCAGACGCATCAGGGTCAGTTGGGCATGATCACCGGTGTGGACGACCGTCCGGAAGTTGGTGTTGTCGAGAGTTAGTTTGTTGATGTCCTCCAGCCATCCAATCATGGTCCCCTCCTGCTCGGCGTCGTGCTCATTCTTGATGATCGGGGGTGGTGCTCTCGTCGTCACCACCAGTTGCCCATCGCTCCCTGGCAGCGGCAACCCCTTTATCAAGGACCTTGGCCAGCTCATGGGCGGCAGCTTTGGCCGACTCCAGGGCACTCGTTCGATCCTCCTTGGTGGTATCCCAGGCCGATTCGACGGCGTCCACTGTCCGGTCGAGGGCCTCCTGGGCCTCATCCACCCACCGACTGCGGGACACATCGCCCGATTCGGTGGGTTCGTCATGATTGTTGCTTGTCATTACCTACTCCTAGCTCTTCAGATTTCGATGAGCTTGGGTTGAAGGCGGTCACCTATTTCGGTGAGGCCGCGACACGGGCAAGCTTCAAGAATTCCACGACGATGGCGATGCCGGTGCCCACGATGCCGATGACCATCACGACTCTTGTGAGCATCTCCCAGTTGAATTCATAAGCAGAGAAATCGAACGGGAACACCTGATACATACGTATCGTCACGACGATCGTGATCAGGTTCAACCCGATCTGGCACACCGACTTGAACCAGGGAGGGTCGTAACCCAGGTACATCGAATTGACCGCGATAGAGGCAAGAAGCGAGAGGTCGATGAGCCACAGCACCTGTCCGAAATCCTCGGTCAGGAAAGGAGGCCAACCCCAGTCGAGGACGCTGTTGGCAACAAACAGCATCGCCGCGTTTACGAGGATGGCCATCACATAACCGAATCGCCTCGAGGCGGGCCCCACCTTTGGCAATGTGACTTGCGGCGTTGTTGTACTCATCTAGACCTCTCAGACCGGCATCTCAGTCAATGGTGGCTACCTGCCGCCCCCGAGAACCAGAGGAAAAGGTCCATGTTCCGTGGCTATACGGCCCGGGCAGGGTGCCCGGTTATGCTCGGCTCCCGACTTCGTCGAACGCCGGACTGCCCTGATCATGGAACTTGGGATCACCACATTCGCCGAGACCTACGCCGATCCGCTGAGTGGGGAGACGATCAGCCACGGCGAGCGGTTACGTCAGGTCCTCGATGAGATCGTCCTGGCCGAAGAGGTCGGGCTCGATGTCTACGGGGTGGGAGAGCACCATCGGCCCGACTTCGCTTCCTCTTCGCCGGCAGTGGTGTTGGCGGCAGCCGCGGGAAGGACCCACCGGATCCGTCTCTGCCCGGCGGTGATCATCCTCAGTACCGCCGACCCCGTTCGCACCTTCCAGGACTTTGCCACTCTCGATCTGGTCTCTTCGGGGCGGGCCGAGCTCTTGGTTGGTCGAGGGTCTTTCATCGAGTCCTTCCCCCTCTTCGGTTACTCCCTCGCCGACTACGACGAGTTGTTCAGTGAGAAGCTCGACCTGCTGTTGGCGATCCGGGACAATGAGCGGGTCACCTGGTCGGGAAAGCATCGGGCTCCTATCCGAGACCAGCCGATCTATCCCCGCCCCCAACAGGACCCATTGCCGGTCTGGGTGGGGGTTGGAGGCACTCCCGAGTCGATCGTCAGGGCCGCCACCAGGGGGCTTCCGGTCGCCCTGGCCATCATTGGGGGCGATCCCGCCCGGTTCTCCTCCTTCGCCCAGCTCCACCGTCGAGCGTTGGTCGAGTCGGGATACGACCCTGCCAAGGTCCCACTCGCGGTTCATGCTCATGGCTATATCGGCGATGACTCCGAACAGGCCGCCGACGAGTACTACCCCTCCTACGCAGTGGCGATGTCCACGATCGGGCGGGAGCGGGGCTGGGGATCAATGACTCGCCAGCAATTCGACATGATGCGCGGCCCTGCGGGGTCACTGGTCCTGGGTGACGTCGAGGAGGTGGCCGCCAAGATCATCAAGATGCGTGACGTCCTCGGGATCGAGCGCTTCATGCTCCATATCAGTGTCGGCACCCTGCCCCACGACAAGGTGATGCGGGCGATCGAGCTTCTCGGCAGCAAGGTGGCGCCAATCGTCAACGGTGTCTGAGAGCTGGCGCCGTGGGACTTACAGAGGGACGCTCCTCCGGGTCAGGACGACGCCATGGTGGCGGCGAAGCCAACCACCGTGAACACCCCGGCCAGGGCCCCTCCACGGTCGAAGGCGTAGGGCATCAGCGAGTTGGTCAACATGGCCAGCAGACCGCCTGCCGCAAGGGCGGCGGCGCGGTCGCCGCTCGCGCCCATCAGGTCGGACAGCCCGTATTCGAGCCCGGCGGCAACACCGCACGCCACGAGGACAACTCCCCACATGGCAAACATCCGCCGCACCTTCCAGCCCGAGGTGGCGAGATCGGCAGAAGGGGCCAGGGCCTGTGGGACGTTGGAGATGAACACCGCCGCCAGGAACGCCGAGCTGACCTGGCCTGCAGGAGTTGGATTCCGAGGATCAGCGATTCGGGGACTCCGTCGACAACCGAACCGACGACGATCCCGAGGGGCGCCGGGCCGGATCCTTTCTCCTCTCCGAACCGGGCCTCGACGATCCGGTCGCTGATCACGAAAATTGCGGCGCCGATCAGGAGCCAGAGTGCGAGCTCATCAGGGGGAGACCCTCGCCTTGTGGGATGAGGTCGTAGGCGATGGCGCTGATGAGGGCACCGGCGCCGAACCCGGCGAGGCACCCGATGACCCTCTGGGGCACCGTCACCTTGTACACGATGAGCCCGCTCAGGAGGAGGGATGACTGGGCGGCTATACCGAGCAAAACTGCCTTCCACATCGGACCTTCCTCCTCACTCCTCGCGGGCTTCGCTTGTCGGGCCAGCGGTCGACCACCGGGCGGGCCGCCAAACGGTAATGACTTTGCCGACCGCGGTGATCAGGAAGAGCTGGCCGATCAGCATCTCGGCCACTGTCACCGTCTGTCCCGGGTTTGCGGCCGGCACCAGGTTGCCGAAACCCGTCGTGGT
>DATDPP010000058.1:0-9912 GCA_035292685.1 Acidimicrobiia bacterium
CGAAGTCGACTCGTGCAACAATTGCCCCTGTTTCGTCGCGAACGACATGCTGGCCCAGTGGTTGGGGCAGGCCGGATCGTTGGACCAGCCTCAGGAACCGGTCTTCCAGATGCGAGTCGGTTATCTGGTCCCAAGCCAGCCGTTCGGTGAGGATCCGTCTCGCAGGACCGACACCGTTGCGACCTCTCCTCGCCACCTGGTGGAGGACTCGAGCCACCTCCTCGAGGGTCACCATCTCACGACGTCGAGCTTCATCCAGGCAGGACCCGGTCGCCCCAATCCCATGGGGGACTCCGATGTCGACGATGGTGCGCGCCACCGTCGTAACCCGTATGCCTTGCACTGTGGTGATGTGCGCCCGAGCCAGGTCGGTCGACTGGTGGAGGAGGAACTCAGTCGGTCTGCGCCCTGATCGAAGGCCGACCACCTCGATGCGCTCAGGCTGGTCGGCGATGCCGTGGAGATGAGCAGCTGTCCGATGCGAGGCGGCCGCTCTGGAGCCGGAGGAGAGAACGGCCGCGGCGGCTTGCATGTGCCACGTCCGCGGCGCCCCGCCGAAGGCGTACACCTCAGGCCCGACCCAGTTCAGGAGCCCGGCGCGGACTCTCCGCTTCAGAGTCGAGTGACTCAAACCGAGCGAAAGCCATTCGTCGCGGTGAAAGACCCCTTGGCGTTCGGCCGCTCGCTGCGCGAGCGCAGCCTCTCTCCCATCGCCCACCATCGTTCGTCTACCGGCGGCAGTGTCGAAGGGCAACCCCCCTTCCGCAATTGGGACCCACAGGGGTCATATACGGACCTGAAGATCCCAATCACGGGGGCTAGCGTTGGCCTCATGTCTGACCGTTTTGCGCAACGCCGACGCCGGTTAGCTGAAATCATCGGAAACACCGGTATCGCGGTGGTCCCCGCCGCCGTCGAGGTGATCCGAAGCTACGACACGACGTTCGATTTCCATCAGGACCCCGATTTCCTGTTTCTCACCGGATTCCCGGAGCCGGAGGCGGTGGCGGTGATCACGCCCGGTCATTCGGAAGGCGACTACACCCTTTTCGTCCGAGCTCGCGATCCTGAGATGGAAGCCTGGAACGGCTATCGGGCCGGTGTGGAAGGGGCCAAGGAACGGTTCGGAGCCGACGCCTCTCATGAGTTGGGGGAGTTGGATGAGGTGCTCACCCGACTCATGATCGGTCGGGAGGCTCTGTGGTACGAGACCGGAAACGAGCGTCACGATGCCCGAATCAACGATCTCATCGAAAAGGCACGTAACCACCGTGGTCGATATGGCGGCACTGTGCCCTCCGAGGTAAAGGACCTATCAGTGCCTCTGGGGGAGATGAGGCTGTTCAAGACCGATGACGAGGTGGCGAGTCTGGGCCGTGCCTGCGAGCTCTCGGCTCGGGGCCATATGGAGGCCATGCGCTTCGCCCGGCCCGGTGTCTACGAATATCAGGTACAGGCCGCTCTGGAGTACCTCTGGCGGATCGGCGGGTCGAGACACAACGGCTACCCCTCGATAGTGGCCTCGGGGACCAACGCCTGTGTCCTCCACTATGTCGAGAACGAGCGGTTGATCGAGGATGGTGACCTGGTCCTCATCGACGCAGCAGCCGAAGTTGACGGCTACTCATCGGACATCACCCGCACCTTCCCCGCCAACGGCCGATTCACGGGCCCGCAAAGGGCCCTCTACGAGGTGGTGCTCGCTGCTCAACGCACCGGCCTGGAGATGTCAGCCCCGGGATCGAACCTGCGCTCCATACACGATGCCGCCACCCGGATCCTCACCGAGGGGATGGTCGAGTTGGGGCTTCTCCCCAAATCCGTGGAAGAGAGCTTGGCGATGCACCACTACAACCAGTTCTACTTCCACGGCACCGGTCATTGGCTGGGTCTCGATGTCCACGACTCGGGCGCCTACCGCATCGGCGGGGTCTCGCGGAAACTGGAGCCGGGGATGGCGTTCACCGTGGAGCCAGGCCTCTACCTGGCGCCGGACAAGGCCGAGATCGAGCTCAGCCTCCTCGAGTACGACGTTGACGAATGGGCCCAGAGAAGGATCCTCGAGGGCCGGGCCGCGGCGATGGCCAAGGAGAGCACGGCCCGAGATGAGGCGGGGAAGATCAAGCACGAGGTGCCGGAGGCGTTTCTCGGAATCGGGATCCGGATCGAGGATGACGTGGTGATCACCGACCAGGGACACGACAACCTGACATCGGCGGTGCCAACCGGATGGGAGGAAATCGAGGCGCTCTGCGCCGAGGGGTCGATCCTTCCGATTGGCTAGATGGTGGCCGGGATGGCGTACCAGAGCACGGCGAGGAAGTGGAAGGTGCTACCGGCGATCACCAGCACGTGGAACAGCTCGTGATAGGAGAAGGTCCTGGGAAATAGCTTGGGCCGCTTCGCGGTGAAGATCACCATCCCGGTCGTGTAACAGATCCCGCCGAGGGCGATCAACACCAGAGCCCCCACCCCCAGCCGGCTCAGCACCCAGGGCATGAGGATCAAAGCCGACCAGCCCATCACCATCTGCAGGGTCACGGATAGGGAGGTCTTTACGTTGGGCAATACCACCTTGAGGAGGATTCCGGTGAGGGCCACCGACCACACCAGGGCTAGCGCCAGGATCAAGAACGCCCCGTCCAGGATGGCGATGGCGATCGGGGTGAAGGTCCCGGCCACCAGAAGAAAGATCATGGAGTGGTCCACGCGCTGGAGTCGGGTCTTCCAGCGGGTGCTCCAGGGGACCGAGTGGTAGAGGGAGGACACCGTGTACATGGCGAGCAATGCGAGCCCGAACACCAGTGACCCGATGGCAGCCGCCCGATTGCCCCACGAGCGGCTGAGGAGCACGAACAACCCCACGACGGCAGCGAAGGCTGCCGACCCGTGGAGAAACCCGCGGATCGGGTTCTGCATCCGGCCGAGTGTGAGTCTGTCCATTTGATGACAGGCTATTTCGCCCCGGTGGCAAGTGGTAAACCATGTCGGGCGGTAGACCGTGCTGGTCACCTCGCCCGCCGCCGGTAGCATCTGGAGGGTTCGCCATGGCCCTCGGTCTTCTCTACCGCCTCTACGAGCGAAAGCTGCTCAACGGTCTCCCCAAGGACCGTCTTC
The DNA here is from genome assembly GCA_035292685.1 of Acidimicrobiia bacterium. GTDB lineage: Bacteria > Actinomycetota > Acidimicrobiia > Spongiisociales > ZC4RG35 > JALYNX01. The sequence goes on from DATDPP010000058.1 coordinate 3,118, forward strand.
CCCGTCATATCGGAATCGTCCTCGACGGTCATCGCCGTCACGCCCGCGAGGAGAGACTCCCCACCTACACCGAGTCCTATCGAGTGGGGATGCGCCGCTTCGAGGATTTCCTGGGCTGGGCCCACGAGCTCGAGATCCCAGCGGTCACCGCCTGGGTCCTCTCCAAGGAGAACCTGAGCCGGCCCGAGGAGGAATTGGAGCCGTATTTCGAGGTGCTGATCGAGTTGTTCGAGCGGCTTCCGGCCTTGTGCGAGAAGTACGACATGGCGATCAAGTTCATCGGAAGTCTCGACCTTTTGCCCGATCACCTGGTTTCGGCCGCCAAGAGCGCCGAGGAAGCACATCCCAGCGGCTCCCGGCGGCTCAATGTGGCAATGGGATACGGCGGTCGACAGGAGATCGTGGACGCCGCCAAGGACCTGGTGTCCAGTCTGTTATCCGACGGCGTGCCACCGGAGGAGGTGACCGCTTACATCGACTCCGATGCTCTCGCCTCTCACATGTACTCCGCCGACCTCCCCGACCCCGATCTCCTCATCAGGACCTCAGGGGAGTCCCGGCTCTCCGGGTTTCTCCTCTGGCAATCCGCCTACGCCGAGTTCGTCTTTGTCGACGTCAACTGGCCCGCCTTCCGCCGGGTCGACTTCCTGCGCGCCCTGCGTGATTTCACCAGCCGCGATCGTCGCTTCGGGAAGTAGCGGGGTTCGGGTCAGGCGCTTCCCATTACTTCGTTGATCTTCTCCATGACCCGGTCGAGGTTGAACGACGCCGGCTTCTGGCGGGGTGGGAACTCGATGAGGGTCTGAGCCATCTGGGCAACGAACACCTGCATGGGTACCGCGAGGAATGTTCTTCTGAGGATCCACTCGTAGTAGGTGTTCGACGTGATGTCGGCCCGTTCGTAAGGATCTGTGCGCAGGTTGAAGATCTTGGGTAGCCGCAACTCAACAAACGGCTCCGCCCATACCTGCAGCGTGCCAGGAACCCGTTGCTCCAAGAAGACCAACTTCCAGTTGTCATAACGGACCGCGGTCAATTGACCGTCGTCGTTGACATAGAAGTAGTAGTCCCGGGGGCTTCGCTCGCTCTTTCCGGTGAGATAGTCGAGTTGGTTGAACCCATCGAGATGCACCTTGTACGTCTCTCCATCTAGTTCCGCACCGTGCTTGAGTTGGTCGGCGATGTCAGAGTTGCCCGCCGCCGCCAGGAGCGTGACGAACCAGTCGGCATGGCTGACGATCCCGTTGAGCACCGCCCCCGCTGGGACCTTCCCTGGCCATCGGATTACCGCCGGCACCCGATAGGCCCCCTCCCAGTTGGAGTTCTTCTCGTTGCGGAATGGGGTCATCCCCCCATCCGGCCAGCTGTTCATGTGGGCTCCGTTGTCCGTCGAGTAGATCACGATGGTGTCCTCGGCAATCCCCAGTTCATCCAGCAGGTCGAGCAAAGCCCCAACGTGCTTGTCGTGGTCGATCATCGTGTCGTGATACGGCGACTGCCAGCGACCCGCCTGCCCCAAGCTCTCCGGCTTGGTGTGGGTGTATAGGTGCATGTGAGTGGTGTTGAACCAGACGAAGAACGGCTGATCGGCGGCGGCTGCATCTCTTATGAACCGCTGGCCCTCGGCGAGGAACTCCTCGTCGACTGTCTCCATCCGTTTGGCGGTGAGGGGCCCGGTGTCCTCGATCCGCTGAGTGCCGTCTTCGCTGGCCCAGGAGTGGAGCACTCCCCGGGGGCCGAAACGCTTCCGGAACTCAGGAAAGTCATCCGGGCTCGGATAGTCGGGGTGCTCCGGCTCCTCCTCGGCGTTGAGGTGGTAGAGGTTGCCGAAGAACTCGTCGAAGCCATGGGCAGTCGGCAGAAACTCGTCCCGGTCGCCCAAGTGGTTCTTCCCGAACTGGCCCGTCGCGTACCCTTCGTGCTTCAGCGCGGTGGCGATGGTCGGGTCAGGGGCTTGCAGACCGATATCCGCCCCTGGCAGGCCCACCTTGGTGAGCCCGGTGCGCAGCGGGTTCTGACCGGTGATGAAGGCCGCCCGGCCGGCGGTACAACTCTGCTCTCCGTAGTAGTCGGTGAATCTGACGCCCTCGGCGGCGATTCGATCGATGTTGGGGGTGCGATACCCCATCAACCCGTCGCTGTAGCAACTCAGATTGGTGATCCCGATGTCATCGCCCCAGATGACGAGGATGTTCGGTTTGTCGGCCATTGGGTTCTCCTGGTTTCGGTCTTGAAGGCCGAGGAACGCTACACGCTTAGGCGAGGCCGGCATCAATCCGGCCAACCGGCCGGCATCAATCCGGCCAACCGGCCGGCATCAAGCCGTGACCATCCCCGGGTGGAGATGGGTGACGTCACCGAGCTGGCGCAGGGAGAAGGCCCAACCGGTGCTGATCCGGGTCATCGTGAGCCGGGAGACCCCGGTGTGCGGCTGGCGAAAACGTTCCCATTCCCACGGCACCGGCTCCAGACCCAGCAAATGGCCGAGGACCACTGCGTTGGTGCCGGCGTGAGCCACGATGATCACCCGCCGGTCGGGATCGTCGACAGCCCAGAGATGACGGTGCTCCTCATGCAGGGGGTGGATCCCGTGGGTGTCGAGCGTCTCTTGAAGACCGGACACGACACGTTGATGAAATGCTCGGAAGGTCTCACCACCCGGCAGCCCGTCCCACATCTCCTCCATCGAGCGGACGTTGGAATCCCGCAGTGCCTTCTCGATCTCGTCGACCGGAGATCCGTCCCACTCCGGCGGGTTGTTGATCTCCTGAAGCCAGTCGTAGACCTCGGCTCTGGTCCCAAGGTCGGCCGAGATCGGGTTGGCGGTCTGGACCGCCCGGTTCATCGATGAGACCCAGAGCTCGTCGAACCGGTCGAGACTGACGAGGCGATGAGCCACTCGTTGGGCCTGCTCGTGACCGAGCTCGGTCAGGTCGGGGTCGTTGCGTGCCAGGCGATCCGGGGCCCAGTCGGGTTGCCCGTGACGGACGAGGAAGAGATCCATGACCTCAAACCTAGACCTCACGCCCGGCGTCGGCGGCAACGGGTATCGATCCTGGCCCAATACCATGGGAGAGTGGCCGGCGAATCCCTCATCGAGCATCTACGCACCCATTCGCTTCGGACCGATGGGCCGTTCACCCTTCGATCGGGTGCGGTCACTAGCTGGTACCTGGATGCTCGTCAGACCACCTTCAGCGGCGCCGGGGCCTGGTTGGTAGGGGAGGCGGTGCTCGACGTGATCGACCCGTCGGCGCAGGCCATCGGGGGAATGACCATGGGTGCCGATCCGATCGCGGTAGCTACCGCCATGGTCGCCAGCCGCTTCGGTCGAGACCTGGCTGCCTTCTCGATCCGGAAAAGCACCAAGAGCCACGGCACCGGGGGCCGGGTGGTGGGCCCGGTGACGCCTGGGGCCCGGGTGGTGATCCTCGAGGACACCACCACGACTGGTGGGGCGGCCCTCGAGGCCGCCGACGTCGCGGTGGCCGCGGGTCTGGAAGTGATTCAGGCGGTTGCCCTGGTCGATCGGTCCGGTGATCTCACAGCGGAGGCCTTTGCGGCGAGGAGCATTCCCTACGTCGCCCTGACCCGGCCCTCCGACCTCGGGGTGGGAGGGTGAAGGTCATCGTCCAGAGATCGGGGATTCGGATGTGGCTCATGGCCATGGGCGCCATCCCGTTGCTTGTCATCTCCATCGATGTCCTCACCAATCGCCGGATCACCAACTGGCTTCGGGAGAGGCTGTTCGCTCCCGCCGACACCCAGATCTTCGAGCCCCGTGACGTGATCTATGCCTGGGCCATCCTGCTGTTCGCGGCGTTCCTCGTGATCTGGGGGTTGAAGGAGTTGTTCCTGCCGACCCGGGTCGTCGAGTGCCGCGACGAAGGCCTGGCGCTCAAGCTGCGCGGGCCCTTTCGACCTCACGATCTCATCCCTTGGGCCAAGGTCGTCGATGTCGATGCCGGAGAGATCGAAGACGACGGAGAGGTTCTCCCGCTACTCCGGGTCAGGGTCCTGGAGCGTGGCGTCCTCCCCGTTCATCCCTGGGGCGCAAGATGGCTCGATGCACGGTCGCTGGGTGTCCTCGCCCAGGACTGGGCACTGACCCCCGGGGAAGCGGCAACCTTGATCGGGGAATTCGCGGTCGATGTTGCACGTCGGGCGGAGCTGTCCAAGCTGGGACCGCTCGGGGACGCGTCATGAGGGCGGTGGGCGCCCATGTGCCGTCGTTGCGGCCGATAGAGGAGGCTCGAGAGCGCGGTGCGGACCTGGTTCAGATCTTCCTATCCGACCCTCAGGCCTGGAAGAAGCCACTGCCCCGAGCCGACGCCGCCGAACTGCGTGCCTCCTCGATCCCGGTATACGTCCACTCGCCCTACCTGATCAACGTTTGCGCGGACAACACCAGGATCCGGGTTCCCTCTCGCCGCATCCTCCAGGAGACCTGCGACGCGGCGGCCGAGATCGCGGCCACCGCGGTGGTGGTCCACGGCGGCCATGTCACCGGGGAAGGGCCCCAGGAGGAGGGGCTCGCTAGGTGGCGCAAGGCTCTCGAGCCGCTCGACACCCAGGTCCCGGTGCTGATCGAGAACACCGCTGGTGGGGACAAGGCCCTGGCCCGCCGCGTGGAGTGGATCGCCCGATTGTTCGCCGAGGTGGCGGAGTTCGACGTGGGTTTCGTCCTCGACACCTGTCATGTCTGGGCCGGCGGCGAGCCGTTCGACGAGCTGGTGCCGAGGGTGATGGAGGCCACGGGCCGAATCGACCTGGTCCACGCCAACGACTCGAAGGACCCATTCGACTCCCGGCGCGATCGGCACGAGAACTTGGGACGGGGCCGGATCCCCCCCGGGGATCTGGCCCGGGTCATCGCCGAAGCCGACGCCCCCGTGGTGGTCGAGACTCCCGGCGGCGCGGCTGAGCAGGGCACAGACATCGAGTGGGTGCGAGCCGCGGTCAGCGCCCGGCACGGGTGACACGTCAAAAATCAGGTACCAGGTACCAACTACTATTTGGTTCACCTTGACCAAGAAAGTGACGGTTCCTGACATTCGGGCCCGCAAGGGTGGGCCCAAGATCACGATGGTCACCGCCTACGACTATCCGTCGGCCGTGATCGCCGATCGCGCCGGTTTGGACATAATCCTGGTCGGCGATTCGGTGGCCAACGTGGTTCACGGCATGCGCACCACCCTGGAGATCGGTCTCGAGGAGATGATCGTCCACACCCGGGCGGTCGCACGCGCCGAGCCGTCAGCGCTCTTCGTGGTGGACATGCCATGGCTCAGCTTCCACATCTCACCAGAGGACTCGGTCCGCAACGCGGGGCGCATCGTCCAGGAGGGTGGCGCCGAGGCGGTCAAACTAGAAGGTGGAAGGAAGCGGATTCCGGTGATCGAGCGGATCCTCGATGCGGAGATCCCGGTCATGGGCCACCTCGGGCTGACCCCCCAGTCGGTCAATGCGATGGGCGGCTTCAAGGTGCAGGGCAAAGTGGTCGACGCCGCCCATGCCATGATCGACGATGCCCGCGCCCTGGCAGAGGCCGGGTGTTTCTCGATTGTGCTCGAAGGTGTGCCCGACGTACTGGGCGAGTTGATCACCAAAGAGGTCGACATCCCGACCATCGGAATCGGCGCCGGGCCCGGCACCGACGGCCAGGTCCTGGTCTACCACGATATTCTCGGGATCGGTCTCGGGCACCACGCCAAATTCGTGCGCACCTATGCCAACGTGGGCGAGGACTCGATCGGGGCCTTGAAGCGGTTCGCCGCAGATATCCAATCCGGCGCGTTTCCCGGCGAAGACGAGAGTTATCACGTCTCGGACGATGTGGCTGCCGAGTTGTTGAGGGGCAAGTCGTCCGAGTAGCCGCTCTCTGCGGGTTGATCCTGGTCTCCGCCTGCGCCGGGGTCGTTACCTCCGACACGCTGCCCATCGAGGTCTCGGATACACGCCTCAATGTCCTCATCGCCGACAGCCCCGGCGAGCGCCAGACCGGTCTGACCGGTGTCGAGGAAGTCCCGGGCGGTGCCGATGGCATGTTGTTCGTCTACGAGGCCCCCGCCTCGGTCCGCTATGTGATGCTCGAAGTGCCGATCCCACTGGACATCTGGTTCTTCGATCCGGACGGGGCCCTCATCGGGAGCACCAGGATGGAGCCCTGCCCCTCCGAGCCGTGTCCCCGCTATGCGTCGCCGGGCGAGGTTTCCTGGGTGCTGGAGACGGTGGCCGGGGTCTACGAGTTTGCCGAAGGGGCGGTGCTCACCGGCGCCCCGAATGGGGAAAGCGGCTGATTCCGGATACACTTCAGCGACCGCTCCGAACGTCTCGCGCCGTTCGGATGCGTGCCACCCCTGCTCCATCAGAGAGATGGGGCCTTCCAATCGGATGTCCACAGGAGGTCGAATGCGCGACTATGAAGTAATGACGATTCATCGTCCTGATCTTGCGGAGGACGACATCGCGGCCAAGGTCGGCGAGCTCGAGTCGTATCTCTCCGAGCACGGGGCGAGTGTCAAGGGCAAGGATCTCTGGGGCAAGCGTCGCTTCTCCTACGAGATCGAGCATCTCTCCGAGGGTTACTACTCGGTGGTGAACTTCGAATCTGAAGCGGCAGCAGTCGATTCACTGGATCGGATGCTGTCCCTCGCCGACGAAGTGGTTCGACACAAGATCGTCCGGCTCGGCGGCTGACTGGAATACGTCACACCGGCGCGGCATGATCGTCGGTGGACGTGAGAAGAGGAGATCTCAATGTCGAACAACGTCACACTCATCGGCAACCTGGTC
>DATDPP010000059.1:0-6113 GCA_035292685.1 Acidimicrobiia bacterium
ATGTCGACGATCTGACGGCCGTTCTCTTGATTTTGGTCCTTCTCCGGGTTGTAACACCCGAGGGAGACGCCGGCCAGAGCGGGCGAGGCAAGCATGGCTTTCAAGAGAAGAGTCAACTCTGCCCAGTCGAGCCCGCCAGGAACGGGGGCATCGTTGGCAAAGAAGTAAGAGGGATCCACGATATCGAGGTCGAGGTGGACCCAAATGTTGCCCATACCACCGGCCAGTTGTCGCGCCACCATTTCGCCGACCCGGGCTGGGCCTTCGGATCGGACCTGCTCGGTGGTGAGACATGAGATCGGCGGGTCGAGGTCCTCCGGCATCAGCGTCCCATCGAGAAGAGACTGCTCCCGATCTCGGTAGCCGACGATCCAGACATCCGAGGTCGAGAGGCTAGGCCCGCCGGCCGCATCGACCCACGCCGGCGGTCCAAGCCCTATGGCCACAGTCACCGGCATGTCTGCAGCCTCACCGAGCTGAGAGTTGGTCTGGTCATAGAGATCGAGGTGCCCATCGAGATGGGCGAGACTGGTGCGTCCCCTGACGTCGCGGACCCCGGCCAGGGCCCCGGGCACGATCGAGCAACAACCCCCCACCAGAAATGGGAGCTCATTCCGGGCCAGGACCTCACCCACCGCCCTGCGGACTTTCACGGTCGTGGAGCAGACATCAGCCAGGGCCACGACTCCGGTCTCCGGGTTCCTTTCCTCGGCGCGAATCCGCACCGCGAGGTCACCTCCGTCGTGACCGGCAATGGCGTCACCCAGCCCCAGGGCGCGCAAGGCCGCAGGGGCCAGCTCGGTGCCGCCGGGACGACCCGTCGAGTCGACGGGGACCCCGATCATGGTGAAGGCGCCATTCATGAGCCAACGCTAACCACGGCCCTATCCGATTGGCTCAGCCCATCCACAACGTAGGATTACGTAGTGGCCGAGAGAGAGGTATAGGCAATGGAGGGGGCAGGAGGAATTGGGGTCGCGTTTATCGCTCTCGTGGTCCTGGGAGTGGTCGTTGTCAGCCTTCGACGGCAACGCAAGCGGGCTGCCAGCATCGATCTCGAAGACACTTCGTGGCTTCGCCGCGAGGCCGTTGAGCCGGATCCGATAACCAGACGGGCTGCTGTGGCCGACTTCCATGTCCACGGCTCCCAGGCGCGTGTCACCTTCGATGTGCCGCTTCCCGAGGAAGACGACCCGGTGCTGAACGATCTGCTCGTTGACGAGGGGGTCGAGGTGGTACGCGAGAAACGCCACACACTTCCGATCGACGAGGTGACAGAGATCGTCGTGTTCGCAGGGCGTGGGGACATCCGCGAGGTGGGCCGGACGAAACTGCCCTCGCCGGGTGAGCTCCCGACCGCGATTCAGCCGGACATGCTGAACCTGACTCACATCGCCCGCGACCCGTTTGCCAGCCAGTTCGAAGATGACCTCACGACTCATGTCGAGACTCAGGTCCAAGTGCCCAAGGATGACCTCGGGCCGATCGGTCAGGAAGTGAAGATCCCCCTGGGACTCGAGCGTGGCCTGCGCACTCGGGGAGTCGACCCGCCGACCGCGTCGGGCCCGGAGTTGATCCTCGCCCTGCTCGAGATGTTCGGTTACACGGTGAGCGCCGAGCGTGACGGGACATTCACGGCTGTCAAGGACAACCTCAAGACGTTCATCCGCGCCGAGCCTCATATTCCGGGCAGCTACCCGGAGTTGGACGAGCAGGTGGTGCCGAGGTTCATAGTCGAGTTCGGAACCTCCGGAGCTGCACGGGGACTGCTGATAACCGACAAGCTCGGTCCTTTCATGATCCATGACGTCGAGGCCACCAACCCCCGGATCCGGTTTGTGACCCGGGAGCGAATCCAGAGGTTCATCGATTCAATGGCTCTTGGTTGATCAGCGCGAGCCATCGTGGGGGCGGGGGCTATGCTGCCTGAAGAAGGAGGTCTTTATTGTTCGGTCTCAGAGGGCAAGAACTGCTGATAATTCTGCTGATCGTGCTCCTGATCTTTGGAGCTCGAAAGCTGCCTGACCTCGCCCGCTCCCTCGGGGCTTCGGCCAAGGAGTTCCGCAAGGGTGTCGAGGAAGGAACCGAGACGGAATCGGACACGCAGACTCCGGACACCCCCACTCCGGACACCCCCACCACTCCGGATTCCTAGGAACCCGACGCCCGCCACGGGCGTTGATGGAGTAGGTCTCCATGACGGAGTCCGTCCCACTCACCTGGGAAGAGGTGGCGCGTGTCTATGGACGAAAGATCTACAACTTTTCCTACCGGCTTACCGGTAATCGTGACGACGCCGCCGATCTCGTCCAGGAAGTCCTGCTCAGGGTCCGACGCGGCCTCGCCTCTTATCAGCCTGGGAGCTTCGAGGGCTGGCTGTGGCGTATCACCCGGAACGCCTTCCTCGACGACGTGCGCAAACGCAACCGGCGACCGGTGGCACCGATCCCGGACGACGTCGAGCGATGGGACGTCGGTGCCTCACCCGGCTCGGATGTCGAGTACTCCCGGATCAGCCTTGGCGACGACATCCAAAAGGCTCTGCTCGAGCTCCCGATCGAGTTCCGGGAAGCCGTGGTCCTCTGTGACGTCATCGGTCTTTCCTACGAAGAGATCGCGGTTGCCGTCGCCGTTCCCATCGGCACCGTGCGCAGCCGGATCCACCGCGGTCGCAAGATTCTCAAGGAGCTGCTGACTTGAGCCATCCCACCGAGATGATGAGTGCCTATCTGGACGGTGAGTTGACCCGGGCCGAGGCTTCGCAACTCTATGCGCACATGGGCACCTGCGGGAGCTGCGTTGCCGAGATGGAGGAGCTCCAGAAGGTTCGAACCGCGATCCGCTCGCTGCCAATGGTCGAACTGCCGCCTGGCCTCCTCGGTGACGCCGAGCCTACGGTGATCCCGCTTCGGAGGAACCGCGGGTTCCTGGTTGGTGCGGCCGCGGCCGGGGTTGCGCTTGTGATTGCGGTGGCCACGATTCTCACCCCGCAGCCCAGCGCATGGTCGGTCGACGACCTCAACAGTCGCTTCGGGGCCCGGGTCTCGTTGGACCCGGCCTTTGGGCCGGCCAAGGTGATGGTCCCCGACGTTCGGGATGTACAGGAATGAGACGGGTCGTGGCGGTGGCTGCCCTGTTCACCCTCCTCCCCGTTGGCACGGCTGCAGCCGCCGACCTCGATGAGTTGTTGGATCGGAGCCAGGAGGCCTCATATTCGGCCGAACAGGTCATCACCTGTTCGACTCCCGAGGGCGTGCGCGACGCGGTGGTCTCGCTCGAGCAGGTCGGCGGAGAGCTACAGGTTTCGGGGGAGGTCGAGGTCTCGTCAGGCTCGGGGGGATGGGCGCTGGTGCGCGAGGGCTCCGTGGTGGATAGCGCCTCGGTCGAGGCGGGGAGTAGTGACACCGACCCGGCATATCGCGTCGACGACGGCTCGGCGCACCCATTTCTGAATCGCAAGGCGGGTCTTTACCGCCTTTATGCCGGTGATGTGTTGAGGGGTGAGCTGATCGTCGACGGGGCAACTGGGGCTCTACTCAGCGTGATCACCTACAACGGCGACGGAGATGTTTACTGCGAACGTCGTTTCATCGAATTTGATCCCACGCCACCAGAGGTGTCCCCGGCCACAGTCATCGCCAGCGAAACGCTCGAACCCACCGAAGACACCGCAGCACTTCCCGAGAGCCTTGGCGCCTTCCAACGCCTCGACGTCTACAGCGACGATGAGGGCCTAACCTTCGCCTATTACTCGGACGGGTTCTTCTCCTTCGCCGTGTTCCGGACTCCGACGGTGGTCGAGTTGACCGATCCTGGGGCTCTGACAATCGGGCAGGCGGTATACGCCCGCTCCTTCGCGCCGGGGCAGGTCACCTATAGCTGGGAGACCCGCCACGGTGGGATGGCGCTGGTGGGGGACCTCCCACCCGATATGCACACCGCGGTGCTGGAGCGTTTGGCCAAGCCGTTCGCTCCCGGCATTCTGCAACGTGTCTGGCGAAATCTGTTCGGCTGAGCCCTCGGGGCTCAGCCTTCGGGTTCGTCGGGGGAACGCTCCATGAGCCAGGTCTCCGCATCGTGGAGGGCGGCGAGGGTGGATTCCCCGAGTTGGGATGTCGCTTCGACCAATTGAATCGGGCCCTGACTCGTGAAGTGCCCGGCGCTGTGGAACTGCCTCATCAATTGGGGGTCGACTCCGCTCAGATAGAGCTTCCCTTCGACCGAATTGAGCCGATCTGCGTAGTCGGTGAACACTTTGAACGCCGTGGCCCCGAGCATCATCCGACCTCGGAGCCGTATGACGACCGCCGGTGCCACCGCGCCGCCAACCTCGGGCAGCCGGGCCTGCAGGGTCCGGGCTCCTGCATAGAAGAGACTGCCGTACGCGTCGAGGATCGTCACCTGATGGCTGGGAAGGAAGGCAGGTGCCGGCCGTTCCATGAAGCCCCCGTCCGGTTGGGGCACCCATTCCGCCACCCTGAGATCGATTGCCTCCTGGTTCAGTTGGAGCATCAGGGAAAGCACCACGCCTACCCCGACCGCCGCCGGAATGGGGAAGAACAAGGTGGCCACGAAGGTGCTGATCAAGGCGATTCGGGAGTTGGGGCTGGTGCGCAAGATGTTCTGGATCTGCCCCATGCGAAGCGATCCCGCCGCGGCGACCATGAGGACTGCGGCCAGGGTGGGCATCGCCACCAGGCCGACCACACCAGAAAGAACAACCAGGATCACCAGCATCCAGAGACCGGAGAAGATCGATGCCCAACGGTCATTGGCGCCGGCGCTGACATTGAGCGCGGTCTGGCCCACCGAGCCCCCGACCGGGAGCCCCTTGAAGAGCCCCGAAGCCACGTTGCCTGCTCCCTGTGCGATGAAATCTCGATCGGCATCCGACGTGGAGCCGTCGCGATTAGGAGCTGACTCGGCAACCCCGGCACCCTGGACCAGCACGATGGCGGCGATGGCCAGGGCAGCGGCTATCAAATCCACCGTGTTGAGCCCGAGCTCGGGCAGGGCGGGAATGGGAAATCCTTGGGGGATCTGGCCTACGTCTTCGACCCGTGCGATTCCTTCGATGTTGAGCACGAGAATGGTGGGGACCATCAGGGCAATGACCGAGGCATAGGGCGCCAGCCGGGTACGCCCCAGGATGACAAGCAGAGCGATCGCACAGAGACCGGTCAGCAATGAGGCCGGGTCGATCGATCCCGGGTGGAGAAGAACGTCCAGTCCCTTCGCCAGTGAGCTCCCCCCTTCGGCCTCGGCACCGGTCAGGTCGGGGATCTGCCCGAACAGGATGTTGACCGCCACCCCGGTGAGGAATCCGATCATCACCGAATGCGAGACGAAGCGGGTGTAGCGCCCCAGCTTGAAGATCCCGGCCAGGATCATGAATGCTCCTGCCATCACCACCAAGAGGAACAGGGTCGAGGCCTTGTCCTCAGCGTCGACCGAGGCCAACGCCGACCCGGCGGCCAACGCCGAAGCCGTGGTGGTGGTTATGACCATCAAGCGGGTGCTGGCGGACAGCCCCCCGGCGACCGGCCCGGCAAAGCTGGCGTAGAGGCCGTAAACCGGGTTGACCCCGGTCAACACCGCCGAGGCCATCCCGTCGGGAACACTGCCGATTGCTCCGGGGAGCCCGGCCACGGCCTCCTTCTTCAACATCCCGGGCCCGGGGCGGATCGAAGCCCACCAGCGGGACATCGCGCTCGGGCCGCGGGATTCTCTGTCAGTCACGGTTGGGAGGAAGGGATCCGTCGCACCTTCAACAGAAGGAGGACACTGAGCACCAGGATCCACACCGGGAACACCAGGAACAACCACTTACTCAATGTGGCGACGAGGAGGAGAAACAAACCGACCACGTAGCCGGCCCAAACGAACCACCGGGGGAGGAGGCGGTGGCTACCGGCGATGCGCGAGGTGGTGAAGACAAACATCGCCGCCATCCTCATCCCAAACACCAGCAAGAGTGAGCTGCCGAATTGAGGGAACAATCTTGCCGTGGCCGGATCAAGGGGTGCCTCCATGAACTCCACGCTCACGGCGAGCACGGTTGATGCCGCTGCGCCGGCGAGGAACAGGGTGATGAAGACGATGGCGCTGACCAG
>DATDPP010000060.1:0-96097 GCA_035292685.1 Acidimicrobiia bacterium
GGTGGCCCGGGCCATCCTCGAGCCCTCCCGGGGTCAACACATGGAGCTGGTGGAGGGGGCAGAGGCCGATCCCCGGCTTCTAACCTTTGTGGTCGACGATCTCCCGCGATGGGGTGATCACCTCGAGAGTGTCGGCCTCGAGCTCAGGGCAGCCGACGACTCGATCGAGTTCGAAGACCCGGACGGCCGGACCATTCGCTTCGAGAAAGCCACGTGAGCGGCCCCAGTTCCTACGACCGGATCCGGGTCCTCGACTGCTCCCGTAAGAACTGACGCAGGTACCAGGGGCCGCCCCCGCCGGTGCCGGACGTGCCCGACCCCTTCCAACCCCCGAACGACTGGATATCGGGCCAGGCCCCGGTGGTGGCTCCTGCCTCGCGGTTGACGTAGGTGACACCTGCCTGAATCCCCTGGAACCAGCGCTCGATCTCGTCCTCGTCGGTGGCGAACAAGCCGGCGGTGAGTCCGAACTCGGTGTCGTTTGACCGCTCCAGGCCCTCAGCGAGGGACTCCACCGGCCCGACGGCCAAGAAAGGCATGAATAGCTCTTCCTTCCAGATCCAGGAGTCGAAGGGGGCGGTAGCCACGGTCGGCTGCACGAAGTTGCCCCTGGCGAGATCCCCGTCCTCGATCACCTGGCCGCCCACCAGGACCTTGCCTCCTGACGACTCCACCTCGGTCACCGCCCGGCGGAACTTGGCGACCACATCCTGGTCGATGACCGGGCCCATGTAGACGTCACGCTGCAGGGGGTTGCCCACGGTGAGTTTCTCTGTCTTCTCCACCACCCTGGCGACGAAATCGTCGTACACCGCCCTCTGCACATAGACCCGGGAAGCTGCGGAGCACTTCTGACCGCTGAGGCCAAAAGCACTGCGGACGACGCCGGTGGCGGCCTTGTCGAGGTCGGCGGTGTGGGTGACCACGACCGGGTTCTTGCCACCCATCTCGCACATCACCGGCTTGGGGCGGTCTTGGTTGACGGTTCGGTAGAGATGCATGCCCACCGGATAAGAACCGGTGAAGGTGAGCCCGTCCACATCGGGATGATGTGCCAGATGATCCCCGGGTTCGGAGTCCCCGGTGACCACATGCAGCGCCCCCGCCGGGAGGCCGGCATCCTCCATCACGGAATAGAAGTAGAGCGCCATGAGCGCACCCTGCACCGAAGGCTTGAGCACCACGGTGTTGCCTGTGATCAGGGCGCCGATGGAGGGGCCCGCCGCCAGGGCCATCGGGAAGTTGAACGGCGAAATCACGGCCCACACCCCCCAAGGACGAAGCACGGAGGTGTTCGTCTCCTCGGGGCTCAGGGAGCTCAACGGTGTCACGAATCCGTCGTGCTCGGTGATTTGACGGGCGTAGTAGCGGAAGAACTCGACCGTCTCGGCGATGTCGCCCAGGGCCTCCAGCCGGTTCTTGCCGATCTCGATGGCCATATCGGCTGCCATCTCGAAGACCCTCGCCTCCATGATGTCTGCGGCCCTCAACATGAGGTCACGACGCTTCTCCCAGCCCCATGCCTCCCATTGGGGGGCGAAGGCCTTGGCGGCGGCCACCGCATCGTCGATGTCGTCGGGCGTGGCAACGGAGTAGCGCCCGATGAGGATCTCGGAGTCGATGGGGGAGAACTCGTCGACGGTGGTGCTCATTGCCCGCTTCTCCCCGTTGATCATCAGCGGATGGGTGGCGCCGAGGCGACTCGGGGCGGTCGCCACCGCATCGTCGAACGAAGCGTTCAACTCCTCGCTGTCGGCGGACATCGTGGCATAGGTGATCTTCAGTGCCATGTGGGCTCTCCGTCTCCAGACTCGCTGAACTGACGATATCAACTGACAGGAATGGACCAAGTCTGACTCTGCCTTCAGCACCCCGACAGGGGCCAAAGCGGAGGTATCAAACGGGCAGCCGCCCACTAGTGTCTTTCGCCGGATGTCAGGGTCTGCATCGCTCTTGTACTGGCCGCTCCTCGTGTTGGGGGCCTACTTCTTGGGGTCGATCCCCTTCGCCCAGGTTCTAGGACGGCTCAAAGGTGTCGACCTCCGGGTTGTGGGGACCGGCAACGTCGGAGCCGGCAATCTCACCAAGACCGTGGGCATGGGGTGGGGTCTTGCGGCCGGTCTCCTCGATGGTTTGAAGGGCCTGGTCCCGGTTCTCCTGGCCAAGGAGATGGGTCTGGGGCCGGGGGCCGCCGGGTTGGCCGGTCTGGCGGCGGTGATCGGGCACAACTGGTCGATATTCATCAAAGGGCGATCGGGACGCGGGATGGCCACCTCGGTTGGGGTGATCGCGGGGCTGGATCCGGTGCTTCTCGTCTGGACCACCGGATGGGCTGTCGCCGGGTGGAAGATCGGCGGCGGGGTAGCCGGGTTCCTGGGTTGGGGCCTGCTCCCAATCGTGGCCATGGCGATGGGTCGCCCGCCCACGGAGTACCTGTTGCTGCTCTTGTTGTCCAGTGTGCTCATGGGCCGGCGTATCCAGGGCAACCCTGACAGCGAGCGCGGGGTGAGGCCGTCGTTGCGACGCGCCGTTTTCGACTCCGACCCCGGGGATCACGACCTTCCACACACGGTTGACGAGCCGCTGACCCCGTGAGTCCGAAGCGGGTCGCCATCATCGCCGGGATCTCGGCGGCCATTTACATCGGCGTCGCGGTGTTCGTCTTCGGTAACTTCGAATTACCCCCGATGAGCCAGGTCGCCTGGGCACTGGTGAGCGCGGCTGCTGTGGCCCAGATCAGCGCCAAGTGGTTCTTCGGCCTTCTTTTCAAGGAGTCGGTGGAGGAAGCCGGTGGCTCTCTCAGGGCCGTGAGCGCTTTCAAGGGAGCCCTGGTCGGGGCCGGGGTCGCCCGTCTCATCCCTGCGGGCGGGGCGATCACTCCCGTGGCCATGGCCTGGACGGTCCGTGACGAGCAGAAAGCAACCACCGGCGCCGCCATACGCACGGTCCTCCTCAACTACGCCGCCTTGCTGATGATGACCGGCGTCGGCCTGTTGATAGCGCGTCCCATGGAGAGCGCCCGGGTCCTCTCGGTCAGCCTTGTAGTGCTGGCACCCTTCGTCCTGGTGGCAGGGGTGTTGCTGATGTTCGGGTCGGGCAAGCTCGGATCACTAGCCCGTTTCATGCCCAACGTCATCCGCAAACGGCTCGACGCATCGGTGATCGACCATCTGCCCGATCTCGAATCCCAGCTCTACACATGGGCCCGGGTCGTGCTCGAGGCGGCGGCCCTCGGCCTGGTGATGCATGCCTTTGGAATCGATGTTGGGGTCATGCAGGTGGCGGCGGCGTTTGGCGTCTCCGCACTCGCCGGCGGGCTCCCCGGGACCCCCGGCGGCCTTTTGGTTACCGAGGGCAGCCTGGTCTTCATTCTCACCGCCTACGGATTCCCGGCGTCGACGACGTTGGCGCCGGTGCTGGTCTTCCGCATCGTCTCCTACTGGCTCCCAGCCGGGCTCAGCCTTCTCGCCGGAGGGTCGACGTTCCTCCAATCCACCGAGGCCAAAGAAGCGGCCGCGGAAGCAAGCTGAGCGAAGGGTTAGCCTCTGCTTCTCATGACCGACACCGTGACTTTCAACCTCCTCAATCAGGAAGGCGAGAACGTCTCCTCCGACGACTTCGCGGGGCGGCGGCTCGTCATGTTCTTCTACCCGGCCGCAATGACCCCGGGTTGCACTCAAGAGAGCTGTGATTTTCGAGACAGCTATTCCGAGTTCACCGCTGCGGGTTATGACATCGTCGGGGTGAGCCCCGATCCCCCTTCCCGCAACGCCAAATTCCGGGAGAAGGAGGGTCTCAACTTCGACCTCCTCTCGGATGAGGACCACGCGCTGGCTGAAGAGCTGGGGGCGTGGGGAGAGAAGAAGATGTACGGCGTCGCCAGGGACGGCCTGATTCGCTCCACATTTGTCGTCGGCCCTGACGGCCACGTCGAGAAGGCCTATCGAAACGTCAAGGCGACCGGTCACGTGGCCCGGGTGAAGCAGGACCTCCTGGGTTAGCCGCGTTCCTAACGCAGGGCGTCACGGACCCGTGACGGGATGCATTGAGTTTGGCTCGCCAGGGACCCTCATCCCCCAATCTCGATCCCCGCCATCTGCTCCAGAGCCTTGACCAGGGCGTGGTTTCCCTCCTGTCCCAAGCCTTGGCTCTGAAGCTCCCGGTACATCTCTGCGACCAGAGTCACGCCCGGCATGGGGACTTCCAACTCGTCGGCGGCTTCGAGTACCAGACGGAGGTCCTTCTCCTGGAGATCGATGGTGAAACCGGGCCTCCAGTCACGGGCGATCATCTGCGGCCCGCGATTGGACAGCATCCACGAGCCTCCGGCACCTCCTTCGACTGCCTGAATCGCGGTGTCGAGGTCGATGCCGGCCGCTTGGCCGAGAAGTAACGCCTCCGAGACCGCCAGTTCGTTCAGTACGACCAGCACCTGGTTCATCAGTTTCACCATCTGCCCCGAGCCAGGCTGGGTCCCGACGTGGACGATCGACTTCGAATAGGCGTCGAGAAAAGGCCGCACCCGATCCAGCGCCTCGACCGGACCTCCGACCATGACTGCCAGGGTCCCGTTCTCTGCTCCCTCGGAGCCGCCAGACACCGGTGCGTCCAGCCAGGAGACGCCTCGCTCCCCGGCCCGGGCGGCGAATTCCCTGGTCGCGCTGGGCGAGATCGTCGAATGGTCGACGATGACGTCTGCCCCGCTCAGGCCGAGGATCACCCCTTCCTCCCCAAACACAACCTCCTCGACATCCGGGGTGTTGGAGACACAGATCATCACGATGTCACTCTGTTCGCCGACGTCTTTTGGGCTGAGCGCGACATCGCAGACGAGGTCGGTCGCCTTCTCCGGGGTGCGGTTCCAGACCGTGAGCGGATTGCCGGCAAAGAGGAGGTTGGAGGCCATGGCGTGACCCATGATCCCCAGCCCGATGAATCCAAGACGTGTCATCGCTTCGGACAATAGGACTCTGCTAAACCCGGGGAGTCATGCCACACGATCGACTCGACGCCGCCCTTGCCGGAGAAGTCGAGGCGCTCCGCGCCGCGGGGACTGACAAGGGGTCGGAGAAGGTGATAACCCGGCTCATTCCGGCCGCCGACGGCCGGGGGCCCCGGCTCCGCCTCGCCGGATCGGATGAAGAGTTCCTTCGCATGAACTCCAATGGCTACTTGGGTCTCGCCCACCATCCGGCGGTCATCGCCGCCGAAGAGGCGGCCACTCGTGACTTCGGCGCCGGCCCGGGTGCGGTGAGGTTCATCTCCGGGACCTACCAGGCCCATGTCGATCTCGAGGCGAGACTGGCTCGTTTCCATGGCCGCGATCGTTCGATGATCTTCTCCTCGGCCTACGCCACGGTGGTCTCGGTGTTGACCTCGTTGATCACTCCCGAAACCTTGGTCCTCAGCGACGAGTTGAACCACAACTGCATCATCAACGCACTTCGAATGGCGCGTCCCGCGGGACGGAAGGTCTATCGGCATCTCGACTTCGATGGCGTGGACAAGGGCCTGAAACAGGCAAGGGGCTCGGTTCAGCGGGCGGTGGTGGTCACTGACGGGGTTTTCTCGATGCGTGGCGACCACGCCGACCTGGGGACGCTCCTGGAGGTGGCCCGGGCCCACGACGACGACTACTCGGAGAATGTGGTGGTGGTCGTAGATGACTCACATGGGGTCGGCGCCTACGGCGCCACGGGTCGAGGTACCGAAGAGGCGGCCGGGTCGGAAGCGGTGGATGTCCTGATCGGCACGCTGGGCAAGGGGTTCGGGGTCAATGGGGGGTACGTGACCGGGAGCGAGGACATCGTCTCTTACTCGAGGGAGAAGGCCCCGATGTACATCTATTCCAACCCGATCACGGTGGGGGAGGCGGCCGCCTCGCTCGCCGCTCTCGACGTTGTCGATTCTGAAGCGGGCCGGGGGCTGCTGGCTCATCTCGCCGCAATGACAACCAAGTTCGAGAGCGGGCTGGTCGACCTCGGGTTTGAGACCATTCCCGGGCTTCACCCCATCGTTCCGCTGATGGTGAGGGACACCGAACGGACCTCGGCGTTGGTGAGCGATCTGTTCGCCAGCGGGGTACTGGCCACCGGGCTCAATTACCCCGTGGTTCCCAAAGGTGATGAGGAGATCAGGTTCCAGGTCAACGCCGACCACACCGAGACCGACATCGACTACGTCCAGGGGGTGTTGGAAGCCTTCAAGGGGTGAGTGCCCTCCGTAATTGGGATCCACAGGTCCGTATATGACCCCTCCCGGTCCCAATTACGGTGAGGTGAGGCGAGGTGATGCGAGGCGAGGTGCCTCCCTATTCCGGCTCCACCACCACCAACACGGTGCCAGCCTCCACCTGGAGGCCGGGGATCGCCTCCACCGATATCACGGTTCCCGGCCACGGGGCGCGCAGCGTGTGCTCCATTTTCATCGCCTCCAGGACCACCAGGGTCTGGCCTTCCTCCACCCGATCTCCCACGAAGACGTCGATCCTGACGACCCGGCCCGGCATCGGGGCGTGCAGGGATCCGGGGTCGTCGGCGACCTCGGTCCCGACGAAGCGGGATAGTTCTTCGAGCACGACCGGTCCGGACGGCCCGTCCACATATCGAGTCGATCCGAAACGGTTGATGGCGAAACTCAGGTGATCTCCGCCAACGTCGAGAACGACCTCGGTTGGGCTCTGAGCAACAGCGACGATCCCTTCGTACCCGACCACGATCTCCGTGTGCCCCCAAAGGTAGGCGGTCTTCTGGGGTTGGCTCGGCGAGTTGCGCCACCCCGACTCGATCGATCCCAGCACCGATGCCTCCTGCTTTCGATAGAGCCGGTCCGCAATGGCGGCGGCGGCCGCGGAGAGACGAGCTTCGATCTCGTCGACCAGGGGGGAAGCCAGGGTCTGCATGTCGTGACTCTCGAGAAAACGGGTATCGGTTCTCCCGGCGAGGAAGTCTCCATCCTCGAGGACTCGCACCAGTAGCTCGCGGTTGGTGAGCGAACCGTGGATCCGGGCATGACGCAGGGCATCGGCCAGCTTCGAGGCGGCCTCTTCCCGGGTGGAAGCGTGTGCGATCACCTTGGCCAGCATCGGGTCGTAGTGGACCGAAACCGTCGAGCCGTCTTCGACCCCGGAGTCGACCCGCAGCCCGGGCCGGTCGGGGAACGAGAATTGACGGATCTGCCCGGTGACCGGAAGGAAGTCGCGGGCCGGGTCTTCGGCATAGAGCCGGGCTTCGATGGCATGCCCCGAGATCGACGGGGTCAGCGCCTCGGATGGCAACGGGCGGCCATCGGCGACCTCGATCTGGAGACGAACCAAGTCGAGACCGGTGATCATCTCGGTGACCGGATGCTCGACTTGGAGCCGAGTGTTCATCTCCAGGAACCAGAACTCAGCATCCTGAAACAAGAACTCGACGGTCCCCGCGCCGATGTAGCCAACGGCCGTCGCCAACGCCACCGCCGACACCCCCAAGTGGTCTCGCCGGGCTTGATCGACCGCCACCGAGGGCGCCTCCTCGATGATCTTTTGGTGTCTCCTCTGGATCGAGCATTCCCGCTCGAAGAGGGAGACCACATTCCCCTGGTTGTCGGCGAGAACCTGGATCTCGACATGGCGTGGGGATTCGAGGTGCTTCTCGAGGAACACCGCGTCGTCACCGAAGGACGCCTCGGCCTCGCGTCTCGCAGCCGAGACAGCATCGTCCAGGTCGCTCTCGGAGTGGACGACCCGCATTCCCTTGCCCCCGCCGCCTGCGCTCGCCTTGACCACGACGGGAAAACCGATGGCTGCGGCCCCGGCTGTCATCGCCTCATGGCCGAGACCGGCCAGATCGATGCCGGGGAGGATGGGGACCCCGAGCTGCGCTGCCAGTTCCTTCGAGGCGAGCTTGGATCCCATGGTCTCCATGGCCTCCGGCGAGGGGCCGATCCAGGTCAAACCCGCATTCAGGACCGCCCGGGCGAACTCTGGGTTCTCGGCGAGAAACCCGTATCCAGGATGGACGGCGTCAGCCCCGGCCTCCTCGGCGGCCGCCACCAGCACATCCAGGTTCAGATAGGTGTCCGCCGCCGCGGCCCCCGGCAACAGGATCCCCTGGTCGGCCTCCTGGACATGAGGCTCATCGGCATCCGGTTCCGAGTAGACCGCGACGGTTCCAATCCTCATCTGACGACAGGTGCGAAATATTCGCCGGGCGATCTCCCCGCGATTGGCTACCAGGACTCTCCGAATCATCGACAGGACGAGGGTAACGGTGGAACTTTTCTCGGGTCTACGACGTCGAACTACCTGTCATCCCGACCACGAGTGGAGAAAGCACGCGCCATATGAGCGAAATACAGGTATTGGAAAGAGAAACCGAGACGGTTCAACAGCCAGCACCGGCACCGAGACGGAGATTCGGATTCATCCCGATCGCATTCGTCCTCGGTGTCGTCGCTCTGTTCGTCGTGTTCGGGATGTTCGTCATATCGAGTCTCCGCAATGTGTTGGACGCGGTGCCAACACCGGGGGACCTGGCTGCGGTCTTCGAGCCCGAGCCGTACGAGGAGATCGGCCCGGTCATCATCAGCTCGATCCGTGACATGTCCAACCTGACGACAGTCGAGACGGTGCAGTACACGATCGTCGACAAGGGCACCGACAAGGGCTGGCTGGACTGGGCCCGTGGCGACAGTCTTCAACTGTTTGCGGTGGCCAGGATCGGCGCCGGCATCGACCTGAGCCAGATATCGGCGCGGACTGTGTCGGTGGACAGCTCGGGAGTAGTCGAGATCAGCGTCCCTGCTGCGGAGATTCAGTACGTGTCGGTCGACAACGAAGCGACCCAGATCCTCGACCGGGAGACCGGTCTGTTCACCAAGGGCGATCCCCGGCTGGAGACCGACGCCAGACAGGTGGCCGAAGAGGTCCTGAGGCAGGCCGCCGTGGATGACGGGCTGCTGGTGAAGGCCGAGGCCAATGCCAGACAGGTGCTCACCGACTTCCTGATGGGTCTCGGTTATCGGGACGTGGTCGTCGAGTTCACAGGCTCCTGATCCGCTCCCCTTTGGGGTCATAGAGCGGTTCGACCCGGACCTCAGCCGGCACGTCGACCCCAAAGACTTCGACCGCGAGTCCGGTTCCTGCGGCACTCAATTCGGCTGGCACCCAGGCGTATGCGATGGAGGCCTCGAGGTGGTACCCGAGGCCTCCAGATGAAACCCGTCCCACCACTGTGTTGTTCTCTTTGACGGGCTCGTTGGAAAGGGCCACCGAGCGGGGATCGGCCAGCACCAGACAGACCAGACGCTGCTCGCCACCGTCTGGGGCGAGGCGTGAGATCGCCTCTTTTCCGAGGAACTCACCCTTCTCCGGCCTGACCGCGAACCCCAGACCTGCCGAATAAGGGTCGGTCTCCGACGTGATATCGGCTCCCCATACCCGGTACCCCTTCTCCATCCGCAGCGAGTCGATGGCGCGATAACCGGCCGGCAGCAAGCCATAAGGGCGGCCCGCCTCGAGGATGGTGTCCCACAGACGCAGGCCGTACTCGGTAGGCGGGTACAACTCCCACCCGGCCTCACCGACGTAGGTGACCCGTAGCGCCCAGCAGGGAACGTCACCGACCGTCAAATGACGAGCCGACATGAATGGGAACGAGAGGTCGTCTGAGGTGAGTTCGGAGAGGATTTCACCCGCCCGCGGTCCCCACAAGCCCAAACAGGCCAATGAAGTGGTGACGTCTCTGATTTCAACGCCTTCCCCAGGCGGGCTGTGTTGCTTCAGCCAGGACAGGTCGTGGCGGCCAAAAGCGCTCCCGGTGACCAGGAGGAAGCGGTCCTCTTCGAGCCTGGTGACGGTGAGGTCGCATTCGACCCCGCCCCGCGAGTTGAGCAGGGCGGTGTACGTGATCCGTCCCGGCGGTTTCCCGACGTCATTGGCACACATCCGCTGCAGAAAGTCGCAAGCACCGGGTCCCGAGACCTCGATCTTGGCAAAGCTGGATTCGTCGAAGAGGGCGGCGGCGTCGCGAGTGGCCAGATGCTCGGTGACGATGGCTGTCGACCAGTTCTGGCCCGCCCAACCGCGTGGCCGCATCCTTTCATGCTCGGGGTTGTCGTTGGATTGGTACCAGTTGACCCGCTCCCATCCACTCTTCTCCCCGAACATGGCCCCCAGCGCCTGATGACGCGGATAAACCGGGCTGGTTCGCAGCGGGCGACCCGCCTGCCGCTCGTGGTTGGGATAGACGATGTCGTAGTAGGTCGAGTAGATCTCGTCGGTTAGAGCCAGGCAGTAGCCGCGGCTCTGGTACTGGGGCCCGAACCGGCGAATGTCCATCTTCCAGAGATCCATGGGCGGCTCCCGCCCCACGATCCATTCCGCCATGACCTTGCCGATGCCTCCGGCTCCAGCGATGCCGTGGGCGCAGAAACCAGCTGCCACGAACAGGCCCCCGATCTCGCTCTCTCCGAGGATGAACTCCCCGTCGGGGGTGAAGGCCTCGGGGCCGTTGATGACCTCCGTCACCTGGGCTTCAGCCAGGACCGGAACCAGTCCCTGGGCGTATTCGCTGAGAGGGAGGAATCGTTCCAAATCGGCGGGAAGAAGCCGATTGTTGAAGTCGGCGGGGATGAAACCCGCTTCGTGCCAGGGCATCGGGTTTCGCTCATAACCACCCATCAGCAATCCGCCAACCTCCTCCCGGAAATAGACCAGGCGGTCGGGGTCACGCATGGTTGGCAGGTCCCGGGGGATCTCCTCCGAGGGTCGAGTGTGGGCGTACTGATGGGCCATGGGCATCACCGGCACGTTCACTCCGGCCAGCCTTCCGATCTCATAGGCAAAGATCCCTCCGGCGTTGACGACGATCTCGCAATTGACGCGGCCCTGATCGGTGTCGACGTGGGTGACGCGCCCGTCCGACACCCCGATCCCGGTCACCCGGGTGTTGGTGTGGAACTCGACTTCGTTCTTGCGGGCCCCGTCGGCGAGAGCGAGGGCCAACCCCGAGGGGTTGAGGTGGCCGTCGGTTGGTAGGAACACCGCTCCCAGGACTCCCGTCGGGTCGAATAGACCGTGGAAGAGGCGGTGGGCTTCTTCGGTGGAGATCAGATCGAGGGGCAGCCCGAAAGTCCGAGCCCAGCCAGCCTGGCGGTCCAGCTCCTCCATGCGAGCCGGGCTCGAGGCCAGCCGAAGTGACCCAACCTCCCGCCAGCCGGGGTCGTAGCCGGTCTCACCGTGAAGACGGCGGTAGAGCTCGGTCCCATACATCATCATCTTGGTCAGGGTCACCGAGCTTCGGAGCTGGCCGACCAGGCCGGCGGAATGAAAGGTGGAGCCCGAGGTCAGCTCGGACCGGTCCAGCAACACGACCTCGGTCCAGCCCAATTGGGCGAGGTGATATGCGATCGAAGTGCCACCCACCCCGCCACCGATGATCACGACCCTGGCCGAATCCCGCATCAGTCCACCGCAGCCGCGGCGTGGTCCAGCCAGCGATCGAAATCTGTTGACTCGGCCAGGCGGCGGCAATTGGAGAGCCGGTCATCCGCGTAGCGGACGAAATCGACATGATCGAGGGTGGAGATGGCCTGCTGCACCACCCCCCACATGCCTTCACGAAACTCGCTCATCAACTTCATCAGCTGGAGTCTGGCCCACCGCGCATTGGTGACGCCGCCGAAGTAGATCGTCAGCAGTGCCTCGTCGGACTCGTCGGTGAAGTCGCTATTCACGCTGAGGTTGCCGAGGTCGAAGAAGCGATCGTTCATTCCGGCGTATTCGAAGTCGAGCAGCCACACCCGGTCGCCGTCGAAGAGCACGTTGGCGGGTAGAAGGTCGTTGTGGCACGGGGTTTCGGGCTGAGGGTGGGTGGCGAAGGCGGCCTCGATGGCGTGGGATCGGGGAAGCAGCGATTGGTAGACCTCCGGTGGCGGCACCCCGCGGGCCGCGGCATCCCGGGCGTGCCATTCGACGACTCGATGGATGGGGAAGCGCCCGCCGAGGGGAGGGCTCTGGTGAAACACGAGCACCGCTTCCAACACCGGCTGCAGTGAACTCTGGAAGTCCTCGGACGAGCCGGCATGACTCCCCGGGACGAACTCGGTGATCAGGGTCCCCACCCCCGGCAGCTCTCCGAAGATCGGCGGGCCGATGCCGAGATCTGCAGCCCGGCGGGCCGCTTCTGCCTCCCACCTCCGGTCGATGCCGAGAACCTCGGTGCCCTCACCGGGGAGTCGAAGCATGTAGGAGGACCCGTTGGTCGTGACCCGGTAGTTGCGATTGGTGATGCCGAGATCGATCGGATCCACGGTCAGCGTGTGGCCAGGCCAGACCCGGGCAGCCAGGTCATGAACGGTGAAGTCGGCCAACTCCGGGCCCAATTCGTCAACCACGAGATCAGCCTCAGCCACCTGGGTCGGTTGGTTGGTGTGTGCTATCACGCACCGCATTCCGGCGGCATGGGCCGCGGACAGACCCACCGCTGAATCCTCGAACACGACGATCTCCCCGGGCCGCAGGTTGGGGTGGGTGACACGGAGCCGTTCCAAAGCGAGGGAGAAGCCTTCCGGGTCGGGTTTTCCGGCTTCGACGTCTTCGACGGAAACGATGAGGGCAAAGCATGACCACAGTCCGGCCGTCTCCAACACGAACCGGATCTCGTCGGCCACCGCTCCCGAAACCACGGCCAGGGGGACCTTTTCGCCCAGAACACGGATCAAGTCCGCGGCTCCTTGACGCACCGGCACCTGGTCGGCGGCTTCCCGCCGATAGCGGGCGACCCGATCCTCCACGAGCGCGGAAGCCTCCGAGGCCGGGCGGCCGGCCATCTGGACGAGCTCCCGGGCAATGTCGAGGTCGCTGCGGCCGGTCAGCTCGGTCATGTAGAAGTCCCGGTCGAGAATCAGGTCCAGCCGCTCGGAGGCGAGATCCGCGAAGATGCGGTATTGGAGCTCCTCGTCATCGGTGATGGTGCCGTTGAAATCGAAGATGACGGCCTTGGCCTCGAATCGACCTCCGATCAATACCGCCACCGAGCAATGATGCCATGCCGCCCCTGGGGATGGGTGAGGCGCCGGCTACATCCGGAAGACGCCGAATCGGTCGGTGCCCACCACTGGGCCCGAGTGGGTGGCGGAGAGCGCGATACCGAGCACGGTGCGGGTGTCGCGAGGGTCGATGAGACCATCGTCGCGGACCCGAGAGGTCGAGTAGTAGGCCTGTTCCTCGTGCTCGATCTGGGTCTCGATCTCCAGGCGGCGCCGCTGGTCCTCATCCTCGTCGAACGGCTCACCCCGGGCCTCGGCGGCCTGACGGGCAATGATCGACATCACTCCGGCCAGCTGCTTCGGTCCCATCACTGCCACCTTGTGACCGGGGTAGCCGAAGACGAAACGCGGGTCGTAGGACCGTCCCGACATCCCGTAGTTGCCAGCCCCGTAGGAAACCCCGGCCATGACCGAGATGTGCGGCACCTCGGAGTTGGCGACCACGTTGACCATCTTGGCCCCATCCTTGATGATCCCCCGCTGCTCGTACTCCTTGCCCACCATGTAGCCGGTGGTGTTGTGGATGAAGATGATCGGGGTGTCGTAGCGGTTGCAGAGTTGTATGAACTCGGTCGCCTTCTGCGCCTCCTCGGAAAAGATCACACCCTGTTGATTGGCGACGACTCCAATCAGGAACCCGTGGATCGAGGCCCAGCCGGTGAGGATCGAGGTCCCGTACACCGCCTTGTACTCCTCGAACCGTGAGCCGTCGACGGTGCGAGCCAGGATCTCTCGCATGTCGAAGGGGACCCGGAGATCGTGGGAGATGACGCCGAGGATGTCGTCGATCTCGTGGACCGGCTCGTCGGCTTGCTTGGTCGGCCCGTATCCCTGCTTGCGCCAGTTGAGATGGGAGACGATCTCCCGGCCAATTCGTATTGCCTCCTGTTCATCCTGGGCGAAATAGTCCGAGAGCCCGGAGACCCTGGAGTGCATCTCCGCCCCTCCAAGCTCCTCATCGGTTGACTCCTCGCCGGTGGCCATCTTGACCAGCGGCGGCCCTCCCAGGAACACCTTCGCCTGGTCCTTCACCATCACCGAGTAGTCGCACATCGCAGGGAAGTAGGCCCCTCCGGCAGTCGAGCTGCCGAAGACCAGCGCCAGGGTGGGGATGCCTTGCTTGGAGAGCCGGGTGAGGTTGCGGAACCATTTGCCCCCGACGATGAACACCTCGGCCTGATCGGGGAGGTCGGCCCCGCCGGATTCGACGAGATTGATCAGGGGAAGCCGGTTCTCGCGAGCGATGTCCATGATCCGGAGGGTCTTGGCCACCGAGTAGCGATTCATCGACCCCGCCTGGCTGGTCGGGTCGTGGGCGAGGATGGCGCACTCCACACCTTCGACCACCCCGACCCCGGTGACGACGTTGGCGCCGAGGTTCTTGTCGGTGCCCCACGCCGCCAGCGTCGACAACTCGAGGAATGGGGCGTCGCGGTCGAGGAGGAGCTCGATCCGCTCCCGGGCCAGCAGCTTGCCCCGTTCCCGATGACGGGTGACGTACTTCTCACCGCCACCCTGGCGGGCTTGCTCCATGAGTGACTCGAACTCGGCCAGCTTCGCCTCCATAGCGGCTCGGTTGGCCTGGTACTCCTCGGATCGGGAATCGACCTTGGTGGTCAGTACCTGCATCTGGTGAGCCGAGCGTAGTTGTCAGCGGGGCTCGGGCTCAGCCCTCGTAGAGAGCCTCTTCGTTGTAGGGCTCGATCATGATGCACTCACCCGGGCATTCCTCCGCCGACTCCAGGGCATCCTGGATCAGGGCGTCCGGGATACGGGCCATGCCCCTGGCGCCGTCGGGGGCCTGTTCGCCGTCGAAGATCACGGTTCGGTCGAAATATTTGGCTTCCTCTTTGACCACCCACAACCCGTCGTCGCGCCCCAGGAACACGTCGGGGGTGATCTCTTCACAGATTCCGTCTCCGGTGCACAGGTCCTGGTCGATCCAGACCATGAGCTTGGTCTCTTTAGCCATGTCACCAAACTAGGCGTTTCCATTGCTTGTGTCAGAATCCACAGAATGGAAGTGATCGACAGACTCACGTCGATTCAAGGCGAGGAGGTCGGGGTCACCGACTGGATGGAGATCACCCAGGAGCGGGTCGATGCATTTGCCGACGCCACCGGTGACCAGCAGTGGATCCATGTCGATCCGGTTCGAGCAGCGCAAGGGCCTTTCGGGGGCACGATTGCCCACGGGTTTCTCACTTTGGCGCTGGCAGTTCCCCTCGCCGGGCAGGTGAGCCTCGACGTCGGAGAGCCCAAGATGGCGATCAACTACGGCCTGGAGAAGGTTCGGTTCCCGGCACCGGTCCTGGTCGGGAGTCGAATCCGGGCCCGGGTGACCCTGCTTGGAGTGTCCGAGGTGCCGGGAGGGATCCAGGTGAATCGTCAGGTCACCATGGAGGTCGAGGGCAGTGAGAAACCGGCCATGGTCGCCGAGACGGTCTCGCGCTATTACTACTGAACCCCCCGTCGGCGCAGCCAGGGGCTGCGCGGGTCCCCCTCGAAAGGGGAGACAAAAAAGCGTTGTCCCCCTGCGAAGCGGGGGGACCGCCCAACCTCCGGTCGGGCGAGGGGGGCCAACTACGACAAACTCCTCCCACCCCCCACCACGATCACCTCTCCGGTGATGTAGCCCGAGAGCGGGGTGAGCAGGAACCAAACAAGATTCGCCACCTCGTCGGGGGTTCCCATTCGCTCCAGGGGTATGGATGACACCATCTTGTCCCTCACCTCCTCGGGAATCCCCATGCTCATCTCGGAGGAGATCAACCCCGGGGCCACCGCGTTCACCCGAACCCCGGGAGCGAGGGACAGGGCCAGAGCCCGGGTCAGCCCGACCAGCCCGCCTTTGGACATCGAGTAGTTGTACTGGCCGAAGTTCCCCAGATAGGCCCGGGAGGCGATGTTGACTATCGATCCCCCGTCACTCATCAGGAGGGCTAGTTCGGTGGATAGGCGATAGGCGGCGCCCAGGTTCACCTCCAGGACCGAGCGGAAGCTCTCATCTGTCATGTTGACCAGCCGCGAGTCGCTGGTGATCCCGGCGTTGTTGACCAAACCGATCAGGGGCAAGCCCGAGGCCTCGACCGCCTCGCGCACTGTGCCCGGGCCGTCCGATGAGGTGAGGTCGACCTGGACCGGGGTCAGCTGCTCGGCGAGGGCCAGTTCCGGGGCCAGATCGACCCCGATCACGGTCAGCGGGCCGGTGGCGGCCATCTTTTCGGCGATGGCGCGCCCGATGCCACGGGCGGCACCGGTGACCACCACGACTCCGTTCACGGCAGGGCCCTTCCGATGTGGTCGGGGCCGACCCGGATCAACTCGCCGGTCACGTCGGAGGAGGCGACCAGTTGGTCGGCCCAGTCGGCGACGGTTTCGGGATCGGCGCCTTCCGAGAAAGCCACGACATTCACGGTCCAGCCGTCCTTGACCCCCTCCAGGGCTGCAGTCCTCGCTGCCGAGAGCAGGCCGGTGGCGAGCATCGCCTTCCCCGGCCCCCTTCTCCCCAGAAGGTCGTCGTTGTGGACGACGTACACGATGGACTCTGCGCCCTGGGCGGCGGCCCGGCTGGCTTCGAATGCGTGGGTGAGGGCGGCGAGGACATCGCCCCAGTCGTCACTCACCTCAGTTGCCCAATGGATCATCAGGTCACGATACGACGGCGGTCCCGGCCTCCACCATCTGCTCGATGGTGCTGTCGTCGACCCCGAGTTCGCGGAGGATCGGCCTCGTGTGCTGACCCAGGGTGGCCGGTGGGGTGTCGTTCCTGGCCGGTGCGCCGTCGACTCTGATCGGGGAGCCAGTCACCTGGATCCTCCCGGCGACCGGATGCTCGAGCTCGACCAACATCTCGTTGTGCCGCGCCTGGGGATCGTGGAGGGCTTCGGGCACCGTGAGCACGCGGCCGGCGGGAAGTCCCACCTGCTCGAGAAGGTCGATCCAGTATTCGGCGATTTCCGTCTTGAACACGTTGCTCAGTTTTCGAGCCAGCTGGGCACGATTGGACATCCGCTTCTCATTGGTCGGGTAGTCCTTGGCGAGGTCGGGCCGCTCCAGCGCATCGGTCAGCAGCTCGAAATGACGGTCGGAGACGATCGCCAGCGTGAAAGGAGAGTCCGACGCTTCGAACACTTGGTTGGGTGCGATGAAAGGGCTGGCGGTCCCGATTCGAGGTGGTTGCTCGCCCGAAGCCACGGCCAGGGCGTTCCACCCTGATTGGACGGCGATCACCCCATCCCGCAACGAGACGTCGACCCGACCACCCGTCCTCTTCTTGTCGGCGAGGCCAGCGGAGACGGCGAGCGCCAGATTGGTCCCTGCCAGGTAGTCAGCGATCGAGGTGGCGGTCTTGTGCGGCCCGTCCTTGGCGTCTCCGGTGATCGAGATCATCCCTGACTCACCCTGGAAGACGACATCGATCCCGGCTCTCCGGGCATAAGGACCATCGGGGCCAAAGGCCGAGATGACGGCATAGATGAGCCTCGGATTCAGCTCGCGTGCCCTGGCCTCGCCCAGTCCGAGACGCTCCATGGCGCCGTGTCGGAGATTGCTGATCACCACGTCGGCCTTCTTCACCAGGTTGTCGAGGACCCGTTTTGAAACCCAGTCCTTGGGATCGAGAGCCAGTGACTCCTTGCCCCGGTTGACGGCCATGAAGAACACCGACTCTCCGTTCTGGGTCGGGCCGAACCGTCGACCAAGGTCGCCAGCAGGAGGTTCCACCTTGATGACCCGCGCCCCGAGGTCGGCGAGGAGCATGGCGCCATAGGGAGCCGCAATCAGATTCCCGAACTCGACGACCAGGGTTCCGCGGAGCGGTCCCTCAAACACGCTCGACGACCACGGCGATTCCCTGACCCACCCCGATGCACATGGTGGCGAGGCCGTATCCGCCCCGACGACGCGCCAGTTCGTGAACCAGCGTGACCAGGAGCCTTGCGCCCGAGGCCCCGAGGGGGTGACCGATGGCAATGGCGCCGCCGTTCACGTTCACCTTGTCCTCCTCGAGGCCGAGCAGTCGGAGACTGGCCACTGCCTGGGAGGCGAAGGCCTCGTTGACCTCCACCAGATCCAGGTCCGCGACTCCGATCCCAGCTCGAGCCAGAGCCTTCTCTGACGCAGGCACCGGGCCGATCCCCATGATGTCGGGGTGTACCCCTGCCGCGGCCGACGCCACGATGCGAGCCAGAGGCTGGAGACCGTGATGGTCCAGGCCGGCTTTGGTAGCCAACAAGAGGGCCGCCGCGCCGTCATTCATCGGCGACGAATTGCCGGCGGTGACAGTGCCCTCCTTCTTGAATACCGGCGGGAGGGCGGCCAGGCGCTCGAGAGAGGTATCGGCTCGAGGACCCTCATCCCGAGCAACCGTCTTCGTCTCCCGGCGCCGGTGATCGGTCGGGGCCTCCAACGGCTCGATCTCATCATCGAGTCGCCCGGCTGCCACCGCCTCCAGGGTCAAACTGTGACTGCGGAGGGCGAAGCGATCCTGGTCCTCACGGGAGATGTCGTACCTCTCCGCCACCATCTCGGCAGTCATCCCCAAGGTGATCGGCGGGTAGAGCTCTGTCATTCTCGGATTCACCAACCTCCAGCCGATGACGGTGTCGGCGGCGTCGGGAAACCCGGTCGGGAATGCCCGGTCGCTCTTGGTGACCACATATGGCGCCCTGCTCATCGACTCTGAGCCGCCGGCAATCATCAAGTCTCCCCAGCCACCGCCAAGGGCATGGGCCGCTGAAACCACTGCCTGCATCCCAGAGCCGCAGAGCCGGTTGACCGTGGCCCCCGGGACTTCGATGGGGAGCCCGGCGAGCAGTGCCGCCATACGAGCGACATTGCGGTTGTCTTCGCCGGCCTGGTTGGCGGCGCCCCATTGGATGTCCTCGATGGCCGTCGGGTCGACCTCGGGGTTGCGGGCCATGAGCCGACTGATGACATGAGCGGCCAGGTCGTCGGGCCGGACATGAGAGAGCCGACCACCGAGCTTCCCGATCGGTGTCCTGCACCCATCGACAATGTAGATGTCATCACTCATTCTCGGTCCGTTCTCATTCTTGTCATATCGACCCGGTGGAATGGGGAGAACCCCAAACATCCGTGAAACCTTTTCACCAAAGGTGACGTCAGATATGAGTATGAACCGACAGGACAGACAACCGACGTCGATCGCCGCATTCTTCCCGGCCGGGTTGTTGGTTCTCTATGTCCTGATTCGCATCTTGTTCTGAGAACTACGGTTCGATCCATGGACCGACCCGACGCTCTCCCCTTCACCGAGTCCGATCAAGCCAACCATCTGCTCGCCACCGACGGCCTCGCCCTTTTGATCGGCATGCTCCTCGATCAACAGTTCCCGATGGAGCGGGCCTTCTACGGCCCTCAGCTGCTCAAAGAGCGCTTAGGAGAGGACCTGGACCCGGGCCGCCTCGCGGCCTGGGATCCCGAACAGTTGGAGAGCATCTTCAAAGGACCGCCGGCCATCCATCGCTACCCGGGCTCGATGGCGGGTCGGACCCAGGCGCTGTGCCGGGTAATCGTGTCCGAATACGAAGGACGGGCCGAGAACCTGTGGGAAACCGCGGCGGACGGGGGGGACCTGCTGAACCGGCTTCAGGCCCTGCCCGGCTTCGGGGTGGCCAAGTCCCGGATCTTCGTTGGCGTGCTGGGGAAACGGCTGGGAGTCCAGCCTGAAGGTTGGGAGGAGAAGGCAGCCGATTGGCCGAGCATCGCTGATGTCGCGAGCTTCGATGATGTGGCCACCCTGCGTGAGCAGAAAAGGGCGATGAAGGCCCGAAACGAGCAATGAACAGGCTCAACCATCCAGATTCGCATGCCGATAGTCCCCAGAAGGGATTGGGACCGGTCTATGGAGTCACAGATGCAACTTTCGGGGCAGCTTTCTGATTGGAGCGTCAACGACCTCCTACAGATCATGCAGGTCACCAGAAAGACGGGTTCCCTCGACATCGTCAGCGAGAAGCAAGCCCGCATCTTCTTCTCCGAAGGGCTTGTCACCGGCGCCGAGCTCACCGGGACCAAGGGAACATATTTCGGGCGGGACCGGAGTGGGATCGCCGACATCGTCTATGTCGTCTCCGGGGTGGATACGGGTCAGTTCTCGGTTGGGCCGGCAGACGGACCGGACGTCAAGGGTTGGACGGTCGAAGAGATCCTCACCGACGTCGAGGCCCTCACATCGTTGGAGGGCGAAGTAGTCGATGCCGGTCTCTTCGAGGCTGCAGGGGTGCGTCTGGTTCGCGAAATCGATGGCCCGATAACCATCGAGCCTGAGGACTGGCACGCCCTCGTCAACCTGGTCCAAACCTTCACTTTCGATCACCTCGAGGCGAGGTTCGGGCGGGGCTCGGCGGTGCGCACGTTCCACACGCTTCATCGTTTCGGGATGGCCGAGGCCCTGGTCGCTGAAGAAGGGGAGTCGAATTGGCTCGATCGGCTTGCCGAGGATGTGGCACCGGGAGCAGGCATCCCCAACTGGTTGGAGTCGGCCCCAGCGGTCGAAACGAAGGAGGCCGAGCTCGTGGGTGCGGCCCTCGAGCCCGAGCCGGTGCAGGCGTCGAGCGCCGAAGAGGCCAGCCCGCAACCGGATAGGGTCTCCGTCGAGGTCAAGGGGGTTTCGGCGCCGGCCAGCACCACCCTCACCGACGGGGTATACGACGAGATCCGCCGTCTGCGGAGCCGGGTGGCCGACAAGTAACGTCGCCGGGCATGTCCCAGCGCAGCCCCTGGAAACCAGATCGCCGCTTGTTCATCGGTCTCGCCGGAGGGTCGGGATCGGGAAAGACGACGATCGCCGGGGCGGTGCTGGAACGTCTCGACGGCCAGGTCGCCCACATACAGCATGACGCCTACTACCGGCACATGCCCGAGCTCTCATATGAGGAGCGGACCAAGGTCAACTACGACCATCCTGCTTCGTTGGAGACCGAGTTGCTGGTGGAGCACCTGCTGGCATTGCGGCTGGGCCAAGCGATCGAGCGTCCCGTATACGACTTCGCCGTTCATCTCCGCTCCGACGAGACGGTCCGGGTCGAACCGGCGCCGGTGGTGGTCGTCGAGGGGATCCTGGTGCTCGCCGAGCCCGAGCTTCGCTCCGAGCTCGACCTCAAGATCTTCGTCGACACCGACTCCGACGTGCGACTTGCCCGTCGACTGCAGCGGGATATCGAAGAGCGAGGCCGAACCGTCGAGTCGGTCGTGAACCAGTATTTCGAGACAGTCCGGCCCATGCACGTTCAGTACGTCGAGCCTTCGAAGGCCTACGCCGATCTGATCATCCCGGAGGGCTACAACCCGAGAGCGGTGGCGACCGTCGTCGAATTGATCCGGTCCCGTCTCGGCTGAGGTGATTCTGGGGGGAGGCCTTGGGTGGAGCGGAGCAGCTCCGCATAGTCACCAGGATTTCTCCGATGACTAGCTCCCTTGCGTGGATGACGACTGGGTGGTCCATGGGCGCCCCTCACCGCTTACAGTGGTACTGACCACTCTTGGTGGTCGGTGGAGAAGACGGAATTCTGGGAGGCATCGAGGCCAGGCCCTTAATGCGGTCACCTTAGGTCTGGCGGAGCCAATGGTGAGACCGGCCCCATCCCAGTCGGCTGGAGGGAGGGGACCATGGAGTTGACATATCGCTGGCGATTGCCGCTGGCGGCCCTAACAGTGACGCTCCTAACCGTCTCGATTGCGCTGGTCGCGTGGGGGCCGACGGCATATGGGAAGCCACCAGTGATGGTGACCATCTGTCACGCCGCAGGGCTCGATGGGACCACCCATTATGTGACGTTGACCATCCCGGAGAACGCGGTCTACGGCCAGGCTGGTCATTTCTATGAGAACGGAACGACTCGGGCCGGGCATGAGGATGATTATCTCGGGGAATGCCGAGTTACGACCACTACCACGGAGCCGACGACGACCTCCACTCAGGTGACGACCACTGCCACGGAGCCGACCACGACCTCCACTCAGGCGACCACGACCACCTCGGAGGCGACGACCACTACTACGGAGGCGACGACCACTACCACCGATCCGACGACGACGACCACCGATCCGACGACGACGACCACCGATCCGACGACGACTGCCACGGAGGCCACAACCACGAGCGTGGCAACAACCTCGACCGTGGGGGACGTGGTGCTGCCAACCGTATTGACCACAGTTGCCGGCACCGTGGCCGACACGCTGCCGTTTACCGGTACGGAAGCCGAAGGCATGGGTCTGCTCGCGTTGGCCTTTTTGGCTCTAGGAGCCCTGCTAATAACTGCCGTCAGACCGGACTCCAGGACCGAACGGTCAGAGGATCTCTGACCGGACCCGAATCAGAGGCGTGAGCGAGCGGAAAGCCCAGGGAATCCCCCTGGGCTGACCGGTTCGGGCCAAGGAGCCGTGTGGGCCCTACATATACTCCCCCGATGTCCGGGCACACATCGGTCGCAATCATCGGGATCGGGGCGATGGGGGAGGCCCTCATGTCCGGCTTGTTCCGGGCCGGGTGGGCTCCAGGCGACATCTCCCTCTGTGTCCGTCGCCCGGAGCGCGCCCAGCAGTTGTCCGACTCGTCGGGCTCGGTGGTGTCATCCGACCCGGTGGAGGCGATCCGGGACCGTGAGGTGGTGGTGGTCGCCGTCAAACCGTTTGACGTCCCCTCCCTTCTCGATCAGCTTTCAGGTCACGTGGCGCCGGAGCAGATGGTGTTGTCCCTCGCCGCAGGGGTCACCACAAAGGCCTACGAGTCCCGGCTCGGTGCAGTTCCGGTGGTGAGGGCAATGCCCAACACCCCGGCCCTGGTCGGCGAGGGTGTCACCGGGATCGCAGCCGGAGCCCACGCCCGATCGGAGCATCTCGACCTCGCCGAGGAGGTCCTGGGAGCGGTGGGATCGGTCCGGATCATGGACGAGAGCCTGCTCGACGCGGTGACGGCGGTCTCGGGGACCGGCCCGGCATACGTGTTTCTCCTTGCGGAGGCACTGACCGAGTCGGCGGTCCGGGAGGGTCTGCCCAGAGACATCGCCGAGAACTTCGTCCATCAGACGATTCGCGGCGCCGGCCACCTCCTGACGAGCACGGGGAAGACGCCCGCCGAGCTGCGGTCGCAGGTGACCTCACCCGGAGGCACCACCGCGGCTGCGATGCACGTGCTCGAGGAGCGCGGGTTCCGGGCACTCGTAGAGGACGCGGTGGCCGCCGCGGCGAGGCGATCCGCCGAACTCGGGGGAAAGGGTTGAGTGTCTTCTCGAAGCTGGTGGTCGCGACAACTCACGCCCGCCCGGTCGAGAAGATGTTCACGGGAACCAAGCCGGGAAGAGCCCTGGCCCGGCGATTCGTTGCCGGGGACAACCTCGACGACGCGGTCGAG
This sequence comes from Acidimicrobiia bacterium, assembly GCA_035292685.1. Classification (GTDB taxonomy): domain Bacteria; phylum Actinomycetota; class Acidimicrobiia; order Spongiisociales; family ZC4RG35; genus JALYNX01. Next base: position 23,414 of record DATDPP010000060.1, read on the forward strand.
GTGGCCAAGCGCCTCAACGCCGAGGGGTTCCTCGTCTCGCTCGATCTCCTCGGTGAGGAGGTTTTCGATAGGGACACTTCCCTTGCCGCACGAGACGGGTACCAGGATTGCCTGAGTCGAATCTCCGCTGACGGTCTCACGTCGAACATCTCTGTGAAGTTGACCCAGTTGGGTCTCAACATCGACACCGATCTCGCCGCGGAGTCGATCGATTTCCTGGCCCGAGAGGCGATCGCCGCCGGCACCACCGTGACCATCGACATGGAGGATTCCGACCACACCGCGGCGACCGTTGTCCTCTATGAGAAGGCTCAGACCTCCAACGGCAACCTGGGTCTGGCCTTGCAGGCCTACCTGCGCCGGACCCCTGACGATTTGGAGCGTCTCATCCCCCTGGGTGGGCACATCAGGCTGTGCAAGGGCGCCTACGTCGAGCCCCCGGAAATCGCTCTCCAGTCCAGGTCGGAGGTAGACGCCGCCTTCGCCCATCTGACGCGCTCTCTGATGGGCTCGGAGGAGGTGCTTCCGGCGATCGCCACCCACAACCAGGCGCTGGTGGACCTGACCCGGGAGCTCGCTGCGGGGCGGAAACAGCCGTTCGAGTTCCAAATGCTCTACGGGGTCAGACCGGCCCTGCAACGGGAGTTGGTCGCCGCCCGGTACCCGCTCCGGGTCTACCTGCCCTTCGGATCGCAGTGGTATCCCTATCTGACACGGCGGCTGGCCGAACGTCCGGCGAACACCTGGTTCTTCGTGAGGTCGGTTTTCGGTTCCTGACCCCGGCGACCACCCGGCCGTGGTAGCAGGCTGGGGAGCTGGCACTTCTACACTCGCCGCCATGGCCCTCACCCAGGAGCGTCAGGACGAAACCACGACCTCCAGGTGGCCACCCGTTTCCTATGTCATTGAGGCGCTGGGGGTGGCCGGGGCACTGGGCACCCTGGCACTGGGCCTGCTGGGGACCATCCCCGAGGAGCCGGACTTCGACATCGGTCGGGTGGTCTTCGGCAACATCCCCGATTCTGTGCAGCTGGTCTTCTATGTGACGGTCGGCGTCTTCATCTGGTTGTCGCTCCACCTGCTGGCACGCAGGGCGACCTCTTGGGAACAGGGCCGGGCCGAGTCGAGGCTTGGCTTCTGGGGCCGCCGGATCAAGGATTTCAACGCCGGGCTGCTCATGAGGACCCTGATGCGCGACCCGCGGGCAGGGGTGATGCACTCGCTCATCTACTACGGGTTCGTCGTGCTCTTCCTGGGGACAGTGACGGTCGAGATCGATCACCTGCTCCCAGTCGACCTCAAGTTCCTCGAGGGCCCGGTCTATGAGGGTTTCTCGGCGATTCTCGACCTGGCCTCCCTGGCCTTTCTCGGGGGTCTGGCGCTGGCCATCGTCAACCGCTACGTGCTGCGAAGCGAGCGACTCAGGACCAAGACCAAGCCTGAGGACGCCTTGATCCTGGGCCTCCTGGTCGTGCTGGGGATCAGCGGCTTGCTCACCGAGGCTGCCCGTATCGCGCTCGCCGGACGACCCGATTTCGAGGTCTGGTCGTTCGTCGGATACCCGCTGTCTGCGCTGGTCCCGGAGGCCAATGCCGGTGACCTCCACTTCATCCTATGGGTCAGTCATGTCGCCGCCTTTGTCGGATTCCTGGTGATCCTGCCGGTCACCAAGCTCCGGCACATGGTCACCTCTCCGGCCAATCTGTTCCTATCGGCACACCCCCGGCCCAAGGGTGCGATGCGCGAGATGCCCAATCTGTTGGAGGCCGACGACATCGAAACCATCGGTGCCGCCCTCGCCACCGACCTCACCTGGAAGCAGATCTTCGACACCGATGCCTGCACCATCTGTGGGAGATGCACCTCTGTGTGCCCGGCCAACATCACCGGCAAGCCACTGGACCCGAGGGAGATCGTCCTCAAATCGGGAGAGGTGGCGGCAGCCGCCGCCGGAGTCAGCCCGCCGCTGTCATCGGTAGCGGTGCTCGAAGGGGAGCACTCGCTCTTCGACCGGGTCCGGCCCGAAGAAGTCTTCGCCTGCACCACCTGCCGGGCCTGTGACGAAATCTGCCCGGTGAACATCGAGATCCTCGATCGCATCCTCGACATGCGCCGCTATCTCACATTGATGGAATCGGAGTTCCCTACTGAACTGGGCAAGGCGTTCGTGGCGATGGAGAACCAATCCAACCCGTGGGGATTGAGCCAGGCGACCCGGGCCGCCTGGACCTCGGAGCTCGACTTCGAGGTGCCGGTGTTCGGCGAGAACGGCAAGACCACCGCGGAGTACCTCTGGTTTGTGGGCTGCGCCGGGTCCTTCGACGACAGGAACACAGCAGTCTCGGTGGCCCTCGCCAGGTTGCTCAACAAGGCCGGCATCGATTTCGCCATCCTGGGCCGGGCCGAGCTCTGCAGCGGGGACCCGGCCCGCCGCGCCGGCAACGAACTGGTCTTCCAGCAATTGGCACTGCAGAACATCGCCAGCTTCGAGGAGATCGGCGTCACCAAGGTGATCACCCAATGCGCCCATTGTTTCAACACCATCGCCAACGAGTACCCACAGTTCGGTGGTGACTACGAGGTGGTTCATCACAGCCAGCTTCTTGCCGAGCTGCTGGCCCAGGGGCGGCTGAGCGTCCCGACCAAGGAGAACGGCGAGCCCAAGAAGATCGCCTATCACGATCCGTGCTATCTGGGGAGACACAACGACATCTACCTGGCGCCCAGGAACGTGGTCGGCGCCTCGGGCGACATCGAGGTGGTCGAGATGCCCCGTCATGGAACCCGGGCGCTGTGTTGTGGCGCCGGCGGGGCCCAGTTCTGGATGGAGGAGCGGACAGGCAAGAAGGTCAACATCGAAAGGACCGAAGAAGCCCTGGCCACCGGGGCCGACGAGATCGCCGTGGCCTGCCCGTTCTGTTACGTGATGATCGACGACGGGGTCAAGGAGCTGGGCCGAGACGATGTGAAGGTGAGAGACCTGGCGATGATCCTCGCCGAAGGGGTGATGTCCTCCGAGCCCGAAGCCGGATGATTCGACGTCCCGCTGCACTCCTCGCGCTGCTGCTCGTGGTGGCGTCGTGCACCCCCGGCCCCGACAGTCCCTCGGGCACCGACCCCCTGCCGACCTCAACCACCGCGCCAACCACCACGTCGACCACGACCACGACCGAGGCCGCGGTTGAGGCATTCCGGACCTGCCTCGGGGAGCACGATGTGGTGATCGAGGAAGTGCCCCTGGATGCCACCGGGCGCCCCCGTCTCGATCTGGTGGTCGTGAGCGTCGACTTCGGCGATCCGGCCGTTGCCGGCGCCTTGGCGGTCTGCTCGGAAAGCCTCAACACCGGAGCCCTCGACCTCGGGGCGGAGGATGAGTTGCGCCAGGAGATAACCAGGCAGCTCAACGAGTTCAGCCAATGCATGCGGGCGAATGGTGTGGAGGACTTCCCCGACCCGGTCCCCGGATTTGCCGGTGTTGGCGCCCCTTTCGCGGTGGCGGAGATCCCCTATGGAGATCCCGAGATGGCAGAGGCTGCCGAGGCGTGCCGGGCCTCGATTCTCGGGACCCTCCCCGGTCTCGACGAATCCTGACGGGCGTACGATTGGCTCGGTGACGATCCTACCCAGCCCTGTCCTCACCCCGGAAACGGGACAGGAGACAGACGTCGACCAACCCTGGCAGGTCATCGTCTGGAACGACCCGGTAAACACCATGGCCTATGTCGTGTATGTGTTTCGCAAGCTGTTCGGCTACGACACGGACAAGGCGACCAGGCTGATGCTTCAGGTTCACTTCGACGGGCGGGCGCGGGTCTCGGATGGGACGCGGGAGAAGGCGGAGGTCGATTGTTACCGGCTTCACGGGCACGGGTTGTGGGCAACCATGGAGCAATGAGCCGCAACCGATTTCGATACCGGGGCGGCAAGATCGTGGTCGACCTGCCGGTCGAGGAGAGGGAGTTCTTGTCAGACGTGCTCGAGCTGCTGGACGCGATCCCGACGACGGGTGACGACCCGGCGACCCGTCGTCTACAAGTGCCTGTGTACCTCGATGACCCCGAGGCCAATGATGAGTGGTGGTTGTTCATGGGTGAGGAGCTCGCCGTTGCCCGCGCCGCGGACCGGAATGTGTATCGCCGGGTGATGGAAACCGACGCCAAGCTGGCGCTGACGACCGAGGAGGCCGATGCCTTTCTCCGGGTGCTCAATGAGGGCCGGCTCGCCCTGGGAGCCCGATTCGGTCTCGAGGTCGAAGACGACCACGATCGGCTTCCCGAGGAGCAGCGCCAGGTCCTGGACTTCCTGGGCTGGGTGCTCGAGGAGATGACGGTTGCCCTCTCCGCAGCCCTCTGACGGTTGCCACGATCACCGAGTAGGTTCGGCGGGGCAGTGACTCCTCGTGTGCCCGAACCTGTTGGTGTGAATCATCAGGGTGGCTGGGGCCGCGGGTCGAACTCGCTGGCCGATCCCCTCGCCGGCTTGAGGAGCGCCTCCGGGGCCTTGATCACGCTCTACGTCGACCGGCCCAGCCCGGGAGGGATGGCGGCGCTGCTCAGCGATCTGTTGAAGCCGGTGCGGGAGGAAGCGGAAGGTCAGGAGCCCACGACCCGCAAGAGCGTCCGCGCCGATGCCGATCGAATCCGGGATCTCGCCGAACAGCTCGAAGCAGATGTCGCACCCTCCTACGCCATCTTCGCCTCCGACGTCGATGGCATCTTCTTGCTCGAGCCGCTCACACACACCGTTCCCAGCATCTCGTCTTTCGGCCCGCGTCCTTATCTGAGACCGCTTCGGGCGGCACCCCGGCCCCTCAGAGTCGGAGTCATTGTCGGGGATCGGGTGCTGACCCGGGTGTTTGTCGGATCCGATGGCCTCACCGAAGAGGTATCAGCTCTCACCGCCGAGATCGGGAAGCCGAACTACGGAGGCTTCGGTGGGTATGACGAGCACAACGTGCGAGCCCACGCCGGTCAAGAGACGACACGGATGTGGAAGGAGGCCGGCACCCGGCTGCTGGAGCGTCATCTCGATCGACCACTCGACTATGTGGTGGTGGGGGGTCATGAGGAAGCCATCGAAGACATCGGGCGCACCCTGCATGCGTATCTGGCCCGTCTTCCCCGCGCTGCGTTTACGGCCAACCCCCACACCCTGACTCCCGCCACGCTTCGCTCTCAGTTGGCTGATCTCGGCGGCGAAGTCCGCAGACAGCGAGAGGTCGCGTTGGTCGAGCTTCTCTGGGATACGGCGCGGGGTGGCGGCTTGGCGGTTCTCGGGCTGGCCGGGTCGCTGCAGGTGTGCAACGCCCAGGCGGTGGACACCCTGGTGGTGGCGGGCTCGTTCACCAGACCGGGGGTCATCTGTAACCAGTGTGGCTTTCTGGCCCGATCCGGGACGGCATGCCCGGTCTGCTCGGCGCCGATGTTCCCCGTCGACGATGTCGTCGCTGCCGCCATGGATGCCACCGTGGCCACTGGAGGGACAATCCATCAAATAGATGTGGCGTCCCAACTCGATGCCCAGGGGGTGGGGGCAATCACCAGGTTCCAGGTCGCGGTCTGAGCCGAGCGACGGGATCGCGGTAGCCTCGCGTTGTAATGCTTGAGAACCTGGAGACGCGTCGGATCTGGTCCGAGCAAGGCAAGCGATTGGCCAGGGCCACGGTGGTCAAGGCCTACGGGTCGGCACCCCGGGGACCGGGGTCTTCGATGCTGATCTCGTCCACCGGCGAGATGGAAGGCTCCGTGTCTGGCGGCTGTGTGGAGAACGACGTGGTGGTCAGGGCCCTAGGCGTCCTGGAGAGCGGTGAGCCCGAGCTGGTGACCTACGGCATAGCTGACGAAGACGCTTTTGCGGTTGGTCTCGCCTGTGGGGGCACGATTCAGGTCTACATCGAGCCGTGGTGAGCGATCCGATTCTCGAAGCCCTCACCCAACTCACCGAACAGGACCGGCGTGGTGCGGTGGTGACAGTGATCGCCGGCGACGGCCTGGGGAGCAAGGCGCTCCTCGACGGTGACGGTTCGGTGATCGCAGGGGCGATCCCTGAGGCGTTGGCCGAAACGGTTCCCGGAGACGCATTGACCCTGATGGCGCGCGAGCAGAGCGTCACCCTCGGTTACGAAGACACCGAAGTGTTCTTCGAGATGCTGGCTCCTCGCCCCCGTCTCTTCGTTTTCGGGGCGGTCCACATCGCCCAGGAGCTGGTCCAGCATGCCGGGCTGCTCGGGTTTCACACCATCGTCGCCGACCCCCGGCCCGCCTTCGTGACCGAGGAGCGGTTCCCCGAGGCAGATGAACTGCGGGTCGGCTGGCCGGGCGAGGTCTGTGACCCCTCGTCCTTTGACGAGCGGACCTTCGTTGTGATCCTCACTCACGATCGGCGATTCGAGGACCCGCTATGGCCGATCGTCCTGCCCTCTCCGGCTCGGTATCTGGGAGCGATGGGCTCGGCGAAGACCACCGCGGCGCGGAGGAGCCGGCTGCTGGAGGCAGGGTTCACCGCCGATCAGGTGGATCGGATCCATGGTCCCATCGGGCTCGACATCGGCTCTCGAACCGCAGGGGAGATGGCGATCGCAATCCTCGCCGAGATGATCACACAGCGGTATCTGCACGATGAGCCGGCGGATCTGACCGGTCGGCCATTGAGGTCCTGACGGCTAGGTTTTCCCGACATGTCCATCGCCGCTGTGATCCTGGCCGCCGGTGGGTCACGAAGGCTGGGACGACCCAAGCAGCTCGAACCGTGGGGTGACACCAATCTCCTCGGCCATGTGGTGGCACGAACCTCCGAGTTCCCGGTGGATGAGGTGTGGGTGGTGATCGGCTATGAGGCCGACCGAATCCTGGCCGAGACCGATCTCGGGACGGCCGGAGTTGTGGAGAACCCGGAATGGGAAGAAGGAATCGCATCCTCGATACGCGTCGGCCTCGACGCGTTGACCCGCCTCTCTCGCTGTGACGAGGCGTTGATCGTGATCGGCGACCAGCCGGCGGTGCCGCGAGAAGTAGTCGATGAGCTGTTGGCCTCACACGCTCGCTCGGACAGGCCGGTCAGTGTCCCCAAGTATCGCTACACCTCAGGGAACCCGGTTCTGGTCGATCGCTTGTTGTGGCCCCGTCTCATGTCGCTCGAGGGTGATGACGGTGCGGGCAGGCTCTGGCAGGCTCATCCGGAATGGGTGGACGAAGTGTGGTTCCCGGAGATGGCTCCCCGGGATGTCGATACCGAACGGGACGTGGTTGAAATGAGGCCCAAACACCCGGGCTGACGGCTTGGTTTCTTGTATAGAGTCCGGGCGACTTCTGAGTCGAGCGGAGGAAGGTGTTGATGGCTCGGATCGATCAGGTGGCGGGGATCGGTGTCAAAGACGCCACCAAGCTTCGCAAAGCCGGGATTCGCACCAGCAATGGTCTGCTCGACCTCGCTTCGAATCGCAAGGATCGAACCAAGCTCACCACCTCTCTCGGTTTCGACTCCCGTGATGTCCAGCAATGGGTCAACCACTCCGACTTGTTGCGGGTCCGGGGGGTGGGAGCGGAGTACGCCGAGCTCCTGGTTGTGGCCGGCGTGGACACTCTGCGCGACCTGCGTCGTCGCAACCCAACCGCGCTGCTGGCCAAGATCATCGGACTCAACGGGCAGTCCAAGGTTGTGCGACGTCTGCCGACCGAGGCCATGGTCGAAGGCTGGATCGACTCAGCAAAGGACCTGAAACCTTCGTTGTAGTCGCCGAGCAGAGCTCGGCGACCGTTCTCCGTTGTCCGTAATCCGTAAGGGGGAACGGAAAACGGACTACGGAATACGGATAACGGATTCGCTCAGGAAGCCTGGTCGGCCTTGACCGGCTCGGTCTTCTCAGAGCTCGTCTTCGTGGCTGTCGACTCGGTGGTCTTGGCCGCCGAAGCCTTGGTGCCGGTCTTCGAGGACGGCTTCTTGGGCGAAGTGGCCTTGGCCGCGGGGGCCTTGGCCTCTTTCACCCCGTTGACGTCGGCCTTCTCGGGCCGGAAGGACGAGCGCCAGGTGGCGAGCATGTCCTCGAGCTGGTCGCGCAACTTGCTGACCTGCTCCTTGGCCTGGTCGAGGTCGACCTTCGCCGAGATGTCTTCGACGACTTTGCCGTCGGTGAACCGGGCAACGACCTTCTCACCCTCGACGGCCCAGCTGTCGATCGCCTTCTCGGCGGCCTGGCCGTAGCCTGACGTCCCTTCACTGATTTTGGTGCGGAGGGTGGTCACGCCCTCGCCGACCTTGCGGGCGGCGACGACGGGGGCTCCAACCGTGGCGTACAGAACATTCTTCGCCTGCATTTGTTACTCCTGTTTGGTTTTGTCGGGCACCGACCCGTTGGCTTGAACCAGCGCCCGGTACATGTCGAGTAGGACTTTCTTGTGACTCGAGCTCAACCGCTCGTCGGATTCGATTGCTTCGAAGACCGTCGGCGACTGCATCTCCCCATCCATGAGGCCTGCCTTGAAGTACAAGGAGTTGGCTGAGATCTCCAGGGCCCGGGAAAGTCGGCTGAGAATCTCGGCCGACGGTTTGCGGATTCCCCGTTCAATCTGACTCAAGTAGGGGTTTGAGATCCCGGCCGAGTCGGCCAGGCGACGCAGGGAGAGGTTGGCCCTTTCCCTCTGCTGCCGGATGAATTCACCCAGATCAGTTTGCTTGCTCTCGTTCACCTTCTGTAAGCATACAGCTAAGTGCTAACTATTGCTAGCGAAGCGCGTGCTAGCCGTGGCCTCAGCTGAGAGCAGTGCCCACGGCGTCGCCGATCAACCAGGCGACCAGGCCTCCCACCCCGGCGATCATCATGTTCTCGAGACCGGAGATGAGCCAGTTGTTGCGGGTCACCCGGGCCTTGACCACCCCCACGGTGAAAAGTCCGCCCAGGGCAAGCACCGAAGCCCAGGCGAGGGCAGGTGGATTGGTGTCGAAGACCATGAACGGGATGATCGACGGCAGCGACCCGACCAGGAAAAGGAGACCCGACGCGATCATTGCTCGAAAGGGAGAGCGACGCTCCGATTCCACGAATCCGAACTCCAGCGCCTTCATCGCGTTGAGCATGGCCTCGTCAGACCGGTCGAAGGCGGCGACGACGCTCTCGAGGTCCTCGTCGGCGATTCCCATGTCGGAGAACATCTCCCTGAGTTGACCGACCTCCATCGCCCGGTGGTCCTTCAAGTGGACCCGTTCCAGTGCCATTTCTGCCTCCAGGACCTCATCCTGGGATTTGGTGGCCAGATACTCGCCGGCGGCCATGGAGACGGCGCCGGCCAGGGCACCAGCGAGTGCGGTCAGCAACACCTGGCTGGTGTCGAGGCCACCGCTGACCACCCCCACCACCAGCAGGTACATGGAGACCAGGCCGTCGTTGACGCCCAGGATCATGTCGCGCCAGTACTGCCTGGTCTCTCCGATGTGGGACTCGTAGGGTTGCGGCTCGGTGAGGGGCTCGTTTTCGGTCGTCATGAAGCCGGCCGATGGTAGACCCGGATCGAGTCGTCACGGTCCAGCTGTCAACTCAAAGATGATCCTGGATCCCGAGCAATGCAGCGACGCCGGCGTGGATCCCGAACCCGATCGAGCCCTCGTCGAGTTGGAAGGATGGTGAATGGAGATCTCCACCAGAGCCGCCGTTCCCCAACCGAAACAAGGCGCCGGGAACCCTGGTCAGGTAGTTGGAGAAGTCCTCGCCACCCATGCTGGGCTCAGTGGGAACCACGACATCGGGGCCCAGCATGGCGCTGATGCCAGAGGTTGCGGCTTGGACCACGCCTGCATCGTTGACCACGGGTGGGATCGCCTGTGAGTAGGCCAGGGTGTGGTCGGCGCCGGAGATCGCCAGCAGGGAGGAGAGCGCCCGGTCCACCAAACCGGGCAGCATCCCCCACAACGCACCGTCGAGCGTGCGAACCGTCCCCTGGATCTCGACCCGGGTCGGGATCACATTGCCGGCTTCGCCGCCGTGAATTGAGCCAAAGGCAACCGTCAACGGGCTGCGGGCATCGATGGTCCGGCGCAGGGAGGCGGGCAGCTCATGCACCACCCGGGCCGCCTCGGCAATGAGGTCGACCGTGCGGTGGGGTCGAGCGGTGTGCCCGCCGGGCCCTTCGAGCACGAGGGTGAACTTGTCGGCGCTAGCCGTGATCGGGCCCGAGCGGCTGCCGATTCGACCGGTGGGCAACGTCGGGTCGACGTGAAACGCGATCAGGCCCTTGAGCCCGTCGACGATGCCTTCTTCGACGAGATCTGCGGCCCCGCCGGGAAACGACTCCTCCGCAGGTTGGAACAGGATGCGCACCCCCGCCGAGAGCTCGAGACGATCGAGGACGGCGGCAATGCCGAAGGCAATGGCCGCATGGGCATCGTGGCCGCAGGCGTGCATCCATCCTGGATTCGAAGACACCGGGCTGTTGTCCTCGGGCTCGCTGATCGGAAGGGCGTCGAGGTCTGCTCTGAACCCGATGCTGGGCGGGGCCCCAAGGTCGACCCAGAGGCCGGTGCGGGGTGCCCGAAGTTGATAGCCGATGCCGCTCTCGTCGAGGGCGGCTCCGATGAAAGCCGTGGTCTGATGCTCCTCATGGCCGCCTTCGGGATGCCGGTGGAGTTGGTGGCGGAGCTCCACTGCCCGGGGTGTGATCTCGCCCACCAAGCCGGCGACCCGCTCGGGATCGGTCATCCGGCGAGGTTACCGGTCATTGATAGAACCTATTCTCGAACACCGTTCTGGCGCGCCTGGTGACCCTCCGGTATTGGTCTCGGAGCTCGGAGGCCCTTGGAAAGCCCAGGGAACTCGCCAGCCGGATCAACTCGTCGGGGTCGGTGGGGAGGGAGTCGGAGGCGCGCCCCGCCTGCAAGTGAAGCCGCAATCGGACCCGGGTACAGAAGATGTAGGACTCCCTCATGGTCTCTTCTTCGGCACGGGTCAAAAGATCGTGGTCGCGGAGCCGCGCCAAGGCGTCGAGAGTGCCTGGGACCCGCAGTGCCGCTTCGTCGAAACCGTGCCGGACCTGGAGAAGCTGGGTCATGAACTCGATATCACTGAGACTCCCCCTTCCCAGCTTCAAGTGATAGTCGGCGTCCTCCCCCGGTGGGATCCGCTCCTTCTCGACTCTGGCCTTTATGTCGCGAATTGAGCGGATGAACGCCTCGGAGACGTTCTGCTGCCATACCACGGGCTCGATCACCTCCCTGAATGCCGCCGCGACTTCGAGGTCGCCCGCAAGCGGACGGGCCCGCACCAGGGCGAGTATCTCCCAGGGCTCGGCCCACTCCTGGTAGTAGCGGCGATAACTGTCGACTGAGCGGGCCAGGGGGCCCCGGCGGCCCTCCGGTCGGATCTCGGCGTCGAGTGTGTAGGCCTCTCCGTGCCGGCTGGGCTCGGTTAGAACCCTGGCCAGGTCGGCAGCAGTTCGCAGGGCCCGATCCCGCTCGGGCTCTTGCTCGAACACGTACATAACGTCGAGGTCCGAACCATACGAAAGCTCACTCCCGCCCCATTTCCCCATGGCAACCACGGACAAGCCGCCGGGATCACCCCCGGTGACTACGTGCAAGGCCCCGATGACCGCGGCGTCGGCGCTGTCGGTGAGCGCGGTCAGGGTCTCGGGTGTGGAGCCTTCGCCGAGGATGTCGCGAGCCGCGATCCTGAGTTTCCGCCGCCGGGTGAAACGCCTGACCGTTCCCACCTTGGCGTCGAGATCCGGTCGCGAATCGAGGAGACCCAGAAGCCGCTCGATCTCGAGCTCCCGGGGCCTGATGTCCCCCAAGAGGGCGTCGTCTGCGAGCCGGGGAATGAACTCGGGTATACGGTCGATCAGCTGGCCGAGCAGGCGGCTGGTTCCGAGCAGGAGGCAGAGACGCTCACCCGCCAGGGGGTTGATCTCGAGCATCGTTATCAGAGCCGAGTGAACAGTTGGATCGGCGAGGAGGGCCCTCAACTGTGACAAGCCGAGGTCGGGATCGGGAGATAGAGAGAGCCAGTCCAAGAAGAGTGGGAGGACCTGGTGCATCGCCCGGGACCGGCGGCTGAGGCCCGCCGTCAAATCCTCGAGTGCCCTCCTTGCTCCTTCCACATTCAAGAATCCCAGCGCCTCGAGACGGAGGGCCGCCTCCTCGACGCCGAGTCGCGCAGTCGGGGAGCCGACCAATGCCTCGAGGATTGGCCGAAAGTAGAGACGCTCGTGGACGTCGCGAACCAGGGCCCGCACCTGACCCAGTCGATCCTCCAACTCGCTCTCCGGGTCGTGTTCGAAGCCGAGGGACCGGGCGATGCGGGTCCGGGCCTCAGGATCTTCGGGGACCTCATGGGTTTGTCGAAGGTCCCAGAGCTGGATCCGGTGCTCGAGGTTTCGCAGGAAGCGGTACGCCTCCGTCAGCCTCTGATGATCCTCCGGTCCCACAAAACCGTGCAATGCCAGAGCGTCCAGGGCGTCCTGCGTGGCCGGAGCCCTCAGTTCGGCATCGAGTCGGCCGTGGACCAGCTGCAGCAGCTGGATCGAGAACTCGATGTCACGGATGCCCCCCCGGGATCTCTTGATGTCCGTCGCTTCGGCACCAAGCTCCACCTGCTCCTTGATCCTTCGGATGCTGCGCAGGGACTCGACGTCGAGGCCCCGATCCCAGATCACTTTCCCGGTGAGAGACATGAAGCGAGCCCCCAACTCGGCGTCCCCTGCGGCGAACCGCGCCTTGATCAGCGCCTGCAGCTCCCACGCCTCACCCCATTGCTCGTAGTAGCGGGCATAACTCTCCAGCGTGCGGGACAGCGGTCCCAGCGAGCCCTCCGGGCGCAGATCCAGGTCGACTTCGAGTCCCCCGCCATCGGCTGTGGATGTCGAGAGGATGGTGAGAAGTCGACTGGCCAGGGCCAACGCCGCGGCCCTGCTCTCCGTCTCGGATCCGTCCACATTGTCGTGAACGAGCACCAGATCGATGTCCGAGGAGTAGTTCAACTCGCGTGCCCCCCACTTACCCATGGCGATGACACTGAAGGGAAGGACACCGACAATCGGGTGCCTCTCGGCCGTGGCCTGTCGGGCCGAGTCGAGTGCGTCGGAGACGATCCCGTCCACGGCGTGCGAGTAGCGAGCGGTGGCTTCGGTGAGGTCGATCGCACCGGAGAGATCGTCGCCGGCGATCACCGCCAGGGCGTGGTGAACCTGCAGGGTCACCGTCGCCTGCTTCTCATCGGTCAGCAACGACGGGTTCCTGGCGAGACTCCGACTCAGAGCGCGACTCGAGCCCACGATGGCGCCGAGACGGCGTCGGGCGTCAGGGTCCTCGGCGAGATCGGGAGCGGTCTCGAGGATCGGGAGAAGACGCTCGAGGGCACCGGAAGGGTCGGGGCCCGACGAGATGCGTCGGGCGAGGTCGCGACGAATACCGGGGTCCGGCACGACCTGATGCAGCCGTTGGTCTGCCAGCTCAACCTGTGTCACGTTCCGCTGGTCGGTCACGGGGCTCAGGCTAAGGGGCGGCGTATCGTGGCGGTAATGCCAGTTCGTGTCGCCGGCGGTCAACTCAATCTCAGGGTCGGGGACCTGGCCGGCAACGAAGCACGCATCGGCGAGGTGATGGCGTGGGCCGAAGCCGAGGGCGCCGACATGCTTCTGCTGCCGGAGCTGGCCATCAGCGGTTACCCACCCGAAGATCTGGTGCTCCGACGCGACTTCGTCAGGGAGGGAATCGAGGCCCGCGACCGGCTTGCTGCGCAATCACGGAAGACGGCGGTGGTGGTCGGCTTCGTCGACTTTGCCACTTCGGGGATCAGGGGTGCTCCCGACGCCCAAGAGCGAACCGTCGCCAACGCGGCGGCTGTCCTGCAACACGGAAAGGTAACCGGCGTCTATCACAAGGTGCTGCTGCCCAACTATGGGGTCTTCGACGAGGACCGGTACTTCTCGGTCGGCACCCGACCCGATGCCACCTGGGATCTCGGTGTGGTCACCGCCGGTGTCTCGATCTGTGAGGACATCTGGGTTGCCGACGGGCCACCGTCCCAGCAGGCAGCCTCGGGCGCTCAATTGCTGCTCAACATCAACGCCTCACCGTTCCACAGGGGCAAGGCGGTGGATCGGGAGCGGATGATCGCCGAAAGGGCCCTGGCCTCGTCTGCGCCCGTGGTCTATCTCAACCTGGTTGGTGGCCAGGATGAGCTGGTGTTCGACGGGGCCTCGTTGGCCGTGACGGCTGACGGGACCGTGATTCATCGCTCGCCGCAGTTCGAGGAGGATCTCTTCATCGTCGATGTCCCGCTCGCGGGTGAGGACCCTGTCGCCATGTCGGCTACCCCGCTCCTCGAGCCGATTGAAGAGGTGTATCGGGCGCTGACCACCGGTCTTGGCGATTACGTCCGGAAGAATGGATTCGACTCTGTCGTGATCGGCCTTTCCGGGGGGATCGACTCGGCGCTCACTGCAGTGATCGCAGCTGACGCGCTCGGTCCTGAGGCGGTTTGGGGAGTGGCTATGCCTTCGCGCTTCTCCTCGGCGCATTCAGTCGACGACGCCTTCGCATTGGCCTCGCATCTCGGCATCCGGATCGACAAGGTGCCGGTGGATGACGTGTACGCCTCGCTTATGAAGGCCCTCGAACCGTTGTTCGCGGGGACGTCATTCGGCGTGGCCGAGGAGAATCTTCAGGCCCGGGCCCGGGGGGCGATCCTCATGGCCATCTCCAACAAGCATGGGCCGATGGTGGTGGCCACCGGCAACAAGTCGGAGATGGCCGCCGGCTACGCCACCCTCTACGGCGACATGGTGGGTGGTTACGCGGTCCTCAAAGACGTCTTCAAGACCCTCGTCTACGAGTTGGCGCACTGGCGCAACAGGGACGGAGAAGTGATCCCACAGAGCAGCATCGACAAGCCGCCTTCGGCTGAGCTGCGACCCGACCAGAAGGACTCCGACTCACTGCCTCCCTACGAGGTCCTCGATTCGATCCTCGAGCGATACATCGAAGACGATTGGAGCGTGGCCGACATCGTGGCCGAGGGTTACGACCCGGGGCTGGTGGCCCGGGTGGGGCGCATGGTCGACCGGAACGAGTACAAGCGGAGGCAGGCTGCCCCTGGGGTCAAGATCACGACCAAGGCCTTTGGCAAGGATCGGCGCCTTCCCATCACCAACGCCTACCAACCACCTGCGTCGTGACGTCGACGATCCTGATCAATGGCGAGGCCGCCGCCGGCATCCCGGTCACCGATTCGGCGGTCCTGCGAGGAGATGGCTGCTTCGAGGTTATCAAGGCCTATCACGGCGCACCTCTTGCCCTGGAGGCGCACCTCGATCGGCTCGAGAGGAGTGCGGCCCTCCTGGGCATCGAGCTTCCGGCGCGGGCAGATATCGGGCACTGGATCCAGACGGTGGTTGGCGAATGCCCCGATTGCGCGGTACGGGTGGTGGTGACCAGGGGGTCGGCGCTCCCCGGCGAGCCTTCTGAGCCCCTGGTCATCGTGTTCGCCCACCCGTGGGCGATCAGCCGTGGCCCGGCGCGGCTGTTGCCGGTAGTTGCCCCCTGGCATCCAGCCGGGGTCGAATGGGACCTTGCCGGCGCCAAGCTCCTCTCTTATGCGCCGCACATGTCGGCAAGCAGGCGGGCCAGCCGGGAGGGCTTCGACGATGCCCTGTTGGTCACGGTCGACGGGCTGATCCTCGAGGGCCCGACGTTTAGTGTGGCCTGGGTCGTCGACGACGTCCTGGAGACACCCACTCTCGACTTGGGGATCCTCGACTCGATCACCCGTCGTTTGGCGCTGGAGGACGCGGCTCGGCTCGGGATACGTTGCACCGAAGGGAGCTGGTCGCTGGATCGGCTGGCAGAAGCCTCAGAAGTGATGGCATTGTCAACGATGCGCGAGATCCAGCCGGTTTCGATGGTTGGGGACCTTGCGTTCAGCGAGGGCCCGGTCACCAGTGACCTGGCTCGGGCCTTCGCTCAGCGTTTGCGCTGATCCGGCACGGCCTTGTTGGGAACCCGGCCATGCGCGGTAACGTTGACCGGGCATGAATCTACGACGGATCTCCCTTTCCCTGGTCCCGCTGCTCGCCCTCACGGTTCTGGCGGCGGCGTGTGACGGAGGGGATCCAGCCCTGACCACGACCTCTTCGCTGGTCACGGATCCAGGTGAGGAAGAGTCGCCCACCACCTCCGCGGCGCCATCGGGGCAGGGAGCAAGCACCACCCTGGTCGGTGAGTCGGTCGGCACCTATGAGATCGTCGCTCGGGAGCCGGGGACCGACGGTGAGGTCGTATACATCGTCATCGGGCCGGGCGCCTACACCGATGTCGATCTGGAGAACTTCGTCCTCGACCTCTACGAGTCGGGGATCGCCACCTACGGGGCCGAGATCTTCGATGACGCCGCTGCTGCCACCGCCTATCTGAAGGCCGAGGAGGACCGGACGGCAGCGGAGGTGGCCCTGATCGAACAGCATCATTTTGTGAGCCTGGTGGGTGGCACCATCATCCGATTCCAGGGCCCGTTCGTCGACTCGGGCGAGTTCGTCGTCGGCAGCTAGTGGCCCGTCGCCCACAAGACCACTAGCTCAGGAGCGCCGTCGCCACCAGGAGAAAACCGCCGAATCCCACGACGTCGGTGATCGTGGTGAGGAGGATTGACGAGGCTAGGGCGGGATCCTGGCCGAGACGTCTCAAGACCAGAGGGATGGTGGCGCCTGCCAAGGTTGCGATCACCAGATTGGCCAGCGACGCCACTGCCACGATTATCGCCATCGTTCTGACATCAGCCTCGGTGCCGAAAATCGCGAATCCGAGCAGGAGGTAGGTGAGCCCAGCAGCGACCACGGCGAGAATCACCCCATTGAACAGGCCCGTCCCGAAATGCCTCTTCAGGATCGACGGGACCTGGGCGCGGGGGACGTCGTCAGATGCCAGCGACCGGATCATCACCGCCAGGGCTTGGTTCCCGCTATTGCCACCGAGGGAGGCAACCACCGGCATCAGGGCGGCGAGTATCGGCTCCTGGGAGATGATCCCGGTCTGTTTCTCGATCACGAGGGCAACCACCAGTGATAGACCCAGATTGAGGATGAGCCAGGGCGAACGCATCCGCACCGATTTGGAGACGTCGGTGTAGACGGTCTCCCCTACGCCGGCGCCTACCGCCGCCGCGAAATCCTCGGTCGCCTCGTCTTGAACGGCTTCGAGGACCGCGTCGCTGGTGACCATTCCCAAGAGGCGGCCGTTCCCGTCGGTGACCGGGATGCCGAACAAGTGATAGCGCTGGGCCAGCTCCGCCACCTCTTCCCGGTCGGAGAAGGCATTGACCGAGACCGGGTCGGGCACCATGGCCTCGTCGAGGCTGGCCCCGGGTCTCTTGAAGACCAGGTCCCGGAACGAGATCACGCCTTGGAGCCGGCCCTCATCGTCGACGACGTAGACATAGGAGAGGTCTTCCAGCTCGTCGTTGAGGTTACGGATCCGCTCGATCGCCTCACCGGCCGTGAGGCCGATCGGCAACAACGCGATGTCTGTCGTCATCAGACCGCCCGCGCTGTCCTGGGGATAGACGAGCAGTCTCCGGATCTCCTGCTCGGACTCGTCGTCCATGAGCGAGAGCACGCTCTCGGTGACTTCGTCGTCGAGCTCGAACAGGAGGTCTGCCGCGGCTTCGCCCGTCATCTCAGTGACTGCGGCCGTGAGGTCCTCGATTGAGACATCCTCGACCAGCTCGGCCGCCAGTTCGGGGGAGATCTGCTCCAGGATGTCGGCGGCGTCGGTGGCGCTGAGGTCAGTGAGCAGTTCGGCAGCATCCTGCTCGGTGAGCTGTTCCAGGACATCGGCAGCATCGCCGGGAGCGGCGCCGGCCAGCGCCTCCCATTGGACGCGACGAGAGTCGAGGTAGTCGGCGACTTCCTCGCGATCGCGGCGCGCCGCGTTGATCAGGACTTTTGCAAGTTGACGGGGACTTCTGAGTCGGAGTCTCACCGGCGACCCCCCGGACGGAGAACCGACGTCAGGCTAATGCCGATCAGCCCTCGAAGGGACGAACCGCTTTGATGGAGACCGTGAAGGTTCCGCTCGGCGCTTCATACGAGACCTCGTCGCCAACCGACGCCCCGAGCAAGGCTTGTCCCAACGGGCTGGTGGGCGAGGCGAGCATCATGCCAGCGACCTTGTTCTCCTGAGGGGCAACGAAGCAATCGAATACGTCGCCATCGCGGTCGACCACCGTGACGACGCTCCCGATCTCCACTCTCCCGGTGTCTTCCACCGCCCGGACCTCGGCCGTGTGCAGCAGATGCTCGAGCTTGCGGATGCGGGCCTCCATCATGCCCTGGTCGTTCTTGGCTGCGTCGTAGTCGGCGTTCTCCCGGATGTCCCCATGCGAGCGCGCCTCGGCGATCCTCTCTTCGATCTCCCTGCGGCCTTCGGTTTTGAGGACCTCGAGCTCGTCCATGATCTTGGCCTCGGCTGCCGGAGTGAGAAAGGTCGGTTGTTCGGTCATGGGACTGGAGAGGCTAACTCCGGGACGTGCCAATCCTGAGTGGGTCGCGGTCGGTTCCACCAAAGGGACTGTCGTGATCTAACTTCTGGATATGGAAAAGACGGAACGTCTGGAAGCGATTGCCGGGGCTCTTTCCATCCCCCGGGCCGAGCATCACATCTTTCTCTGCGCAGACCAGACCACGCCGAAATGCGCGCCGCGGGAAGAGACGAATCTTCTCTGGGCTCATCTGAAGAATCGTTTGAAGACGGCGGGCCTGACTTCGGCTCCCCCTTCCTGGTCCGGCAAGCCGGAGGAGGAAGCGACTCCCAGTGAGATGGGAGACGGTCGTGTCCTCCGGAGCAAGGTCGATTGCCTGAGGATCTGTGAGCAGGGGGCGATCTGTGTCGTCTACCCGGAGGGCGCCTGGTATGCCGGGTTGGACATCGAGAAACTCGATCGAATCATCGACGAGCATCTGGTCGGAGGACAGCCGGTGACCGAATTGGTGTTTGCCGTGGGAGATCTCGGTCGATGAGGGTGCTGCGGCGCCTCTTCGCCGGCTTGGTCCTCTGGCGGTTATTCGGCCCCGCAGTCAGCCCTCGTTTCAGATCACCCCAGGAGCATCCGTGGCGCCACCCCGGGCACACCGTGTTCGTCGGGGACCAGGAGTTCCTGGTGAGGGATCTCGGCCCCGATTTGGCCCCACCGCTCCTGCTGATCCACGGCCTGGCCGGCTCCTCGCTGGCCGAGTGGTACCGGATCGGGCCGGCATTGGCCGAGTCGTATCGGGTGATCATGGTTGACCACCGCAGTCACGGCGGGGCCCCCCTGGCGAGGGATCGCTTCGAGGTCGAGGACGTTGCAGACGACATGGCCGGTGTGCTCGATCAACTAGGCATCGGCGTCGTGACGGTCGTCGGCTATTCGATGGGTGGCGCTATCGCCCAATCCCTGGCGCATCGGCACCCGGCGAGAGTCGACCGGCTGGTTTTGATCGCGGCTTTCACCCACCACCCGGAGCCGGTGCGGACCCTGCGGGTCATCGGTGCTGTAATTGCCAGAGCCTGGGAGAGATTGACCGGGCTCGGCACGCCGGAGGTTCGGACCGGCTACCTGCTGGGGACAGGGGCGGTCGAGCAGCGGCACGCCCGTTGGCTGTGGGAGGAGACCCATCGTCGTGATGCCGACGCCGGCGCCCAGGCCACCCTGGCCTTGCTGCGGTTCGATTCCCGGCCTTGGGTGGGCCGGATCGAGGCCGAGACCCTGATTCTCATTCCCACCCATGACCAACTCGTGCCTCCGTCGTGGCAGTACCATCTGGGTGCCGCGGTCACCGACCCGAAGATCGTGGAGCTGGTCGGTGTCCGGCACGAGGCTCCTTGGACCCACGCCGACCGCCTGGTTGAGGAGATCACACTCTTCTTGGGTTGAAACTCACGACTCGCAGATCAACGAGGGACCACTTGAACCGCCATCTCAAGAACCTGTCCGTAGCCACGATCGGCGCCGTCATCCTCTCGGCGTGCGGGGTCGGGACAGAGATCGACATCGCCGCCGCCCAGGAACAGTTCTGCTCGGATGTCGAGGAGTACGTGGTCGCCCTCGACGCTTACGGCGGTCTGTTCGAAGACGTCGAGTTGACGGTCGGAGACGTCAAGACCGCAGGTGAGGAACTGGAACCGGCACGCCAGGCAGTCCTCGACTCTGCCGCGGCGTTCGACGAGGCGGTACAGGCGGGGTCCGACCCTGGAGTGACCATCGAAATCGTCGAACCGGAAACGCTCGATGCGGTTGAGGAGGCAGACGCCGCCTTCGCGGAGGCGACAGCGGCCATCGATGAGGACACCCCGGTCATCGAGGCAGGAGTCCAGTTCACGTCGGCCGCCTACCAACTCGAGGTTGCCTGGGCACGGGTGTTCGCCGACGCGGGATGCATCGAGAATGAGGCCGAGGCAAAGCAGTGGGTTTCCGACTACGTGGCAGCGCTGCAGACCGATCTGGCTGCCGCCGGCTACTACCACGGTGAGGCGGACGGCATCTACGGGCCACAGACGATCGAGGCAGTGGAGCAACTCCAACAGGACGCCGGTCTTCCGGTCACCGGGCTGGTCGATCCGGCGACTCAGATCGCATTGAGCGCAGCCCTGGGGCAACAGCAGTCGGCCGAGATCGGGGCACTGCAAGGCATCCTGATCACGACCGGGTACTACAGCGGTCCGGTCGACGGGGAATGGTCGCCTGAGTTGGAGGACGCCTTGAAGGCGCTGCAAACCGACCTCGGGGTGCCGGCCACCGGTGTCGTCGACGCCGCGACCCTGCGCGCCTTCGAGACCGCTTTGGCGGCGGAGGGTGAGCCGCCGCCTACGACCGCGACGACTGAGAGAGCGCCGACTACCACGGCTCCTACCGCCCCCACCACCACAGCGGCCGCGCCCACCACGACCGTGGCTGCGCCGCCGACCACAGTTGTACAAGACGGCATCCTCGAGGTGCTCGCCGCAGAGGGAGAGTTCACCCAGTTCCTGGCTGCGATCGATGCCGCAGGGCTCACCGAGACGTTGTCGGGGCCGGACCCCTACACGCTGTTCGCTCCAACTGACGCTGCGTTCGCCGAACTCGCCGAGCCACTGCCGACAGATCCTGACGCACTGCAGGCGTTCGTGCTCTATCACGTGGTGGGAGGTCTATTGCCCGCATTCGACCTGGAGGAGGTCACCTTTGTCGTGACCGCCCAGGGTGGAGCCATAAGCGTCGCGGTCGAGCAAGGCTTCATAGTCCTGAATGGCGCATCAACCGTGACGGTCAGCAACGTGGCCGGGAGCAACGGGCTCGCCCACGTGGTCAACGCCGTGCTCATCCCGCCGGGATAGTCCTACGTCTGGGAATGCGACGCTGTCCGCCCTCAGTGTTGATCGTGGTCCTGGTCGCCGCCTGCGCCGGCAGCGCTGCGACAACGACCACCGAGTTGCCAGCGGCTACCTCGATGACCACCGCGCCGACGGAGACCACGAGCACCCAGGCCGTGATCACCCACACATCACCCGACAGCACCACGACAGTTCCGTCACCGGATGTGACCGTGGCGGGCGGCGTCGTCGATGGACCGGATCTCTTCGAGTACGCCCTCGGCGATCAGGTGAAGATCACGGTGGTGACGGATGTCGCCGACGAGATCCATGTCCACGGATACGACCTGAGGTATGACGCCGAGCCCGGGGTCCCGGTCGAGATCTCCTTCGAGGCAGATGCTCAGGGCATCTTCGAAGTCGAGCTTGAGACGACTCGCCTCCCACTGTTCGAGCTCCGAGTAACTTCCTGATGAGGCGTTGCGCCGGGGTTCTCGGCGGTGCCCTGCTCCTCGTGCTCCTAAGCCCTGGGACCGCTTTCGCCCACGGCATAGGCGGGCGTCTCGACCTTCCGGTCCCGGTGACCTATTTCGTTGCCGCCGCCGGTTTCGTCGTCGTCGCCAGCTTCGTCGCCCTGGCGGTGCTCTGGCCCGAGCCCCGTCTTCAGGATGGTCCCCGCTACGAGCCGGCGAGGTTAACCGTTCCTCGAAGAGGGCTGCTTCCGCTGATGGGAGTGGTCGGCCTCTGCTTCGTCATCGGGCAATTGATGATCCCATTCTTCGGCCTCGAGGTCGACACCACCCGGCCTTCTATTGCCCCGGTTCTGGTTTGGGTGGTGTTCTGGCTGGTGGTCCCATTCGCCGGGGCGGTCATTGGGGACTGGTACACCGACATCAACCCCTGGCGCACCCTGGGCCGGGTGCTCGGTATCGGCAGGAGGGAGCGACTCTGGGTGATCGATCGCTTGGGGACCTGGCCGGCCGCACTCCTACTGCTCTCTTTCACGTGGTTGGAGTTGATCAACCCCAACGGAGGGTCACCGATCACTCTGGCGATTGCGGCTCTGGTCTACACCTTGTTACTGATGGGGGTGATGGCCTATGCAGGCCGGGAGGCGGGTTTGGCCGTGTTCGACGCTTTCACCCCGTACAACCGGATGATCTCTTCGCTTTCACCATTGGGTCGTCGTGAGGACGGAAGACTGGTGTGGCGGGGCTGGCTTCGTGCCCTCACCGTCCTCCCCGAGTGGCAAGGTGGCCTGGCCGCGTTGGTCGTCGTGGCTATTGGGACTGTCACCTTCGACGGAGCCCAGGGAACCGCCTGGTTCCGGTCTGCGTTCGGAGGCATGGCTTCGATGATCGGAGCGACGATCCTTCTTCTGAGCTCGGTCGTGCTGATCGGTCTTGCCTACTGGCTTGCCTCATGGGTCGCAGCTCGTCTGATTGGCCCAGCCTGGACCGCGCGCCGTGTGGCCATCCGCTTCGCCCACACCCTGGTTCCGATCGCGCTTGCATACGCCGTTGCCCACTATCTCACCCTGATCGTCTTCGAAGGCCAGCAGTTGATCGCGGCGGTGTCTGACCCCTTCGCTCTCGGTTGGGACCTGTTCGGGACCGCTGGCCGGAAGGTGGACTTCTTCATCACAGCCAGCGAGCCGATCTGGTACGCGCAGGTGGCCGTGATCGTGACCGGGCATGTCATCGGTGTCATCCTGGCCCACGACCGGGCGCTTGCGGACTTTGGACTGGACGCGGTGCGTTCCCAATACGCGATGCTTGTCCTTATGGTGGCCCTCACCACGCTCGGGTTGTTGGTCCTTTCCGGATGATGCTCACATTTGCCCACTATTGGGGGATCGATGAGGTCGGGGTCTTTGTGATCCCGGCCCTGGCTGCGATCCTCGGGTTGCGATGGGCGGAGCGCAGAGCGCGGAAGGCGGCCGAAACGAGAAGACTGCAGGAAGAGGGGACCCAGGAGCCAACGGATGTCGACTGATCACCCCGGATCGCCGTTGACGCCGGAGGTCGTTCTGTCGGTGCCTGCGCAACGGGCCAGGTCGACCTTCACGGCTTACCTGGCACTCACCAAGCCTCGCATCATCGAGTTGCTACTCATCACCACGGTGCCGGCGATGGTGCTGGCGGCCGGCACCTGGCCCGGGGCCTGGATCCTGCTCACGACGCTGATCGGGGGCACCCTTTCCGCGGGCGGCGCCAACGCCCTCAACAACTACTTCGATCGTGACATCGACGAAGTGATGCGGCGGACCAGGACCCGCCCCCTGGCAAGACATGAAATAGCGCCCATCAACGCCCTTGTCTTCGGCATCTGCCTTGGAGTCGCAGGGTTCGCATGGCTCTGGGCCACCACCAACCTCCTGGCCGCCTCCATCTCGACCGCGGCTCTTCTCTTCTATGTCCTGGTCTACACGGTGGTCCTGAAGCGGTCGACGACCCAAAACATCGTTATCGGAGGAGCGGCCGGGGCCGCCCCGGTGTTGGTCGGTTGGGCCGCGATCACAGGAGGACTCGAGCTGTCGGCATGGCTGCTGTTCCTCATCGTCTTCTACTGGACCCCCCCACATTTCTGGGCACTCGCCATCCGCTATCGAGAGGACTACGCCCGGGCCGGGGTTCCCATGCTCCCGGTAGTCGTCGGGGTCGAGGCCACCACCAGGAAGATGCTCCTCTACACCTCTCTCATGGTCGGCATCACCCTGCTCCTGGTGCCGGTTGCCGGGATGAGCTGGATCTACTTGGTGGCCGCGATCGGGCTTGGTGCCTGGTTCCTCTGGGACTCCTGGCGGGTGTACCGGCAACCGGATGAGGCGATGCGCCTGTTCACCACTTCGACGGTGTATCTCGCCGCTCTGTTTGCCTCGGTGATGCTGGATGTGCTGATCCGATGAGACGGCTCTTGCCCGCCCTCGCCGGAGCCCTTCTCCTGATCGGGGCTTGCTCGTCTGAGGAGGTGACGCCATTCGGCATCGTCGCCTCCTCCCAGGCAGCCATCGGGGTCGGAGAGCAGCGGGTCATGTTCGGGTTGATCGACCAGGAGACCAACGAGTATCTGGCCTCGCCGGACCACCCGGCCACTGTCACCCTTCGTGACGAGAACGGGGCCCCGATCGACACCTATCCCACCGAGTTCTTGTGGACTGTCGAGGATGTCCGGGGCCTCTATGTGGCCCAGTTGGTGATCCCCGAGGCCGCCACCTACCAGGTCACTATCGACGCGGAGGGATTCGCCACCGCGGGCCCGATGGGGTTGGTGGCGGTCGAGGATCCGGCGGTCGCCCACCGCGGCGATGCGGCCCCGCCCTCGCAAACCCGGGTTTTCGCCGATTACCCCGACCTGGCGGTCATCACTTCGGATCCTGAGCCCGACCCCGCCATGTACGAGGTGTCCGTTGCCCAGGCGGTGACGGGAGGAAGCCCGGCAGTGATCGTCTTTGCCACCCCGGGGTTTTGCGTGAGCGAATCGTGTGGCCCGCTTCTTGATCAGGTGAAGAGCCTGCGCCAGGGCTACCCCGGGGTCGAGTTCGTCCATGTTGAGATCTACGAGGATCTCCAGGTGAGCGACCGCAATGAGTTGACCCCGGTGCCGGCCGTCGTCGAGTGGGGTCTGCCTTCCGAGCCCTGGGTGTTCATCGTCGACAGCACCGGCACGGTCACCGCCTCTTTTGAGGGGGCGGCCAGTGAGGGCGAGCTTCGCTCGGCGATCGACGCTGTTGCGGGCTAATCCGGGCGAATCCGCGTAAGTTGGTCGGCGGTTGGCAAGGTCCGTATGATGCCGGACCGATGGCTCGGTCCCGTCAACTTTTCGCCCGCCTCGGCGCTGTGGTCGGGTCGGTCCTTGTTCTCAGCGCCTGTTCGCTGATCGAGATCCAAGACGACCCGATGACCACCTTCGATCCGAAGGGGCCGTTTGCCCGTCAAGAGAACGACCTGTTCTGGCCGGTCTTCTGGATCGCCACTGCGGTCTTTGTCCTCGTGGAGGGGGCGATCCTGGTCGCGGTCTTCCTGTTTCGGGACCGGGAAGGAGCCAAGGAGGCCAAACAGCTGCACGGCAGCCCCAAACTCGAGGTGGTTTGGACCGTGATCCCCGCCCTGATCCTGGCGGTGATCGCAGTTCCTTCGACGGCGGCCGTCTTCGACCTCACCGAGTGCAGCGACGACGTGATGCAGATCGACGTGATCGGGCATCAGTGGTGGTTCGAGTATCAGTACCCCGATGCCGGCGTGGCCACGGCCAATGTGATGGTGATCCCGGCCGGGCAAGAGGTTTGCCTCAACATGACCTCGGAGGATGTGATCCACAACTTCTGGGTCCCGGCTCTCAACGGCAAGCGGTATCTGATTCCGGGCCAGACCACCCTGCTGCGCCTTCAGGCCGACGAGCCGGGGGATTACTGGGGTCAGTGTGCCGAGTTCTGCGGCCTGTCCCACTCACTGATGCGGGCCCGGGTGACCGCGATGACACCAGCCGACTACGAGGACTGGCTGGTCGAGCAGAAGAAACCGACCCAGCTCCCGGTCGAGGGAACTCCTGAGTACGAGGGCTATCAGGTCTTCATCGGGCCCAAGGGTTGCACCCAGTGCCACACGGTGCGCTTCGATGACGAGGCGGCCTCCAACATCATTCCTGCCGGCTCGTTCTCCGGCCCAGAGCTGACCCATTTCGCGTCGCGCGAGGTGTTCGCAGGGGCCACCCTGCCGGGCGAGGGCCAGACCAAAGACGAAGCGCTCAGGGAATGGCTGGTGGACCCGCCTTTCTACAAGCCCGGTAGCTTCATGCCCTTCCTGGCCCTCACCGAACAGGAGATCGACGCCTTGATCGCCTGGCTGGAGAGCAACGAATGACAGCTACCGCCGAACGGCCCCAAACCACCATCTTCCGCCGCCCGTCGGCGAAGACCGGGATCTGGTCCTGGGTGACCACCGTCGACCACAAGCGGATCGGCATCATGTACGGATACGCCGCCTTCACCTTCTTCATCATCGGGGGGGTGGAGGCGCTTCTGCTCCGAATCCAACTGGCGCAGGCCAACGCCGAGTTCCTCACCGCAGGTGCCTACAACGCCTTGTTCACCATGCATGGCACGACGATGATCTTCCTCTTCGTGATGCCGGCGTCGGCGGCGTTCATGAACTATCTGCTCCCACTGATGATCGGGGCTCGGGACGTGGCCTTCCCCAGGTTGAACGCCCTCTCCTGGTGGCTCTTCCTGTTCGGCGGGATCTTCCTCTATTCGACGTTCATCTTCGGCACCTCCCTGGCCCCGATCGGATTGGATGGGGCAGGCGGGATCAACGGCAACATTCCTCTGGGAGGTGGGCCCGGCAGTTTCAACTTCCTCGCCAACTCGCCCAACGGGGGATGGTTTGGTTACCAACCGAACGCCGGACCGCTCTACTCGGCGGGCACCGTCATGGACTATTGGGCCCTGGGGGTGCAGATCCTGGGTCTCGCCTCGTTGGTATCCGCGGTCAACTTCCTCGTCACCATCCTCAACTTGCGGGCAAAGGGAATGCGTTTGCTCCGGATGCCGGTGTTTGTCTGGATGTCGACGGTGGTCGCCTTTCTACTGCTGTTCTCACTCCCGATCATCGCGGTGGCCCTGTTCATGGTGACCTTCGATCGCCAGTTCGGAACCTTGTTCTTCGCCCCGGTTGGTGGGGGGGACCCGATGCTGTGGCAGCACCTGTTCTGGTTGTTCGGCCATCCCGAGGTCTACATCCTGGTCCTGCCCGCGATGGGCATGGTCTCCGACATCCTCCCCACCTTCTCCCGTAAGCCGCTCTTCGGCTACGCGGCGGTGGTCTTCGCCGGTGCCGCCATCGGGTTTCTCGGTTTCGGGGTGTGGGCCCACCACATGTTCTCCTCAGGGATCACCCCGGTGGCCCAGGCGGCGTTTGGGCTGTCGACGATGATCATCGCCATCCCCACCGGGATCAAGATCTTCAACTGGCTGGGGACCATGTGGATGGGGCGAATCCAACTCAAGACCCCGATGTTGTTCGCGATCGGCTTCCTGGCGATGTTCACCATCGGTGGCTTGTCGGGAGTGACCCACGCCGTTGTGCCTTCCGATTGGCAGCAGACAGACACCTACTACATCGTGGCCCACTTCCATTACGTGCTGTTCGGCGGAGCCATCTTCGGGCTGTTCGGAGGCCTCTACTACTGGTTCCCCAAGCTCACAGGAAGGCTGATGGATGAGAGATTGGGAAAGACCCATTTCTGGCTCATGTTCCTCGGGTTCAACCTCACCTTCGCTCCGATGCACTGGTTGGGCCTGCAGGGCATGGTGCGTCGAACCTGGAAATACGCACCGGAGACGGGTCTCGAGCCTTGGAACCTGGCGGTGACTATCGGGGCGTTCATCATCGCCCTTTCGATACTGGTATTCATCTTCAACTGGTACCGGAGCAAACGCCATGGCGAGCTGTCTGGTCTCGATCCGTGGGACGCCCGAACCATCGAGTGGATGTCACCCAACCCAACTCCCGAGTACAACTTCGCCGAGCTACCGGTGGTGACCCGTCTCGACCATTTCTGGCATCTGAAGTACGACGAAGACGCCGACGGGCGTGCGGTCCGCAAGCCCGATGCGGACGAGATCCTCGCCAAGATCGAGCACGATCAGCTCAACCCGGCCGCCCCGATCCACCTCCCCAATCCCTCGTATTTCCCGGTCTTCGTGGCGTTGGGCATTCCTCTCATCTTCTACGGGATCATCTACCACCTGACGCCTTGGGGAAAGGCTCTCATCCTGGTCGGCTTCATCGTCACCCTGGTATCGGTTATCGGGTGGGCGATCGAGCCGGTCGAGGAGCCACATCACGTCGAGGACGATGACGAGAGTGAGGTGGCTGCCCATGGCTGACCTGCTTCACGACACCGCCCCCGACCAGCACGGCGCGGGCCCGCCCAATCCCGAGCACGAGTCGACCGGTGTCGACAACCGGAAACTCGGGATGTGGCTATTCCTCAGTTCGGAGTTCCTGTTATTCGGGGCCCTGATCTCGAACTATCTGCTGTATTCGAACCGGCCGGGCTACTCCATCTATCCCGCCGAGATCTATGACATTCCGTTCACCTCGGTCAGCTCCTTCGTCCTGTTGATGAGCTCGTTGACGATGGTTCTGTCCCACAACGCTTTGACACGAGGCGACATCAACGGGACCAGGACATGGCTGTTTGCCACGGCAGCCTTGGGTTCGGTGTTCCTCGGTGGCCAGGTCTTTGAGTTCACGGAGTTCGTCGTCAACGACGGCATGACGCTCAGCACCGACCCCGCGGCCTCGGCCTTCTACGTTCTCACCGGCTTCCACGGCACCCATGTCGCGATCGGAGTGATCATGCTCCTCTCCTTGTGGGGCATCGCACGACGTCCGGGTGGGCTCAGCGAGAAGCATGGGATGAATCTCGAATTGGTCGGCCTCTACTGGCACTTCGTGGACATCATCTGGATCGTGATCTTCACCGTCGTCTACCTGCTGTCGGTGCCTCCCACATGACCACCGAGCATCACCACCCCACACCAAGCCAGTATTGGAAGATCGCGGTGCTCCTGGGGGTCCTCACTGCGATCGAGGTGGGCTTGTACTACATGAACCGGGAGTACGACCTCGGGGTCCTGAACTCCGTCTCGCTGATCATGCTGGCGACCCTGAAATTCATCATCGTCGTCGCCTTCTACATGCATCTCCGTTACGAGAAGTCGACACTCAGCCGGTTCTTCACCGGTGGGTTCGTGCTGGCCGCCTGTCTCTACACCGTGGTCCTCGCGGCACTTGGAGTCCTGGTCATCAGGGGAGCCTGATGCCATTGCCTCCCTGGCACCCGCATTTCGACCTATTCCTCTTGGTCTTCGTCCTCGGCTTTGGATACTGGTATGCCGACAAACGGCTCAGGCCACTGATCGCCCCGGGGGCAACTCCGGCCACCCCCGGCCAGCGGTGGCAATGGTACGGGGCTCTGGCCGCTCTCGTTGTGGTCTCGGGATGGCCGATTCACGACATCGGGGAAACGTCGTTGTTCACCCTGCACATGGTCGAGCACATGGTGATCGCCCTGGTGATCCCGGCGTTGCTGCTCCGGGGGTGCCCGCGCTGGCTGGGCGACGTCACGCTGGGGCGACCGAAAGTGGCGCGGGTTCTGCGGCCCCTGGCAGGCCCGGTGTCGGCGTTCATCGTCTTCAACACCACATTCATCCTGATCCATTGGCCCGAATTGGTGGGCTGGATGCTCACCAGTCGCCCGATTCATTTCGCCGTGCACGCCTGGCTGTTCGGGGCGGCCATCCTGATGTGGCTTCCGATCTTCTCGCCCACCTCGGCGATCCCACGACTCAATCCGCCCGGACAGATGCTCTATCTGTTGCTCATGTCCTTGCTCCCGACCATCCCGGCCTCCTTTCTCACTTTCTCCTCGGTCCCCATCTACCCGGTCTATGGGGATGCCGCCCTGGCCTACGGCCTAACCGCGGTGGCCGATCAGACCATCGCCGGCATCATCATGAAACTCGGGGGCGGCTTCTTGTTGTGGGGGACCATTGCCGTGATCTGGTTCCGCTGGACCAAACAGGAGCGGGATTGGGAGAGGTTGGAATCGACGCTGAGGGCGGGCTGACCCCGTCCGCGGTCGCCGACCGTCACCATGCACCACGCGGTCCGATTGGCCGGGATCATGGCATTGGCGACTGTCATGGCATGTGCTCAGACCTCGGGCACCGCGCAAGGAGTTGTCACCTCGGTCGAGGGGAGCCTGGAGGAGGTCACGGCGTTCTCGATCCTGGTAGCAGGTGAGGAGTGGCGCTTCCTTTCGGTCACCGACGGTGACTATGGATTTGCCCTTCCCCACTTGCGTGAGCATCTCCTGACCGGCGACCCCGTGTTGGTCGGCTGGGAGTTGGTGGATAACGTTCGTTACGCATTGAGCCTGGCCGATGGGTAGCGGGGCTCGGGACCAACGGAGCACGATTCGTGAGGCAGGAGCCAAAAACATCGATCGGTCGGTTCTTCCTGCCCGGGCCCTCCGAGGTGGCTCCCGAGGTGCTGGCCGCCCAGACCCATCCGATGATCGGTCACCGGGGATCGGCGATCCATGATTTGATTGCCGAGATCGAGGTCGGCCTGAAACAGGTCTTCCTCACCGAGCGGCCGGTGATCCTCTCCACCTCATCGGCCACCGGGTTGATGGAGGCGGCGATCAGGAACGGGGTGGGTCAGGGAAGGGTGCTCTCGCTGGTCAATGGGGCATTCTCGAAGCGATTCGCCGACATCGCGGCTTCCTGTGGGCGCATCGTCGATGTGTGGGAGGTGCCTTGGGGTGGATTCCACACCCCGGAGGAACTCGCTGATCGACTCTCCTCAGATGCCTACGAAGCGGTCACCGTCACCCACTCTGAGACCTCGACCGGCGTGATGCAAGACCTCGAAGCACTGGCGCGGGTCGTGGCCCGCAACGACCGTGCCCTTCTCCTGGTCGACTCGGTCACCGGGGTTTGCGGGACGGAAGTCCGCACTGACGACTGGCTTCTCGATTGGGTGTTCACCGGTTCGCAGAAGGCCATGGCCTTGCCACCTGGCATGGCTTTCGGGGTTGCCTCGGAGGCGATGCTGGAGCGTTCCGCAACGTTGCCGGGCAAAGGCGTCTACTTCGACCTGGTGGCTTTGACCCACAGCCTCGAGGTCCTCCAGACTCCGGCCACCCCGGCTATCTCGTTGATGTATGCGTTGCGGTTTCAGCTGGAGCGGATCCTGGCCGAAGGCCTCGAGACCCGCTGGAAGCGACATGAGGCGATGCGAGACCGGACCATGGGGTGGATTGGTGAGATGTCCGGGGTGGGAGTCGCGCCTTTCGCCCCCGAGGGTCATCGCTCCCCGACCGTGACCTGCATCACCTTGCCGGAGCGGCTCGCCGGCCCCGAGGTCGTGGCAGGCATGAGAGAGCGGAACTGGGTGATTGGCTCGGGTTATGGCAAGTTGAAGGAGACGACGATTCGAATCGGGCACATGGGTGACCGCACCGTCGGCGAGTTGGATTATCTTCTCGACGACCTGGCGGATGTCATCGGATGAGCGGCCTCTTCAGAGTCGTCGTGACCGACCATGTCTCCGAGTCCGGTCTCGCCCCCCTTCTGGAGGACGGAAGATTCCAGGTGACCCGGGTCGACGATTCGAATTCCGACGCCTTCCGGGAGGCGCTGGCGGAGGCCGACGGTCTGGTCGTCAGAAGCGCCACCAAAGTCACCCGGAAGATGATCGCCGTGGCTCCGCGACTCAAGGTGGTGGGTCGGGCCGGGGTCGGGGTGGACAACATCGATGTTTCGGCGGCCACCGAGAGGGGCATCGCCGTCCTGAACTCACCCGCTGGCAACACGGTCGCCGCGGCCGAGCTCACGATGGCATTGATCCTCTCGGTGGTCCGGCGGGTCGCCGAGGCAGATCGCTCGATTCGCTCCGGGAAATGGGAGCGGTCGCGTCTCAGGGGGGTCCAACTCAAGGATCGAACTCTGGGGCTGGTCGGAGCCGGTCGGATCGGGAGCGCGGTGGCGCTCCGCTGCCGGGCATTCGGGATGAAGGTCCTCGTCTACGACCCCTATCTGACCGCCGAGCGCGCCGAGGATCTCGACCTGCCCTTGACCGGGCTGGACGAGGTCCTGACGCATGGAGACATCATCGCTCTTCACGTCCCCCTGACCGACGAGACCAGGCATCTCATCGATGAGGATGCCTTGTCTCGCATGAAGGCTGGTGCCTTCGTGGTGAACGTCTCCAGGGGAGGGGTGATCGATGAGGAGGCTCTGGCCCGGGCGTTGATAGAAGGCCGGCTGGCCGGTGCAGCTCTCGATGTCTTCGAGTCCGAGCCGCTTCCGAATGAGAGCCCGCTTCTCAACCTGCCCAATGTGGTGCTGACCCCGCATCTCGGGGCGTCGACTGTGGAAGCCCAGGAGCTGGTGGCCCGTGAGATCGCCGAGTCGGTGCGCGATGCACTGGCGCTTGGTGACCTGTCGGGATCCGTGAACTTGGTCTAGCCCCGGCCCCGGTGGCGAAGAGTCGGCTAGCCGATTACGAGGGTCAATGCGGCCTCTTCGCCGGCTTTCTCCTCGTGACCCCCGTCCGCGCTGCGGGCAAGCAACACCGCGAAGACGATGAGGAGAACCGTCACGATCCCGATGATGGCGACCATGACCTCGCCGAAGCTGATTCTGACATTGGGCCGGGTTCCGGCGAGCGAGGCGAACCCGAGGATTCCGAGGGCGGTGAAAATCGCAACCACTGCCCCGCCTCCCGATGTCAGGTGACTCGACTCCAGGAGGGCCCAGGCGAAGGGGAGCACCAGCAGGAGGAGAAGGAGCAGTCCCGTGGCTGGAATCTTCAGGGCTCCTCCCAGGCGGCTCCGCACCTCGGCGATGTCATCCCCATCGCCGGCCACGGCCACCGGTACCGCCACGGCTTGCGTGGTGGCAGCAGTGATGCCGCCGAGCACCGCCCCGCCGAGAAGCATCACCGCCAGTGTCGGGAGAACTGGAAGTTGCACCATGCCCTCGATTCCATCCACAGGTGTCCCGAAGCCACTGGTCAACAAAGCAGCCGCCCCGATTCCGAGAAACAGGCCTATCAGGGCGCCCAGCCAACCGGTCGAAGACGGGGAATTGCTGAGTCGCATCCCGGGATTGGCCCATCCGGCCGAGGCGCGAGCAAGCCCGGCCGTGATGGCGCCGAAGAAGATGCTGACCAAAGCCACCCCGATGATGACCGATCTCGAGGTCACCTGAATCACTGGCGTGTACGGGTCACTTCCGGTGACCGTTGCGTTCTGCGCCCACCAGGTGGTCGCGATCAGGAAGCCGACAAGACCCAACACCGAGCCGGTCCAGGCTCCGACCCTGGTAGCGCTTCGAATCCTCATTCCGAGGGGGACCGGCTCCAAAGGCTCCTCTGGCTCCGGCTCGGGTTGCGCAATGACGGCGACCGGGAGGGGAGTCTCGAACACAGCGGCTGTGACGATTGGCTCCGGCGAGAGGGCAGGCGCAGCGGCCGGCGCCTCGGATGCTGGTGCCGGGGCCGAAACCGAGACCGGAGCGCCACCGGCCCACGCCGCCAGCACATCGTCGATCGTCGTCCCGTTGGCGGCAGCCCGGGCCGCTGCTGACCGGCGCACCAGGCTCTCTGGTGCGTTCAAGGCGGCAGCCACCGCCGGCAACAGATCGCTCACGGGGGCACTCTAGCGATGAGCGCCTTCGGCCCTCACCGCACGAGTGCCGTTCACCGTTCACCGTTTTGCGTACTGCGTACTGCGTACTGCGTACTGCGATTGCGCTTCGGATTGATCTCGGAGGGCCTGTACCCTCCCCTCCATGCTCGCCGTGCTCACCTACCCGCCGATCCCTATCTGGGAACTGGGCCCGTTCAACTTCTCACTGCACGGGGTATTCGCCGCCCTGGGATTCGTGGCCGGTGCCTGGCTGGCGACACGGGAGATGCGCAAGCGGGGCTTCGACACCGTGAAATACCAGTCATGTCTCACCTGGGGTCTGATCGGCGCCCTTCTCGGAGCTCGCTACTTCACCTCGCCGGCTCAGATCATGAGTGGGGACTCGTTGCTCGAGGCCCTCAACCCGATCGTCGGGAACTTCTCGATCATGGGCGGCTTTCTGGGAGGCATCCTCGCCGGAGGGTGGCGGGTGCATCAGTTGGGCATGCCACTCCTGGCCACGCTCGACATGTCATCGTTTGGGCTGGCGCTGGGCACCATTGTGGGAAGGATCGGCGACCTGGCCATCGTCGAGCACCTGGGGAGGGCTACCACCGCGTGGTGGGGGTATGGGATCCGACCCGGCTACGACGTGGCTCCCGGGCACAATGCTCTGGAATGCAGTGAGGCGACGGTGGGCCCTGATGGGTTCTGTGGGATCTACCACCACGTGGCCCTCTACGACCTGATCGGAGCCGCCATCCTCCTCGGGTTTCTCTATTTTGCCTATCGCCGTTTCCGGCTCCACTACGGGCAACTCTTCTTCATCTGGGTGGCCTGGTATGGACTGCAACGCTTCTTGCTCGACGCATTGCGATACGGCGAGCTGAGCCCCGACGCACAGATCGGGAGTTTCACCTGGAATCAGCTCAGTGGCCTCGCCGCCGGGATCGCCGGGCTGGTCATGATCTGGTGGATGGGAAGGACCCAAGAGCTGGTGTCCGTCGAAGCCGACCGGCAGTTGATCGGTGTCGAGGCCTGACCGACTGCGATCCGTCAGGGGCGGTTCTTCTCGTCCCGCCAGGCCAGCCAATCGACCACCGGCGCCAGGTCGTAACCCGATCGGCCGTCGACGCCCAAGGTGATCAGGGTGGCGCCGGCTTCCAAGAAGGCGTCGCCGGATTCAGGACGATGCACGTTGGCGCCACAAGACCGTTCTATCTGTGACGGGTCCCGGCCTAGTTGACGGCACCATCCGTCGAGAACCTGGTTCTTGTGCTCGATGATCTCGGCCTGTCCGAAGGCGTGCCACATGTCGGCGTGCTCGGCGGTGTAGCGGAGAGTCTTTCTCTCGCCACCCCCACCGATCAAGACCGGGATCCTGCGGGTGGGTGCCGGATTCAATCTGGCCCACCGTTGCTCGATCCTGGGGAGGGCATCTCTCAGGTCGGCCAGCCTCGACCCGGCGGTCCGGAAGTCGTATCCGTACTCGGCGTAGTCCTTCTCGAACCATCCCGCCCCTATCCCGAAGATGAGACGGCCCTTCGAGATGTGGTCGACGGTGCGTGCCATGTCGGCCAGCAGCTCCGGGTTGCGATAGCTGTTGCAGGTGACGAGGGCGCCGATTTCGACTCGTTCGGTGATCTCGGCCCACGAAGCGAGCATGGTCCAGCATTCGAAATGCTTGCCGTCGTGATCACCGCTCAGCGGGAAGAAGTGGTCCCAGTTGAACACGATGTCCGCGCCCAATTCCTCGGCCTTGACGACGGAAGCCCTGATCTGGGAATAGTCACCGTGCTGGGGTTGCAGTTGAACGGCGATGCGGATGGGGTGGGCCAAGAGTCCTCTGATTCCGGTGGGGTCGTCTCAACGGTACCCCGGCCCCCTCAGATGCCGAACAGGGTGTCCTCGATCAACCCGTCGACCACCGCCCGCAACGCCTCCTCGTTGTCCGCCCCCGCAGCCAACGCAGCCTCGTAGGTTGCGAGTTGGCGGTGGGCGCTTGTTCCCTGTTGGACGATGGTGCGGGCGTGGCGAACCTCGTCACGGACGCCGAACTCGACCGAGTCCTGGGCCAGGGTCTCGATGATCTCCTCGACCAGATCCGAGAATTGGACCAGTTCGCCTTTCCCGAAATCCACGAGAGAGCCTTCGGTTCCATAACGTTGGGCCCGCCACATGTTTTCGGCGATCAGGAATGGCGGGTAGGTCCGCCACCTCTGGTTCTGGCGTCGGAGCCGGAACAGCATCGAGAGCAGACAGACATAGATTGCGGCCACCGAGATCGCGTCATCGAGACGGGTGCAGACATCACTCACTCTCATCTCGAGCGTGGGGTAACGACCGGAGGGTCGAATATCCCACCAAAGGCTGCTCGGGCTGTCGATGAGCCCGGCGTCGATCATCAGCTCGACCGTTCGCTCGTACTCGCCCCACGAGACGAAATCCTGGGGGAGTCCGGTCCGGGGGAGGTTCTTGAAGATGATCAGCCGATAGGCGAGGAGCCCGGTCGGGCTCCCGGCCCAAAACGGCGATGAGGTGGTCAGCGCTAGGAGGTGGGGGAGCATGTACTTCACCTGATTCATCAGGTCGATTCGAAGATGGGGGTCCTCGATTCCGACATGGACATGCATCCCGCAGATCACGAGTTGGCGCGCCACCTGCTGGTAGTCGGCTGCCAGGTTGATGTATCGAGGCTGATCAGTGGTCTCCTGCTCCGTCCAGTTGGCGAAGGGGTGGGTTGAAGCGGCGATGATCGCCGCTCCGTATCCATTGACCACACTCGACAGGTCCCGTCTCAGGTTGGCGAGGTCCTCGCGGGCATCCTGGACCCTGGTGCAAACCTTGGTCCCCACCTCGATCTGCGCCTTGAGGAACTCCGGAGTGACTTGAGGGCCGAGCACCTCGCGCAACGAATCCCACATCTCGGGTGGCGGGCTCTTGATGAGGTCACGTGACTCCCGATCGACGACGAGGTACTCCTCCTCGATGCCTATGGTGAATGCCGGACGTTCGATCATCGGGTCGAATCTATAGCTCGCGACCCAGCAGCCGCCGTCGCTCGTCTGCACAGACGTCCCGAATGTGACAGCCGTCGACGTGATCGTTGACCAACCCCATTGCCTGCATGAAGGCGTAAACCGTGGTCGGTCCCACAAAGGACCACCCGCGTCTCTTGAGATCCTTTGAGATCGCGCTCGAGGTGTCGGTAGTCGCCGGTATGTCGGTCGGCGGCTCATCGACCGGATCGGCCCAATCCCAGAAGTAAGAGGCGAGGGTTCCCTCGGCCTCGATGAGCTCCAGCGCGCGCTGGGCGTTGTTGATCGTGGACCGGATCTTGCCCTGATGACGCACCATGCCGGCATCGTCGAGGAGACGGGAAACGTCGCTTTCTCCGAATGCGGCCACCTCCGCGATCTCGAAGTCGGCGAATCCGGCGCGGAAATTGGAGCGCTTGTTGAGGATGGTGAGCCAGGAGAGACCAGCCTGAAATCCCTCGAGGCAGATCTTCTCGAACAGCCTCTTGTCCTCGGTCACCGGGCGGCCCCACTCGGCGTCGTGGTAGTTCCGATAGATCTCGGGCTCGGCCGCCCACCAACAGCGGGCCAGCCCATCACCGCCGAGAAGAATCTCCATCATGCGGCGGTTCTAGCAGTGTTCGGCGGCCTTTAACTCCGATTAGCAGTGGTCTTTCTACCCTGGTCACCCAGTGACGTCCACCCGAGCCCGGGATGGGTTGGCCGGGGCCGCGGCCGCGGCCCTAGCCCTCGGTGTCTCCGAGCTTGCCGCCGGCATCTTCTCCGGTCTTCCCTCCTTGATCGAAGGCGTTGGGAACTGGGTGATCGACGTCGTCCCGGAGCCGATCAAGCACTGGGCTATCTCCACCTTCGGCACCAACGACAAGCTCGCCCTACTGATCGGGATGACGTTGGTGGTGATCCTGCTGGGTGCGGTGGTCGGTGTCATCGCCCGGAAGCGCTTCGGCGTGGCGATGGTGGTGTTCATCGGTTTCGGGGTGGTCGCCGCCCTGGCTGCGAGTCGTGACCCTTCGGTCAGCCTGGGGATGGCGATGATCTCGGGAGGTCTGGCGGCCATCGCCGGCCTCGCCTCGCTGCAGTGGCTGCTGGGGCTTTCTGTGCCCATGGTCGCCGGGGAGGATCCCGAACCACCTCAGGATGCCTCTCGCCGGTCTTTCATCATCGGCGTAACCGCCATCTTCGGGCTGGCCGCCCTGTCGGCAGGCGCCGGTCGCGTCCTCCTGGAAAAGGCGAAACGCGTAGTCGCCGGGCGCACCGAAGTGGTGCTCCCCGGCCCGGCTCAGGCAGTCGCCCCTTTCCCGCCGGCAGCCGAGCTCGGGGTATCGGGTCTTAGCCCGGTGGTCACACCCAACGACGTCTTCTACCGGATCGACGCTGCCTTCTCGGTGCCCAGGGTCGATCTGCCCGAATGGACCCTCACCATCAAGGGTCTGGTCGACCGTCCCTATTCCTTGACGTATGGCGACATCCTCGACATGCGGCTTGTCGAGCGCTACGTCACATTGTCCTGTGTTTCCAACCAGGTGGGAGGGGATCTGGTCGGGAACGCCAAGTGGCTCGGGGTCCCCCTGACCGAGATCCTGGACCGGGCCGGGGTGCAGGCCGAGGCGGAGCAGGTCGTCGGCAGGTCGGTCGATGACTTCACGGTCGGGTTCCCGATCGAGGTTGCCTACGACGGTCGCGACGCGCTGCTGGCGGTGGGGATGAATGACGAGCCGCTTCCCTTCGAGCACGGCTTTCCGGCCCGACTGGTGGTGGCCGGTCTTTACGGATACGTCTCGGCGACAAAGTGGATCTCGGAGATCGAGCTCACCCGTTGGGATGACTTCGACGCTTATTGGGTGCCACGGGGTTGGTCCAAGGAGGCCCCGGTGAAGACCCAGAGCCGGATCGACACCCCGCCGCCCGGGTCACAGATACAGGCCGGGCCCCGTCGGGTCGCCGGTGTGGCCTGGGCTCCGAATCGAGGGATCGGCAAGGTCGAGGTCCAACTCGGTGAGGGCGTCCCATGGTTGGAGGCTGACCTATCCGAGTCGTTGTCCGACAACAGTTGGCGTCAGTGGTCCATCGATTGGGATGCTCCTGTCGGCTTTCACGTGATCAGGGTGCGGGCGACCGACGGCGAGGGGAACCTCCAGACCGAACAGGTCAGCCCGCCGGCCCCGAACGGCGCCACCGGGTGGCACACCATTGAGACCCAGGTGGGACCGTGAGCTTCCTCACCCCCGTAATTGGGACCGTCAGGGGTCAAATACGGACCTTTCCAACCCAATTACGCCGGCTTCACACCAGGTCGACCGCCGAGATCGCCCAGGAGAGCCCGGTGTCGGGGTCTTCGATGGCGAGACGCAATGCCCACCCGGTGCCCGGGCTCCCGTCGTCGAACCAGAACCAGCCAAACCGCGATGCTGCTGACCCGAGGTCCTCGGGAGAGCAGGGCCACCGGAGGTCGGCCATTACCGATGTCGCCCACCACGCCAGATGGCGGCCGGCGGCTGCTCCCCGCCTCCGCCCGTGGGCGCCACCCGAGGCCGCGGCCCACCCCATCCAGGCCAGCCCGGCGGCGGCACCGATGGCGGCTGAGCGGCCCACTGTTGCCCCGAGGGATCGGATGGCGGCCAGATGGTCGCCGGCCACGACCGTCGTCTGACAACGCCCGTTGGACTCGTCCGTCCAGGGCAGGACCAAGTCGGCCAGAGCGGCCTCCGACTGAGGGTCATCGACCACCTCGAAACCTGAGGGCAGAGCGACGTCGGATGGATCCGGCGGTGGTGGTGTGGGGGCTTCGACCATGTCCCGC
The DNA here is from genome assembly GCA_035292685.1 of Acidimicrobiia bacterium. GTDB lineage: Bacteria > Actinomycetota > Acidimicrobiia > Spongiisociales > ZC4RG35 > JALYNX01. Next base: position 62,765 of record DATDPP010000060.1, read on the forward strand.
TTGTAGGTGGCGACGGGGTAGATGGGCTCCCAGTCTTCCAGGGCGCCCGGCAGGTCGAGATTCGGCTCGCTCACCCGCTCACCCCGGACCACCCGCTCGGCGGCCAGCGTCCGACGCTCCGGGCCCGCTTCGAGATACGGCTCCATCTCCCGCCAGGTCTTGGTGCTGGCCGCGACCTCGGGGAGGGGGCCGAGGGCAAAGCGTGATTGGCCTTCTGAGACAGTGGGCCCGGCGTAGCTGGGTGGTCCCTCCAGGGCCAGGCGATAGCGGATGTGCTCTTCGACCCCCCAAACCTGCTTCCCCCGCGTCACCGCCTCCCGACACCTCGCTCTCAGCTCCACTAGGCCGTCCCATGCCTGTGCCGAGCAAAGCCCGTCGACCACTCGCAGCAGTTCGTCGGTGTCCGACGATTCGATGGCTTCCATCGCTCTGCGGCTGGTCAAGGGGCGTCTCCGGTGACCACCGGGAGGTCGCGGCGGGCCCAATCCGAGAACGAGCCGATGTAGATGTCCGGCAGTGGATGACCGGCGAGGACCATTGCGAGCGCTGCGTGACAGGCGTTGACTCCGCTGCCGCACGACACGATCGTGCCCTCGGGAGTGTCGCGGTAGCGCTCGACGAGGTCGGCGTTGTCGAGAAACCGGCCTTCCGGGCCGAGGTTCCCGCTCAGGGGCATGTTGACCGCACCCGGGATGTGGCCCGCCTTGGGGTCTATCGGCTCCACCTCACCCCGGTATCGCTCTGCGACCCTGGCGTCGATGAGATGGCGACCCGCCAACCCGTCAATGCTGACCACCCCGGTGAAGCGGTCCACGGCCGGGTATTCGGTCGGTGATCGCCACCCCGGCTGATCCGTGACCGGGAGGCCGGCATCGACCCAGGCGCTCAGGCCACCATCGAGCAGTCGTGACTTCTGATGGCCGATAGCGCGGAGCATCCACCACATCCGGGCGGCGACTGCGCCGGCCACGTCGTCGTAGACGATGATCTCGTCGCCGGGGCCGGCTCCGAACTCGCTGAGGGCTCGGGTGAATTCTGAGGCTGGGGGAAGGGGGTGGCGTCCATCACCGCGGGGCACCGTGAGATCGGTGTCGAGGTCGACGAAGATGGCGCCCGGGATGTGCCCTGCGGCGTAGTCATCTCTGCCGCGGGTGGGGTCGGTGAGCGACCATCGCAGATCGAACAAGACGACCTCATCGAGTGTTTCGACCAACTCCCCGATGGAGATCAGAGGTTCAGACACCCGGTGTTCCGTCCTACTCCTCTTCGGAGGAGGAGTTGGAACGTATCTCGTCCCCCAGGTCACTGATGGTCGAGCCGAGGGCGGTGGCGAACGAACTCGCCGCCTTCTTCAGATGCTCCCTCGCCACCGGGTCGCGTAAAGCGCTCGCCACCGATTCGGCAACCTGATCCCAGGCCCCGATCAGAGTCGCGAATGCACCCTTGATCTCGTCCTCGGATGGGCCGCGGTCGGCTGTCACCCGGCGATATGTGTCCTTGAGCCGGTCACCCAGAGACCCGAACTCCGAGGTCACCGTATCCCAGGGGTCCGTCGCTTCACCGGGCTTAGGATCTGGTTCGTGCGTCTCCACCTCCTCGATGGTACCTACGAGTTGTTCCGGGCCCATTTCGGTCGGAAGGAGTCGGTCCCGGCCAGTGACGGCAGGGACATACGAGCAACACTCGGGATCATGGAATCGACCCTCGGCCTTCTCCGAGAGCCTGGCGTCACCCATCTCGCCGCCGCCTTCGACACGGTCATCGAGTCTTTTCGCAACGAGATGTTCGCCGGCTACAAGACCTCCGCCGGCATGGACCCGGAGTTGTTGGGGCAGTTCCCCCTCGCCGAGGAAGCCTTGGAGGCGATCGGAGTCGTCGTTTGGCGCAACATCGAGCACGAGGCCGACGACGCGATTGCCACCGCCGCGATCCGATGGGTGGAAGATGTCGACCAGGTCGTCATCGCCACTCCCGACAAGGACCTGTGCCAACTGGTGATCGGGGAGCGGATCGTCACCTACAACCGTCGTGAGCAGAAGATCCTGGATGAAGCCGCGGTCGTGGAGAAGTTCGGGATTCACCCGGAGTCGATCCCCGATTATCTGGCTCTGGTTGGTGACACCGCCGACGGCGTGCCCGGGCTTCCGGGTTGGGGGGCCAAATCGGCCGCGACCGTGCTCGCCCGTTACCCCCGCCTGGAGCTGATCCCTGCCGATCCTGCCAAGTGGGAAGTCAGCGTGCGCAGCGCCGACAAGCTGGCGGCAACGCTCCGCGAGCATGTCGAAGAGGCTTTCCTCTATCGGGAGCTCACCACCCTTCGGCTCGATGTGCCCATAGCCGAGACCCTGGACGACCTGGAGTGGCGGGGAGTGCCCGCCGAGATCTTCGAGGCCTTTTGCCGGGGAGTGGGCCTGGATCCCGAGGCGATCCGGGTTCATAGATGGGCAGACTGATTGCCGGCCGCCCCCGTACCCAAGGTTTGCCCCTCTGCGGTGCGGGGGAACCGATAGCCAACGAGCGCAGCGAGTGCCATCGAGGGGGGCTCAGCTCTACGCCACCTTCATCGCCGGCTCGGGCTCCGGTGGCTGGTTCGATCCCATGAACTGCGAGTTGTAGAGAGCGGCGTAGGACCCGTTGAGGGCGATGAGCTCGGAATGGTTTCCCTGCTCCACGATCCGGCCCTCTTCCATGACCAGGATCAGGTCGGCGTTTCTGATGGTCGAAAGCCGGTGGGCAATCACGAAGCTGGTGCGGTCGGTCCGGAGTGCCGCCATCGCGTGCTGGAGCAGTAGCTCGGTACGGGTGTCGACCGAGCTGGTGGCTTCGTCGAGGATCAAGAGCGCCGGGTCGGCGAGGAAGGCACGTGCAATGGTGATCAGCTGCTTCTCGCCGCTGCTGACGTTTGCGCCCTCGTCGTCGATGACGGTGTCGTAACCGTCGGGAAGGTTGTGCACGAACCGGTCGACGAAGGTGGCCCGGGCCGCCTCCAGGATCTCGTTCTCGGTGGCGTCAGGCCTGCCGTAGGCGATGTTCTCACGAATCGTTCCGTGGAACAGCCAGGTGTCCTGGAGGACCATGCCGATCTGGGAGCGAAGATCGGACCGGCGAAGTTGCGCGATGTCGACCCCGTCGACGGTGATGCGACCTGCATCAAGTTCATAGAACCGCATGATCAGGTTCACCAAGGTGGTCTTGCCGGCGCCGGTGGGGCCGACGATGGCCACGGTTTGGCCTGGCTCCACGGTCAAGCTCAGGTCTTCGATGAGGGGGCGATCTGCTTCATATTTGAAGGAGACACCCTCGAACACGACCCGGCCGTGGCTCTCAGCGGCCATCCGGGGGTGATGGTCGTCGGGCACCTCTTCGTCGGCGTCGAGAAGCTCGAACACCCGCTCAGCCGAGGCGACTCCGGACTGAAGCAGGTTGACCATCGAGGCGACCTGGGTGACGGGTTGGGTGAACTGGCGGGAATACAGGATGAAGGCCTGGACGTCGCCGAGACTCATCGTGCCGCTGGCAACTCGAAGTCCTCCAATCACGGCGATGATCACGTAGTTCAGGTTCCCGATGAACATCATGATCGGCATGATGAGGCCGGAGAGGAATTGCGCCTTGAAGCTGGCCTCGTAGAGCCCATCGTTTTCGAGCTCGAACGCGGCTTGCACCTCCCTTTGACGCCCGAACACCATGACCAGCGAGTGCCCGGTGAACGCTTCCTCGATCTGCGCGTTCAGACTGCCGGTGCGACGCCATTGGGTGACGAATTGCCGCTGCGACTTACGCATCACCAGGCCGGCGATGATCATCGTGATCGGGATGGTGACGAGGGCGATCAGGGCCAAGGTCGGAGAGATGTAGAACATCATCCCAACCACGAAGATGATGGTCAGCAGTGAGGTGAGGAGCTGGCTCATCGTCTGTTGCAGGCTCTGCGACACGTTGTCGATGTCATTGGTAACCCGACTCAGGAGCTCGCCACGGGGCTGGCGGTCGAAGTAACGCAAGGGGAGCCGATTCAGCTTGTCCTCGACGTCGGAGCGCAGGCGGAACACGGTGCTCTGAACCACATCGGTGAGGAGGAAGCCCTGGAGGTAGGCGAGAAGCGCAGATCCTGCATACAGCGCGAGGACGACCAGAAGCACTTGCCCGAGGGCTGCGAAGTCGATCCCCTGCCCTGGGACAACATTCATGCCCGACAAGAGAGCCGCGAACTGATCCTGGCCCTGGGCCTGTGCTGCCGCGATCGCTTCCGCCTTGGTCATGCCCGCCGGGAGGTGACCCCCGACTGCCCCAGCAAATATCAGGTCGGTTGCCTTCCCCAGGACCATGGGGCCAACCGCCGACAGAGCCACGCTCAATGTGCCTGCCGTGAACACCGCGATCACCTTGGGGAGCTGCGGTCGCAAACGAGCCATTAGCCTCTTAGCGGAAGGGCCGAATGCCGACGACTTCTGACCGATCATGCCGCCGCCAAACGGGCCGCGGCCAGGCCCGGGCTGGCCCTGAATCCTCTCGGTCTCCTTCATCGTGCGATCGCTCATGAGGCCACCTCGGCGCGGAGCTGCGACTCGACGATCTCGACATAGGTCGGGCAGGTGGCCAACAGCGAGTTGTGGGTGCCCAGCCCAATCACCTCTCCGTCCTCGAGAACCACGATCTGGTCGGCATCCGTGATCGTGGACACGCGTTGAGCCACGATGATCACCGTGGCGTCAAACGTGGTCGGTTTCAGGGCCCGCCGAAGGCGGGCGTCGGTTGCGAGGTCGAGTGCTGAGAAGGAGTCGTCGAATAGATAGAGCTCGGGACGACGAATGAGGGCGCGGGCGATAGCCAGCCGCTGTCGTTGCCCGCCGGAGACATTGGTGCCTCCTTGGGCGATCGGAGCTTCGAGCCGCTCTGGCATCTCCTCGACGAAGTCACGCGCCTGGGCGATCTCGAGCGCCTCCCACATCTCCTCTTCCGTGGCGTCCGGCTTCCCATATCGCAGATTCGAGGCCACCGTCCCCGAGAACAGGTAGGGCTTTTGGGGAACCAGGCCCACCTTGGACCAGAGGGTGTCCGGATCGAGATCCCTGACGTCGACCCCATCGACCAGAACACTTCCTTCACTGGCGTCGAACAGGCGGGGAACGAGGCTCATCAAGGTCGTCTTGCCCGCTCCTGTCGAGCCGACGATCGCGGTGGTCTGGCCGGGCCGGGCCGTGAAGCTCACGTTGTGCAACACCGGATGACTGGCTCCCGGATAGCTGAACCCAACACCGCGCAATTCGAGTTCGCTACGTCCTTTGACCTCGGTGACACCTGAGGCCGGTGGCACGACAGAGGACTCGGTGTCGAGCACCTCGGCGATGCGGTCGGCGGAGACGGATGCCCTGGGCACCATCACCAGCATGAAGGTCGCCATCATCACCGACATCAGGATCTGGACCAGATAGGCGAGGAAGGCCGTCAACGAGCCGATCTCCATGACTCCGGCGTCGACCCTGATGCCGCCGAACCAGAGCACCGCGACGGATGCGACGTTCAACACCAGGATCACCGCGGGGAACATGGCGGCCATCCAGCGCCCGACCGTGATCGACACGTCGGTCAGTTCTTGATTGGCGCGCCCGAATCGCTCGGTCTCGAAAGGCTCACGAACGAAGGCCTTGAGGACCCGGATTCCCGAGGTCTGCTCCCGCAACACCCGGTTGACAGTGTCGATGCGGGTCTGCATCAAGCGGTACGCGGGGACCATTCGGGAGATGATGAAGCCGACGATCACCCCGAGGACCGGGACGGCAACCAAGACCAGCCAGGAGAGACCGACATCCTGGCGAAGCGCCATGATCACGCCCCCGACCATCATGATCGGGGCCATCACCATCATGGTGATTGACATCAGAGCGAGCATCTGGACTTGTTGGACGTCGTTGGTGTTTCGAGTGATGAGGGAAGGCGCCCCGAATCCGGCCACCTCGCGACTCGAGAACTCGGCCACCCGATGGAAGATCGATGACCTGAGGTCACGCCCAAATCCCATGGCGGTGCGGGCTCCGAAGTAGACAGCGGTGATCGAGCACACCACCTGGAGCAAGGACACGGCGAGCATCAACACTCCGACCCGGATGATGTAGGCGGTGTCCCCGGTGATGACGCCGTAGTCGATGATGTCGGCGTTGAGACTGGGGAGATACAACGAAGCGATGGTCCCGATCAGTTGGAGGACCACAACGATGGTCAGCCACTTCTTGTAGGGCCTCAAATACTCACGCGCGATTCGAAGCAGCATCAGACCGCCGTCTCGGCAACCGGATCGACGATGCCCAAGAGGAGCACCTCCGCGATCTCGTTGACGGTGAGTTTCTCGCCTCCAGTGATCATCGGATGACCACCAGCGAAGATCAGGCCGCGGAGTGCGGCCGCGGCCCGTGAGGGCTCGATCCGGAGCCGATCGCGGTGACGCTCGAACAAGTCGGTGAGGGATTCAGTGATCGCGGCGTTGGCCTCGGCCACAAAGGCAGGCGGCCCGAGTGGTGGGGTGGCCCCGACCGAGGGCGTAGTGCGCAACGCCGCGATCAAGGCAATGACCTCCTCCAAGCGCTCCAGAAGGATGCGTGCCGCTTCCGTCAATTGGGCCTCGAGGGGAGCGGAGGGGTTGATCTCGGAGAGCCCCTTCAACTCTGGGGTGGGGTCCATGCTGTACCGAACCGCTTCGTGGATCAGGGAGTGTTTGTCGGGGAAGACCCGGAAGATGGTGCCTTCGGCGATGCCGGCGGCCTCAGCCATCTGCTTGGTGGTCACCGCCGACCCTTGCCGGGTGAGGAGGGGGATGACGGCGGCGATGATGGCCCGACGACGGTCGTCAGGCGCCAGCGGCTCGGCCCGGGTGGATCTGGTGGCCACGGGCGGAAGACTAATTGAGTGAGTACTCACTCACAAGTTGAAGCATTGCGCGCCGGCTTCGTCCTCGCGCAAGAGTTGCCATCCCGCGGCAGGTTGGTCAACGCCCAAACACTATTTCAACCATCGGGGACTCATCGATCAACCGTTGTCGTTGCGATTGGGTGTAATACCACCCGGTCAGTTCGGAGTCGAAGGCCTTGGATCGAGTCCCCACTTCCCTCACTGGGGCGGCGATCGCTGGCAGGTCGTGACCCGCCACGTGGATGATCACATTCGGGTCCGAGTTCACGTTGGCATACCAGTCCCGTGCCCCGGGCGTCCCGGTGATGATGAATCTGCCGGCGATGTGGAACCACCAGATCTCGATGCGTCTTGGCTGGCCTGAGCGACGGCCAATCGTGGTGAGATGGATCGTGCGATGTCTGGCCAGTTCGGCGTCACTCGGTCGATGGATCGCCATCGCCGGCCTCCCACACCACATCGAACCGGTCGAGACATTCAGCACACCGATAGGCGAGCGCGGTCCCCGGCTCGACGTCCTCGTCGGAACGAAGGAAGGAGATGAGATGGGCCGTCCCTCCACATTCGACACATATGATCGACGGCGGCGGGGTTCTCAACTCAGCCGATCGTCTTCCCCGCCGACCGAAGCTGCTCGCAGGCCTCGACCACCCGGGCCGACATCCCTGCCTCCGCCTTCTTCATATAGGACCGCGGGTCGTAGACCTTCTTGTCACCTACGTTGCCATCGACCTTGAGCACCCCGGCATAGTTTGTCATCACGTGGTCGACTATCGGACGGGTGTAGGCGTACTGGCAATCGGTGTCGATGTTCATCTTCACCACCCCGTAATCGAGCGTCTCCCGGATCTCCACCAACGTCGAACCGCTGCCGCCATGGAATACCAGATAGTGACGGGCGGCTTTGCCAAATCTGGCCTCGACTTCGTCTTGGCCGTCCCTCAGGATCCCAGGGGTCAGTTTGACCGCCCCCGGCTTGTAGACACCGTGCACGTTCCCGAAAACGGCGGCCAGCAGGTAACGGCCGCCCTCGGCGGAGCCGAGCACCTCGGTGACCCGGGCCATGTCATCGGGCGATGTGTACATCTTGCCCCGGTCGATGTTCTCGTTGTCGCTCGCATCTTCGACACCACCCACGATCCCGATCTCCAACTCGAGGATCACGTCCAGCTCGGAGCACAGGGCCAACAATTCGGCGGCCAGGGCCAGGTTCTCCTCCATCGGCAACGCCGATGCGTCGAGCATGTGTGACTGAAAGAGGGGTCCCAGGCCCGCCGCCTTGCGCTGTCTGCTCATCTCGAGCAGGGGCCGGATGAACCCGTCCACCCGATCGGGTGGGCAGTGGTCGGTGTGAAGGGCGATGTTGACCGGGTATTGCTCCGCGACCACAAGGGCGAACTCGGCCAGAGCCCGGGCCCCGGTGGGCATTTGCTTGTTGGACTGACCCGAGGCGAATTCTGCCGCCCCGTAGGAGACCTGGACGATGCCGTCGGATCCGGCCGCGGCGAAACCCTCGAGGGCGGCCAACAGAGTGGTGGAGGCGGCCACGTTGATGGCGGGGAAGGCATACCCGCCCTCGCTGGCGGTCTGGAGCATCTTGCGGTACTTCTCGGGGGTGACGATGGGCATTTTCCGTCCTACGTATTGCGTCTTGCGTTCACCGGCGAGGGTAGCCGGATGGCGGAGGGGCCCTCACACGACGGATAACGGATAACGGATAACGGATAGCGGTTTCCCGACTCGCCGTCAGCAACCCAGATCAATAGGTTGACCCGGTGACGCCAAGCGTCGACCAACCGGTCACGTCCCGAAAGCCACGCAGTCGCGTTCTGCGCGGCATCTACCTGGCTCTCGGCCTCATCTGTCTCGGGTTTGTGGCGATCAGCTTCCTTCCCGGGATCCCGACGTTCGACTTTGTCATCCTGGCCGCCTTCTTCTTCTCGATGTCTTCCGACAAGCTCCACAACTGGCTGATCAATCATCCGGTATACGGGAAGATGATCAAGGGCTACCGCTCGGGTGGCCTGACCATGCGGATGAAGTGGTTCGCCGCCGTTGCCATCACGATCTCGCTCGTCTTTTCCGCCGCGGTGCTGATGGACGGCCTCGTGTTGAGGATCATCCTCGGGGCAGTCGGCATCTTTGCCCTCTGGTTCGTCTTCAGCCGCCCGACCAGAGACCTGCCGATCGCCCCTGCCTCCGTCGCTGACGACCGGTAGGCGCTCAAACCAACTCGGCTGGTGATCGCCTAAGTTGGGCCGATGCGCCCATTCAGCCGGGCCTCACTGGCCGCCGTCACCGCCGCCACCATGGCCGTGGCCACCTTCCCCCAGGTCATGTTTGGGGTGCTGGCAGCTGACCTCATCGCGGACTTCGGCGTGGAGCGCTGGCAGGTCGGGGCGTTGGTCACTGCCACCGCCCTCACCGGGGGTGTCCTCTCGCCCACGTTCGGGCGGGTCACGGATCGCGTCGGCGCTGTCCACTCGACGGTGGGTGTGCTGATGGCCGGTACGGTCAGCCTGACCCTGGTCTCACTGGCTCCGACTTACGTGATGTTGTTCCTGGTGGCATTGCTCACCGCGGTCCCGCAGGGATGGGCCAACCCCGCGACCAACGCCTTGATCGTCGACAACCTGGAATCAGGAGCCAGGGGAGTGGTGACGGGGATCAAGCAGTCAGGCGTTCAGATGGGGGCATTCATTGGTGGGCTATTGCTCCCCACGGTGGCCACCATCTGGGGCTGGCGGGCCGCGATCGCGGCCTTTCTCGTGGTGCCCTTTGGAGCGCTGCTCGCGATGTGGCGCCGTCCAGAGGGGGCTCACCACGCGACTGCGCAGTCGGGTGGAAGCGACCGGGTGCCCAGAGTCGTACGGTACATAGCGGTGTACGGAGGATTGGCGGGTCTGGCGACCTCCGCAACCTTCACTTTCCTCCCCCTCTTCGCCGAGGAGGACCAGGGATGGACCGCCTCCCAGGCGGGGCTCCTCATCGCGGGCGTCGGTCTCATTGGCGTGGTCGCGAGGATCACTTGGGGCTCGGTCTCCGAGAGATTGTTCGGCCACGGAAACTCGTTGAGGCTCATCGGCTTGATGACCACCGTTTCTGCGCTGCTTCTCACACTGGCCTCGCGAGAAACCATTCGGAGTTGGGCGTTGATCCCGGCCGCCATCCTGTTCGGGGCCGGGATCATCGCCTGGAACGCGGTCGGGATGCTGGCAGTGATGGACTACTCACCATCCGGGTTGGTCGGGCGAGGGACCGGCCGGGTGCAGCTCGGGTTTCTTCTGGGCCTGGGCACCGGGGCGCCACTGATGGGTCTCTCGGTCGATCGTCTGGGGGTGTATTGGCCCGGATGGTTGTTCGTTACCGCCCTGTCGATCGGCTGTGCCTTTCTTGGGGGTCGCATCAGCCGGGTCAGTACGCTCCAACATTCGTGAGGCTGGTCATCGCCCGTTGCACCGTCGACTACTCGGGGCGCCTCACCGCCCATCTCCCCGAGGCGGTCCGCTTGATCATGGTCAAGGCCGACGGGACCCTGGCCATCCATTCCGACGGCAACGCCTCCAAACCCTTGAATTGGATGGTGGCTCCCAACTTCCTCGAGGCCTTCGAAGACCGCTGGGAGGTGACCAACGCCAAGGGAGAGAAGCTGACGATCCTGATCCACGAGGTTTTCGAGGATGTGACGCACTCGTTGGGTGACGATCCCGGTCTGCAGAAGGATGGGGTCGAGGCGCATTTGCAGACGTTGCTCGCCGATCGGCCCTGGGTTCTCGAGGACGGGCTGACTCTGATTCGCCGCGAATACCCCACCGACATCGGCCCGGTCGACCTCCTGTGTGCCGACCACACCGGGTCGACTGTGGCGATCGAGGTCAAACGGAGAGGGGATATCGACGGGGTCGAGCAATTGGCTCGCTACTTGGAGCGATTGGACAACGATTCCCGTCTCGCACCGGTGCGTGGGATCCTGGCGGCTCAGCTTGTTTCCCCCCAGGCCCGGGTCCTGGCCGAGGCGAGGGGAATCGAAACCATCGAGGTGGATTACGACGGGCTTCGGGACGCCGAAGCCACCGCCCTTCGCCTCTTCGACTTCCGCTGATTGTGTTCGAGCTCGTCTTCTATCAGCCGGAGATCCCCCCCAACACCGGGAACGCGATGCGACTAGCAGCGGTGACCGGGTGCCGGCTCCATCTCATCGAGCCGCTCGGGTTCAGCATGGAGGACACCAAGCTGAAACGGGCCGGCATGGATTATCGAGACCGGGCTTCGGTGAGCGTCCATCCGGATCTCGAATCGTGTTGGGAGATCTCCAAACCGTCCCGTGTGTTCGCCCTGACTGTTGATGGGGACCGGGTCTATACCGACGTCTCGTATGAACCTGGCGACGCCTTCCTGTTCGGTCCGGAATCGGTTGGCCTCCCCGATGAGGTGAAGGGCCGGGCCTGGGTCACGGAACGGGTTCGGATCCCGATGGTTGCGGGCGTCCGCTCCCTCAACCTGGCCAACTCGGCCTCGGTGGTGGTCTACGAGGCCTGGAGACAGCTTGGCTTCACTGGCGCAGAGCGCCTCTGAAGCCCGCAATACGCAAAACGCTATACGTACTGCGCTGTGCGCACTGCGTACTGCGGCTTTCAGGCTTCTTGGCTCAGGCCTCGCCTGAGCCAAGAAGCCTGAAAGCTATAGCCTCGGCGAGGACCGACTTCTCGAGAACCCCCAGGTCCAGGCTCTCGTTGGGGGCGTGGTAGGCACTTGTGGGGTCGGCACAACCGATCACCAGAATCGGTGAATTGGGGTAGAGCTCGGCAAATGTGGCGATAAAGGGGATCGATCCTCCGGCCCCCATCGCCACCGGATCATTCCCGAACGCCTCGCGGTACCCGGCGCTCCACGCCTCCACCGCAAAGTTGTCGATGTCGATGACCGAGGCGTCTCCTGCCTCCTCATGAAGAAACTCCACCTTTGTGCCCCAGGGGGCGTTCTCGACAAGATGGGCTTTGAGTGCGGCGAGCGCGGCCATGGTGTCCTCGCCGGGGGCGATACGCATGCTCACTTTGGCCCGGCTTACCGGCACCAGCTGATTGATCGCCTCACTGACCGGCGGGGCGTCGAGGGCGAGCACCGAGACCGAGGGGCGTGACCAGAGACGTGAGGCGATGGTGCCCGATCCGATCTGGTTGACACCTTCGACAACTCCGGTCTCGGTACGGATCCTTTCTTCGGAAATGGTCGGGCCGCCGACCTCCTCACTGACCAGACCGGGTATGGCGACCGTTCCGTCGGCGTCATGGAGGGTTGACAGAAGCCGGGCCATCGCAGTCAAGGCGTCGGGGTAGACACCCCCGTATTCACCGGAGTGGACCGGGGCGTCCAGTGTCCTCAATTCGATGGTGGCGGACACGATTCCCCGCAACGATGTCAGAAATGCCGGTACGTCGACGGCCCACATGCTGCCGTCACCGATCACGATCACGTCCGGTTTCAGGAGATGGGAGTGCTTCTCGAGGATCTCCGCCAGGCTGTCGGAGCCGGCCTCCTCTTCGCCTTCGAAGAAGACCTGTACCCCGACCGGGAGTTGCTCCTGGAAGGCAGCAACAGCACCGAGATGCATGACCATGCCCGACTTGTCGTCCGCCGAGCCCCGACCGTAGATACGGCCATCCCTCTCCACTGGATGGAACGGGCCGGTCTTCCAGTCGGCGGCTGGTCCCGGTGGCTGGACGTCGTAGTGGGCATAGAGGAACACGGTCGGTGCGCCATCTGGCACAGGGAGCTCTCCGAACACCGCCGGGTTTCCCCCCTCGGCCTCGAGAAGCTGGCAGTTCTTGAAACCAGCGTCGCCGAGGATGGCGACGATCGTCTCCGCAGCGGCCCTGACCTCGTTCTGGTCGTATCCGGGAGCGCTGACCGAAGGGAGGCGCACCAGGTTGGCGAGGAGATCCTTGAGGCGTGGCATATCGGCGGCAATCACCGCCCGGAGGTCGTCGTGCATGAGCTGAGGGTAACCACGGGTTGGGCACCAGATCAGGGGGTGGGCCAATATGGTCGGGTGATTTCCTTTCGGCTCCTCGGGATCCCGGTCGCCGTCCGGCCGGCGTTCCTGGTAGTGGCTGCCGTCCTCGGCCTATCCGCGGCCAGTGTCCCGCTGATACTTGCTTGGATCGCGGTGGTATTCGTCTCGATCCTGCTTCACGAGATGGGACATGCGCTCACCGCTCGTGCTTTCGGCTCCGAGGTCCAGATCGAGTTGAACACCCTTGGGGGGTTGACCTCGTGGACCCTCCCTGAGGGCGACTTCGGGCCAGGGCGCCGGGCGATGGTGGCGGCAGCCGGATCAGGGGTGGGGGTCTTGTTCGGGGGCCTGGTCTGGCTCTTCGCCTCGTTGACCGGTCCCTACTTCGGGCTGGCCGGATTCGTGGTCCTCAACCTCATCTACGTCAACGTGTTCTGGGGGCTTCTCAATTGGCTGCCGATCCGGATCCTGGACGGGGGTCATCTCTTTTCGTCACTTCTCGAGAAGGTTGCACCCCGTCATGCCGAATCGATAGCCAACGTCGTCTTTTTCGGCACGGCCGTGGCCGGGTTGGCGGCTGCCCTGTACTTGCGGCTGATCTACGTGGGGCTTCTCGCGGCATGGTTGTTGTTCGGGGAGTTGACGAGGGGTCGGCCCCGACGACCACAGGTGCCGATCCCACCAATGAGCTTCGACAAGCCCCCGACGGACTCCGAGCCCGAAGAGGGCGACGGGTAGCTTCAACCGGTCCATGGACTTCTCTCATTCCACCCGGGTCCAGGAGCTGCAGATCCGACTGTCCGAGTTCATGGACGAGCACGTATACCCATCCGAGGCGCTGTACCGGGAGGAGATGGCCTCGGCGGGTGATCCCCATCATCATCCCGAGGTGCTCGAAGACCTGAAGCGCGAGGCCCGTGGACGTGGCCTTTGGAACCTGTTCCTTCCCGATGCCGAATCTGGTGCGGGGCTGGCGAATCTCGATTACGCCCCCCTCGCCGAGATCACGGGGCGAAGCCCTCAGATCGCGCCGGAGGCGATCAACTGTTCGGCTCCCGATACCGGGAACATGGAGATCCTTCACCGGTTCGGGTCGCTGCAACAGAAGGAGATCTGGCTCCAGCCACTACTGAACGGCGAGACCCGGTCGTGCTTCTCGATGACCGAGCCTGATGTGGCCAGCTCGGATGCGACCAACATCAAGACCCGAATCGAGGTCGATGGGGATCATCTCGTGATCACCGGACGCAAATGGTTCAGCTCGGGTGCGGCGTCGCCCAGATGCAAGATGTCGATAGTGATGGGGGTGACCGACCCTGCGGCCGAGTCGCATCGTCGCCAGTCGATGGTGATCGTCCCGCTCGACACCCCCGGCGTGCTCATCGAGCGTGAACCGACGGTGTTCGGCTATCAGGATCGGGGGGGTCATCCTCAGATCCTGTTCGACGGGGTGCGGGTCCCGGCCATGAACCTCCTTGGGGAGCAGGGAGGGGGTTTCGCCATCGCCCAAGCGCGTCTCGGGCCAGGCCGCATCCATCACTGCATGAGGGCGATTGGAGCCGCCGAGCGCTGTGTCGATCTCATGGTGCAACGATCCCAGACCCGGGTCGCCTTCGGTCGCCCGCTCGCGGAGCAGGGCGTGATCCAAGAATGGATCGCCGAGGCCCGGATTCGAATCGAGCAGGCCCGGTTGCTCGTGTTGAAGACCGCATGGATGATCGACAACGTCGGGGCCAAGGCTGCTCGCACCGAGATCGCGGCCATCAAGGTGGTGGCGCCGGGCGTTCTCACCTATGTGGCCGATCGGGCGATTCAGCTGTTCGGCGCCGCCGGCTTCACCGAAGACTTCCCGATCGCCGCCCTTTACTCGATGGGTCGCTGGCTTCAGGTCGCCGACGGCCCCGACGAGGTGCATCGCCGCTCGGTGGCCCGTGCCGAATTCCTGCGCTCCGGTCCGGGGGACAGCGGTCCGTTGGCGTCATGCTGAGGTCGGTCCCATTCGCCGGATCGAGTCCGGCGGCGCTTTTGGACCGGCCTGGATTACACCGTAAGCTCATATGGGCCGGGGCGATTCCCGATTCGTTTGCTATTGGGAACGAATGGGGTTGACGAAGCGTTTACACGATTCGACAGATGATGGAACTACCTATGTTCGATGTGAAGTTCACTCCCTGGAGGGAGGGAGCCGCCTGTATCGACGTGGTCGATGAGGTGTCCTTCTTCCCCGACCCTGAGGATCTGGTCAGGATCGCCCGGGCCAAGGCGGTTTGTGCCGGCTGCCCGGTGGCGGACGAGTGTCTGGCCTGGTCCATCGAGACCAATCAAAGCGAAGGCATCTGGGGTGGGCACACGCCCAAGGAACGGCGCTTGGTGCGCCGGCGCTGGCAGGAGGAGATCGAGAAGGCCTCTTGATAGTGGCCGACTTTGGCCTCGACCAGCTCTCAGCTGGAAACGGGCTGGCCGTCGAGGCCCGTCGCCGTTTCGGCCAAACAGACGCCGGTCGGCCGCGGCTGCCGCCGCGTGCAACGGCCGCTAACTCATCTTCGCCGCTCTGCCGGCTCGTCCCGGTCGGGCCCCTGCTCCGAGGCGATATGGACCAGGGCGTCGCCCGAGTTCACGAGTGGACGGAGAGTTCGAGCCACGACGAAGCCACTGGACAGGGCGGTGGCTGAAGTAGGCCGTGTCGAGAAGGCATCGGAGATGGTGGCGACGACCCGGCCCTTCTCGACTTCGTCCCCGAGATCGACCAAGAGGTTGGCCAAGCCGCCACGACGGGCTCGCACCCAACGGGTGCGCCTCATCACCCGGGTTGGCCTCACCCGTGGAAGTCGGACCTCGAGCATCCGCAGCGACCTCAGGGTGCGCATCACGCCCACTACCCCTGTCTCGATGGCGTCATCGTCGAAACGGTGGGCCTGACCCGCTTCGTAGACGAGGACCGTTGCCCCCAGTTCGGTGGCTGCCTGGCGGAGCGACCCATCACGAAGCCGAGCGTGGATGATGAACGGCGCGCCAAACTCACGAGCCAATCGCAGGGTTTTGGGATTGTCCGTGTCGGCACGGATCTGCGGGATGTTGGTGCGGTGGTTGGAGGCGGTGTGCAGGTCGATTCCAACCGAGCACTGGCTCACCACCTCTTGCATGAAGAGATGGGCGAGCCGGGATGCGGTGGATCCTCGGGGAGACCCGGGGAAAGCTCGGTTCAGGTCACGTCGATCGGGCAGATATCGCGACTCGATGATGAAACCGAGAGGGTTGACGATGGGGACCGCGATGACCGCTCCCTGGAGGGTCTTGGGGTCGAGGAGTCGCAACACCTGTCGCACGATCTCCACCCCATTGAGCTCGTCACCGTGGATGGCACCCGACAGCCAGACGTGGGGGCCGGGCCTTCTCCCGTTTATCACCGCAACCGGCAGGGATTCCTGTGAGCCGGTAGGCACCTTGGCAAAAGGGAGCTCGATCCGGGCCCGCCTCCCCGGTGCCACGACGTGATTGCCGATGGTTATCGGATCGTTGCGTATCTCAGGCCCGCGAGCGACCACGTGCTGTTTCCAGTCCGGCGTTGTTCTCGATGAACTCGATTATCTCCCCCGCAACGTCCACGCCGCTGGCGGTTTCGATGCCCTCCAGACCGGGAGACGAGTTGACCTCGATGACGAGAGGCCCGTCAACGGATTGGATCAGATCTACGCCGGCCACGTTCAACTCCATGGTCTTGGCGGCTCGGATTGCCATAGAACGCTCGATCGGGCTCAGCTTGATCGCCTCCGCAGTTCCTCCACGATGCAGGTTGCTTCGAAACTCCCCAGGCGGTGCCTGTCGTTTCATGGCGGCAACGACCCTGCCTCCGACCACGAAAGCCCTGACGTCGGCGCCGCCTGCTTCCTTGATGAACTCCTGGACCAGGATGTTGGCGTCGAGTTGACGGAAGGCTCCGATCACCGACTCGGCGGCCTTGGTGGTTTCGGCCAGCACCACACCGAGGCCCTGGGTGCCCTCGAGGAGCTTGACCACCACTGGCGGGCCTCCCGCCACCTTGAGCAGCCCGCCGATGTCTTGAGTGGCGTGGGCGAACCCGGTTGTGGGGAGACCGACTCCGGCGCGCGACAACAACTGAAGAGACCGCAGTTTGTCCCGGGATCGGCTGATCGCCTGCGACTCGTTGACCGAGTAGATGCCGGCCATCTCGAACTGGCGAACGACGGCTGCGCCGTAATAGGTGTAGGTGGCCCCGATCCTGGGAATCACAGCCTCGGGGCTCAGCGTCTCCCCCCGGTAGAGGACCTTGGGGCGGCGGGCCGTTATGTCCATGTAGCAGCGGAGATAGTCGACGATGCTGACTTCATGGCCGCGCTCGACAGCGGCTTCACGAAGCCGGCTTGTCGAGTAGAGGCCTGTTCGTCGAGAGAGGATCGCTATTTTCACGCGGTTTCCTCGTTGCGTGTGGGGCGTGGTCCGAGGTAACTCCTGCCGGGGTCTACCACAAACCGGTTCCTGAGGGTGCGTCGACCGAGCAGCAACCTGAAGCCCATCTCATCACGCCTGGTCAGGTTGATCAGGGCCTGGACGGGCTGGCCGGCGATCACCAGTGTCGATTCGATCACCGGTCTCAACTCAGTGCGGCCACCGGGGTTTCGGACCGCCTTGTCCCTGACCACCGGAGCTTCGCATTCGATGGACGGGCGCTTCGATCGCTGTCTGGGGTGAATCTCAAAACGAACAAAGTGCAGACCGCCCTTTTCGAAGCGCTCGAGCCTGAAGGCATGCAACGAGGACGTCGCGGCACCGGTGTCCACCTTGGCCTTGATTTCGAAGACACCCAGTCCAGGAAGCTGAACCCATTCCCTCCAACCGATCACAGGGTGCTTCACAGCTCGCCCTTTGCGTTGTGGGGGCGCCGGGCCGCCAACCAGGTAGTGAAGGGCACAGCCGCCACCACGCCGATCGACCCGCACAGGCTCAACACCCCGACCGATACCACCTCGAAGTCAGACGGATCTTGCGACACGGTCAGATCGTAGGTAGGCGGAGTTCTCACCCGAGGTCGGTGATGAGCAGATCGTCGAAGCTCTCCCTTCGCACCACGAGACGTGCTTCGCCATCGGACACAAACATGACAGCGGGGCGCAGCACTTTGTTGTAATTGGAGCCCATCGAATGTCCGTAGGCTCCGGTGACCGGGGTTGCGATGAAGTCACCAACCTCGAGACCGTCGGGAACCCGTCCTTCCAGCACCAATACGTCACCGGACTCGCAGTGCTTGCCGACAAGGCGTATCGCCGTAGGCCTGTCGTCGTTGACCCGGGCCGGCACAAAGGTCTCGTAGCCGGAGCCATAGAGGATGGGCCGGGGGTTGTCGCTCATCCCGCCGTCGACTGCGATATAGGTCCGGATCCCCGGCAACTCTTTGATGGTGCCCACGGTGTACAGAGTGATGGCGGCTTGGGCCACGATCGACCGTCCCGGTTCGGCAGACAGCTGAGCTGCGACTCCCAGAGCCTGCGCCGCATCCTTGATTCCTTGCGCCCATTCAGTGATCGACGGGGCAGACTCTCCTTCGACGTAAGCCACCCCGAGACCTCCCCCGATGGAGATCTCGGGGAGGTCGAACGGCCTGGCGAAGTCGGCAACCGCGCGCAACGCCTCGCCAAAGGATTCGACCCGAAACACCTGGGATCCGATGTGGGCATGGATCCCGACCAGATCTACGGCTGCGCTGTTCGACGCTTCTTCGACTGCGCGGGCGGCGGCACCACTTGAGACTGTGAATCCGAACTTCGAGTCGTCCTGACCTGTGGCGAGGAACTCGTGGGTGTGAGCTTCGACCCCAGGCGTCACCCGGAGCAGGATGCGGGGTGGCTGCCGCCCTGGCTCGTGAAGTGATTGAAGGCGGTCGAGCTCGTCGAAGCTGTCGACGACAATCCGGCCAACCCCGACCTCGAGTGCTCGTCGCAGCTCGTTGCGCGACTTGTTGTTGCCATGGAAGACGAGTCGCTCCGCGGGTACCCCGGCATCGAGACAGACATGGAGCTCACCGCCGGTGGAGACATCGATGGCCATGCCCTCGTCGTGGGCGAGACGGGCCATCGCCCGGCAGAGGAAGGCCTTCGATGCATAGACGGCGCCGGAGCCAAAGGCGGCGACTGCCTCGCGACAGCGGGCCCTGAGATGAGCTTCGTCGTACACGAACAGGGGGGTCCCGTGCTCGGCCGCCAACCTGACCGTGTCACAACCACCGATCATGAGGTGCCCGGCACCGTCGACCCCGGCCGTATCGGGGAGCAGGTTCCAGGGGAGCGCCGTCATCTCCGAATCCTATGAAGCGCATCGGCTGGATGGACCAGGACCGGGCCGACGCATATCAGGCGTCGGTCACGCGACAATGGCGGTGTGAAACCCGACAACCCTCGCGGGAAACACCGGAAAGGACGGATGCCGCCCTGGCTGGTGGGGCTGATCCTGGCGGTGATCCTGTTCGTCATCGTCCTCGTGACGGCGAACTTCCTGGGTTTTGGTGACGACCCGGTCGTGGGTGGCCTCGGCTCGATCGGGTGACCCCGACCGCCGCAGTCAAACGGCCGGTTCCGGGATCGGCCGCCCGCTGCAGTCGAGTCCCTCGCCGGGGCGATAGTCGGCTACCACGGTGTCGACGACAACCCGGCCATCGGGATAGGTGCGCTCCCGGTCGGTCTCGACATGGGTGCACGCACCTGCTCTCGATTTCCGCTGCTCTAGCTCCTCGACCTGGATGTGCTTGGTCGAGTACATGCTCACTGTTATCGAGGTGTCGCTGTAGTAGGTCCAGACCAGGATCGGGTACTCCGTCGTGTTGTTCAGGATCAGATCCGGGTATGGGATCCCGATCGTTGCCTCCCGCCCATAGGGGTATCGAGAGAAGTAAATGGTGTGACTCCGGTACTCGTCGAAATCGAGGCCGGCGAAGTAGGCGGCATTGAAGGTGGTGGTGACGAACTGAGATACCCCGCCTCCCACCTCCTGCACCATGTGACCCTGGCGGATGGCGCCGGCGCTGACGAAGCCGTTTTCTCGGGTGCGCGGCCCGACGAACTCGTTCAGCGAGAAGGTCTCCCCGGGGAGGATGTAGACGCCTCTGACGAGGTCGGCGATCTGATGGATGTTGGTCACCCGTGGCTCACAGCATGGGTGTTGAGTGGTGAACTCACCCACGGGTTCGATGATCATCGATCCGCTGGCCCACGCCTTGGTCACCGGATCGCCGGCCCTCTTCGGTGTGAGCTCGAAGGGCCCCTTCGAACCTCCGAGAATCCCCTGCGCTACCGCGTTGGCGGAGTCGGAGCTGCAACATGTTTGATGGGGCACGCCCGGTGCCACCACCCGAACCTGGCCGTCCACAACGTCGAAGACCGGCGCTTTGAACTCGCCGACAGGCTGTGGGAACTTGGACTCGAGCAGGTTGTGCATACTCACCTGACTGAAGGCAGGCTTGAGCCCTTGATCGGTGACCGTCACGATCATCACGTCTCTCAGGTCCTTGGCCGTGAGCAGCCGGGTGTGCCCGTCGATCGACACCACCACCCCGGCCCTGGTCAGCTCGTTCAGGTCGTCGGCAAGGTCCTGCGCCGCATCATCGGTTATGGCCGGCGGCTCCTCGACCAGAGCGGCCTCCAACTCATCCGGCGGATCGAGAAAGTCGATTCCCTTCAATCCATTCACCACGGAGTCGAGATCGACGATGGTCCCCACCTGGCCTGGGACCACTTCAATCTGTGTGCTTCCCTCGCTGGTGAGCACCGGCTCCACCGCGGGGGCCGGTCTCAACACTTCCAACCCGGCGAGCGTCAACCCGGCCGACTCGGGATCGAACGACCAGACCTCGTCGACGGCTTGCTCGAGGAGTGGTCCGGCGACCCACGCCGCGAACTGGTCCCAAGGCTGCCCGCTGTGACGGGCGTCAACAATGTTGAGACCTGTCTCGAGGGGGTCGTACCGGAAGCCGAGCCGGCTCAGGGGAATGGAAACCTCGTTCTCACCGAATGTGATCGTGATCTGTTGGCTGAGGAGCTCCAATGCACGGTCGGCCACCAAGGGCGCCAGGTCGCCGGCAGGCATCCCCTCTACCGGGTTCCCGGCATAGTGGACATTGTCGGCCACGACTGTCCCCGCCGCAGAGACGTGTTGGGACCAGCCGAACCCGATCGCGGCAAAGGCGGCGATGCCCAGCGCGATCGAGACCCAGACGATGCCCGAGCGGGGAGACGAGTGCTTGGCCAAATCGAGTTCGATGGTACGTGGGGATCGCATCTTTGCGGGTGTCTTCCATCGACGGATGACGGATAAGGGGTCGCAGACTCTTGACGCCTTTCGAAACCACGCGATATGATGACCTACGACCTTCGGGTTGGAGCTGAGCCCTCGTTGGGCCGGCCCGAAAAGTGAAGAAGTCCGATTGGAGGCATGCTGACGCGTCTGTTAGCATGCCTTGTCTGCGTCACCCCCATCTCTCCCTAACTTGTATCTCCAAGGAGGCACCTCTTGGCTTCGCGCGTGGCTGAGCGCTTCTCGTTCGGGAAGATTCCCGAAGTACTCCCCCTACCCGATCTTCTCGCAGTCCAACACGAATCTTTCCGTTGGTTTCTCGACGAGGGGTTCCGGGAGATCTTCGAGGAGATCAGCCCCATCGAGGACTTCACCGGCTCGCTTGCCCTCGAGCTGACCGATCATCGATTCGGCGAGCCTCAGATGAGTCTCGAGGATGCCAAAGAGCGCGACGCAAACTATGCCCAGCCGCTGTTCGTCACCGCCCGGTTCATGAACCGATCGACCGGGGAGATCAAAGAGCAGCAAGTCTTCCTCGGTGACTTCCCGATCATGACCGAGAAGGGCGTGTTCATCATCAACGGGACCGAGCGGGTCATCGTTTCCCAACTGGTCCGGTCACCAGGAATCTATTTCGACGTCACTGCGGACAAGACTTCGGACAAGCTCATTCACTCCGGCAAGATCATCCCCGGGCGCGGGGCCTGGCTCGAGTTCGACACCGATAAGAAGGACACCATCGGGGTACGTGTCGATCGGAAACGTCGTCAGTACGTGTCCGCCTTTCTCAAGGCTTTGGGCATCGCCGAGACCGACGAGGAGATCCTCGAGATGTTCGGTCACGCCCAATCGATCAAGAACACCATCGAGAAGGACACCGCGGGCGACAAGGAAGACGCTCTCCTCGACCTATATCGCAAACTGCGACCCGGGGAGCCCACCACCGTCGAGTCGGCCCGTGGCCTGATCCAGACTCTGTTCCGCAATCCGAAGCGCTACGACCTGACCCGGGTGGGGCGCTACAAGATCAGTCAGAAATACCGCGAGGAGTCGCCTTCTGACTATCGAGCCGAAGGCCTGCAGTTGCTTCGCGACGAGGACATCATCGACGCCATCAAGTATCTCGTTGCTCTCCACGCCGGTGAGCAGACGATGGTCACCCACAAGGGGAACGAGGTGAAGGTTCTCACCGACGACATCGACCACTTCGGTAACCGCCGTATCCGCACCGTTGGCGAGTTGGTGCAGAATCAGGTGCGGGTAGGGCTCACCCGGCTCGAGCGGGTGGTGCGGGAGCGGATGACAACCCAGGATCCGGATGCGATCACGCCTCAAAGCCTGATCAACATCCGTCCGGTCACCGCGGCCATCAAGGAGTTCTTCGGGACCAGCCAGCTCAGCCAGTTCATGGATCAGCCCAACCCCCTTGCCGGGCTGACTCACCGACGCCGGCTTTCGGCCCTCGGCCCCGGGGGTCTCTCCAGGGAGCGGGCCGGATTCGAGGTGCGTGACGTTCATCCCTCCCACTACGGGCGGATGTGCCCCATCGAGACTCCTGAGGGCCCCAATATCGGCTTGATCGGGTCCCTCGCTTCCTACGCCCGGGTCAATCAGTTTGGTTTCATCGAGACCCCATACCGAAAGGTGATAAGCGGCAAGGTGACTGACAAGGTCGAGTACCTGACCGCAATCGAGGAAGAGCGGTACGTCATCGCCCAGGCCAACGCCCCACTCAAGGAAGGCGGCGCCTTCAAGAACCCGCGGGTCCTGGTACGACGCGCCGGAGGCGAAGTCGAATACGTGCCTCCCTCCGAGGTCGACTACATGGATGTCTCCCCCAAACAGATCGTTTCGGTCTCCACTTCGTTGATCCCGTTTCTCGAGCACGACGACGCCAACCGCGCCTTGATGGGCTCGAACATGCAACGGCAGGCCGTGCCGCTCCTCACCGCCGATGCTCCGCTCGTGGGCACGGGTGTCGAGCGCCGTGCAGCTCAAGACTCGGGGGACATGATCACCTCAACCGTCGACGGTGAGGTCGTCGAGGTCACCGGGGACGAGATCGTGGTCAAAGAGAAGGACACCAACAAGAAGCACACCTTCGCCCTCGACAAGTTCAAGCGCTCCAATCAGGGCACCTGCATGAACCACAAACCCCTGGTTCGCGAGGGTGACAAAGTCAAGGTCCATGATGTCCTTGCCGATGGCCCGTCCACCGAGGCTGGGGAGCTGGCCCTGGGTCGGAACCTGCTGGTGGCGTTCATGCCCTGGCAGGGCCACAACTTCGAAGACGCCATCATCATCTCCGAGCGTCTGGTCAAGGACGACGTCCTCACCTCGATCCATATCGAGGAGCACGAGCTCGATGCCCGGGACACCAAGCTCGGCGCCGAGGAGATCACCCGCGACATCCCCAACGTCCCCGAAGAGGTCCTGGCGAACCTCGACGAGGAGGGAATCATCCGTGTTGGCGCCGAAGTCGGACCCGGCGACTATCTGGTCGGCAAGGTCACGCCCAAGGGTGAGACCGAGCTGACGCCGGAGGAGCGTTTGCTGCGGGCCATCTTCGGCGAGAAGGCACGTGAGGTTCGCGACACGTCGCTCAAGGTCCCGCATGGCGAGACCGGCAAGGTGATCGCAGTAAAGGTCTTCAAGCGAGCCGAGGGCTACGACCTCCCGCCCGGAGTCAACGAGTTGGTGCGTATCTATGTCGCCCAGCAACGCAAGATCTCCGAGGGCGACAAGCTCGCCGGCCGTCACGGAAACAAAGGCGTCATCTCCAAGGTTCTGGCCGAGGAGGAGATGCCCTTCATGGCCGATGGGACACCGGTCGACATCATCCTCTCCCCGTTGGGTGTGCCTTCCCGAATGAACCTGGGGCAGGTTCTGGAGACCCACCTTGGATGGGCCGCCGCCCAGGGGTGGGAGCCGTTCAAGGGCGAGAGCCCAGCCTTCATCGGCGCCAAGCCATGGACCAAGGTGGCGACCCCGGTATTCGACGGTGCTCGCGAGGACGAGATCATGCAGGTGATCAGCAGCGCTCGCGCCAACCGCGACGGTGAGCAGCTGGTCGCCGACGATGGCAAGGCTGTCCTCTATGACGGCCGCAGTGGCGAGCCCTTCGACACCCCGATCACGGTGGGATTCATATACATGCTGAAACTGGTCCACCTGGTGGATGAGAAGATCCATGCCCGGTCGACCGGTCCTTACAGCATGATCACCCAGCAGCCCCTTGGTGGAAAGGCGCAGTTCGGCGGCCAGCGGTTCGGGGAGATGGAGGTGTGGGCCCTCGAGGCCTATGGCGCAGCCTACGCCCTCCAGGAACTGCTCACCATCAAGTCGGACGACGTCCAGGGCCGGGTCAAGGTCTACGAGGCCATCGTCAAGGGAGACAACATTCCCGAGCCGGGCATCCCTGAGTCGTTCCGGGTGCTGGTCAAGGAGATGCAGAGCCTGTGTCTCAACGTGGAGATGCTCGCCGCGGGTGAGGAGGTCGAGCTCCGCGAACTCGAGGAGGAGAGCTACCGATCGGTCGAGACCCTGGGCATCGACCTGAGCAGACCCGAGCGCCCCGACTCGGAATGACGTACAAAACACGCAATACGCAGTACCCAGTTCGCAAGAACGGATAACGGACGACGGAGAACGGATTACGGGAACTAATGGTCCAGCAGCTATTCGATGAGTTAAAGATCGGCCTGGCCTCGAGCGACCAAATTCGCGCCTGGTCATACGGCGAGGTCAAGAAGCCAGAGACGATCAACTACCGCACACTGCGCCCCGAGAAGGAGGGGCTTTTCGACGAGCGCATTTTCGGTCCACAGCGGGACTGGGAGTGCTACTGCGGGAAGTACAAGCGGATCCGTTACAAGGGGATCATCTGTGAGCGGTGCGGGGTAGAGGTCACCAGGTCCAAGGTGCGCCGCGAGCGCATGGGCCACATCGAGCTGGCCGCACCCGTCACCCACATCTGGTTCTTCAAGGGCGTGCCCAGCCGGCTCGGCTATCTGCTCGACATGTCCCCGAAGGAGCTGGAGAAGGTCATCTACTTCGCCAGCTACATCATCACCTCGGTCGACGACGAGCGTCGTCAGAAGGATCTGCCCGAGCTCGAAGCTGCGATGCGTGACGAGATCGAAGTTGTGCGCTCGGAGTTCTCCGAATGGCACGAGGTGCGTCTCGTGGCACTCGAAGACGAATTGGGCCGCATGGAAGAGGGCGGGGCCAAGAGCCAGGAGATCAACGCCCGCAAGAAGGAAGTTGAGCGCGAGATCAAGGACCGTCAGGATCGCACCGACCGCGAGGTCGAGTTGATCGAGGACGCCTACGACACCTTCCGCAAGTTCAAGCCCAAGGATCTCGTCGAGTCCGAGCAGCTGTGGAGGGAGATCTTCTTCCGCTATGACGAGTACTTCGAGGGGGGGATGGGCGCCGAGGCCGTCAAGGCGCTGCTCCACCGTCTCGACCTCGATGTCGAGATGGCCATCCTGAACGAGCACCTGGAATCGGGCTCGGCACAGAAGAGACAGCGAGCGACCCAGAGGATGAAGGTCGTCAAGCCGTTCTGGGAGGGCCAGAACCGCGCCGAGGACATGATCCTCGAGACGGTCCCGGTGATCCCGCCTGATCTGCGTCCGATGGTCCAACTCGATGGCGGCCGATTCGCCACCTCCGACCTGAACGATCTCTACCGCCGCGTCATCAACCGCAACAATCGTCTAAAGCGGCTGCTCGATCTTGGCGCCCCCGAGATCATCGTCAACAACGAGAAGCGCATGCTCCAGGAGGCAGTTGATGCCCTGTTCGACAACGGCCGCCGCGGGCGGGCGGTGACCGGGCCGGGCAATAGGGCTCTCAAGTCGCTCTCCGACATGCTCAAAGGCAAGCAGGGCCGGTTCCGTCAGAACCTGCTCGGCAAGCGTGTCGACTATTCGGGTCGCTCGGTGATCGTGGTCGGCCCCCAGCTCAAGCTGCACCAATGCGGTTTGCCCAAGATCATGGCGCTGGAGTTGTTCAAGCCTTTCGTGATGAAGCGTCTGGTCGATCTCGACCTCGCCCAAAACATCAAGGCCGCCAAGCGGATGGTGGAACGGCAACGTCCCCAGGTGTGGAACGTGCTTTCCGACGTAATTCAGGAGCACCCGGTCCTGCTCAACAGGGCTCCCACTCTTCACCGCCTTGGGATTCAGGCATTCGAGCCGGTCCTGGTCGAGGGAAAGGCGATCCAGATCCACCCGCTGGTATGTGAGGCGTTCAACGCGGACTTCGACGGAGACCAGATGGCGGTGCATCTCCCGCTGTCGGCCGAGGCCCAGGCGGAGGCGCGGGTCTTGATGTTGTCATCCAACAACGTCCTTTCGCCGGCCTCAGGCCGCCCGATCGTCACCCCGTCCCAGGACATGGTGATCGGTGTCTATTACCTCTCCGAGTACGTGGAGGACGCGAAGGGCGCAGGTCGTCGCTTTGTCGACTTCGACGAGGCCATGATGGCGTATGAGATCGGGGAGCTCTCGTTGCATGCGCCGATCAAGATCCGACTCGGGTCGTTGGCCGGCGATCCGGAGCTCTACTCCGATCTCAAGCTGACCCTGGGGAGCCTGCTCCCAGATCAGCCAATGAGCAGCGTGGGCCTCTCCGAGACCACATTCGGCCGAACCATCTTCAACCAGGCCTTGCCGGAGGGGTTTCCCTTCGTGGACTCGGTCGTGATCAAGGCCGACGTCAGGAAGCTGATCGAGACCATCATCGAGCGCTACCCGCGTTCGGTCGTCGCCGAGACGCTCGACGGGATCAAGGAGCTCGGGTTCAACTTCGCCACCAAGGCGGGCCTCACCATCGCTCTCGATGATGTGCGCGCCCCTGCTGACAAGGCACAGATCCTCGAGGAGTACGAGGAGCGGGCGGACCGGGTCCAGAGCCTGTTCCAGAAGGGTGTTGTCACCGACGAAGAGCGCCGACAGGAGCTGATCGAGATCTGGACGGAGGCTACGGAGAAGGTGACCGATGCCACCAAGCTCAGCCTCAAGGCGCAGCAGTTCAACTCACTCGACATGATGGTGGGCTCCGGGGCCCGAGGGAACATGATGCAGGTGCGCCAGATCGCCGGAATGCGCGGCCTCGTCGCCAACCCGAAGGGTGACATCATTCCTCGCCCGATCATCTCCAATTTCCGTGAGGGCCTGTCGGTTCTGGAGTACTTCATCTCCACTCACGGCGCCCGCAAGGGTTTGGCCGATACCGCGCTCCGAACTGCGGACTCGGGTTATCTGACCCGTCGCCTGGTCGACGTCTCTCAGGAGATGATCGTCCTCGAAGAGGATTGCCAGACCGACAAAGGAATCGTCATCGGTGTGCTCGACGAGCGGGGCAACAAGATCCGCAACCTTCGGTCTCGCATCTATGGCCGGGTGTTGGCCGACGACCTCAAGGAGGGCCGCACCTTGGTGAGCACCGAGGACGGCGACAAGTTGCGCGCCGGGTCCGTGTTGGGAACCAAGGGGTTGCACGCGGTAGAGGAGGCCGACATCGAATCGATCCGGGTTCGCTCTCCGCTCACCTGTGACACCAGAGGTGGGGTCTGCCAGGCGTGCTACGGGATATCACTTGCCACCGGCAAGACGGTCGAAATCGGTGAGGCCGTTGGGATAATGGCCGCCCAGTCGATCGGGGAGCCGGGGACCCAGCTGACCATGAGAACCTTCCACACCGGAGGAGTCGCAGGTGAGGACATCACCCACGGTCTCCCACGCGTCGTCGAGCTGTTTGAGGCCCGCGCCCCCAAGGGCAAGGCAGTCATGGCCGAGGAGAGGGGTGTGATCACGGTCGTGGAGGACGAACAGGGTCGCCGTATTGTCATGGAGGCCGGTGACGAGGAGTTCGTCTACCCGATTTCTCGGTACGCCAAACTCAAACCAGGCGTCTCCAGCGGCGCCACCATCGAGGCCGGCACCCAGCTCACCGAGGGCCCGTTGGACCCCAAGGAGGTCCTTGAGATCCGGGGGGTGCGCGCCACGCAGCAGTACCTCGTCGATCAGGTGCAGGAGGTGTATCGCTCTCAGGGTGTGGAGATCCACGACAAGCACATCGAGATGATCGTGCGTCAGATGCTCCGCCGGGTGCGGGTTGTCTCCCCCAACGAATCCGACTTCCTTCCCGCGGCCCTGGTCGACGACCAGACCTTCCGTGACACCAATCGGGACCTGGTCACGGACGGCAAACGCCCTGCCGAAGGCAGGCCCGAGTTGATGGGGATCACCAAGGCTTCGCTCGCCACCGACTCATGGCTGTCGGCCGCCTCCTTCCAGGAGACGACCCGGGTTCTCACTGATGCGGCGATCCAGGGACGATCCGACTTCATGCGAGGCCTCAAGGAGAACGTGATCATCGGCAAGCTGATCCCGGCAGGCACCGGGGCCCAGCAATACCAGATGTTGCAGCCTTCGCTCCCTGGGGCAACGACAGTCGCAAGTCTTGGGTTCCTCGACGGTGGCCCTTCGTCGTCTGGTGACGACGGGCTTCCCGAGGATCCTGCAGAGTGGCTGGCGAGCTTGGGTGGCAGCATTCGCCCGGAAGAGGAAGAGGAAGAGGAATAGCCGGCTCTTCGCATCGAAAACTCAGAAGGGGCCGCCATCGGCGGCCCCTTCCACGTTGACAGGTTTCTCCACGGGTCTTAGCTTTTCAGCAGCTGGCTGGGGTGGAGAGTCACGCCCCGATGCCCAACGCCGGTGAGAATCCCGTTATCGCAACGAAGGCCGGGGTGCTGCGCCCCGATCCGTCCTTGACCCAGTCGCTCCGGCGACCGATGAATTCCCCATGACCTCCAGTCAGGAACCGTCGGGCCCCAAGAAGAGAAGACGTCTGGCGCCGGATGAACTGGCGCGGGATATTGCCAATCGTCTGAAGTCCTCGAGCGGCTCACATGTAGCTGGTAGGCGCTTCCTGCCCCAATTCGACCTGCTCAATGCCGGTCGTCTGATCATGGGATTCGGCGCCCTAATCCTCGGGGCGGCTCTGATCGCCGGAGTCACCTGGCTCAGCGGGCTGTCAGACTATGAGACGACGGGGAGGGTGACCGCGGGGTCACCGGCATATGCGTGCCCCGGTGGGCCCGAACTGGGCGAGGTCTTCGAGGGGGAGGAGGTCATCCTCATCGGTCGCAGCCTCGATCGGCTGTGGCTTGTGGTCAGGGATGAGCGGGCGCCGGGCAATCAGGCGTATGTCCTCGAGTCGGTGGTGGAGACCGACGGCGATGTGACTCTGCTTTCGACGCGGGAGTGTGATCCGTCGGATGGCCAGCCGGTCGCGGCCGGAGAGAGCACGACTTCGGCCAGCGCCTCCGGCGAGACCAGCACGACCTATTTGCCCACCCTCCCGACCTCGCCTGGCCCCACCACCAGCGAGCCCACCACCACCTCGAGCGGGCGCCCGCCGCGGAGAAACACGCCGAGCCCCGGCACCACCACCACGACCACCACTACCCAGCCTGGTGTGACCACCACGACCACGACTCAGGCCACGACCACGACTCAGGCCACGACCACGACCACTGAGGCCACGACCTCGACCACTGAGGCCACGACCACGACCACTGAGGCCACGACCACCACGACCTAACTCGGTGTGTCCGACCGCTCGCGTCCATTTCGACAACTGTTACCGTGGCGGATGCGAACCGGGATCTCCCGGGCGATTTGGTACGCGCGCAGACAGATACATAGAATCCGTGTGCGTTCGACGACCCTCCTCGGGTGAGGGACGATCAAGCGAGCCGGGCACTTCCGTGCCCGGTACGCAAGATTTCACAACAGGATCGGCATCCAGGGCTGCGCCCATGCCGCTTCCTTGCGTTTAGGAGAAAAATGCCGACCATCGAGCAGCTTGTCCGCGAGGGCAGGAAGCCAAAGACCAAGAAGGCAAAGACCGCAGGTCTGGGCGGGGCACCGCAGCGTCGCGGCGTCTGCACCCGCGTCTACACGGTGACTCCCAAGAAACCGAACTCCGCGTTGCGCAAGGTGTGCCGTGTCCGCCTCTCCACCGGGGTGGAGGTCACCGCCTACATCCCGGGAGAGGGTCACAACCTCCAGGAGCACAGCATCGTCCTGATCCGTGGGGGTCGGGTTCGCGACCTTCCCGGGGTTCGTTACAAGGTGATCCGGGGCACTCTCGACGCCTCCGGAGTCAGCGCCCGCAAGCAGGCACGCAGCCGATACGGGACGAAGAAGGAGTCCTGATGCGTCGCGCTCCCGCCCAGAAGCGAAAGGTCGAGCCCGATCCGGTATTCCGCAGTGTCCTGGTGAGCAAAGTGATCAACAAGATCCTGCTCAAGGGCAAGAAGAACACCGCACGGGAGATCGTCTACAGCGCGCTCGAGACGGTGGAGCAGCGCACCAGCCAGGATCCCGGGGTCGTCCTGAAGCGAGCGATCGACAACATCAGACCCCAGGTCGAAGTCCGCTCACGTCGCGTCGGGGGCAGCTCTTATCAGGTCCCGGTCGAGGTGTCGCCCCGTCGTCAGGAGAGTCTCGCCATCCGATGGCTGGTCAATTACGCCCGCCAGCGCAGGGAGCCCACCATGTCGATGCGGCTGGCCAATGAGATTCTCGACGCCTCCAACTACACAGGGGCGGCCGTGAAGCGGAAAGAAGATGTCCACAAGATGGCGGAGTCCAATAAGGCCTTCGCTCATTACCGCTGGTAAAGCCACCGGTCCCAACGGAGAAACTGCAAGAAGATTTACCCGAACGTTCCAGCAGGCGGGCTTGGCCACCGAACCAGCCCGAACCGCAGGACGTGGGACGTTCACAACCTCATAGCGAGTCGGAGTAGTAGGAAGAGATGAGCGACGGAAACGCTGCGTTGTCACATTTGCGGCAGGTGCCGCTGAGCCGAACCCGGAACATCGGGATCATGGCTCACATCGACGCGGGCAAAACCACGCTCACCGAGCGCATCCTCTACTACACCGGCCGCAACTACAAGATCGGTGAGGTCCATGAGGGGGCAGCCACCATGGACTGGATGGAGCAGGAGCAGGAGCGGGGCATCACCATCACCTCGGCGGCCACCACCTGTGTCTGGCACGAGCACCTGATCAACATCATCGACACCCCGGGGCACGTTGACTTCACCGTCGAGGTGGAGCGATCGCTTCGGGTTCTCGACGGGGCCGTTGCCGTTTTCGACGGCGTGGCCGGCGTCGAGCCGCAATCGGAGACGGTTTGGCGCCAGGCCGACCGCTATCAGGTCCCTCGCATCTGCTTCGTCAACAAACTCGACCGCACCGGGGCCGACTTCTACGCCGACATCGACTCCATCACCAACCGTCTCGGAGCCCATCCTCTGGTGATGCAGTTGCCGATCGGCTCGGAAGCCGACTTCATCGGCGTCGTCGACCTGGTCGAGCAGAAGGCGCATCTCTGGCGAGGGGACGACGGGAAGCAGTGGGACACCACCGAGGTTCCCGAAGACCTCGTCGCCCTGACCGCCCAATACCGCGAACGCCTCATCGAGAAGGTAGCGGAGACTTCAGAGGATCTCCTCGAGGCCTATGTCGAGCATGCGACGCTGACCATCGAGCAGATCAAGGCCGGGGTTCGCTTGGGCACCGTGAAAGGGGACTTCAACCCTGTCTTCTGCGGATCGGCCTTCAAGAACAAGGGCGTCCAGTTGCTCCTCGACGCGGTGGTCGACTACCTCCCCAGCCCGGCCGACCTGCCACCAATCAAGGGTTTCAAGCCAGGAGACGAGGAGGTCGTCATCGAGCGCAAACTCGAGGACACCGAGCCCTTCGCAGCTCTCGCTTTCAAGATCATGTCCGATCCCCACGTCGGAAAGCTCACCTACTTTCGGGTGTATTCCGGGCATGCCGCCAAGGGCGATTCGGTCCTGAACACATCGACCGGCAAGAAAGAGCGAATCGGGCGTGTTCTCCGGATGCATGCCAATTCACGGGAGGATATCGACGAGGTTTTCGCCGGGGACATCGTCGCCGCCATCGGCCTCAAGAACACCACGACGGGAGACACTCTCTCTTCCGAGCGTTCCCCTATCCAACTCGAGTCGATGGAGTTCCCTGCCCCCGTGATCTCGGTTGCGATCGAGCCCAGGACCAAGACCGACGACGAGAGGCTCTCCGAGTCATTGCACCGTCTCACCGAGGAGGATCCCACCTTTCTGGTGCGGACCGACGAGGAGACCGGGCAGACGATCATCTCCGGCATGGGCGAGCTCCACCTCGAGATCCTCGTCGACCGCCTGCTGCGTGAGTTCAAGGTCGAAGCCAACGTCGGCAAACCGCAGGTCGCCTACCGGGAGACGATCCGGAAACCGGTGGAGAAGGTGGAGTACCGACACGTCAAGCAGACCGGAGGCAAAGGTCAATACGCCCACGTTGTCATCAACCTGGAACCGACCGGGCCCGGCGGCGGCTACGAATTCGTCGATCAGATCCATGGGGGCAAGGTGCCCCGGGAGTACATACCCTCGGTCGACTCCGGCATCGAGGACGCCCTCGATCAGGGAGTGCTCGCCGGTTACCCTCTCGTCGACGTCCGAGCCATCCTGGTCGACGGGTCCTATCACGAGGTCGACTCCTCGGAGATGGCTTTCAAGATCGCGGGTTCCATGGCACTCCAGGAGGCGGCCAGGAAAGCCGGGGTCAAGCTCCTCGAACCGGTCATGGAGGTCGAGGTGATCACTCCCGAGGACTACATGGGAGACGTGATCGGGGATCTCAACAGCCGGCGGGGGAAAGTCGAAGGGATGACCCAGCGGGGCAACAGCCAGGTCATCCGGGCTCAGGTCCCTATGTCGGAGATGTTCGGTTACGCCACAGATCTGCGCTCCAAGACGCAGGGGCGTGCCAACTATTCGATGCAGTTTCACTCATATCAAGACGTACCCGACTCGATCGCCGACGACATCGTCGCGACCCGGCACGGCGCGGCAATGAGTTCCAGGTAAGAGAGTTCCTAGGAAAGAGATAGAGGAGTCGAGAGGACGATGGCGAAGGCGAAGTTTGTGCGTACGAAGCCGCATGTGAATGTGGGGACGATGGGTCATATTGATCATGGGAAGACGACGTTGACGGCTGCGATTACGCGGGTGTTGGC
>DATDPP010000061.1:0-5324 GCA_035292685.1 Acidimicrobiia bacterium
GTTGGTCCTCCCGGGGCCGGCAAGGGGACCCAGGCGAGCCGGGTGGCTCGGGAACTGGGCATTCCTCATATCTCCACCGGGGAGATGTTCCGCGATCAGGCTGCTGCCGGAACCGAGTTGGGCCGCCGGGTGCAGACGATCATGGAGGACGGGGAGTACGTTCCCGACGAACTGACTGTTGCCATGCTCGAGGAGCGACTCGCCGAGCCCGACGCAAGGGCCGGCTTCATACTTGACGGCTTCCCTCGAACCGGGGGCCAGGTGGCAGCCCTCGATTCACTGATCGGCGTTGATGGCCTGGACGGGGTGGTGGTTTTCGAGGTCGACGAGGAGGAACTGGCTCGCCGACTCCTCATCAGGGCCCGCATCGATGACACCATCGAGACGATCAAGAACCGATTTCGGGTCTTTGCCGACCAGACTGCGCCACTCCTCGAGATCTACGGCGAGCGAGGGTTGCTCATCTCCATCGACGGCATGGGGGATATCGACGAGGTGACCGAACGAATCCTCTCCGCGCTCGAAGCCCTGCGGATTACGGATTACGGAGAACGGACCACGGGATGATCACCATCAAGAGCCGTCGTGAGTTCGCCAAGATGCAGAAGGCCGGCGCCGTGGTGGCCACAGTCTTAGAAGCGGTTCGGGAGGCCGCGTCGCCGGGGGTGAGACTTCTCGAGCTCGACGAGATCGGCGCCAGGATCATCGCGGATCGGGGATGTGTCCCATCTTTTCTGAATTACAACGGCTATCCGAAGAGTCTCTGTCTGTCCCCAAACGACGTGATCGTGCACGGCATCCCTACCGACTATCGCCTCGAGGAAGGGGACATCCTCTCTGTTGACGCCGGGGCCATTTTCGAGGGCTTTCATGGTGACGCCGCGTTCACCATGGCCATCGGGGCGATCGATCAAAAAGCACGAAACCTCATCGAAGTCACCGAGCGAGCACTGTGGGCCGGGATGGCGTCTGTTCACAAGTCGGCCCACCTCGGCGACATCGGGGCGGCGGTGGCGGCAGTTGGCGAAGCCCACGGGCTCGGGATCGTCGAGGAGTACGTCGGCCATGGGATCGGCCGGCAGATGCATGAGGAGCCTCAGGTCCCCAACTTCGGGACACCGGGGCGCGGGCTCAAACTTCGCACCGGCATGGCGCTGTGCATCGAGCCCATGTTCAACCTGGGGACCCGTCACACCAGGGTCGACGAGGACGGTTGGACCGTTCGGACCGAAGACGGCTCCCTCTCGGCGCATTTCGAACACACGGTCTGCGTGACTCCGGACGGGGTCCAGGTGTTCACCGCCGCTCAGGAGCCGGTTGCACTCGAATTTGAGCAGAGTGTGACCCGTGGTTAGCATTGCATCGTCTACCCGACCCGTCACAGACGGGTCCGGAGATGCCCAGGACACGCAGTTCCTTCTTCCCGATCTCAGGGCAGGGGTTTGTTTGAGGCCTGGGAAACACTCGCGCACGTCCCGGGGGTCAAACCCGGGCCTGGGGCCGACCCTTCGGGAACCCATGGCGCGACACCGAGGTTTTGGAGTTGATGATGAAGGTTCGACCTTCCACCAAGAAGATGTGCGAGAAATGTCGGGTCATCCGTCGACGAGGCCGCGTTTGGGTGATCTGTCCCAATCCCCGTCACAAGCAACGTCAAGGGTGATCTGAGTGGCACGAATCGCGGGAGTCGACCTGCCAAGAGACAAACGGCTGGAGATCGGCTTGACCTATATCTATGGGATCGGCCTTACCCGCGCCCAGAAGATCTGCGCCGACACCGGTGTCGATCCCGACACGCGAATCCGGCAACTCACCGACGACGAGGTGACCCGGATCCGTCGTTACATCGAGTCGGAATTCGAGGTGGAGGGCGACCTCCGTCGTGAGGTTCAGCAGAACATAAAGAGGAAGATCGAGATCGGCAGCTACCAGGGGATCCGCCACCGGCGCGGGTTGCCGGTGCGCGGCCAGCGCACTCACACCAATGCCCGGACCCGCAAAGGTCGTCGCGTTGCCATTGCCGGTAAGAAGAAGGTCACGAAGTAGGAGTTGGTAAGAGGTGGCGAAGCAGCAAGGAGCGAAGCGGGTAAGGCGGCGAGAGCGCAAGAACATCTCGCACGGCCAGGCCCATATCAAGGCAAGCTTCAACAACACGATCATCAACATCACCGATCAGACCGGGGCCAGCGTCGCTTGGACCTCCGGCGGGTCGGTGGGGTTCAAGGGATCGAGGAAATCGACCCCCTATGCGGCTCAGGTGGCAGCCGAGGAGGCGGCCCGTCGAGCGGGTGAGCATGGGATCCGCAAGCTCGACGTGATCGTCAGCGGCACCGGCTCGGGTCGTGACACCGCGGTTCGCACGCTGCAGAACATGGGCATGGAAGTCACCTGGATTCGGGACGTCACCCCGATCCCTCACAATGGTTGCCGGCCCAAAAAGCGCAGGCGCGGCTGATGGGCCGGTACACGGGTCCCCGTCACAAGGCGTGCCGTCGCGCCCGAACTCCGCTCTGCCAGTCGAAGCGCTGCCCGGTCGATCGGCGCCCTTATCCCCCTGGCGAGCACGGCCGGGGCCGGATCCGGGAGAGCGACTACCTGGTCCAGCTCCGCGAGAAGCAGAAGCTGCGCTCGATGTACGGAGTCTTGGAGCGACAGTTCCGTCGTTATTACGAAGAGGCGGCCCGTCGTCCCGGTATCACCGGTGAAAACCTGCTCCGCCTCCTCGAGCAGCGTCTCGACAATGTCGTATGGCGCTCGGGTCTGGCCGCCACCCGCCCTCAGGCCCGTCAACTCGTGAATCATGGGCATTTCCGGGTCAACGGGAAGAAGGTCGACATCGCCTCCTATCAGGTCCGCCCCGGTGACACCGTGACCATCAAGGACAAAAGCAGGGACAGCATCGTCATACAGCACGCTGTGGACACCCAGGGTCGCGAAGCCCCGGCTTGGCTCGAGGTCGACCTCGGCGAGCGAAAGGTGGCCGTGAAGGATCAGCCCAGACGGGACCAGATCGACACGGACATCAACGAACAGTTGATCGTCGAGCTCTACTCGAAGTGAGGTAATCCTTTGTTGATCGTTCAGCGCCCCCAGATCGAAGAGGAATCGATCTCAGACACCAGGTCCAAGATCGTGGTCGAGCCGTTGGAGCCTGGCTTCGGCTATACCCTCGGCAACACGCTTCGCCGTACCCTTCTGTCCCGGATCCCAGGTGCCGCCGTCACCTCGATTCGGATCGAAGGCGTGGAGCATGAGTTCTCGACCATCCCCGGTGTTGTGGAAGATGTCGTCGACATCATCCTCAATATCAAGCGGGTGGTGGTGAGGATGCATGGGACCGACACCGAGGTGATCCATCTGACCGCCAAGGGCGCCGGAGAGGTCAAGGCCGGCGACATCAGGCTTCCGGCAGGTGTCGAGATCGTCAACCCCGACCTTCACATCGCCACCATGAGCGCCAGCGGTCGTCTCGAGATGGAGTTGACCGTCGCCCCCGGTGTGGGATATCGAACTGCCGATGCCAACAAGGGCTCGGTCTCCACGATCGGTGTCATTCCTGTCGACTCGATCTTCTCCCCTGTTCGCAAGGTCGCCTACCGAGTCGAGAACACGCAGGTGGGCCAGATGACCAACTTCGACCGATTGGTCCTCGATGTCGAGACCAATGGGGCGATTGACCCCGGTGAAGCCGTTTCTTCCGCCGGCAAGACCCTCCGCGAGCTGATGGGCCTGTTCGCCGACATCGGTGAGGGCCAGGGTCTCGAGCTTGGCGACGTCCAAACCGAGCACGTCGGTTTCCCGGAGAAGGAGCTCCCCATCGAAGCGCTCGATCTCTCCGAACGGCCACGCAACTGTCTCCGACGGGCCCAGATCAAGACGGTGGGAGAGCTCATCGAGCGGACCTCCGATGACCTCTTGAACATCACCAACTTCGGTCAGAAGAGCCTCGAAGAGGTGACAGCCAAGCTCGACGAGCTCGGGCTGAGTCTCGCCGACGCAACCGGCGGTCCCTGATGCCCCGACCCCGCAAGGGCGCCCGGCTCGGAGGTTCGCCGTCTCACGAGCGCAAGCTGCTCGCCAACCTGGCGACCGACCTGTTCATGCATGAGAAGGTGACGACAACTCTGCCTCGGGCCAAGGCGGTGCGGCCTCTCGCTGAGAAGCTGATCACCAAGGCACGCAAAGGGGACCTCCATTCGAAGCGGACCATTCTGCGAACGATCCGCAATCGCGAAGCCGTGTCCAAGCTCTTCGACGACGTGGCTCCCCGTTACACGGATCGTGCTGGTGGGTACACACGAATCACCAAGCTGGGGCCACGTCGTGGAGATGGTGCCGAAGAGGCGATCATCGAGCTGGTGTAAGGCGACTGCAACAATTCCGGCCGACTTCGCCCGAGACCAACCCTCGTTTCTCTAAGGCCTCGATTAGGTCGCGGCGGCGCAGTCTCGGACGAACAGGCAGCGGTCGGCCGGTGTCGGCCGGCAACCAGGTCCGCTAGGCCAGCATCCCGACGAGGAGGCCGAGCAAGACGAGGGCTCCGCCGCCGATGAGGGTTTGAGTGGGTGTCACCTTGGACTTCAGCAAACGGGCCGCCAGGACCACGTCGAGCATCGTCACCCCTCCCAGCACCAGGACAAGGACTCCTGCGAGCATCAGCAACGTGGACACCAGCGCGGGAAGGATGATGGCGACGGCGAGAGCGGCCACAATCAGGAACGCCCCGCCCCGTGTGAAGATCCAGCTCGGAAGACGACCTCCCACTGCGTTCTCGGCTCGTTCCAGGGTCCGGTCGAGAAACCCCGGCTCCTTGGGCAGCTTCACAGGCTTGGCGCTGGTCGGGGCCGGCGCTTTTAGGGCGGGCGCCGGGGCCTTGCCTGGCGTGGTCGGGCGCTGCGCCTCATCGGAGCGAGTCGAGGTCGAACGGCTTGACGAAGCGTGCTTTGGCTCCTTGGAGAGCCTGGGGAGTTTGAACGGATTCGTGATGGACGAGGCCGATTTGTGCCCGTTGAGGCCGGCAGCCTCTTCGAAAGCCGCCATCTCACTGAGTTGGAGGATCAACTCCTCGCCTTCGGCTGAGACGTGAACACCCTCAGGGCCGGTGGTGATGTCGATGTCGTCCAGAGCCCAATTACCGATGACGTGGTTGCCGGATGACACGCGAAGATGCCCGTCACCGATATCGACGATGGCCGGCAGGGAACTGGCGTCACCTGGAACACTCAGGGAAGCACTGAATTGACCCATCGGGTCATTTATCGGCAGTTAGAGGCCCGACTTGCGCGGAAACGTCAGGAGGTGGAGACCGCCGCCACGGAGAGGAA
>DATDPP010000062.1:0-6047 GCA_035292685.1 Acidimicrobiia bacterium
TGACCGCCGCCGACGAGGCAAGGATCGGCGCGCTCGTGAAGAAAGCGGTGAGCTGAGGACTGAGCTCGGCCACTGGGTCCGGCCTGAGCGGTCCGGCCTGGCTTCTTGTACTTGAGCGTGCCTTTGTCGCCGCGTCCGAACTATCCCCCGCTAACTCGACAGAGGCCTTCGCAACACCCCGCCGATCGTGGGTGCCTCGCAGCCGACACTGTGACAGTTAGTCCGGTTTTTCTGTTCTCTTTCTCTCTTCCCGACACCGAGTTTCCACACGGGGGGGATGCCCTTATACTTTGCTCTTCCCGCGAACCCCCTAGGGGTGTAGCTCGAATTGGTAGAGCGCCGGTCTCCAAAACCGGAGGTTGGGGGTTCGAGTCCCTCCGCCCCTGCCAGACTTGACTCAAATGAGGCTTAGGAAGAAGCGATGAACCGAGAGATGCGCCGCATTCAGGAGCGTGAAGAGCGGCTCCAGAAGAAGCAAGACCCGGGCAAGGACAAGGCCTCGCGTCGTGCTGCGGCTTTACAAGCCAAGCCGCAGACCACGGAGCGCAAGTCGTTCTTCCGCCGTCTGGGAGGCTATCTCCACGAGGTTCGCCAGGAGATGCGCAAGGTCACCTGGCCCACGCGGGAGCAGATGATCGCCTTCACCACGGTCACGGTCGTCACTTGCGTGATTCTCACGTTTGTCATTTTCGGAATCGACATCCTCATGAAGAATCTCGTTTTCAAGCTCCTGGAACTGTCCCAATGACGGACACCGTGGAGGCCGTGGAGACCGCCGAGGCGGAGATCGACGCTGAGATCACCGAACTGGTGGAGGCACCTCCGCCGATCAGCCCCTATGACCTGCCGGGCGATTGGTACGTGATCCACTCCTACTCGGGGTACGAGAACAAGGTGAAGGCCAACCTCGAGACCCGGATTCAGTCGATGCACATGGGCGATCGAATCTTCGAGGTCCATATCCCGATGGAGGACGTGGTCGAGTTCAAAGGCGGGAAGAAGGTCACGGTTCCCAAGAAGGTGTTCCCCGGCTACATCCTGGTGCGGATGAGTCTCGACGACGACTCCTGGTATGCGGTCCGCAACACACCGGGTGTGACCGGCTTCGTGGCAGGGAACGCCCAGAAGCCGACCCCTCTCTCCCGCCGCGAGGTGGAGCGATTCCTCGGGGTTCAGGAGGAAGAGGAGAAGACCAAGCCGCGGTTCAAGCCCGATTGGGAAGTCGGCGAGCAGGTTCGGGTGGTCACCGGCCCGTTTGCCGATTTCAACGGTGTCATCGAGGACATCAACGTCGACCAGCAGAAGATCGTGGTGCTGGTCAACATCTTCGGTCGGGACACCCCGGTCGAGCTCGGTTTCGAGGACATCCAGAAGAACTAGGGCCCTAAGCCCCGAGCCTTAGGCCGCAAGCAGCAACAGGACACAACATGGGACGTAGAAGACTTGTAACAACGCTGAAACTGCAGCTCCCCGCCGGGCAGGCGACGCCGGCCCCTCCGGTCGGCACCGCCCTCGGCCCCCACGGGGTCAACCTGATGGAATTCGTCAAGGCCTACAACGACGCCACCGCCAGCCAGCGGGGACAGATCATCCCGGTCGAGGTCTCGATTTATGAGGATCGCTCATTCGATTTCGTGATGAAGACCCCGCCCGCAGCCGCCCTGCTTCGCCAGGCGGCGAAGGTGGAGAAGGGCTCGGGCGAGCCGAACAAGGTCAAAGTGGGTTCGGTGAGCAAGACTCAGGTCAAGGAGATCGCCGAGATCAAGATGGTCGACCTCAACGCCAACGATCTCGAGGGCGCGATGAAGATCATCGAAGGAACCGCCCGATCGATGGGAATAGACGTCGCCGACTGAAAGTCGGCGACCCGTGGGAGGCCGCAGGGCCGCCTGAACCACAAGGAGAGACAATGGCTGGACATGGCAAGAAGTACCTCGAGGCCGCAACGCGGTACGACAAGCAGATCCCTTACCCACCCCAACATGCCCTGGAGCTGGTAAAGGCCCTCGCTTCAGCCAAGTTCGACGAGACCGTGGAGGCCGCGTTCCGTCTCGGCATCGACCCCAAGAAGGCCGATCAGCTGGTCCGCGGTACCGTTTCACTCCCCCACGGCACCGGAAAGGCAGTGCGGGTTGCCGCCTTCGTTCCGCCGGACAAGGAGAACGAAGCGATCGACGCCGGCGCAGACGTGGTCGGGGGCAAAGAGCTCGTGGAGCAGCTCACCGCCGGGCGTGAGCTCGATTTCGATGTCGCCATCGCCACCCCGGACCTGATGGCCGAAGTCGGGAAGCTGGGGCGAATCCTCGGCCCGCGCGGGTTGATGCCGAACCCCAAGGCGGGAACCGTCACCCAAGACGTGGGAAAGGCCGTGTCCGAGTTCAAGGCGGGCCGGATCGAGTACCGCAACGATCGTTACGGGAACGTGGCCGTCCCGGTAGGAAAAGTCTCCTTCGACATCGACCAGCTGGTATCCAATCTGGCAGCGGTGTCTGGGGAGTTGATTCGGGCCAAGCCTGCCTCATCGAAGGGGCGGTATCTCCAGGCCCTTTCGGTGTCTTCGACGATGGGCCCCGGGGTGAAGGTGGACATCGGGATTCTCGACGATGTTGTCAAGGCGGCGGGCTGAGCCGGGCCTGAACCGAGTTATGGGAAAGCCCCCTCGCTTGAGGGGGCTTTCCGGGAGTAGGGGATCTCCGCGCTCCGGTGCACCGTGGGCTGTAAGGGCTGCGGCTGCCAGGTCCACCGTCCGCACGGGCCGACTTTTCGTCTGTGGACCAGGGTAGGGACTGGTCTCGCTTGTCGGCCACGCGGCCCTCACTATTAGGGTCCGGAGAGCGGGCGGGGGCGGTCAGGAAACCCGCCCGGGCTCACACGGAGACCCCCTGTTCTCAACTCGCGTAGTGTCGCGCGCCACGTTCGGCCTGTCCAGGGAGATTCTGGAAGGGGGCAGGTCGGAGATCTCGAATTGCCCAACCCGGCCACCCAGGTACTATTGCGACCTGCAACTCCAATAAACCTCGGCCCGAGACCGTCGGTGTCCCCCAGGGACTGAAAGGCAGCCGCCGCCAACGCAGGTCGCTCCCCCAGGAGCCCCTCGTCTACGGCCGAGGGGCTTTGTTGATGTGTATCGGAGGAGCGAAATGCCAAGACCGGAGAAGGTCCAGGCTGTTGCCGACATCAAAGAGAGGCTCGAGGGCGCCGAGGCGGTGTTCCTCACCGAATACCGCGGGTTGACGGTCAAGGCCGTCCAGGCACTCCGACGAAGCCTGCGTGAAAGTGGGGCCGAATACAAGGTGGTCAAGATGACCCTCGCTCAGCTCGCCGCAAGCGATGCCGGAGTCGAGGGTCTGAACGAGTACCTGGTCGGCCCGACCGCCATCGCCTTCGCGATGAGAGATCCGGTGGCCACGGCCAAGGCGTTGAAGGACTTCTCGAGGACCAACGAGGTCCTCGTGCTCAAGGCCGGCCTGTTGGC
Organism: Acidimicrobiia bacterium; assembly: GCA_035292685.1. GTDB lineage: Bacteria > Actinomycetota > Acidimicrobiia > Spongiisociales > ZC4RG35 > JALYNX01. The sequence goes on from DATDPP010000062.1 coordinate 3,476, forward strand.
GGGGCACTTCCTCACCCCTGAGGAAGTCTCCAGGCTCGCCGACATCGAGCCCCGTGACGTGCTGTTGTCGAAGATCGCCGGGGCCGCCAAGGCACCGCTGGCAAAGGCGGCCGGGTTCTTCGCATCCTTCAACCGCAATGCCGCAACGATGTTCAACCAGCTACTGGATAAGAAGAGTTCGGGCGAAAACCTGGTGGAGGTGGCCACGGAGGCCAGTCTCCCGGCGGAGGCGCCCATGACAGACACGGCCGACTCGGCCGAGGAGGAATGATCAATGGCCAAGATGACCACTGATGAGCTGATCAACGTATTCGAGGAGATGACGGTCCTCGAGCTCAAGGAATTCCTCGACGCGTTCGAGGACAAGTTCGAAGTCACTGCCGCCGCCCCCGTCGCTATGGCGGCCGCCCCCGCCGCCGGTGGGGACGGCGCAGGCGCTGCGGCCGTCGAGGAGAAGGACGAGTTCGACGTCGTCCTCACCAGTGCCGGCGCCCAGAAGATCCAGGTGATCAAGGAAGTCCGCGGCCTCACCTCACTGGGCCTCAAAGAGGCCAAGGACCTGGTCGACGGTGCCCCGGCAAATGTGCTCGAAGCTGTCGAGAAGGAAGTCGCCGAGAAGGCCAAGGCCACTCTTGAGGCTGCTGGCGCCACCGTGGAGCTCAAATAGCGAAGCTATTGAGCTCCGTTCTACGTTTTGCGTAATGCGTTTTGCATAGAGCGGAGATGGCCCCCTCCGGGGGCCATCTCCGCTCTATTTGCCAAAGTACGCCGTCACCACCGGGGTTTCCCGCACCCGGAGCAGGACGTTGGCGTCGAGCAATTCCAGGTTCTGGGCGAGGCTGGTCGCGGCCTCCGGTAGCGGTGTCTCGGCGAAGAAGGCCTTGACGTCGGCGGCCACCTCCGGTTGCGACAACCCGGAGAGTCCTTCGGTGACCCGGCGCTTGGTGAGGCCGGGCATCCTGGTCATGATGTCTGGCCAGCGGGTTCGGGCGCTCGCCCAGGCGGCCTGGCCGCCTCTACCCACGAGGAGCCGGGTCAGGACCCAGAAGCCGTCTTGGGTGCGGATGTCGCCGTTGACGATGCGATCTACGGTGGTCACCACCTGATCCCTCGTCGGGACCGCGGCTACCGACCGCAGGTACCTGACCTGATCGAGTGGCTCGGTGGCACCCAGGTATGTCTCCCACAGCAGGTCGTACTCGTCGGCCCCGCCATGACGCGCGTAAACGGATAGCGCCGCGGTCACCACCTCGGGATCGATGGACGCCCCCCCGAGCAGGTCGGCGACTATCACCCTTGCCCGATCGACGGTCTCCTCGTCGTGACCGATGTTGCCGATCGCGGCAATCAGGTCGCCACGAAGCTTTCGGGTGAGGTCACTTTCATCCGATCCAACATCCCAGCCGAGACGAGCGAGTGCCGGGCCCACCAGGTCGCGCACGAACCGCTCGAACGACGGCCGCGCCTCGTCGGAGAGGGCGTGGTGGTCGATGGCAGCCAGACCGCCGGTGATGACCGACCAGATCGCTTGTTCCTTCTCCTCGCCGAACGCTCCCACCAGGTCGAGAAAGTCCGATGCCGGCACCTGCGCGGCCCGGATCATGGCCCAGGTGTCGGACACCAGGGCGTAGCGCTCGATGTCGTCGAGGAGGTGGAGGTTTGTGAGAAGCCCGGCGAAGAGCGGCTCCGAATAACGGGAGCGGTAGAAACCGTGACCACCGGCGTTGGCAACCACGAATTCGACCTCACTCCCCAGATCCACTACCTCCTCGTCATCCTCCAAAAGGACCTTGTGATCGAACGGCTTGCCCCCGGCAACGCCACGCAACTGCACCGGAACCTTCCAAATCGTGGTGTCGGTCTCGTCGGGGATGGCTAGAAACCGGCGCTGGCCAAGCCGGACCCCCTGATCAACCAGGCTGACTTCGATCTGGGGGAACCCCCGCTGGTACACCCAGGTGTTCATGATCTCACCGACCGGCCAGTCCGAGGCGCCGTCCAGGCCCTCCCAGAGGTCGGTGGTCACCGTGTTGGCGTATTCGTGTTTGCGCAGATAGTTGCCGACCCCCTGTCGGAACTGCTCGGTGCCGATGAACTGCTCGATCATCCAGAGCACTGCCGATCCCTTGCCGTAGGTGATGGCATCGAACATCTCGTCGACTTCACGCGGCGAGTTGACCTCGAACTCGATCGGTCGGGTGGTGTGAAGCTGATCCGTGCCCATCGCCCACGGGATCTCGAGATTGGCAAATGAAAGCCACCTCTTCCAAACCGGCATCTTGGCATCGGTCGCCTTCATCTCCATGAAACTGGCGAAGGCCTCATTGAGCCACGCCCCCTCCCACCATCTCATGGTCACCAGGTTCCCGAACCATTGATGCGCCACCTCATGACCGATGACATCGAGAGTGTTCTGCAGCTCGCTGTGGCTCGCCTTCGCCTTGTCGACGACGAGATAGGCGTCCCGGTAGACGATCAAACCGACGTTCTCCATGGCACCCGCCGCGAAGTCGGGGACCGCGATGTGGTCCAACTTGTCGCCCGGATATGGGATGCCGTAGAAGTCGGACAG
>DATDPP010000063.1:0-18797 GCA_035292685.1 Acidimicrobiia bacterium
GAGATCCACTGACCGTGGGGCGTCCCGGGTGTGGTCGCAGCGAGGGAGGGTCAGGGAGTCCTCGTTGCGGAAGGCTCAAGAGGCGTTGGTGCGCGCCGACCGGGTCATCAAGTCACAACCGGAAGAGGTCCATCGGGTGACCTTGGAGAGATTGACGGTCGCGCTATGCAGGTGGTATGGCTAGCCCCCCTCGCCCGACCTTCGGTCGGACGGTCCCCCCGCTTCGCAGGGGGACATCAAGCTCAGCTGGCTGAAATCCTCTTTGTCAGTCTCGACTTCTTGCGGGCTGCCGTCTTCTTGTGAAGCACACCCTTCGAGATGGCGACATCGATCTTTCGCTGGGCCACGCGGTAGAGGTCGTCGGTGGGCTCCCCGGCCGCGGCGGCGGTCTCGACCTTCTTGATGCTGGTCTTGAGATCGCTGTTGACGGACTTGTTCCGCATCCGCAGCCCTTCGTTCTGACGGTTGCGCTTGATCTGCGACTTGATGTTGGCCATGTTGAAAACTCGAATCGGTGGATGGGAAACCGGTCGAACCCGCTAATGGGAGCGGCGGAAACGGCAGAGTAGCAGGGCCTTGATCGAAGTTACAATGTGAGTCCCCCACTACTCGTGACCACTCAAGCGCGCATCCGCAACTTCTCGATTATCGCTCACATCGACCACGGAAAGTCGACCCTGGCCGATCGTCTGCTCGAGCGCACCGGAGCGGTCAGCGAGCGGGACATGCGAGAGCAGGTCCTCGACACCATGGACCTGGAGCGGGAGCGTGGCATCACCATCAAGGCGCAAACGGTGCGTCTGCGCCATGTCGACGAGGCTGGAGAGGAATACGTCCTCAATCTGATCGACACTCCCGGTCACGTCGACTTCTCCTACGAAGTCTCCCGTTCCCTCGCCGCCTGTGAAGGTGCGCTGCTTCTCATCGACGCCGCCCAGGGAGTCCAGGCCCAAACGCTGGCCAACGCCCACCTGGCGATCGACGCCGGTCTCGAGGTCATTCCCGCAATCAACAAGATCGACCTGGTTGCCGCCGACCCGGAGCGGGTAGCCGGTGAGATCGTCAACATCCTGGGGGGCGCACCGGATGACATCGTTCGGATCTCGGCGAAGACCGGGGCCGGTGTCGACGAGTTGTTGCGGCGGCTGGTCGAACAGGTCCCGGCGCCCGCCGGCGATCCGAACGCACCTCTGCGGGCACTCGTATTCGACTCCTACTACGACTCCTACCGAGGCGTGGTTTGCTACATCCGGGTCGTCGACGGTCGTCTTCCTACCGGTCTGAGGATTCGATCCATGGCGACCGGCGAGATCCACGACGCCAATGAGATCGGTGTTCTCACACCGGCCGCCGAGTCGGTTTCCAACCTCGGGGCCGGAGAGGTCGGATATCTGATCACCGGTGTCAAGGAGATCGACCGGATCAAGGTCGGCGACACCCTGACCGACTCGATCCGATCCGCCACAGAGCCATTGCCCGGGTACTCCGAGCCAAAACCCATGGTCTTTTCTGGCTTGTTTCCGACGGATGGCGATGACTTCGAGCGACTCCGGGAGGCCTTGGAGAAGTTGCGACTGAACGACGCCTCTCTCGTCTACGAACCGGAGAGCAGTCGTGCTCTCGGATTCGGCTTCCGTTGTGGCTTTCTCGGGCTTCTGCACATGGAGATCGTCAGGGAGCGGCTGGAGCGTGAGTATGACCTCGATCTCGTGGCCACCGCTCCGTCGGTGGCCTATCGGGTGACGATGCCTGGTGGATCCGTGAAAGAGATCAAGTCGCCGCAGGACCTGCCCGATTCGGGTGCCCTGTCCGGCGTGGCGGAGCCCTACGTCCGGACCATGATCCTGAGCCCGACAGAGTTCGTGGGCCCGATCATGGAGTTGGTCACGAATCACAGGGGTGAGATCGGCAACATGAGCTATCTGGGCCCGGAACGGGTCGAACTCGACTGTGACATCCCCCTGGCCGAAATCGTCTTCGGCTTCTTCGATCAACTGAAGTCACGCACCCGGGGTTATGCCTCCCTGGACTACGAGCCGGCCGGCTACCGGGAGGCCGACTTGGTCAAGGTCGACATCCTCCTCAACGGGCTCCCGGTCGACGCCTTCTCGGCCATCGTTCACAAGGACAAGGCGCAGGAGTACGGGAAGATGATGACGGGTCGGCTGCGATCACTGATACCGAGGCAACTCTTCGACGTCCCGATCCAGGCCGCAATCGGCGGGCGGATGATCAGCAGGGAGACGGTCAAGGCGAAGCGCAAGGACGTCATTGCAAAGTGCTACGGAGGGGATGTGACCAGGAAGAAGAAGCTGCTCCAGAAGCAGAAGGAAGGCAAGAAGCGGATGAAGATGGTGGGCTCCGTCGAGGTGCCCCAGGAGGCATTTGTCGCCGCCCTTCGAGTCGACGACGACCAATGAGCCCGGTCGACGCCCACCTCGATGCCAGGTCGGCCTACGTCCACATCCCGTTCTGCTCCTCGGTCTGCCCCTACTGCGACTTTGCGGTCGTGGCGGGGGCCGATCACATGATCGATCGCTATGCCGACGCCGTGATCTCCGAGATCGGGATGTCACAGCCGTGGGGCCCCCTCAATTCGGTCTACTTCGGTGGAGGCACCCCCAGTCATGTGCCGCCATCGGTGCTCGGCCGCATCCTGACGACGCTTCAAGACCATCACGGTATCGGGGCCGGGGCCGAGGTCTCCCTCGAGGCCAACCCCGAGGACTTCTCGGAGGCACGGGCCGGCGAGCTGAGCCAGATCGGGTTCAACCGGGTCTCGTTCGGGGCTCAAAGCTTCGACCGGGCGGTGCTGGAAGCGCTGGGACGCCGTCATGGCCCGGAGCAGATCATGGCCTCCGTCGCCGCAGCCCGCGGCGCGGCGATAGGGAGCATCTCGGTCGACCTGATCTTCGGGACGCCATTGGAGACCGATCAATCGTGGGCCCATTCACTGCTGAGCGCCATCGAGGCCTCCCCTGATCACGTCTCGTGTTACGCACTCACCGTCGAGCCGGGGACGCCCCTCAACCGCGCGGTGATCGCCGGTGCCGCCGCGCCCGATCCCGACGTTCAGGCCGACCGATATGAGATGGCCCAGGCCAGCCTCGAGGCGGCCGGCTATCACCGTTATGAGGTCTCGAACTGGTGCCGCCCCGGGCACGAGTGCCGTTACAACCTGACCGTGTGGGCCCAGGGCCAGTACGAGGCCTACGGGAACGGGGCGCATAGGTTCCGGGATGGGGTGCGCAGCCGGAACGTCCGGCGTCTCGACGCTTACCTGTCCGAGGTGGCGGCGGGGCGGAGGCCGATCGCCGGTGCCGAGCCGGTCACGGGTTGGGACACCGAGATCGACCGCCTCTTCGTTGGTTTGCGCCGGTCGGCAGGCGTGTCCGACGGGCCGGGAGTCCAGTCCCTGGTCGGTTCAGCGGAGGGAAAGTTGCTCCAGGAAGCCGGTGTCATCGAGATGAGCGGTGGACGCCTCGTGGTGCGGCGCCCCCTCCTCACCGATGAAGTGCATCGTGCGGTGCTCGGTCTGGAGGCCCCGATCGGGTGGGTGGAGCCGCCAACTCCGGATAACGTGTGGTGATGCTCGAAGATCGCCGCTCAGAGATCCTCAGGGCGCTGGTAGAGGAGCACATCCGCACCGGGGAGCCGGTCAGCTCCCGCGTGGTGGTCGAGAAGGCTCATCTCGCGGTGTCTACTGCCACGGTTCGCCACGATCTCGCCGCGCTCGAGCAAGAGGGTTTTGTGGTCCAGCCCCACACGTCGGCGGGAAGGGTCCCGACCGCTCTCGCCTACCGCTACTACGTCGATCACCTCGGGCCAGGCCGGCTGCGCTCAGCGGCACAGGCCAAGGTCAACAGCCTCTTCGGTGAGGTCCACTTGGAGCTCTCCAAGCTGCTGAGGGCGACGTCCGACCTTCTCGCGGAGATCACCGACCTGCCCGCCGTGGTGGTGGCTCCAGGGATTGCGGGGGATCGGGTGAGAACCCTGCAGAGTGTTCAGGTCACGGCCGACCAGATTCTGATCGTGGTGGTGACAGAGGGCGGCCGCGTCCTTCAGCAGCGGGGCCGGGTGCGGGTTCCGGTGACACCGTTCGAGATCGAGGAGGCGCAACGGCTCGTGAGCGCGGCTGTTGTCGGAAGCGACCTGGGCCACGATCTGAAGATTGGGGACGAAATCATGGGTCAACTCACCGAGCCGACTCGGGAGGCGGTGTTGACCATCGCTGACGGCCTGCATCTGGCCGCCTCGTCGGGGGCCGAAGTGTTCGTGGGAGGCACCCAGCGTCTCTCCAGTGTCTGGGCTGACCTCTCCGCAGTGCAACGGGTGCTCGAGGTGCTGGAGCGCGAGGCGGAGGTGATGAGGATCCTGGCGGGGGCCTCGGGCACGTCGATTCAGATCGGAGCCCAACTCGGCCGTGACGTGGACCTCACCGTCGTCTCGAAGACCTATGAGGCGGGGACCGCGGGTGGGTCGGTTGGTGTCATCGGGCCGATGCGTATGAACTACAAGCGGGCGATCTCAGCGGTGGAAGAGGTCTCCCGGGAGCTAGAAGACCGGATCAGCTCGAAACCCGACTGAGTAGATGGCCAGGGATTACTACTCGATACTCGGGGTCGGTAAGGACGCGACCACCGAGGAGGTGAAGAAGGCATTCCGTCGGCTGGCGCGAGCCACCCATCCCGACGCCAACCCTGAGGACGCCCTGGCCGAGGCTCGGTTCCGCGAGGCTGCGGAGGCTTACGAAGTTCTGGTCGATCCGGAGCGAAGACGGCGATATGACCGGGGCGACACCATCGACCTGTCGGATATCTTCTCGGGTCTCGGCGGCTTCGATGACATTCTGCGCTCGGTGTTCGGCGACGGCGGCCTTTTCGGCTCGCAATCGAGCCGAGCGAGCCGCGGCAGGGATCTGCTGGCCAGGGTGGAGGTAGATCTGGCATCGGCGGCTTTCGGGACGGATGTCCCGGTGTCGTTCCACACCCGGACCACGTGTCTCCATTGCGCGGGCACCGGTGCCGAACCCGGGTCCGGCCAGTCGACCTGCCCCGAATGCGGCGGTGGTGGCTCGGTTCGCATCGCACGGAGATCGTTGTTCGGCACGATGATGACCGTCGTCACCTGTCCCACATGCCGGGGCGAAGGCGTGTTGATCGTCGACCCTTGCCAGTCCTGCTCAGGTGCCGGCTCGGTGCCCGAGGAAGCCACCGTCAAAGTGGAGGTCCCCGCAGGCGTAGCGTCGGGGACCAGGCTTCGCCTCTCGGGTCGAGGGGAATCGGGCGGTCGTTCCGGGCCTTCGGGCGACCTCTATGTCGAGGTCATGGTCACCCCCGATCCTCGATTTGATCGCGTGGACTCGGACCTCATCCATCAGGTGACCCTCGGCATCGCCGAGGCGACTCTGGGCTCGCGGGTGGAGATACCCCTTCTCGAGGGCGGGGTCACCCACCTCGACATCCCGCCGGCCACCCAACCCGGGTCCATGTTCACGATGCCCGGGTTCGGGGTGCCTCGCCTGGGGAGGAGGAACCGCGGTGACCTCCATGTGCGTATCGAAGTTCGGATCCCCGACCATCTCAGCGCCGAAGAGGAGTCGTTGCTACGGCGCTGGTCGGATCTGAGAGGTGAGCGCACCGATCGCCCTGCCGCGGCCGGCTGATGCGTGGCCATCTCCCCCACCTTCTGGTCCAGGGGGTCTGGGACGACGAGACGCTGGCGGTCACCGGGGAGCAGCAACATCATCTGGAGAAGGTCTTGAGGCTGATGCCCGGGGAGGCTTTGAGCTACACCGACGGTGTGGGAACCGTTGGGACCGGGGTCTACACGAGCGGTCGAATCGTCCGTGGCCACGAGGCGACGGTTCCGAGGGCTAACAATCTCACTCTGGCGGTGGCACCACCCACCAGCCGCGATCGCTGCCGTTTCCTGGTGGAGAAGTTGTCTGAGTTGGGTGTTGCCCACTTGGTGTGGTTGTCCACCCGTCATGGCGAGGGCCGGGTCCCCGGCGCCGGAAAGGCCGAATCCTGGGCGGCGGCAGCACTCGAACAGTCACGAGGCGGCTGGCTGATCCAAATCAGCACCGGCCTCGTGGGCTGGGAAGAGCTGGAGAGGCCTCTGGTGGTGGCCGTTCCGGGGGGCGGCGAGGAGGTTCTCGAGGTGCGAACTGTTGGCATCGGACCGGAGGGTGGGCTGGACCCAGACGAGATCCCGGAAGACGCCGCCTCCATCGACCTCGGTCCGACGATCCTGCGTGTGGAAACAGCAGCGGTGGTGGCCGCCAGCCGTTTTCGGAGATCCTGGTCAGGGACGTGACGAGCTTCTAGTATCTCCCACGGGCTCAATGGGAGAGCAATCCTTGGTCGACAAATTCAGTGCTTTGCTGGGCGTCCGTCTCCGGGCGGCCCGGCGTCAGCGTGGCTGGTCATTGGGCGAGGTGGAGGCCTTCAGCGACGGCGAATTCAAGGCGTCGGTGGTAGGTGCCTATGAGCGCGGGGAACGCGCTATCTCGGTGCAACGCCTCACCCGCCTCGCCGAGGTATACGGCGTGGGGCCAACCGAACTGTTCCCGGGCTCCAAGCCTGGCGAGGGGCCGGTGATCGACATCGATGCAGTAGCCGCCGGCCGCGACCACGATCTCGTCGATCGATATCTTGCCGCCATCCAGCTCATGCGGCGCGAGGGCACTCCAGGCGAGGTTCGTGACTCGGACAAGGCGGTCATCTCCTCCCTGCTCGAGACTTCGATCGCCACCGCGTCCGAAGCTGAGTGAAAACGAAGGAATAGCCCAAATCCTGGCGCCGGATAGAATTGACGGGACGCCACAGAGAGGGCGTCGGTTTCTGTGTCTCCTGACCACATCGAATCGCATCTACGCGTCCCCAGCCATCACTTGTTGCTGGACCTACTAGGGGATTCCGACCGCCACCTCCGTCAAGTCGAGGATCATTTCCCGGAGGTGCGTTTCGTCGCGCGCGGAGACGAGATCGTTCTCAAGGGAGAAGAGCTCGCGGTGGAGAAGGCGAGGACGGTCCTCGCCGAGCTGCTGATTCTGGTCCAGGAGGGACACCCCCTCGACAGCGGCCGGGTTGACGAGATCGTGAAGATGGTTCGCGACGAGGTGCCCAGCCCGTCCGGGATCCTCACCGATGGGATCCCGGTCGGTCGGGGACGGATAGTGCGCCCCAAAACCCATGGTCAGCAGAAATACATGGGTGCAATCCGGGAGAACACACTCACCTTTGGGTTGGGGCCCGCCGGAACAGGGAAGACCTATCTCGCCATGGCGGCGGCTGTGGACAGCCTGGTCAACGGGTCGGTTCGCCGGATCATTCTCACCCGGCCCGCGGTCGAAGCGGGGGAGCGACTCGGGTTCCTCCCAGGCGATCTGGCGGCCAAGGTGGATCCTTATCTGCGCCCTCTCTACGACGCTCTGTGGGACATGTTGGGCCCCGAGGAGACGGCGTCGCTCATCGAACGGGGAACTATCGAGATAGCCCCGCTCGCTTATATGCGTGGAAGGACGCTCAACGACGCCTGTGTCATCCTCGATGAAGCCCAGAACACCACGCCGGAGCAGATGAAGATGTTTCTCACCCGGCTCGGCTTCAACTCGAAGATGATCATCACCGGTGACCTGACCCAGACCGACCTGCCCGAAAACCGGCACTCGGGGCTGAATGTGGTTCGGGAGATCCTGAGGGACATCCCCGGTGTGGCGTTCGTCGAGTTGACCGCACGCGATGTGGTTCGTCATCGCATCGTGGCCTCGATCGTCGAGGCCTATGCGCGTTTCGAAAGCGAGCGTCAGTAGATGCCACGCCCCACTCTGATGCGTGTCGCCATCTTCGTCGTGGTGGTGACCGCCACCTGGGCGGTGCTCTCCCTGGGGACCTCGGTCTCCGATCCCAATCTCGAGGTGGGGGCACTTGCCTCGCAGGAGTATCGAGCCCGTCAGCGAGCAGATGTCATCGATGTTGCGGCCACCGATGACTTGAAGGAGCAGGCCCGCGAGACGGTAGAGCCGATCCGGGATACCAACATCGAGACCGAGAATCTGGTCAGGGATCAGATCAATGCCCTCTTCGATGATGTCGCCGCTCTGGCCGTCGCCGACGAAGCGGTGACCACCCCGACCACCCTCCCCGAGCCCCCAACCACCTCCGCGCCCGGGGATAGCACGCCCGCGGTCCCCGCAATCCTCAGTGGGGTGGTGTTCCTCGACATGGACGGAGACGGTGTCTTTCAGCCTGATGCTGAAGCCGCCCGTGTCGATCGTGGCCTGGAGCGAGTCAATGTAGAGGTCACGGTTGGCGAGGAAGTGGAGACCGTCGCCACCGGCCCCGACGGGTCATGGTCGGTCGAGATCGCCCCTGGCCCGGTCGTGATCGGCATCGACTCCAAGGACGCCCAGATCCCGAACGGATTCATGGTCGACACCGACAATCTCAATCAACTGGTGGAATGTGTGCCCGGTGAGGAATGCCTTGCGGCACCGATCGGGTTCGAAGTCAACCTGCGGCCCATCGACGACATCACCGCTGAGATCATTGCCGAACATCCGGTTCCACTGGAGGCGGTAACGGTGCTGGCGGCAACCGCCCGTGACGACGTGATCAGGGCCGCCCTCGGAGAGCCGCTCCATCTCGACCCGGTGATCCGCCAGTCCACATTGCAGCGGGTCAACGAGTTGTTCGGGGTTCGGGTCACGCCCGAGGACCTCCCCGACATCAGGGCCCGCCAGAGCTCCAACCCCCCACTCGTCTTCTACACCGACACCATCCCCCCGGGCCAGGACATGGCAGCCAGCGATGCCGCCGGCGAGGTGGTAGCCAGCTTCCTTCAGGCCAACTACCTGATCGATCCCCAACAGACGGAGTCGGCCAAGACTGCGGCCGCCGAAGCAGTCCCCAACGTGGTGGTGGCCTACACCGCCGACCAGATCATCGTCGCTGAGGGCGAGCCGGTCACCCAGCTTCATATCGATGCCATCGACCAGACCAACTCGCTCTCCCCCGCCGGTCAGGAGCAGGGGGGGCTGCTAGCGGTGATCGCGGTGCTGATCGGGATGCTCGGTCTCTATCTGGCCCGATTCCGGGCGGAGTTCTGGTCCCGGCCCCGGATGGTCGCTTTGCTCGGGATCCTGGTGGTCCTGGCTGCCGGGGCGGTGCGTGCCACGACCGTCATTCAGGACGGCACTTCGTGGTACGTCCTGCCGGCGGTGGCTTTCGGCTTCATTACGGCGGTCCTGTTCGACGCCAGGATCGCAGTGCTCATGGCGCTGTCGGTGGGTGTGCTGACCGCGATTGGGACCGGGGATATCGGAATCACGGTCTATGCGATCCTCGCCACGTTGGCCCCGATCCCGTTTGTGAGCTCGGTGAGCACCCGCGGCGCCTTCCGCAACGCGGTGGTCTTCTCCGCTCTCGCCGCGGCAGTTGTAGCCGCGGCGACCTCATGGTTCTTCCACGTCGGGCCCAATGCCTCTGCGGTCGAGGTGATCGGGCTTTCGGTCGCCTGGGCGTTCGGGATCTCGGCGATGGCGTCATTGATCGGGCTGGCCGGGCTCCAGTTCTTCGAGTCGGCCTTCGACATCACCACCACCCTGGGTCTCCTCGATCTCACCGACCGCAACCACAAGGGCTTGCAGTTGCTCCAAGAGCAGGCGTTCGGGACCTTCAACCACTCTCTGATGGTTGGCACCCTGGCCGACGCCGCGGCACGCGCCATCGGGGCCAACGCTCTCCTGGCGCGAGCCATGGCCTACTACCACGACCTCGGCAAGACCGAGAACCCGACCTATTACATCGAGAACCAGTTCGGGATCCCCAACCCTCATGATCTCCTCACCCCCGAGGAATCGGCCGAGATGATTCGACGACATGTCACCGACGGGGTCGCTCTCGCCCGCCAGTTCAAGATCCCGTCCGACGTGGCCACCGGGATAGTCAGCCACCATGGCGACGGAATCATGCGCTTCTTCTACGAGAAGGCACGGAGCCAGAGGGGCGATGCCGTCAACCCAGATGATTTCCGGCATGTCGGGCACAAGCCAAAGACCGCCGAGTCGGCCATCGTGATGCTGGCCGATTCCTTGGAGGCGGCATGCCGGGCTGTCTTCCAGACCGAAGAGCCCACACCCGAGGCAATCGAAAAGGTGGTCAATCGGGTCATAGACGAGAAGCTCGAAGACGGCCAGCTCCAGGAGTCGCCTCTCACCCAGTTCGAGATGACTCAGGTGAGGAAGGCCTTCTTCGAGTCGCTGGTCGGGCATTATCATCAGCGGATCGCGTATCCGAACTTCCCCGGGACCTGATGGACGATCCTTCCAGTACCAAGCTCGGCTAGTGAGTGTCTTCCTGGCCGACGAACAAGGCGAGGAGCTCGATCTCGCTGGTATGCGAGGCATCGCCGAGCTGGTCATCTCCAAGGAGGGCTATCCCCACGAAACGGAAGTGACCCTTCTCTTCGTCGACGAGGACGAGATGTCGTCCTACAACGAGCGATTCCTCAATCGGAGCGGGCCTACCGACGTCCTTGCCTTTCCCGTCGAGGATCTCTTGCCGGGCGTGGCCCCCGACGCTGACCCGTCAGGACCGCCGCTGATGATCGGTGATGTGATCATCGCCCCCGGTTATGTGAGACGCCAAGCCGGTGAGCTCGAGGTCGAATTCGAAGACGAAATGGCGTTGATGGTCACCCACGGAATCCTTCATCTCATGGGCTACAACCATCAGGCCGACGGAGACGCCGCCGTCATGGAAACTCGTGAAGCCGAGCTTCTCGCGTTGGTCGGGAAGAAACGACGATGAGCGTACTCGTCACAGTGCTGACCCTGGTCTGTCTGGGGATGGCGGCGTGGTTGCGTGCCGCGGGCACGGCTGTCACCCGGATCCCCCGGGCGGACGCTCTTCGCGACAGCGCCGAGCAGAAGTCCGGGGCCGCAATCGTGGCCAGGTTGCTCGAGGACCGCGAGTCGATCAACCCGGCTGTCAGCGTTGTGGCCGTGGCTCTTCTCGTCATCTCCGCAGTGCTCGGCACTGCTTTGGTGGCGTCCGACGTCGGGCTCGCCACCGGCGTTGGATACGCGTTGGCCGTCGGGCTCTCGGTCTTCTTCGTAGGCGACCTCGTGCCCCGACAGGTGGGCCGTCATCGAATCCGGGCGATCGCCTACCGCTCGGCGGGATTGCTCGCGGTGGCGATGCGCCTCGGAGGCTGGGCCAACGACCTCCTCCCCGAGCCCGAGTCGCCGGAACCGGGCCGGGAACCGACAACTGCCTCCGAGGAAGCAGATGAGCAGGAGCGAGAGTTGATCGACTCGGTGCTCGAATTCGGGGGCACGCTGGTGCGGGAGGTGATGACGCCCCGGCCGGACATGATCACCGTGCCTGTCACTGCCACCGTCGACGAACTGGTGGCGATCGCAGCCAGGGAGGGGTTCTCCAGGGTCCCGATCACCGACAACGGCGATGTGGTGGGGCTGGTCATCATGAAGGACCTCCTTCCGTTCTTGACCGATGGTCAACGGCCGGCTTCGTTGAAGGAGGTCATGCGACCGGTTGAGTTCGTACCGGAGGCCAAACTGGCCTCGTCGCTGCTGGCCGAGATGCAGTCGCGGCGGGTCCACCAGATGATCGTGGTCGACGAGTACGGCGATGTCGCAGGCCTGGTGACCATCGAAGATCTCATCGAGGAGCTCGTCGGGGAGATAAGTGACGAGACCGACGAGGACGAATCGCTGATCGTCACCCGCGCCGACGGCGGCTGGGATGTCGATGCCAGGCTGTCGGTGGAGGATCTGGCCGAGGTGGCCGGGGTGGAGCTTCCCGAGGTGGAATGGGACACCGTTGGAGGCCTGGTGCTCGGTCTGGCCGAGCGGATCCCGGCCGATGGAGAGCACTTCGACCTGGGCGCTCTGCGATTCACGGTCACGAAGATGCAAGGCCGACGGATCTCGACGGTGATGGTCACGGCCTCGAACACTGTCGATACGAGATGAAATCCGGCTTCGTCCCGGTGGTCGGGCGGCCCAACGTCGGCAAGTCGACCCTGGTCAACAAGCTGGTCGGCTCAAAGGTGTCGATCATCTCATCACGGCCACAGACGACACGAAACGTGATTCGCGGGGTGGTCAACGGGCCCGACCCCGATGACCCCGACCACCAGATCGTCCTCCTCGACACTCCAGGCCTGCACAGACCGAAGACCGATCTGGGTGACCGCCTCAACACCTTCGCCTACCGAACCCTGGGCGAGGCCGACGTGGTGATGTTCATGATCGACGCTTCGATGCCGATCGGGCCCGGCGATCGTCTCATCGCCGAACGTCTGCAAGCGGCGGGCCCGGATGTCGTGGTGGCCGTGAACAAGATCGACAAAGCGGGCAGGGGGGAACTGGTCGAACAGTTGGCAAAGGCAGGGGATTGGGATTTCGCTTCTTACGTCCCGCTGTCGGCGATTGGAGGCGATGGTCTCGAGGCACTGATCGATGAGATCGTCGAGCGTCTCCCCGACGGCCCTCGTTACTACCCGCCCGGGATGTCCAGCGACCAGCCCGAGAGCCTGGTCATTGGCGAGATCATCCGGGAGAAGTTCCTCGAAAGACTCAACGACGAGCTGCCCCATTCCCTTCTGGTGAGGGTCCAGGAGTTGGAGCAGCGCGCTGACGGCCTGATCGACATCTCGGCCCGGGTCATCGTCGAACGCAACAGCCAGAAGGGGATAGTGATCGGGAAGGGCGGCTCACTGTTGAAGATCGCAGGAACCGAGGCCCGTCAGGATCTCGAGATCCTCCTCGGGAATCGGGTGAATCTCAGTCTCCACGTGACTGTCGAGAAGGACTGGCAGCGCAGCCCACATCTGCTGGACCGGTTCGGGTTCACCACCGCCTGAGCTCAAGGGGAGTACAGGGCGTCGACCCGAGCGGCCAGGGCCACGTCTTTGGCGGTCAGGCCGCCTTCGGAATGTGTCGATAGCCGTAAGGTGACCTTGCTCCAACGGATGTCGATGTCGGGATGGTGGTTGGCCTTCTCGGCGAAGACCGCGACCTCGGCCACGAACCCGATGGCCTCGACGAAATCGGGGAATTGGAAGGTGCGGGCTATCTCATTGCCCAACCGACTCCATCCGGGATGGCCATCGAGGAACCCCGCGATCTCAGCTTCGGCGAGCAGTGCCACAGGTCGAGGGTAAACCCCCAACCAGTTCTCCGTCGTCCCTACCCTGAACCCGCTTATGGGTCTGATACACGATCAGGGCATCGTCCTTCGCTCCTACCCCTTCGGTGAGGCGGATCGGGTGGTGGTCCTGCTCAGCCCCAACAACGGCAAGATTCGCACCGTCGCCAAAGGCATTCGAAAGACGAAGAGCAGATTCGGGGGCCGACTCGAGCCTTTCACCCATGTCGATCTGATTCTGTACGAAGGGCGCAACCTCGACACCATCACCCAGGTTGCGGTTCTCGAGCCGTTTCCCCGACTGCGGGCCAACCTCGACTCGGTGATTGCCGCCGGGACCATGGTCGAGGCCGCAGATGCCGTCGCTCAGGAGGACGAGTCGTCGTTGCGTCTGTTCCTCCTCCTACACCGCGGGTTGCGCGCCTTGGAGACCGGGCGGAACGGGCCGGACCTCATGACCAGTTTTCTGCTCAAGTTGGCCGACGTGGTTGGGATCGCTCCCTCCCTCCTGAGGTGTGCCTCCTGTGGGCGGGTGGACGACCTTCATCGCTTCTCTTTCAGCGGTGGCGGCGTGGTCTGTGATCGGTGCGGGATCGACGGCTCGGTTCGACTCCGGGACGGCATCACCGTCTATCTGGCGGCTCTGGCCGAGGCCGAGTTCGGCGAACTTCCCGATACCGATGTCGACTTATCTGGGGAGGCGATGGGGATCACCCGCCGTTTCGTGGAATACCACCTCGACCGGAAGCTCTCATCACTGGCGGTGCTGGATTGAGCCTGGATCTTTCGAAGATCGATCCCGAGCGGATACCGCGCCACGTCGGGCTGATCCTCGACGGCAACGGGCGATGGGCCAATGCCAGGGGCCTGCCCCGGACCGCCGGTCACCTTGCCGGTGAGGCTGCCCTCTTCGACACCGTGGAAGGCGCCCTCGAGATCGGCATCGAATGGATGACCGCCTACACGTTTTCCACCGAGAACTGGTCACGCTCCGATGACGAGGTCGAGTTCCTCATGTGGTTCAACGAGGACCTCCTGCTGCGACGGCGCGACGAGCTCGACGCCCAGGGGGTGAGGATGTGGTTCGCGGGCGATATGGACGATCCGAGAATCCCTGATCGCAATCGCAAGCACATGGCTGAAGCCGCCGGGATGACGGCTGCCAACACCCGTCTTCATCTGGTGTTTGCCTTCAACTACGGGAGCCGGCGTGAGATCGTGGAGGCCACCAGGGCCCTCGCCGCCAGGGTTGCCGCCGGCGAGTTGTCGATCGAGGAGATCGACGAGGGAGCCCTGGAATCCGCCTTCTACGTTCCCGAGATGCCTGCGGTCGATCTGGTCATCCGCTCCTCGGGTGAGCATCGGTTGTCCAACTTCCTGTTGTGGCAGGCCGCCTATGCGGAGTTCTACTTCCCCGGCATTCTCTGGCCGGACTTCGACCGGAATGCCCTCGTTGATGCCGTCGTGGATTACCAGGCCCGGCAACGGCGGTTCGGGGCGGCCGACGACATGGCCCAGGTTGACTAAGCAACACGACCAGGCCACCGTTCCCTCCTCATCATGACCGAAGTCACCCTCGACACCATCTCCAGCCTTGCCAAGAAGAGGGGCTTCGTGTTCCAGGCCTCCGAGATCTACGGGGGGCTGCGCTCCGCCTACGACTACGGGCCGCTGGGGGTGGAGTTGTTGCGCAACGTCAAAGAGGCGTGGTGGCGGGCGATGGTCCAGGAGCGCCCGGACATCGTCGGTCTCGACTCGGCCATCCTCCAGGCACGCCAGGTGTGGCAGGCATCGGGACACGAGGAGGTCTTCACCGACCCTCTTGTCGAATGCCGCAACTGCAACACCCGGCACCGTCTCGACAAATTGGAGGACTCCGATACCTGCCCTGCCTGTGGCCAGAAGGGGACCTTCACCGATCCGCACAACTTCAACCTGATGTTCCGCACCCACATGGGCCCGGTGGACTCCGAGGAGAACCTCGTCTATCTGAGACCGGAGACGGCCCAAGGGATCTTCATCAACTTCGAGAACGTGCGTCGCACGCTCCGGCTCAAGCTTCCGTTCGGGATAGCCCAGATCGGCAAGTCCTTTCGCAACGAGATCACCCCGGGCCAGTTCGTGTTTCGCACCCGGGAGTTCGAGCAGATGGAGATGGAGTACTTCTGCCGTGCCGAGGAGAGCTCGACCTGGTTCCAGTACTGGCAGGAGGAGCGAATCAAGTGGTACCTCGACCTGGGCATGACCGAGGAACGGCTCCGGATCCGGGCCCACGGAGCCGATGAGTTGAGCCACTACTCGTCGCGCACCGTCGATGTGGAGTACATGTTCCCGTGGGGTTGGGACGAGTTGGAAGGGATCGCCGACCGGGCCGATTTCGACCTCCAACAGCATGCCGGGACGTCGGGTGAGGATCTGACCTATTTCGATCAGGACACCAACGAACGGTTCTTCCCCCACGTCATCGAACCGGCTGCCGGCGCCACCCGGACAACCTTCGCCTTCCTGATCGATGCCTACAACGAGGAAGAGGTCCACGGCGAGACGAGGGTTGTGCTCAAGCTCGATCCACGTCTCGCTCCGTACAAGGTCGCGGTCTTGCCGCTTTCCAAGAAGCCCGAGCTGATCGAGCCCGCGGAGAGGATCGCCGCCGAGTTGCGCCGCTATTGGATGACCGAGATGGACACCACGCAGTCGATCGGCCGTCGTTACCGACGGCAGGACGAGATTGGCACCCCCTACGCGGTCACGGTCGACTTCGACACCCTGGAGGACCAGGCAGTGACGGTTCGGGACCGCGACACCATGGACCAGGATCGGGTCCCGATGTCAGGTTTGGTCGACTATCTGGCAGCCAAGCTCTCGGACCGGTGAACGGCTTTCACCGCGATCCGGTCTGAACACCGACAGGTCGTCCTTATGATCGAAGCGCCATGGCAGATCGCTCTGATATCGACCGGGTCCGGGAGGCCACCGACCTCGTTGAGCTGATCTCCGAGGTCACCACGGTGAAGCGATCCGGAAGGTCGTTCATGGCGGTGTGTCCCTTCCACGAGGAGAAGACACCTTCGATGTCGGTGGATCGGGCCCGGGGCCTCTATCACTGCTTCGGTTGCGGCAAGAGTGGCGATGTCTTCACCTTCGTCTCGGAGACCCAGGGAGTCGAGTTCGGCGATGCCCTCGAGTTGCTGGCTCGCAAAGCCGGGATCACCCTCACCCAAGACCCGGCCGAGGCTCGCAACCGGGGGAGACGGGGCGCCGCGATCGACGCAATCAGGCGAGCCACCGAGGTCTACAACCTGCGGTTGCGCTCCGCCACCGAGGCCGGGCCTGCCCGGGCCTATTTGCGGGGGCGTGGCTATGACGGAGACCTGATCGACGAGTGGAAGATGGGGTTTGCCGGTGTCGACTGGGACACCTTGAGCAAAGAGTTGAGGGCGGGGGGCATCGACGATCGCGTTCTGATCGATGCCGGGCTCTCGCGTCGGGGCCGCAATGGGGTCTTCGACGTCTTCCGGGGCCGGTTGATGTTCCCGATCTATGACCTTCGTGGTGACCCGGTCGGATTCGGAGGCCGAAAGGTGGAGGGGGTCGACCGAAAGGTGACCAACAACCCCGACGCCAAGTACGTGAATTCGGCCGATTCGATGCTCTATCACAAGGGATCGTTGTTGTTCGGGCTGGACCGGGCCCGCAAGTCGATGTCCGAGAATTCACCGGCGGTGATCGTCGAGGGGTACACCGACGTCATCGCCATGCACCAGGCCGGGATCACGACCGCCATTGCCACCTGTGGGACCGCCCTCGGGAACGGGCACTTCGATCTGTTGAGACGATTCTCGGAGCGGGTGGTCCTGGCCTTCGATTCCGACGAGGCCGGCTCACGGGCGGCGCTTCGGGGCGATCAGTTGGAGTCACCGTTCCGGCTCGACCTCGACTTGCGGGTGGCGGTGATGCCCGACGGCCTCGATCCTGCGGACCTGGTGCAGCAGGGCAGGAGCAATGAGCTGGTGTCCGCAGTGACCACGGCGCGGCCCCTTTTGGAGCACCGGATCGACCACGAGGTCGCCAAGTACGACCTGGAAGGACCCGAAGGGCGGGCCCGGGCGTTGCACAGCGCGGCGACCCAGCTCCGCAAGGTCAACGACGGGATCGCTCGCCGGGAATACATGCGGTACGTGGCGAGACGGGTAGGGGTCGATCTGGAAGACGTGGAGGCGGCGGTGGAGGGTGGTCGCCCCAAGGGGTCGAGAGCCGGCCCGGCAACCGACCGCCCCTTCGACCGCATCGACGTCGAGCTGCTCCGCCTGGTCCTCGCCAACCCCGTTGGCCTCGGCAGTCTCACATCGGCGGATTTCCGCGACGACCGTCTCCGCGAGGCCTTTGCGGCCCTGGAGCCGCGAATCGGGTCGACTCCTGAGGGGACTCCGCTCGACATCTCGGATCTCGAGCCGTTGTTACAGGGTGTGCTTCTCTCACTCGCGTTGGACGACCGGCCGTTGGCGTCGGTGGAGGAGATGTCTGCCCGGGTCCGTGAGCGCCGCCTCGACGCCGAGATCGCCGGGTTACAGGCCGAGTTGGATCTCCTCGAGTCTGGAGGTGAGTCCCATTCCGCCGTCTTGCAACGGTTGATAGCTTTGCAGCGGGAGAAGAGATCCCCACCCGAGCCATGAACGAAGATATCAACGCGAGTGCGGTGCCCACGCAATCGTCGATCGATTGGACCGACATCGTGGCGACGATCGTGATGGCGGTCGCCGCGCTGCTCACCGCCTGGTCCGCCTTCCAGAGCGACCAGTGGAGCGACAACATGTCGTTTTCCTTCAGCGGGGCGGCGGCGGCGCGGACCGAATCGACTCGCAACTCGACCCGCGCCGGCCAACTCGCCCAAATCGATGTCTCCACCTTCATCGCCTGGATGGAGGCTGCCCAGCGGGAGGTCGCGGCCGGTGAGATCGACGTCAGCGACGGGTATCACCCCGATCCGGCGACACTCTCCGGATTCCTCTACGCAAGGTTCCGCCCGGAGTTCCGCGCGGCCATGGACCCCTGGCTGGCAACCCGGCCGTTCATCAACCCCGATGCCCCCCCTACTCCATTCGCCATGCCCGAGTACAAGATCGCCGAGGCCGACGAAGCCGAGCGGCTTCAGCAGGTCGCCGACGACAAGGCGGCCCAGGCTCAGGCGGCTGACCGCAACGACGACAAGTACGTGATGAGCACCATCATTTTCGCTGCGGTCTTCCTCTTCGCAGGTCTCAGCACGAAGATGCGGAGCCGGGCGGGACAGCTGCTGATGCTGGGTTTCGCCATCGTGTTCCTGCTCGGAGGCGCCGTCTTCGTATTGACGGTCCCGATCCAGGTTTGATCTCTGACTCCCGAACTATCAGGTTCCGACATGCTCCAGGGCTTGATAGCTTTACAGCGGGAGAAGAGATCCCCACCGGAGCCGTGAACGAAGAACTGAGCACAGTCGTAGGTGCCCTCGTCAACCGGGGCAAACATCGCGGGTTCCTGACGATGGCCGAGATCCAGCAGGAGTTGGAGGATGCCGAGGCGTCGGGCGAGGCTTTCGAGGAGGTTGCCGATGCCCTCCGCGCCCAGGGGATGCGGCTCACC
>DATDPP010000064.1:0-15941 GCA_035292685.1 Acidimicrobiia bacterium
GGAAAAGTGGTACTCATCATGGGACCGTCCGGCAGTGGCAAGACCACCCTCCTTTCCATGCTCGGAGCCATGCTCCGCCCCACCTCCGGACAGATCCTCGTCGACGGCAACGACATCACCGTCATCTCCGAGTCCAGGCTGCCAAAGTTGCGGGCCGTCACCTTCGGATTCGTGTTCCAGGACTTCAACCTCCTCGGCGCTCTCACCGCTTTGGAGAACGTCGAATTCGCCTTGAACCTCGGCGGTGTAACCGGCCACCAAGCCCACCAGCGTGCCGAAGAGCTACTCACCGGGCTCGGCCTCACCGACCGCCTTTCGTTCCGCCCCGACAAGCTCTCCGGAGGCGAGAAGCAACGTGTGGCCATCGCCCGCGCCCTAGCCAACCAACCACCAGTAATCCTCGCCGACGAACCCACCGCCAACCTCGACTCGAAGATCGGCCACGAGATCGCCCGCCTCCTCCGCCGCATTGCCACCGAAGAAAAGCGGGCCGTCGTCATCGTCTCTCACGACACGCGTCTCCGAGACGTCGCCGACCGCATCCTTTGGCTGGAAGACGGAGCCTTCCGCGAACTCCACACCATGGCCACCGATCCCATATGCGGGATGTCCGTCGATCCCCAAGGCGCACCCCACCGGGAGATCGAAGAGGAGACGGTGTACTTCTGTTCAACCGCGTGTCGTGACGAGTTCGCCACGGCGGGCAGCGACGGACGTCACGCCGCCCCGCCAATGCAAACCGAGGATGGATCAGGTGGTCGCTGAGCCCGACGAAACCTCCGACCCGCACAATCCCGCAGTTGAGGAGCATTCCACCCACCGAGTTGGGACCAAAGACCCTAGGTGCTCGGGAGATGCCAAACGAGGCTCGAAAAGACAGTCATTCGATGTGCGAGAGGTGATCGAATGAGAAGGAGACTGCTCGGAGCATCCGTTGCGTTGATGCTCGTAGCGGCATGCGGTTCATCGGGCAACGAGGTCAACGTCACCACCGCGGAAACGTCCAGCGGACAGGTCATCGCCTCGGACCGGACCACGTTCACCGCCGGCGAGACGTACCACTTTGTGGTCGAGAACGACGGTCAGATCCCCCACGAGGTAATGATCGTGCAGCCGATCGAGCCTGGCGCAATGGACATGAAGGCGATGGATGAGATGGCCCTCTACGTCGTCGAGGAAGACGACCTGCAGGCTGGCGCCACGGTGGAGTTCGATTACACCTTCCCCGCCGACTCGGTTGGTACCCCGCTCGAATTCGCCTGCCATATCACCGGTCACTACGAGGCCGGCATGCACCTTCCCATAACCGTGGAGTCCTAACCGCCCGGCCTAGTAACCCTCTTGGCCGACCCTGACCGAGATTGCGAACTGGTTCCCGTCCTCTTCGACAGTGTCGAAGACGAGGCGTTGACCCTGACGCAGCGTGCGGAAGATCGATCCTTGAAGGGCGCCGGGACGCAGATAGACCTCTGAGCGGTCATCGTCACGAACGATGATCCCGGCACCGGTCACAGGGTCGTAGGTCTTGACCACACCCTGGAGCATGCTCAGGCCTTTTCCACCTTGCCGGCTCGGATGCAGGACGTGCAGACCCGGGCCCGACGGGTGTTGGAGCCGTGAACGACCCTCACCCGCTGGATGTTGGGGAGCCAGCGACGATTGTTGCGTTTGTGGGAGAAGCTGACGGTCTTGCCGTAACTGGGCTCTTTGCCACAGATCTCGCAGCGGTAGGACATCTCGAAAACTCCTGGGACGGTCTGGAAGGGTAGACGGACTGAAAGCCCGGTTCGACCGGGGGCCAGGATAGCCGTGATACCGCCCAACTCCCAGTCGGGCCACTGCTGACCACGGGGCGGACTTTCGACCCTATCCCGATCCGGTGCGGGCCGGAGAAAATGACGTAATGGGCCAGCTTCCGATCGAGGTCAGCCATCTCGTCAAGCGATACGGTGACTTCACCGCAGTCCACGACATCTCGTTCTCGGTCGAGGACGGCGAGATATTCGGGATCCTCGGCCCCAACGGCTCGGGGAAGACGACCACTGTCGAGAGCCTCCAGGGCTTGAGAAGGATCGACGGTGGCTCGGTGAGCGTTCTCGGCCTCGATCCCCGCACAGATGCGGCCGCGATCAGGCGTCTTATCGGATCTCAATTGCAAGAGTCGGCCTTGCCCGACCGGGTCAAGGTGTGGGAGGCGTTGGATCTCTTTGGCTCCATCAGCCCCGAAGGTCGCTCCTGGCCCGACCTTCTCGACGACTGGGGCCTGTCCGACAAGAGATACTCTCGATTCGGAAGCCTTTCCGGTGGTCAACGGCAGAGGTTGTTCGTCGCCCTGGCCCTCGTGAACGATCCCAAGCTCGTATTCCTCGACGAGATGACTACTGGCCTCGACCCGGCCTCCCGCCGCGTCGCCTGGGATCTGATCCGGCGGATACGCGATCGAGGCACCACCGTGGTCTTGGTGACCCACTTCATGGAGGAGGCGGAGACCCTCTGCGATCGACTCATAGTCGTGGACAACGGCGCGGTGGTCGCCGAGGGGTCTCCCTCGAACCTGATAGACAGTTTCGGCGGAGGGGTGCGGGTGAGGTTCACCCTCGACGGCGAGGAAACCGGCTGGCTGTCTTCGGTCCCATACGTCAGCGGATGGGACAAGGAGCGCAACAGGTATGAGGTGCGTGGAGACGGACCGGTCCTGGCCTACGTCGCCTCGGCGCTCCTCGAGCATGGTCTCACGCCGAGCGACCTGCGCCAGGAGCGGGCAACTCTCGAGGACGTCTTCCTCACGCTCACCTCGGGTGACGAGGATTCGACATGAGGATGCTGGCCAAGATGACCTGGCTGGAGTTGAAGCTTTTTCTCCGCGAGCCACTCACAGTCCTCTTTGCCCTGATCCTTCCGTTGCTGATCCTGTTCGTGATGGGCGGGGTCTTCGGCAACGAAGCCGAGGCAACTGTCTACCGGGGAGTGGGCGCGATGAACTACTACGTGCCCGCCTACATCGCCCTCGTCGCTGCCTCGGTGGGGCTGATCAGTTTGCCGACCCACATGGCGGGCAACCGGGAATTGGGAGTGCTCAAGCGCTATCGGGCATCCTCGATGCCGGCCTGGGTGGTGGTCGGCTCGCAGATCGCGGTGACCTTCCTGATCTCTATGGTGAGCGCCCTAATCCTGGTGTTCGTCGCCTTGCCGGTGTACGACGTACCAGGGCCGGATTCCCTGGCGATGGTGTTCGCAGGGTTCACGCTCGTTGCCCTGGCGTTCTCGGCGTTGGGTGTCCTCCTCGGGGCCGTGCTCCCATCCTCTCGGGCGGCCCAGGCTCTCGGTGTGATGCTTTGGTTCGTCATGCTCATGCTGGGCGGCGCCGGCCCGCCACCTGAGGTTCTGACCGGTGTGATGGGAAATGTGGCCGATCTCACCCCGCTCATGCACGCGGTTCGGACCATGCAGGACGGCTGGCTCAGCCTCGATCCCGGCTTCTCATGGCCGATCGTTGCCGGAGTGACGCTGCTGTCCGCAGCCGGGGCCGTGTTCTTCTTCCGCTGGGAGTAGCAATACCATTCGGGTCGGTGGCCAAACGCGGCACCGGCTGTACCGTGGCCTGGTCGTATGGCCACTCTGAGCCGGCTTGCCGCGGTCCCCACTTCCCAGCTGAAGGACATTGGCCGAACACGCGAGGAGGCCCTCGCCGCGGTGGGCATCCGCAATGTCGCCGACCTGCTCCACCATATCCCCCGTCGCTATATCGACCGGACCCAAACCGCTCAGATCGCGAGTGTCCCCGTGGGCACAGAGGTGACTGTGATCGGCGTGGTGAAATCGGTCCAGATCCGTCGGCCCAAACCGAAGCTGTTGATCACCGAGGTCCGGGTGGCTGACGACACCGGCTCGATCAAGGCGGTTTGGTTCAACCTCAAGCACATCGACAAGACCATACGAGAGGGGATGCAGGTCTCGCTTTCCGGTGTGGTTGAGTCCTTCAAGGGCTCGCTCCAGATGAAGACACCCGCCTACGACATCCTCAACGACTCGTCCGAGACGCTGGTTACCGGTCGTTGGGTGCCGGTTCACCCCCAGATCGCCAAGATCAACCCGTGGGTGCTGCGCCGGGCCATCCACAACGCTCTGCAACGGTCGAAACCGATGTCGGACCCGATCCCGAACGAGTCATTGACCCGTTTGTCGCTGATCGATCGGGAACAGGCTTATGAGCAGATTCACTTCCCCGAAAACTTGGATCAGGTGGCTCCGGCCCGGACCCGCCTGGTCTTCGATGAGCTATTCCGTCTCGAACTGGCTCTGGCCCTTCGAAAGAGACGGCAGATGATGGATTCGACCGGGATCGCCCATGAGGCCAAGGGAGAACTGGCCGATCGATTCCTGGGCGGCCTCCCCTACACCCTCACCGGGGCGCAACAGCAAGTGCTCGGGGAGATCGCGGCCGATCTGCGGCTCGGTCACCCGATGCATCGGCTGTTGCAAGGCGAGGTGGGGTCGGGGAAGACGGTGGTCGCGGTGGCAACCCTGCTCCAGGGAGTGGAAGGAGGATGGCAGGGAGCGATCATGGCGCCGACCGAGGTGCTCGCCGGCCAGCATTATCAGGGGGTCACCGCTTTGCTGGCCCAGGCTGGGCTCTCACCCGACCCGCTCGGCCCCCAATCGGATCTGGGGATGGGCAGTCTGTTCGCTTCCGATGGCCCGGCGGTTCACATGGCGCTTCTCACCGGATCGACCGCAGTGGCCAACTATCGGCCCGACATCACCCGCGAACGCCTGCTCGAAGACATAGCCGGCGGCCAGGTCGATGTGGTGGTCGGCACCCACGCTCTCATCCAGGAAGGTGTCCATTTCGCCCGGCTCGGTGTCGCCGTGGTCGACGAACAACATCGTTTCGGGGTGGCGCAACGGGTGCTGCTCAAGGAGAAGGCCGAGGCGGTGGACCCCGACCTCTTGATCATGACCGCCACTCCGATTCCGCGGACCCTCTCGATGACCATCTACGGGGATCTGGACATGTCGATCATCAGCGAGATGCCGCCCGGGCGCACCCCGGTCAAGACAGCCGTCCTCTCGCCAATGGAGGAGGCGTCGGCATGGCAGACGATTCGGGCCGCGGTGGCCGAAGGGCGCCAGGCCTTTGTGGTGTGCCCTCTCGTCGAAGATAGCCCCAAGATCGAGGCGGCGTCGGCCACCGCCGAGCACGACAGGCTCGCCAATCTCATGCCCGATCTCCGGGTAGGGCTGATCCATGGCCAACTTCGATCGGTGGAAAAGGACCGGGTGATGGCCGAGTTTCGGGCTGGAGAAATCGACGTCCTGGTGGCCACGACGGTCATCGAGGTTGGAATCGACGTCCCCAACGCCACCGTGATGGTGATCGAGGACGCCGATCGTTTCGGGTTGAGCCAGCTCCATCAGTTGCGGGGCCGGGTGGGGCGCGGCCTGCATCCCGGGGTGTGCGTTCTCCTCGCCAGCCCAACCACCGAAGAGGGCGAGGAACGGCTTGTGGCCATGGCGTCGACAACCGACGGATTCGTGCTCGCCGAGGAGGATCTCCGAATCAGAGGGCAGGGGACTGTGTTCGGGGCCCGCCAATCGGGCACGGTCGATCTCCGCTTGGCCGACGTCCTAAAAGACATCGACCTGCTGGTGGCGGCCCGTCATGACGCTTTCGAGTTGGTCGACCGCGACCCTGACCTGAGGGGTCACCCCGAGCTGGCCGAGGAGGTCAGATCGATGCTCGGGGACGCCGTGGAGTGGCTGTTCCATAGCTGAGAGTTAGCGTCCTGTGGATGCGGATCATCGCCGGTGTGGCCAAGGGTCGGAGATTGACCGCTCCAGATTCAAAGGGAACCCGACCTGTGACCGACCGGGTCCGAGAGGCAGTCTTCTCGATCATTGGCTCCTGGGTGGAGGAAGCCAACGCCCTCGATCTCTACGCAGGCTCGGGCGCGTTTGGCCTCGAAGCCCTGTCCCGGGGCGCACGGGCGGTCACCTTTGTCGAGAGCGGCGACAAGGCTCTGGCCGCCCTGCGACGCAACGTCGAGGTTGTCGGCCTTGGGGGGACCGTGGTGAGCTCGACGGTCTCGGATTATCTCAACCGATCGGCCGGAGGCTACGACCTGGTCTTCATGGACCCTCCGTGGACCCAGCCAGCCGAGGTGATGGGGGCCGATCTCGGGCGTCTCGACTCGTTGTTGGTTTCCGGGGCCGAAGTGGTCGTCTCCCGACGTCACGGCGACGATGAGCCGCTGATCCCCGTAACCTGGGTTGTTGCCACCGATAGACGCTATGGAGATACCAGAATCTTCAGGTACACAAAGGAACCGGAATCCCGATGACGAAAGCTCTTTGCCCGGGAAGCTTTGATCCCCCCACCAATGGTCACGTGGATGTGATCGAGAGGGCGATCTCCAGCTTCGAGGAGGTGGTGATCGCGATCGTGGACAACCCCGCCAAGGCCGCCCTCTTCACCGCCGCCGAGCGGGCGACGATGTTGAAGGACCTCTTTGGCGACCGGGCCCGGGTCGAGACCTTCAGCGGCCTTCTGGTCGACTTCGCTCGCGACACCGGGGCCGACGTTGTCATCAAAGGCCTGCGTACCGTTGGCGATTACGAGTTCGAGCTTCAGATGGCGCAGATGAACCGAAACCTGACCGGGATGGAGACGGTGTTCATGGCCGCCAAGGAGGACTGGAGTTTCGTGTCCTCGTCTTTGGTCAAAGAAGTGGCGCGCCTGGGAGGATCGGTGAGCGGGCTGGTGCCCGACGTGGTCGAGAAAGCACTCAAGGAGCGCCTGTCATGACTCAGGAACCCACCACAACCCAGACCGCGCCGGCCGATCCGGCGGAGATGCCAGGTCGGACCGAGCTCGGAGACCTCCAGGACATGGTCGATGACCTCATCGTCTTCCTCCACGAGGCCAAGTCGGTCCCGTTGTCGGGAAACGCCATCGTGGACCGCGAGCAGTTCCTCGGTCTGTTGGAACAGATCAGGGCCGGACTGCCGGATGAGCTGCGTGCCGCACGGTGGATGGTGCGTGAGCGCGAGGCCTTCATCGCCCGGACCAACGAGAAGGCGAGGGAGATCGTGGACCGGGCCCGCAACGAGGCCGACGAGCTGGTCTCGGACTCCAGCATCGTCGCCGAAGCGGTCGAAGAGGCGAATATCCTGGTCCGTCGGGCCGAAGGGGATGCCCGTCGTCTTCGTCTCGAGACCGAGGACGAAATCGAGAAGAAGTTGCAGCGGGTGGAGGGTTTGCTCGCCGAGATAACGATGCAGGTGCAAACGGCGCGCGATGAGCTGCACACGGCGCGCCCCAGGCCACCGGACGTCCCGATCTGAGATGACATCCACGCTTTTGGTGCCGGTCAGCGAACTGATCGGCACCCCGGGAAAGCAACGATCGTTCTCGGGCGAGAAGGTGGTCTCCTTGCGTCTGGGGGACACCGTGGTCGACGGCCCGATGACGGTGCGCGGTGAGGTTCTTGGCCTCATCGATGCGGTGACTGCGCACTTCACAGCCTCGGGGGAGGCTCATCTGACTTGCACCCGGTGTCTCAAAGAGTGGGATGCGACAGTCACGATCGAGGGCGATCAGGTGTATCAGAGGGTGCCCGACGAGGACGGCTACGGCATCGTGGGCGGGGAAATCGACGTCTCCGGGCCAGCTCAGGACGAGTTGGCTCTCGGTCTGCCGCTGGTTCCGCTCTGCACCCCGGACTGCAAGGGACTTTGTCCAACGTGTGGAACCGACTTGAATACGGAACCCTGCGACGGCCACGGGGAGGATCCCGATTCGCCTTTCACCGTCCTGAAAGACCTGTTCGATTTCTGAGCTACCAAGGAGTGCCCGCAAATGGCGGTGCCCAAGAAGAAGATGTCGCGCTCGCGGACCCGCCAGCGCAAGGCAGCATGGAAGGTTTCCCGTCCGACCGCTGTCGCCTGTGATCGTTGCGGCAAGCCCAAGTTGCCTCATCGCGCCTGTCGTGAATGCGGCACCTACAAGGGCCGCGAGGTTGTGAAGGCAGACTGAGGCTTGGCACGCATCGCCCTCGACGCAATGGGGGGCGACAACGCCCCCACCGAAACCGTCGCAGGCGCGGTTGACGCCGCTCATCGGGGAGTCGACGTGGTGCTCGTCGGTGAGCACGCTTCACTCCAGTCCGAGCTGGCCAAACACGAGATTCGCCTTCCCATCGTCGACGCCCCCGAAGTGATCGGGATGTCCGACGATCCGGCGCGCTCTCTTCGAGAGAAGCCGGGGGCCTCGATCACCGTGGCAGCCAAGCTGGTCGCCGAGGGCGCGGCGGCGGGTCTCGTCTCTGCAGGTTCCACGGGTGCCGCCATGGCGGCGGCGGCCATCATTGTCGGAAGGCTCAAGGGTGTCTCCCGCCCAGCCATAGCCTCGCTCGTCCCCACGCCCGGGTCGCCGACCCTGATGCTGGATTCCGGTGCCAATCCCGACGTCAAGCCGGATCAGCTCGCCCAGTTCGGGATCATGGGCTCGGTGGCGGCACAGGTCATATTGGGTCTCGACCATCCCCGGGTCGGCCTCCTCTCCAACGGTGAGGAGAGAGGCAAAGGACGCGACCTGGAACGGGCCGCTTACGACCTCCTCGAGAGCGCCCCGATCAATTTCATCGGCAATGTCGAGGGTCGTGATGTCGCCACCGACCGCGCCGATGTGATAGTGACCGACGGGTTCACCGGCAACATCTTGATCAAAACCATGGAGGGAGCGGTCCAGATCGTCGCCCTCTACGCCCTCGAAGAGCTGTCGTTGCTCGACCCGGCGATCCAGGAAGGCGCCATGCCCGCGTTGCGGCGGTTGCGGCAGCGGCTCGATTGGGAGACATACGGCGGGGCCCTACTCCTGGGAATCAAGGGTGTCGTCGTGATCTCCCACGGGGCTTCGAGCAGGGTGGCAATTGCCAACGCACTGGTCATGGCGATGGAAAGCGCCGATGGCGACCTTCCGGGTCGTCTCGCCGTCGAGCTCGCCTTGTGACATCGCTCGGCGACGAGCTCGGATACTCATTCATTGATCCCGAACTCCTCGGCTTGTCAGTCACTCATCGCTCGATCAGTGCCGACGACCCGGCAAAACACAACAACGAGAGGCTCGAGTTCCTCGGCGACGCCGTCCTCCAATTGGTGATCACCGACCGTCTCTATCGCGATTACCCCCAACTCGCCGAGGGGCAAATGGCCAAGATCCGCGCCGCCCTGGTGAGCCGCCCCACCCTGGCAGACGTGGCGCGAACAATCGGGCTCGGGCGCCACATCGAGTTGGCGCCGGCCGAGGAGCGCTCTGGGGGCAGGGAGAAGGACTCGATCCTGGCCGACGCAATGGAGGCCGTGATAGGAGCCGTCTATCTCGACGGGGGCCTGGAACAGGCCGGCGGGCTCATCGAGCGGCTCTGGGGGGAGCTGGTGGGGGAAAGGGCCAAGAGCCCAGGGGTGAAGGACTACAAGACCAGGCTGCAGGAAATCCTGGCCAAGGACGGCCTGAGGCCTGAATACGGGGCCGAGGGAGCAGGTCCCGACCATGAGCGGATGTTCACGGCATGGGTGACCATGTCCAGCACCGAGATCGGGCGGGGAACCGGTCGTTCCAAGAAGGAGGCCGAGCAAGAGGCTGCCCGCGAGGCTCTGGAAGGCCTCAAATCGGGTTCTCGCTGACCGCCGCTAGGGGCCACAACTCAAGGGAATCTCGACATCGATGCCCAGGTCGGTCAGCTGGTCGATGTACGTTTCGTAAAACAAGCAGCCCCCCGTTCCTTCGTTGTCGACAAGGGCGATAAGGCGCTCGATGGTGCATCCATTGCTCGGCACCTTGATCAGCAGTATCAACTCCGAGATGCCATTGTCTGCTAGAACTTCGTTGGTTCGGCGGACGGTGATATCCGATCCCGCCATTGGCCCGTAACGGATCACGCGCACCAGTTCCAGACGATCGTCGACTTCCCATCCCTTTTTCGCCCAAACCACTACGTCAGTCCAGAGGTGTGTTCCGAGGTGAGGGACTCCTCCGATATCCCAAATCTCATCCGTGTCGGGAACAAGCTCGCTGAGGCGTTGAGGGTCGCGCTGGTTTTAGGCGGTCACGAAGGCCTGGACCACCTGGACGTCGGCATCGTCTGCTTCTGAATCGCACTGGGTGGAACTGGCGAACGATGTGACCTCGGCGTACGTTGTGGGAGTCAGGTTTGTCGCGGATGTCAACGTTGAGGAGGGCGGCGTCGAAGCCCCCGGGGATGTGCACGCGGAGGCGAGGGTGAGAATCCCCACCAGCTTCAATGCTCTGCGTACCACCGAACCAAAGTGTGGCGCACCACCAGCGATAACGCACCCTGCAACCGGGTCACCAGATCTAGGAAAAAAATGGCGGGCTCGGGCTCTCGCTGACCGCCTGCTCCTGGCGAGCCCGGAGGTCGAAGTACCACATCGTGTTCATCACGGCGATCGCCGCGACCACCAGCCCCTGGAGCATCAGCCCGGCGACGAACACCAGCGCAAGACTCGTCGAGACGTCACCGACGGCGACCAGTGGGATGGCGACGACCTGCAGCAGCCAGCCGGCAACCCAACCCATGAGGCCAACCAGAAGCAGATAGCCGAGTGTGGGCCACCAGCGGCCCCGGACGAGCCTGATGCTCCGGGTCAGCGACCCGATGACTCCTCGATCCTCCAATGCCACGACATGAGGCAGCATCGCGACCGAAATGGACAGCCAGATCCCGGGGATGACGAGTAGCAGCAGACCGATCGACACCCCGGCCACCGCGATGATCCCGGCCGCGACCAGAGCGACGATCCTGCTCATCGCAAAACGGCTGGCGGCGCCTCCGGTGATTGGCTGACCGTCGATCTCGGCGGCGACAATGCGGCTGGAGGCCAGAGTGATGAATGCCGAAGCAACGATTTGCAGGAGCAGGGCGATGAACAGGGCGTTGGCGAAGGGGGTTGCCAATTGGAGTAATTCTTCGGTGGGCATCGCATCCAGTGCGTCCGGGTCGTTGAACGTGAGGGTCAGAAACTCATTGGCGCCGGTCATCTGAAATGTGAGCAGGGTCAATGCGCCGAGGGGGATGTAGGCGCCGAGCGCCGGCGCCACCAGGCTGCGCCAAACCCTCGCCAGCATGCCGATACCGGCTGTCAGGACCTCGTTGGAACTGCGTGCTGCTTTCGCCATGGGCCGGGGTACGGTAACCCGCCCTCCTCTTGGAGTCATGAGTGCCCGAGCTTCCCGAAGTCGAGATCACGCGGCGTCACCTCGACGACGCAATGGCCGGGCACGTCCTCGTCTCGGTAACGGTCACCAATGCGCGCACCTCGCGACACAATGGGGCGCCCTTGGAACTGGAGCGGCGACTCGTCGGGCGTCGGGTGGAGTCCGTCGGCCGCAAAGGCAAGTTCCTGGTGGCCCCCCTCGACGACGACCAGACGTTGGTCGCACATCTCGGCATGTCGGGGCGATTCGCCGTGGAGACCGGCGAGGTCCCGCTGGCGGCCCATACCCACTTTCGAGCGCTTCTCGATGATGGCACCGAGATCCGGTTTGTCGACCCGCGCACCTTCGGATTCGTCGCCGTGTTCACGGACGAGGAGCTGGAGCACTCGGGTGTGGCCCGTCTCGGCCCTGATGCCTGGCTCGATCCTCCGACGACCGATGAGCTGAAGTCCTCCCTGGCCCGGCGCACCGCGCCCGTAAAGGCCCTTTTGCTCGATCAGGGCCCGATCTCGGGCCTGGGCAACATATACGCCGACGAAGCCCTCCATCTGGCCGGGATCCACCCCCTCCGACCAGGAAATTCACTTACGCGTCCCGAATTGGAGCGTCTGCGGGCCGCGGTGGCCCGGGTGCTGGCCACTGCGATCGAGAACGGTGGGACCAGTCTCGACGACCTGGCCTATTTGCTCCCCGACGGGAGCGCCGGGGAGAACCTCGATCGCCTCCTGGTCTATGGTCGTACCGACCTTCCCTGTGGGCGGTGCGGGACCCCGATCGAGCACCTGGTGGTGCGCGGCCGGTCGAGCCACTTCTGCCCAACGTGTCAGCCAAAACGCACATGAGCCAGAAGACAGTCCGCGCCGTGGTCAGCGGCAGGGTCCAGCAGGTCGGCTTCCGCCAGAGTTGTCGGCAGATGGCGAGGTCGCTCGGTCTGGTGGGTTGGGTGCGCAACCTCGCCGATGGCCGGGTCGAGGTTCTCGCCCAGGGCGACGCCGAGGAACTCGACCGGTTGGTGGGCTGGCTGTGGACCGGCCCGGCGGGGGCATGGGTCACCGGGGTCGAGTCCGAGCCGGTGTCGGGGGATCAGACACTCAAAGACTTCTTCATCCATGCCGGCCCGAGTAGGAGCCGCTGAGCGGCCGTTCGCTGTTAGCCTGGGTCGATAATCACAGGCGTGTCATTTGCCAGGAAATCACTGTGTATTTGAAGTCACTCAAGCTCGTCGGTTTCAAATCCTTCGCCGACCGGACGCGTCTCGAGTTCCGCCCCGGGGTCACAGTGATCGTCGGGCCGAACGGGTCCGGCAAGTCGAATCTGGTCGACGCGCTCTCTTGGGTGTTGGGAACGCAATCCACCAAGGCCCTGCGCACCGGGAGGATGGAAGACGTGGTATTCGCCGGCACCGCGACCAGGCCGGCGCTGAATCGTGCCGAGGCGACTCTGGTCATCGACAATGCCGAGCGCCGTCTTCCGCTGGACCTCGATGAGGTTGCCATCGCCCGGCGTCTGTACCGGGACGGATCCAGTGATTACGAGATCAACGGCGTTAGCTGCCGCCTCCTCGACATTCAGGAGCTTCTGAGCGACTCGGGAGTCGGCCGTCACCAACACGTGATCATCGGGCAGGGTCAGATCGATTCGGTCCTCAGCGCATCGCCCGAAGACCACCGGGCGGTGATCGAGGAAGCCGCGGGCATCCTCAAGCATCGAAGACGCAAGGAGAAAGCCGAGCGGAGGCTGGAGCGCACTGATGAGGATGTCCTTCGCCTTCAGGACCTTCTCGGCGAGATCGAGCGTCAGCTGCGCCCATTGCGCCGCCAGGCCCGGGCCGCCGCCAGCTACGACGGGCTCCGGGACGAGGTCCGCTCGCTCCGCCTCTATCTGTCCGGTTTGGCGCTGCGCGAGCTCGACGAGGCGTTGGTGAGCGGGCGGGAGGAGCATCGAAAGCTCACCGCCGAGGTCATGGGTCAGGACGACGAAGTGGTCGCGATCGGCCACCGGGTTGGTGGCCTAAGCGCCCAGGTCACTGCACTGGGATCCGAGCTGGAGCGTGACACCGGGGCGGCTGCTCTCCTCGAAACGACAACCGAGCGGCTGCGGCGGCTCGCCTCGGTGGCCCACGAACGCAGCCGAGCGGCCTCAGGAAGACTTCAGGCCACGATCGAGCGCCGGACCGACCTGGATATGGAGCTGACAGCCATCCAGAAGGAATTGACCGGGTTGGAATCGGATGCGGCCGCGGCAACCAGCGAGGCTGATGCCCGCGAGGCCAGGTTCCGCCGGCTCGAAGACGAAGAGCGGGTCATCGCCACCCAGAATTCGCTGACCGCGGAAGGAGCGGTGGCTGCCGTCCGGGGCGAGCTGAGTGTCCTCGAGGCGGCAGGGATTCGTGACGGCCGGGAGCTGGAGGCAATCTCGCATCGGCTCGACGTGGTGGATGGCCAGCGTCGCGACGAGTCCACTCAGATATCCGACCTCAACCACGAGGTGCGCTCGATCGACGAGAAGGTCGTCAAACTCCAGACGGTGTTCGACCTGGCGACGGGGCGTCGGGCGCGCGATCAGGAGGCCTGGTCCTTGGCCGAGGCGGGTCTGATCGATGCCCGACTTGTCGGTGCCGCCGCACGAGCTCGTGTCGAGGCGGTCACGGCAGCGTTGGCGGGGCGTTTCGACAGGGATGCCCGGCGCTCGATCGAAACGGCGCCAGGGGCGAAGGGGAGCCTGGTTTCGCTTCTCGACATCCCACCTGGCATGGACAGGGCCGTCGAGGCGGCCCTCGGACGATGGTCTGACGCGGTTGCCTTTGGCGATGTCGTGTCAATGCAAGGAGCGGTTGAGAGCGTGAAGACATCCGGTGGGGGCGGGGTGCCCGTCGTTGCTTCGGTGGGTGATAGTTCGATCCCGGCCAGGTCGATAGCCCTTACCGGCGGCGTCGAGGCCCTTGTCGACCGACTCGGGCCGAAAGCCGACCTGGGGATAGCCGGTTCCCTGTTGGGCGATGTCCTGTTGGTCGAGGGGTGGAGCACAGCCTGGTCGATGATTTCTCGGCATCCGGAGCTCCGAGCGGTGACTCCCGAGGGTGACCTGATCTCAGCGGATGGCGTGCAGATCGGCTCCCCGGACGGGGCCGGGCCGGCGATGCTCGAGTCGGCCGAGGTCGAGCTTGAATCGGCCGAAACCGCCCTGTCGAGATCGATGTCGATCCACACCGCAGCCAAACGGGACTTCGAGAAGTCCCGGGAGCGAGAACGGAGGGCCCTCGAAGAGCTGGAATCGGCCGAAACCGGGTTGTCGGGGCGCACCGAGGCCATGGCCCGTCTTCAGAAGTCGGTGGACGTGCTCGATGGCGAACGCACCCGGCTCGACCAGCGGCGGAGTGCCGTGGTCGAAGGGGTCAGCGATCGTCAACGGCAGATAGTCGACCTCCAGCAGCGTCTCCGTTCACTCGAGGGTGAAGAGGCTGAGCGGATGCGAGTCTGGGACGAGATGGAGGCTCGGCGGGTCCAGCTGGCAACCGACAGGGAATCGGCCCGGTCGGAGTGGCAGGATTCGGCGAGCACCCTGCAGGGGCTTGTGGAGCGGAGGCGCCTTCTCGAGGAGCGAGTCACCCGTATCGAGTCGGACATGGAGCGTGTCGAGGGGGGACCGGCGGGCACCGACAGCGCTCGCACCCTCGACCTGGTCGAGAGATACGCCCGCCGCGGTGTCGAAGTCCTCCAGGCTCGTCTCGACGAGTTGCGTCACCGTCAAGCCTCACTTCGGGCATCTCATCAGACCACGATCGCCGATCTGGAGACAGCCCGAGCCGATCACGAGAGCCTGCGTGACCGGATCGACAAGTCGCGGGAGGGTCTGAGCGACCTTCAGGTGCGGCTCACCGAGCTGCGTCTTCGCCGCGAGAATGTCGCCGAAGGTGTCCGCCGCGACGCCGACGCCGGGGCCGAGCTGGCCCTCGAGGCCAAGCGTCCCGATTATGCCGAGGACGCCGATCTCGAAGAGATCCTCGAAGAGAGGATTGCCCAGCTCCGCCGTCTCGGCCCTGTCAACCCTCTGGCGGCGGTGGAGTTCGCCGAGCTCGATGGGCGCCACACATTCCTCGCCGATCAGCTCGCCGACGTCGAGTCTTCGCGCGCCGAGCTGCGCAAGGTGATACACGCCCTCGACGAAGAGATCGAGAGTCGATTCCACGAGGCCTTCCGTGAGGTGGCCGAGGCCTTCCAGCGTTACTTCATGGTCCTGTTCCCCGGTGGCCGGGGCCGGATCAGGCTGTCGGACGGGACCGACCCCCAAGCCGGGATCATGATCGAGGCCCAGCCCCTCGGCAAGAAGGTGAGCCACCTGACGCTGTTGTCCGGTGGGGAACGGAGCCTGGCCGCCCTGGCATTCCTGTTCTCTGTCTTCGAGGCCCGCCCCAGCCCCTTCTACGTCCTGGACGAGGTGGAGGCGGCCCTCGACGATGCCAATCTCCGCCGTTTCCTTCGGATCGTGGACGAGTTTCGCCGACGTGCTCAGCTTCTGATTGTGACCCATCAACAACAAACGATGGAAGCTGCTGATGTCCTCTACGGGGTCACGATGGAGCCAGGCGGGTCCTCTCAAGCGGTGCGCAAGGACATGACGATGATCTCCGCGGACCAATTGGTCTAGCGGTAGCTTCACCCCTTCTCATGGACGCCACCACCGTTGTCGTTGTCATCGCGGTCGC
>DATDPP010000065.1:0-3330 GCA_035292685.1 Acidimicrobiia bacterium
ACTCCAGGGTTGTTCCGGCCCTCCAATACCACCCTGTACTTCCGCCACACCAACACCCAAGGCAACGCCGACAGTCAATTCACCTGGGGCCTACCCAACTGGCTACCGGTCTCAGGGGACTTTTAGCCCGGCTGACCTCGACTAGCTGGAGGCGGTGGCCCTTCGGCGTCGAGTGAACTCAGCCGCTAGTTTGGCTGTGGACAGTGGAGGTGTCGTGAGGTCAAGGACCGGTCACACCGTCACCCGGCGCGTACTAACGACTGGAGTTGCGTTCGTCGCGGTGATGATCCTCAACGTTCCCGTCCCAGCGGCATCTAACCCAGGCGGAATCGCCTTCGTGTCGACTCGGGACGGCAACGCCGAGATCTATGTGATGAACCCCGACGGCACCGGCCAGACCCGACTCACCAACAACCCAGCCGCCGACGCGGCGCCGGCCTGGTCACCCGACGGGTCCAAGATCGCCTTCATTTCCGATCGGGACGGCAACAACGAGAGCTACGTGATGAACCCCAACGGCACCGGCCAGACCAACCTCACCAACAACCCAGCCGGCGACGCCGGGCCGGCCTGGTCACCCGACGGGTCCAAGATCGCCTTCTATTCGTTCCGGGACGGCAACTACGAGATCTACGTGATGAACCGGGACGGCACTGGCCAGACCCGACTCACCAACAACCCGGCATTTGACGGTGAACCCGACTGGTCACACAGGATCGACACGGTGGGTCTGGTGGATCCAGCGACCGGGGAGTGGCGACTGCGGGATCCGGTCGGCGGGATACGCACCTTCTTCTATGGCAATCCTGGTGACGTTCCGTTCATGGGCGACTGGAACTGCGACGGGATCGACACCCCAGGACTGTTCCGCACCACCGACGCCTTCGCCTATCTGAGAAACTCGAATACTCAGGGGATCGCCGACATCCGCTTCTTCTTCGGCAACCCCTCAGACATCCCCCTCGCCGGAGACTTCAACGGAGACGAATGCGACACCCTCTCCATCTACCGGCCCTCAGAACAACGCTTTTACATCATCAACGCCCTCGGCGCCAACAACGGAGGATTGGGAGCAGCCGAATACTCCTTCGTCTTCGGCAACCCCGGAGACAAACCGTTCGTCGGTGACTTCGACGGAGACGGCATCGACGAAGTCGGACTCCACCGCGAATCAACCGGATTC
Source organism: Acidimicrobiia bacterium (assembly GCA_035292685.1). Classification (GTDB taxonomy): domain Bacteria; phylum Actinomycetota; class Acidimicrobiia; order Spongiisociales; family ZC4RG35; genus JALYNX01. The sequence goes on from DATDPP010000065.1 coordinate 1,184, forward strand.
GTCTACTACCGCAACACGTTGACCACCGGGATCGCCGACAACCAGTTCTTCTTCGGAAACCCTGGAGACCGATTCGTCGCCGGAGACTGGGGGAAAGTCGACGGGACCGACACCCCCGGAATGTTCCGACCCGCCAACACCACCTTCTACTTCCGCCACACCAACACCCAAGGCAACGCCGACAGCCAATTCATCTGGGGCCAACCAAGCTGGCTCCCCATCTCCGGCACTTTCGGCACCAACTGAAGCGCAAGCGGCCGTTCACCCGGGCGTAGCCTGGAGACCGATGGGGAGTCCCGAGAAAGCGACGCGAAAAACAGTCGACGTCTCGCTGATCACGACCCTCTACAACGAGAGCGATTCCGTGGTCGAGCTCCTCGACTCGGTGATGAATGGAACCGTTCGTCCGTATGAGGTCGTGGTTGCCGACGGAGGATCCACGGACGAAACAGTCGCCTTGCTCAAAGGCTATGCGTCACAGCATCCACAGGTGCGGGTGCTCACCGACACTGGATGGCGATCCACCGGGCGCAACACAGCAATCAGTGCGGCTCGTCATGACCACATCGTGTGTATCGACGGGGGTTGTGTGGCGGAACCGACCTGGCTCGAGGAGATCACCAAACCGCTCCTCGAAGGGGCCGAGTGGGTGGGTGGGTTCTATCGACCGAAGGGCAAAACCTCGCTGTCCACCGCAATCGGTCTCACGATGGTGTTTGTCGAGGAGGAGGTCGTCTTTCCCGACTTCCTTCCCTCCGCCCGATCGATGGCGTTTCATCGCAGCCTGTGGCAGAAGGTCGGCGGATTCCCCGAGGAGGCAAGGCTGAACGAGGACACCCCGTTCGCCGAGGCCCTCGTTGCTGCGGGCCATCAACCGGTCTTTGTTCCCGAGGCTGTGGTCGAATGGCAGCCCCCGTCGGGACTTCTGGCACAAGCCCGAACCACGTTTGCTTGGGCACGGGGCGACGGGCACCTCGGCTTGAGATCGATCCACTACCGGCAGCTGTTCCCTCGTTTTGCTTTCGCCGGGACTCTGCTCCTGTTGGGGATCGTCGTCGACCGCCGCATCCTCCTGCTGGTCCCCCTACCCCTTATACCGATGACCTATCGGAAGAGCCGCCAGAAATATCGCCACATGGAAGGCTGGCTCAAATGGCTCTGGATCCCACTCGCCACCCTGAACGGGCTCGCCTTCTCCCTGGCCGGTTACATCACCGGGTACTGGGAGCGGAGGTCCCGGCGGTGGAGTGCGGGTCAGTAGGCGTCGCCGGTCTCAGGACACGGTGCTCTGTCCCAATTCCTCCAACCGATTCAACAGCGGGACGATCCTCTGCCTCCAAGCGGCGGTTTCGGCGTGAGCACGCAGGTCGAGCCGCTGTGGGGCGGTCATATCGAGGGCACCGTCGATCCCGGCGGCGAACGACCCGGCGTCGGAGGCCGTCGCCACCGCGGGATGCTGCACACATGCCGGCAACGGGGTCGCCACTGTGGGCACACCACTGGCCAGGTACTCGTACATCTTGAGTGGGGTGACTGCTTGCGTCATCTCGTTTATGACAAAAGGGAGGATTCCCACGGAAAAGCCCCGGACGAACTCGGCTATGCGGTCCGATGGCTGGGCCGATAAGACGTGGACGTTGGGCAGGGCCGACAGCTCGGCTGCCTCCCCTTTGACCAATGGGTCGACCGGGCCAACAAACACGAACCGAAGCGCGGGCCGAAGTCGGATTACGGCATCCAGGAGATCGAAGTCGATCCAGGGGGCGAGTGCGCCGTGGAAGCCGACGACGACGCCATCGGGGAGCGACTCCGCTACCGGACCGTCGGGGCCGAACCGATCCAGGTCGACGCCGTTCTCGACCAGGATCAGATCCTCCCGCTCGGCCTGATGACGCTCGACGAGAACCGGGTTCGAAGCGATGACCACGTCGGCTTCCTCCACCAGCGGACCATGATGATGCCTGACCGTGCGCTCAGCGGGCATCCCGTGCTCATTCGGCTCATAAATGGCCAGATCGTCGAGCAGGTCGTAGACAACGACCGGGTCCTCGAAGCGATCGATCAGAGTCTGGGTCGGGGCGAAATGGGTGTAGAGGATCACACCCGACTGCGGTGTGGACTTGAGCCAACGAACCAAGTGGATCCGA
>DATDPP010000066.1:0-5139 GCA_035292685.1 Acidimicrobiia bacterium
AGCGCCCCGGCCCAGAGGGCAACGGCAACACGTCCGATCTCGGCTCGGTCACGGGTGCGAAGGCCCAGATAGGCAACGGTGGTGAAGACCACCGCTCGCAACCCGAGCACCGACGAACCGAGGAGGTCCACGATGAGACCCGAGGTGAATGCGATCGCCAGAATCAACTCGGGTCGTATCCGGGTCAGGCAGAGCATGATCACGACCAGTGACACCAGGTCCGGTGTCACCAAGGGGATGCGCCCGAAGAGAGTCGTCTGGACCACCACCGCCACCATCAGAAGCAGAACCACGGTCAGGACCGTCCTCCCACGCATCAGCCCTCGTTTTCCGGCGTGGTGGTGGACGTGGCGTCCTCGGTTGTCGTGGTGGTCGTCGCCTCGACCACGACCGTTTCGTCGGTGCCCGCGGTGACCGGCGTCGGAGGCCAGGCGAGAATCACGACGAGACGCAGGGTGTCGGTGTTCACATAAGGCTCCACGCTGGCCGCGAGTGAGTTGGATTCGGGCGCGGCGTCCGCAATCACGACACCCACCGGCAACCCCGCGGGGTACGAAGTGCTACCCGCGGAGGTAACGACACGATCGCCCTGGAGAACGGGTTCCCGGGCATCCCCGATGAGGAGCCTCATCTCAGACGTATTGACCTGCGGGGTGAGGGTCCCTACCTGGGCGTTTACCAGGACAGTGAGGCCGTTGCGACCGGTCGTGATCGGAACGATCGTGGCCGAGCCCGATGTGACAGTCCTAACGGTGCCCACCACATAGCCATTTGTGTCGATCACCGGCTGCCCCACTACGACTCCGTCGTTCGTCCCCTTGTCCACCACGAAGGCAGCATCCACCTTGCCGATGACGTTGGCGACAGTTTGACCCAACTCGGGGCCTGCACTGTCGAGTTCGTACAGTTGTTCCAACAAAGCCAGCAACGCAAGTTGGTCCTGAACCGCGACGAGGTCGGCTTCTGCCTCGGCGAGTTCGGCGCGGAGCGCGATGTTCTCCTCACGGAGCGAGGCGACGTGGGTCAGGCTGTCGAACATGTCTGCCGCAGGGTTCACCAGCAACGATGCGGCTTCCTGTAAGGGCGCAATGATGGCCTGGGCGCCGGAACGAACGACTTCGACGACTCCCTTGCCTTCGAGCCGAACGTCAATGGTCATCAGGAGCACCCCGATCACGAGCAGAGTGACGAAGGTGGGGAGGAGTCGGGCCGGCGAGTCTCGATTCAGCATCGGAGGAGACGAGTCGGGGCGATCACGGCCGGGACGACGACACGAGGACGTTCTGCAACGTGTCGAACTCCTCCAGGCACTTCCCCGAGCCGATCACCACCGACTGCAGCGGTTTGGCCACGGTGACGATGGGCATCCCCGTCTCATGGGCCAGACGATGATCCAACCCAACCAAAAGAGCCCCTCCGCCCGTGATGACGATCCCTCGTTCCACGACATCTGCCGCTAGCTCCGGTGGGGTCTTGTCGAGGGTGAATTTGACTGCATCCACGACGGCCTGGGTCGGCTCCTCGATCGCCTCACGAACCTCGGGACTCGACAGGAGGATCGTCTTGGGAAGGCCGGTCACCAGGTCGCGGCCACGGACCTCGGCCGAAGGTTCGTCGGCGTAGGGCCATGCAGAGCCAACGGCCAATTTGAGCTGCTCGGACGTTCGTTCCCCGATCAGAACGTTGTATTCCTTCTTGATCCAGTCGATGATTGCCATGTCCATCTCGTCACCACCGACACGTATCGAGCGGGAAACGACGATCCCCCCGAGGGAGATCACGGCAACCTCGGTCGTCCCCCCGCCAATGTCGACCACCATGGAGCCCGCCGGCTCGCCAATCGGAAGCCCGGACCCGATGGCGGCAGCCATGGGCTCTTCGATGGTGTATGCCCGCCGGGCTCCGGCGTGGTACGCGGCCTCTTCGACGGCTCTGCGCTCGACGGGGGTGATACCGGAAGGAACACATACAACGATCCTCGGTCGGGCCCATTTCCGGCGATGTACCTTCTGGATGAAGTAGCGCAGCATCTTCTCAGTGATGTCGAAGTCGGCGATAACGCCGTCTCTGAGGGGGCGGATGGCGGTGATGTGGGCCGGGGTGCGGCCGATCATCCGCTTTGCTTCCATCCCGACCGCAAGGGCGCGGCCGTTTTGAGCGTTGATGGCGACCACTGAGGGCTCGTTGAGGACGATGCCTTGCCCCCGCACATATACCAATGTGTTAGCGGTTCCGAGATCAATGGCCATGTCTTGGCCGGCAAAAGACAGAAGGTTATTAGCCACGGCGACAGACTCCGCTTTGGACCGTCGAAGTGTAGGTGGGTGCCCGGTGCTGTGTCATCGGTGAAACCAGCCTATAGGTTATCCACAGGCTCGAGGCCAGGGCCACCTACTGCGTCCCGAAGATGATCCCTAACTCGCGAGCCGCGCTCTCTGGGCCGTCCGACCCGTGAACCAGATTCTCGGTCACCAGGAGCCCCAGGTCGCCGCGGATGGTCCCGGAGCCCGCGTTCTTGGGATCCGTTGCCCCCATCAGGGACCGGGCCACTGTTATCGCCGACTCCCCGGACCACTCCATGGCAACCACCGGACCGGCGGTGATGAATCCCAGCAACTCGGGAAAGAACGACTTCCCCTCATGCTCGGCGTAGAGGCGGCGTGCCAGATCCTCATCGATGACCAGCTTCTTGATCTTCTCGAGAGTCAAACCCTTGCGCTCGAAACGGGAAATTATCTCCCCCACCAAGCCGCGGGCGACACCGTCAGGTTTGACCATGATGAACGTGTGCTCGATCGCCATGTGGCGGAGGGTAACCGTCTTCTACTCACGGTCTTCGCTGTACGGCCAGCCCCCCTCCCCGCCTTCGGCGGTACTCCCCCCACCGTCGCTTCGCTCCTGGGGGGAGAGATGAGGCGGTCCGTTACTGCCGCGCAGCGAGCCCACCAACATTTCCCTGACTTCGCCGACCAGGTACAGCGAGCCAGTCACCAGGACCGCGCCATCGGTCCCTGCTTGCGCCCTCCCCAGGGCGATCGCATCCTCCACACTCTCTGCCTCCTGAACCGGCAGATCGGTGACAGCGGCCACCCTCTTGGCGAGCTCATCGGAGGGCACCGCTCGCTCGGACTCGGGTGCGGTGACCACGAAGCTGCGGGCGACATCGGCGAGACGCCCCACCATCGCCTCGACGTTCTTGTCACCCATGACCCCGAGAACCACCTGCCAGCGATTCGAGGGGAACTCCTCGCACAGCGAATCGACCAACACCTCGACTCCATCGGTGTTGTGAGCCCCATCCACCATCAGGAGAGGCCCGACTCCGAGCGTTTCCATCCGCCCTGGCATGGTGGCTACTCCTGCCGCTTCCCGGACCCCCCCGGCATCGAGCTTTCGTCCCAGAAGCGCCTCAGAAGCGGCAATCGCATTCGCCAGGTTGACCACCTGATGCCGGCCCCGAAGGGGGAGGAACACATCTTCATACCGGTCCTCGGCACCATCAATCGTCACCAGCCAACCGCCCACGCCCCGATCGGCGGCAACGACCGAGAAGTCCTTGCCGTAGTGGCGATGGTGGATACCCAACTCGCGGGCGCGCCCTTCGGCCACCTCCAACGCGGGATCAGGCAAAGGCCCGGTGACGAGAATCGAGTTGACCCCGGTGATTGCAACCTTCTCGGCGGCGATACTGGCAAGATCCGGGCCCAGGTATTCGGTGTGCTCGATGCCGATGCTGGTCACGACGCAGACCTCTGCATCCACGACGTTGGTGGCATCGAGGCGTCCGCCGAGCCCAACCTCGAGCACCGCGGCATCGACCGGTTGATTGGCAAAGAAGGCGAAGGCCGCAGCCGTAATCAACTCGAAGTAGGTGTTCGGGTCGGCGCCTTGCTGATCCCGCAGCGTTGCAAAGGCCTCGACATCCGAGACGGCCAGGGCGAACTCCTCCTCGGTGGCGAATCGCCCGTTGACGCCGAGTCTTTCTTCCACCCGCTGCAGATGAGGAGAGATGTGGGTGCCTGTGTCAAGCCCATGAGTCACCAGAATGAGCGTTGCCAAGCGGGAAGTGGAGGTCTTCCCGTTGGTGCCGGCAACGTGAATGATCGGATATCCCTCATCGGGCCGACCCATGGCTTCGAGAAGACCCTGCATACGGTCGAGCCCAGGCTGCACCCCAAGGGCGATGTGACGGTCGAGAAATGTGAGAGCTTCGGTGTAGTTCATCAAGGGGAAGGGCCTTGGGAGGTTAATCCCGAGGCCCTTCCTGTCTCTCAGAAGGCCGGGACCATTCAGCCTTCCTGACCGCGACGTGCAATGTGGATCAAGGAGATACCCACACCCAAAAGCACGATCGCGCCCCCAAGGAGCTTTTCGCTGTCGATTCCGGTGAAGGGAAGCACTTCCACGGCTTCCACTTCATCACAGGCCAGGACTTGGAATCCGCCGGTTTCTGGATCCGCCAGTTCGAACCCTGGTGCTGGGATGGCACCCCACGTGTAGGTGTCGACTGGGAGAGCCTGTTCTCCCCCCGCACCGCTGAAGACCGCGTCCTTGACATTTTGGCTGTCGAGGACGGTCACCGTCGCCGCCGAGGCGGGATCGATCCTAACCCTCACCGATCCAGCTGCCGTGACGGCCCCGGTGTCGCAGTCCCCATGAGTCACGACCACTGCAGCCCCGCAGGGATAGATCGTGAACGCACCGGACGATTCCTCACCCTCGGGGAACTCGAATCCGTCACTGGGGTCGGCCAGCCATATGTAGTGGCCGGGTGCCAGATCCCTCGTGCCACCACCACCGCCGAAACTTGCAGCCACGCCCAATGCGTCGTCGTAGACCGTGACCGTGGCCCCGTTCGCGGCCTCGATGGACACCGTCACCGAACCGACCGGCCCGTCGTCCACAAGACATGCGGCGTTCGCGACCAGAACCTCGACGTCGCAAGGCGCGATGGTGAACTCGCCATCGTCCTCACCCTTGAGCTTGAAGCCTTTCTCTGCCTCCGCCTCCCAGTAGTAGGTCCCCGGAGCCAGGTCCTCGCTACCACCCACGCCGTCGAAGAAGGCGACCTCGTTCTCCATTTCTTCATCCGAATAGACGGTCACCACGGCTCCGCCATCGGGGTCGATCACCACCTCG
>DATDPP010000067.1:0-19655 GCA_035292685.1 Acidimicrobiia bacterium
CATACCCAGCGGGGTGTGGAGTTTCCGGTGTTCATGGAGGGCTTCCGGTCTGCCATCGCCGACGCCTCGCGCGAAAGTGGGATCACCGCCGACTTGATTCTGTGCTTCCTTCGCCATCTCTCGGGCGAGGAGGCGGTTGCCACCCTGCGGGAGTCCGAGCCCCATCTCGAGGGGGTGGTGGCGGTGGGTCTGGACTCGACCGAGATCGGCAGGCCGGCGGAGATTTTCGCCGAGGCGTTCTCGCGGGCGCGGGATCTCGGGTTGCGGACGGTGGCCCATGCCGGCGAGGAAGGCCCACCGGAGTACATCACGGCGGCGTTGGATGTGCTCGGCGCCGAGAGAATCGATCATGGGGTCAGCTCGGTTGAGGACTGGGAGGTGGTGCGTCGGCTCAGCGCCGAGGGGATTCCGCTCACGATGTGCCCGATCTCCAATGTGGCTTTGAAGGTGGTGGATCGGATCGAGGATCACCCGCTTCCCCACCTGATCGAGGCCGGGGTCATTGTGACGATCAACTCCGATGATCCGGCCTACTTCGGGGGCTATGTGGGTGACAACTACCAGGCGCTGGCCGAGGGCCTGGCCTTTGACTCCTCCCAGTTCATCGCCCTGGCCCGCAACTCGATTCTCGCCTCGTTCCTCGGCGACGAGCGAAAGACGGCCCTGCTCACCGAGTTGGAGGCCCTCTCCGCGTCGGAATAGCCCCCTTCGCCCGACCTGCAGGTCGGGCGGTTCCCCCGCTGCGCAGGGGGACAACTAGCGAAGGGCTCTAGCGGGGGATCAGGGCCATCTGACGTGATTGGGCCACCAGACGCCCCTCCTCGTCCCACACCTCACCGTCTTCTTCGAGGAAGCCGCCGGTGACGAAGCGGGTGGTGAACTGACAACGCAGCCAACCCTCGACCCCGGTGGCCCGAATATGGGTGGTCATCTCCAGGGTTGGGGTCCAGGCGAGAGGCAGGGTCGTGTTGAAGATCGCCGGAGGAAAGGCGTCGGCCGCCATCAGGAGCGCAAAGGGGGTCATCAGCTCGCCATCTCGGAGACGAAACCACCCTCGCATCCGCGGTCTGCCACTGGGCTTGCCCAACAATGTCACGGCGTCATCGGGGTGGATGCGCACTTCCACCTTGCCCATCAGTGGTGGAGGCAGGGGGCCGTCGGCGGCGGGGGTGGCGGGGACACAGGCATCCGGCAGGGGCATTTGGGGGACCTCCGAATCGATGAGAAGGGTGTCACCGGCAGCGCGGTCGGGATCGGCAAACGAGCCGAGCATCGCCAACACAAGGCCGTCCTCGGAGGTGAGGTCCGCCCGAACGGTGGAAAAGGTGCGCCCGGCCCTCACGGTTTCTGTGGCGATGGACACCGGCCCCGGCTTGCCGGGACGGGTGAAATGGGCGGTGACACTGACCGGCAGCCGGTCCTCGGCCGCCCCCGACATGGCGCGGGCCGCGATCGCCATCATGTACCCCCCGTTGGCATTCTCGAATATGTCCCAACCGGGCTGGATGGCACCGGTCCAGATCACGTCATCGACGCGCTGGACCGCCGTCGCCGCGTCAAAACTCATTTGATCGTCAGACCTCCGCCGGCAGTCACGGCGCCGATCACGACCGAATCATGTTCTGCCGTGGCCTGGAGCACCGTATCGCGACCTTCGGGATCCACCACCAGACAGAACCCGATCCCCATGTTGAAGGTCCGCCACATCTCGTGTCTGCTCACGCCCTTGGCGGCGACCGCCTCGAACACGGGGGGCATCTTCCATGTCTGGGTGTCGATGCTCGCCCCAAGGTGGCGAGGTAAGGACCGTGGGATGTTCCCGGCGATTCCCCCACCAGTGATGTGAGCCGCCGAGTGCACGGCACCGGTGGCTATCGCCCTCCGCACTGCCGGCCCGTAGATGACCGACGGTTCGAGAAAGGTCTCCAGGTGCTCGTCGAGGCCGTCGGCGAAGAGGGACCGGATCAGGGAGAAGCCATTGGAGCGGAGATTCGGTGACCTGAGCCCGACCAAAAGGTCGCCATCGGCAACCCGGCCCGAGCCTAGCTCTTCCCCCTTCTCGACCACGCCCATCACCGCTCCAGCCAGATCGACCACGTCAGGGGCCATCACCCCAGGATGCTCTGCTGTTTCACCTCCGAGCAAGGGGCACCCGGCCAGACGACAGGCCGCGGCTATCGATTCGACGATCGCCAGGTCGCGCTCCTCGTCGAGGGCGCCCACGGCCAGGTAATCGACGAATCCGATCGGCCGGGCCCCCACCGCAGCCAGGTCGTCGACACACATGGCGACCAGGTCCCGGCCAACCCCGTTCCAGCGTCCGGCACGTCGCGCCAACTCCAACTTTGTGCCGACACCGTCGACCGACATCATGAGAACCGGCCGTTGGTAGCCGTCAGGGATCTCGACTCCTGCGGCGAATCCACCGAAGCCCCCGATCACGCTGGCCGCCCAGGTGGCGGTGACCACCGAGGAGATGTTGGCCACGTGACGCTCGGCACCCTCGAGGTCGACCCCGGCCTCCCGATATGAGGTCATCTCAGGAGCGCTCGAGCTGAAACTTGTCGGTCACCTCGGGGATGTCGGTGGGGTATTCCCCGGACAGACAAGCGGTGCAGAACCCGGCATCGGCGACACCGGTGGCGGCGAGCAGGCCCTCCAACGACAGATACCCGAGCGAGTCGGAGCCGAGATGCTCACGAATCTCTTCGACATCCATGTGGGAGGCGATCAGTGTCGATCGATCCGAGGTGTCCATCCCGTAGAGGCAAGGCCATCGATAAGGGGGTGAGGAGATCCGCAGGTGAACCTCGAGGGCGCCGGCCTCCCGAACCAGGTGGACCAGTTTGCGGGTGGTAGAGCCGCGCACGATCGAGTCGTCGACCAGGATTACCCTCTTGCCGTCCAGGTTCTCGACGATCGGATTGAGCTTGAGCCGGATCCCTTGGTCTCGGATCGTCTGCGTGGGCTCGATGAAGGTCCGTCCGATGTAGCGGTTCTTGACCAGCCCGTCGGTGTAGGGGATGCCGCTGGCGGCGGCGAAACCTTGAGCTGCGGGGATCCCCGACTCGGGCACCGGAACCACGATGTCGGCATCGGCTGGATGCTCCAGCGCGAGGGCCTCGCCCATCTGGTGACGCGCCCCGTGGATGCTCCGCCCGTACATGTGACTGTCCGGTCGGGCGAAGTACACGAATTCGAAGAGACACAGACGGGGTGTCACCTGCCCGAACGGGTAGTAGCTGCGGGCCCCTCCGGCGTCTATCACCACCATCTCCCCCGCCGCCACCTCGCGGACGAAGCGGGAACCGATGAGGTCGAGCGCCGAGGTCTCCGATGCGATGACCCAGCCACCGTGGGGGAGGGACCCCAGACAAAGGGGGCGGAACCCATTTGGATCGCGGAGGCCGATCACCCGTCCTTGATCCATGATGACCAGGGAGAAGGCACCTTTCCAGGTGGGCGCCACCTTCATGATCGCCAGTTCCAGACCGCGAGCATCTGATCGCTCGTCGTCCAACTCCCGGGCTATGCCCTCAGCCATGAGATCCGAATCCGTGGTGGCACCGGAGATGCCCAAGGTTTCGGCGAGGAGCCGGGTGTTGGTGAGGTTGCCGTTGTGACCCAACGCCAAACTGGTTCGGCCGACCTGACGATGGGCCGGTTGGGCGTTGGCCCAGTTGTTGGAGCCGGTGGTCGAGTAGCGGGTATGCCCGATCCCGATATGGCCGTCCAGACCGGCCAGAGTCGTTTCATCGAATACCTGGGCGACCAGCCCGAGGTCCTTGAAAACGGTTACCGTCTCACCATCCGAGGTGGCGATCCCCGCCGATTCCTGTCCCCGGTGCTGGAGGGCGAATAGCCCGAAGTAGATCAGATTCGCGGCACGGTCTTTGGGGGTGTAGGCAGCGATGACTCCGCAGGCTTCACCGGGCCCGTCGAGTGACGAAATATCAGCCTTATAGGGCACGCCCGTCATGGTAGGTGCGGCGGTCCCGCTGGCCTATTTCCTCCGCGCCGGGGCCTACCCGGCCTACCTTGCTCCCTGATAGCTGTTACGGACCGGCTTTGCCGAGCCTGCATAGCTCATCACGTCGGCGAAGACACCAATGATGAGGCCCATGATCCCCCAGGGGACAGCGCCATCACCGGAGAGGACGTAGCCGATCGTCCAGCACACGGTGGTCCATGGGAGAAATATGATTCCCAGAATGGGGATCAGGGACCCGTTGAAGGCACGATCCTCCCAATCGGTCATCAGCCAGATGCCCACCATCGCGAGGCGGGGGCTGATGGCGAGAAGTATTACGAGAAAACACATCTGAGCCTCAACTTTCCTGCGGCGAATCTAGCCGCGATCTGACGACCGGGCTTCCTGTTTCGGTCTCCGGTCGACAGAGGGCAAAATCAGAGGAAGCGGCGGATTCCCTCCTCAAGCGCGGCGTGGGTGTCGACCGAGAACCAGCTTCTCCCATCCTCACCCCATAACACCCAGATCTCGGGGATCACGGCCTCGAACGAAACGCGGTCGAGCAGACTTTGAATCGACCCGTCTGCCTCGGCCTCCTCGATGGCCGCGTCGGCGATGGCTTTCGGATAGACCGCACAGGTCACCTGACGCACCCCTACATCGTCCACCGGGACCACGGGGATCCGCGAGTCGAACTCGGTGAGCTCGACGAGGGTCGCGGTGCGGACAAACGGTTGATCGACGGCGACTATGACGACGCGATCGTCCTCCATCCGGGAGAGAGCGGTCGCGATCCCGGCAAGCGGGCCCCGGGCCGGGACGACATCGGGCCAGCATTCGATTCCCTTTCGCTCCGCACCGAGCACCACGACATGAGGGAGGACCTCTTCGAGAGCGGAGGAGACCCGCTGCAGCATGGTTTGACCTTCGACTTCGACATCTGCTTTGTCCGTTCCCATACGCGAGCTTCGTCCACCGGCGAGAACGGCTCCAAGGGTGCTCATAGTTGGCAGGCTAGGTTGACGCGAGGAAGGAGGCGTATGTCGGCGTCGGCTCGAAGTGTCTTCGTGTGGAGCATCTACCTGTTGGTGCTGGGGACCTTGCTGTTGGTCGCACCCAACCTCCTGCTCAGAAGTCTCGGTCTGCCCGAGACGAATGAGATTTGGATCCGGGTTGTCGGAATCCTGGGGGTCATCCTGGCTCTCTACTTCTACGACGCCTCGGTCAACGAGGCCCGCACCTTCTTCGTTGCTTCGGTGCTGGCCCGTCTGTTCAGCGCGGCCGCCTTCTTTGCCTTCTGGATCACCGGTGAGCCGTGGCAGCTCCTGGTCTTCGGGTTCCTCGATGCCCTCGGTGCCGCCTGGACCTATACCGCGTTGCGGGACCGCCGTCCCGCGGTGTGAGTCAGTCGCCGAGGGCGATTCCAAGGCTTCGCGCCGAGTTCAGCCAGGGATGGTCGAGCGGCACGAACTTGGTGATGCCCGCGGTCTCTTTGAGGGGAACCGGCTCCGAAGATTCGCCCTTGGCGGCCACCATCACTCCGTGGATGCCCGCGGCGATGTAGTCGGTGCATGCGGTTCCGAGCCGGGTGGCCAGAAGCCGGTCGGCGGCGGAGGGGGTTCCGCCACGTTGCACATGCCCGAGGATCGTGATCCTCGACTCGAGCCCGGTCAGTTTCTCCAGAGTGGTGGCGAGGTGCTCGGTGCGCTTCAGTCGATCTTCCTGTAAGTCCTCGAGATCCTTCTTGAGCCGGTGACGGTCGTCGTCGTTGGCTCCCTTCAGTTCCTCGAGGATCGCGGCCTGTGCCGAGGCCTGCCGCTTCGAGTACGCCCCTTCTGCAAGTGCCACGATCGAGAAGGCGGAACCAGCCTCCTTGCGCAATTGGATCGAGGCCGCCACCGCTTCGATGTCATGAGGGATCTCGGGGATCAGGATCACGTCGGCACCTCCGGCAAGCCCGGCGCCGAGGGCCAGCCAACCGACATCGTGACCCATGATCTCGACCACGATGATCCTGTGGTGAGAGTGGGCGGTGGAGTGGAGCCGATCGATGGCATCGGTGGCGATCCCCATCGCGGTATGGAAGCCGAAGGTCACATCGGTCCCGGTCACATCGTTGTCGATGGTTTTCGGCACCCCGAGCACCGGGATGCCGGCATCCTCGAGCTTCAAGGCGTTGCGCATGGTGCCGTCGCCACCGAGGCAGACCAGGGCGTTCAGGCCGTGCTGTTCGACTATCTCGCTCATGACGAAGCGACCGTCCATGACACTTCCGTCCGCCAATTCCATCTTGTCGACCTTGGCCCGGCTGGTGCCGAGCACCGTGCCACCCCTGGTCAGGATTCCCGACAGGGCGTCGGAGTCGAGCCGCACGTACCGGTTCTCCATCAGGCCCTGGAATCCGTCCTTGAAACCGATGACCTCCATCCCGTAGGCGCGCTGGGCGGCTTTTCCGATGGCCCGGATCGCGGCGTTGAGCCCGGGGCTATCGCCGCCCGCGGTGAGGATCCCGATTGCTTGCGTCACCACCCGATGGTATCGGGGTCGAGGGACCGGCCGGCCCTCACCGGTTCATTCGGCGTGGTATCGCCTGCTGGTAGGTGGCTGTCAGAAGACCGAGATCGACAGCCCCGGCGCCGCTCATCGAGAGGCTGTTCCCGCCGACGAACCCGACCATCCTGGCCAGGTCGGCGGGCAGGCGGACCGCTCCAGGATCCATCATCAGGATGAAACGGTGGGGGTCTTCGGAGAACAAAGGGCCGATGCCTTCGGCCGACAACGCGGCGCCAACCGACGAGGCGATGCAGATCTCGGCGACCCCCACCGCCAGGCCCCCGGAGGAGACATCATGGAGGACAGGCACCTGGTGGGCCAAGGATGCCGCCAACTCGATCACCTGTTTGGCCCATTCGGGCTGGGCCGCAGTGGGCCGATCACCGAGTTGGCGGTGGACCACCCGCTGCAACGCCGACCCCGCGAGATTCTGGGTTGGCTCGGGGCCGATCTCCCAGATCTCCATGCCCTCCCGCGCCCGGCCCAAGCCGGGGAGTTGGATGGGAATCGGATCGGCGAGACCCAGGAGCCCGACGACCGGTGTCGGGTTGATGTCGACGCCGTCGGTCTCGTTGTAGAACGAGACGTTGCCACCCACCACCGGGATGCCCAGGGCCTCGCAGGCCTCGGAGATTCCCTCGACAGTCTCCCGGAATTGCCACATGACTTCTGGTTTCTCGGGATTGCCGAAGTTGAGGTTGTCGACGACTGCCAGCGGTTTGGCTCCCGTCATTGCCACGTTCAGAGCGGCCTCGTAGACAAGACGGGCGGCTCCACGTCGGGGATCGAGCAGGCAGAGACGGCCGTTGCCGTCAGTCGAGACCGCCAGGCCCTTGTGGGTGCCCCTGATCCGGAGCAGCGAGCCGTCACCTCCCGGGCCGCAAAGCGTGTTGAGAAACAACATGTGGTCGTATTGCTCGTAGGTCCACGCCGAGGAGCCGATGCCGGGGTCGTCGAGGAGTTGGATCAGGGCGTCGGCAGGCTCGATCTGAGGTGGATCCGGGGTTTGCCACAGCCCATCGAGCCATTCGGGGCGGCGGAGCGGCCGGTCGTAGAGGGGCGCGGCGTCGGCCAGGGAGGCCGCCGGCATTTCGGCGACGATCTCGCCAGAGTGACGGACGGTCAAGGTGCCACCGGCTTTCACCATTCCGATGACGGCAGATTCGATCTCCCACTTGTTGGCGATGACGAGAACCGCCTCGACGTTCCGTGGGTGGACGAAGGCCATCATCCGCTCTTGGGATTCGGACATCAGGAGCTCGGGAGCGGTCATCCCGCTTTCACGGACGTGCACGGCGCCGAGGTCGACATCCATGCCGACTCCGGCCCGGCCGGATGGCTCGGAGATGGCGCAGGCGAGGCCCGCCGCGCCCAGATCCTGAATCCCGGCGACCAGCCCTTCCTCAAACATCTCGAGGCAGGCCTCGATGAGTTTCTTCTCCTCGAAGGGGTCCCCGACCTGAACGCTGGGCCGCTTCTCCTGGGAACCGTCGTCGAACGAGGCTGAGGCGAGAACCGAGGCCCCTCCGATGCCATCGCGACCGGTCGCCTTGCCCAGGAGAACAGCCACGTTCCCCGGTTCGCCGGCCGTCCCCAGGACCAGTTGCTCCTCTCTGAGGATGCCAAGACACATCACGTTGACCAGCGGGTTGCCCGAGTAGGTGGGGTCGAACTCGATCTCACCGCCGATGGTGGGGACCCCAACTGCGTTTCCGTACCCGGCGATGCCGGCCACCACGCCACCGAACAGATAGCGGTTCTTCGGATCGTCCAGGGGGCCGAATCTGATCTGATCCCAGAGTGCAATGGGCCGGGCGCCCATGGTGAAGACGTCGCGGAGTATTCCCCCCACTCCGGTGGCGGCACCCTGGTAGGGCTCGACGAATGAGGGGTGGTTGTGGCTTTCGATCCTCAGCGCCGCCAGCCAGCCGTCACCGAGCGCCACGACACCTGCGTTTTCGCCAGGGCCCACCACCACCCAGGGTGCCTCGGTCGGGAATCGGCGGAGGTGAGCCCTCGATGACTTGTAGGAGCAGTGCTCGGACCACATGACCGAGTACATCGCCAGCTCTGCGGGAAGCGGGCTCCGCCCCAGGATGCGGATCACAGACTCGTGTTCGTCGTCGGTCATCCCGAGCCGCCGATGGACCGGCTGGCCGGTGATGGTCATGCGGGCACCAGTGACTGGAGGAAGCCCTCCAGGAGAACCAATCCGTCCCCCGACCCGAGCAGCTCCTCTGAGGCCCGCTCCGGGTGAGGCATCACGCCGACTACGTTCCCGGCAGCGTTGGACACGGCTGCCGCCGAGCCTTGCGACCCGTTCGGGTTGTCGAGATAGGTCAGCGTCACCCTGGCGTCGGAGCCGGGGTCGACCCAGTTTCCCTGGTACGAATTGAGCGGGAGGCGGAGGCGCTGTCCCAAAGTTGCATTGCGGGTCAGGATCGTCGAGGTGTCGGTGACCTCGACATCGACGAAGCGGCAGATGAACGCCAGGTCCCGGTTGGCGATCAGGGCCCCGGGGAGCATTTCGGCTTCACAGAGCACCTGGAACCCGTTGCAGATGCCTAGCACCGGTGCCCCCGCCGCGGCCATCCGCCCTACCTCGGCCATCACGGGCGAGAACCTGGCAATGGCGCCGGTGCGCAGGTAGTCGCCATGGGCAAACCCCCCGGGCAGGATCACCCCGTCGAAGCGCGACAGATCCGTCTCACGGTGCCAGACCAGTTCGGCCTCTCCACCGAGCGACGTCAGGGCATGAACCACGTCTTTCTCGCAATTGGTCCCGGGGAAGACGACCACCGCCGTTCTCATTCATCCACCTCGACCCGGAAGTCCTCGAGAACCGGGTTGGCCAGGAGTTGACGACACATCTCCTCGACTCTCGCCCTGACCTGGTCCGGGTCGTCACCGGCCACATCGAGATGGATCACCCGATCGACCCGGACCGCTTCGATGTCGCGATGGCCCAGGTCGGCGAGGGCACGCATGATGGTTGTCCCCTCGGGATCGGCGATCTCGGGGCGGCGAGTGATCTCGACGCTCACTCTCATTGGGGGAACCGATTCATGTAGGTCTCGAAGCTCTCGCCGGTGACTCGCTCGTATGCCTCGACATACCTGGACCTGGTTTCCTCGACGATCTCGGGTGGGAGGTCGGGGGCGGGTGGGGTTCGGTCCCATCCGGCGGCGTCGAGCCAGTCCCGCACGAGCTGCTTGTCGAAAGAGGGCACCTCTTGACCGGGCCTCCACCGGTCCGCCGGCCAGTACCGGGACGAATCCGGTGTGAGCACCTCGTCGATCAGGAGCAATTCGCCTCCGGCGAACCCGAACTCGAACTTGGTGTCCGCCAGGATGACCCCCCGGGCGGCGGCGTGCTCGGAGGCACGGAGGTAGATGTCGACGGAGCGTTTCCGCAATTCCTCGTAGAGCTGATCACCGAGGAGCTCCCGGGCTTGTGACTCGGTGATGTTCTCGTCATGGCCCGAGGTCGCCTTGGTGGCGGGGGTGAAGATCGGCTCGGGCAGCAGGTCCGCCAATCGGAGCCCGGGCGGAAGCTGCTCGGTGGTGGGCCCGCCTCCATCGCGATACTCCCGCCACGACGAGCCGTAGAGATAGCCCCTAACCACACATTCCACCGGGATCACCTCGGCCCGGCGAACCAACATCGCCCTGCCCCGGAGAGCGTCCCGTTCCTCGTCGGTCAAGCCTTCCACACCTCTCAGGTCGGTGGTGACCAGGTGGTTGGGAGTGTCCAAGAGCTCGAAGAAGTGAAGACTGAGACCGGTCAGCACCTTGCCCTTGTCGGGGATCGCCTGGTTGAGAACCACGTCGTAGGCCGAGATGCGGTCGGTGGTGACCAACAAGAGGTGCTCGGCGTCTACCTCGTACATCTCTCGGACCTTGCCCGATGCGACGTGCGGTAAAGCCACCATTTGACGCAGGGTAGTTGGGAGACAGGAGAGGCCCGATCGCTTGACAAGGCCGCGGTTCTCCGCTCTGCGCCTGAGCCAACGGGCCTTTTTGCCCTATCTCCAGGATTCGGCTGGAAATACGTTGAGACCGAAAGGAGATCCGATGAAGCTCCGCGATTTGATGACCCGGGACGTCATCACGATCGGTCCCGATGCACCTCTCAAGGAGGCGGCGCGTCGAATGATCGAGGCCGGCGTGAGTGGCCTTCCCGTGACCGACGACGATGGCTCTCTGGTTGGCATCATCACCGAGGCCGATTTCATGGCGTCGGAGGCAGATCGCCGCAGAAAGACGCCGGCCGGTCTTCTTCGCTTCATGTACAAGGAGGTGGAGCTTCCCCACGAGGAGATCCTCGTGCAAGACGTGATGACCACCGAGCTGGTCGTGCTCGGGCCCGAAGCCGATCATTCCGAAGCCGCTCGTCTCATGCAGAGGGAAGGAGTCAAGCGGATCCCGGTGGTGGGTGGCGAGGGCGAGCTGATCGGGCTGGTGAGCCGGTCGGACATACTCCGGGTCTTCGCCCGCTCCGACCGGGAGATCATCGAAGAGATCCAGGATCACATCATGCGTCACGTTCTCTGGATCGACCCGGAGTGTGTCGAGATTCGAAGCACTGAGGGAAATGTCGTCCTTCGCGGCCGCCTCGAGACCTCGAGCGACGCCGACCTGCTGGCCAAGCTGAGCGCCCGGGTGGACGGGGTGATCTCGGTGGCAGCTCACCTGGACTTCGACGCCGACAATCTGAAGCTGGAGATGGCCAGCCCGCCACCAGGCCCTTGGGCCCCCAGGCACTGGTGACCGCGCCGGTGGTCAGGTCGCCTACCTAATCTCGTCGCGTGTCTGGGTTCACACATTCCCGTGTCCAAGCGATGCTCGCCGCCGATCCCTATGCCCTTTCGTTGGGTGTCGGGTTGGTTTCTGTCTCGGATGACGAAATCACCGTTGCCCTCGACGTTGGCCCCGACCATCTGAACTTTCTCGATGTGGGGCACGGTGGCATGGTGTTCTCCCTGGCGGACTGTGCGTTTTCGCTGGCCTCGAATGCCAGTGGGGACAGGGCGGTGGCGATCGACACCCATATGGTCCTCACCTCGCCATCAAAAGCCGGTGACCGTCTGAAAGCGCGGGCCACGGAGGCGTCGCGGGGACGATCGTTGGGCACCTATCGCGTCGACGTGACCAGAGAGGACGGAAAGACCGTGGGTCTCTTCACGGGAACCGTCTACATCACCCCGTTGGCCTGAGTCGCTCAGATCTAGGATCGGCATCGAAGTGGGAATCGTCCAGTACGCGGGCCTCCATCCCTGGAGAGTGGCGATCACCATCGTCGCCGGGCTCCTTCTCGGGCTGGGGGCGTTTTATGTGTATCAGGTCCAGGCGGCCCTGGGCACGGTGGCCAGCGAAGAGTTCGACCCACAGGCGGCCAGAGCCGCCATAGACGTCACGGGCACCACCTCCCGCAACATCGTTTTCGTCGAGCCGGCTCCGTACCCGGAGGGTGAGGATGAGCTTGCCGAGCAGCAACTGGAGCTTGCTGGTGAGTTCGACCTAACCGGGTCTTTTGATCCCTACTCCCTGACCCCCAACTCGTTCGGGGAGCCCATCGACGACGAGGTCTTCACCTCCTATCTCCTGGTGGGGGCGGATGCGTCCGGATTCCTTGCCGACGTGATCATCCTGGTTCTCCAACCGGCTGAGGAAGAGAACCCGATCATGGTCAGTCTTCCTCGAGACCTCTTCGTGTGGAATTTGTGCAAGCGGACCCTCACCAGGCTCAACGAGGGTCTTGGGGGTTGCACCGGGGTGGCCTCGGGCTCGGAGTTGATCGCGATCATGGTCGAGGACTACACCGGGATACCGGTCGACCATGTGGCGAGGGTGAACTTCGGCGGTTTTGCAAGAGTGGTGGATGCAATGGGCGGAGTGACCGTTTGTGTCGACCGTCCGACTCGCGACCCCAGGTCGGGATTGGATATCACGACCAGTGGGTGTCATCGTGCCAATGGCGAGACCACCTTGGCCTGGGTCAGGTCGCGGCACACTGAGCAACTCAAAGGCGAAGAGTGGGTTCAGGTCGCCGGCTCCGACTTCGCTCGTCAGAACCGGCAACAAGACGTCCTGTTCCAACTGGCGGGGAAAGCCGCCGGGTTCTCCTCGCCGGTCTCCCTGACCAACAAACTCTCTGCGGTGGCCTCCTCGGTCCGCCTCGACTCATCCTGGACGTTCGCCCAGGCGGTTTCGGCCGCCTGGCGGTATCGAGGGATTTCGAAGGACTCGGTATCCCGATTCTCGATCGAAGTCGAGAATCATCGGAGCCCCCGTGGAGCCGCGGTGTTGTTGCCGACCCTGCCTTTCGTGGATCAACTGCAGGAGATCTACCCGATCGATTGACACCCCGATGTCCCCTGAGGGTAGGGTCCGGGGAGAGAAAGGAGGCCCTATATGGGTTTGGGCCCTATTGAAGTGCTGGTAGTTGGTTTCCCGGGAAGCCAATTCAACGGGAAGATTCTTCCCGCGCTGAAGAACGTGGTGGAACGGGACATCGTGAGCATCGTTGACTGTTTGATCGTCTCCAAGGACGTCGACGGCAGTGTGTTGTTCGTCGAACTCGAGGACGCCGGCGCCAACGAGGATGTCGCTGCCCTGGCCGAGTTGGTTGGTGAGGCCAACGGCTTGCTCAGCGAAGAGGATGTTCACGAGATTGCGGTGGCCCTGCAACCGGGGGACACGGCAGCGTTTCTGGTCTTCGAACACACCTGGGCCAAGCCGTTCCGTGACGCCATCGTTGCGTCGGGTGGCGTGCTCGTGGCCAACGTTCGCATCCCAGGGATGGTTGTGGACGAGGTAATGGCCGAACTGGCCGAAGTTTCTTGACAGGAGGTATCAGATGATTCGAAGAAGGGGTCGTCCCTTGATGAGGGCCGCGGCAACTACTGCAGTGGTGGTGGGCACCGCCGGCGCAGTGTCAGGCCATCAGCAGAAGAAGGCCGACGCCGCGGCGCAGGATCAAGCCGCCCAAACGGCCGCCTATGAGACTCAGGCTCAGGTTGCCGAGCTACAGGCCCAGTTGGACGCCCAGCAGGCGGCTGCGGCCGCCACACCGGCGACACCCGACATCCCCACTGAGGAGTTGGAAAAGCTGGGCCAGCTGCACGCATCCGGGGTTCTGAGCGACGAGGAGTTTGCGGCGGCGAAGGCGAAGCTGCTCGGGATCTGAAACAGGTCTCGGATGTGTGAGGACCGCCCAAGGGGGGCGGTCCTCGTCATGTTCATCCCAGTTGAAGGGACTCGAGACGCTCAAACACGACTTCGGTCGATGCGGCAACCCTCTCCAGTGAGAAGCAACGATCCAGTTCCCCCTCGGTGAGCATGACTTCGGGGTCGGCCGCCAGAAGATCGCCGAGCTGACCCTCGCCTTCCCACGCCGCCATGCCATGACCTTGAACCAGACGGTAGGCATCGTCCCTGGTCAGACCCTTTTCTATCAACGCCAACAGCACCGCCTGGCTGAAGACCAGGCCCTTGGTGGCTTCGAGGTTGGACTGCATGCGGTTCACATCGACCACGAGGTTGTCGATCAGGGCGGTGAACTCGACCAGCATGTAGTGAAGGGCGATCGAGGCATCGGGGAGGACCACTCGCTCGGCGGAGGAGTGCGAGATGTCCCTTTCGTGCCACAGGGCGACGTTCTCCAGCCCGACCTGGGCGTAGCCGCGGAGGAGGCGCGCCATTCCCGTCATCCGCTCGGACATGATCGGGTTCCGCTTGTGAGGCATTGCAGAGGAGCCCTTTTGGCCCGCGCCAAACGCCTCTCTGACCTCGGACACCTCGGATCGCTGAAGATGTCTGATCTCGGTCGCCATCCGCTCGACGGAAGCTCCGATCAGGGCCAGGGCTTGCAGATACTCGGCATGCCGGTCGCGCGCTGTCACCTGAGTCGATGCGGGCTCGACGCCGAGCCCCAGAGATTCACACACGTGGGTTTCGATCTCGGGAGGGACATGGGCATAGGTGCCCACCGCTCCCGAGATCTTCCCGACCGCCACCGATTTCCGTGCTGCCGTGAGCCGGGAATGATCTCGCGACAACTCGAACGCCCAACCGGCCAGCTTCAAGCCGAACGTGGTGGGCTCGGCCCAGATACCGTGGGTGCGGCCGATCATGTAGCTGGTGCGATGCTCGACTGCTTTTCGTCGGACCACCTCGAACAGGGAGGTCAGAGCCCCGAGCAGGAGATCGGCCGACTCCATCAGTAACGACCCGAGCGCGGTGTCCAACACGTCCGATGAAGTCATCCCGTAATGGATCCACCTGGCGGCCTCTTCGCCTCCCGCTTCCCCCAGAAGGTCGACAAAGGCGGCCAGGTCGTGGTTGGTGCTCTCCTCACGGGCCGCCACCTCCTCGGGTGACGGGCATCTGGTCGCGCGCACGGCTCCAGCCACTCCGTCGGGCACTTTGCCCATCCCGGCCCAGGCCTCCAGGGCGAGAACCTCGATTTCCATCCAGGCCCGCAACCGGCGCTGGTCCGACCAGATCCGGCCCATCTCCGGCAAGGTGTAGCGCTCGATCACGTCTGGCATGATGGCACGCCCATGCGCCGCATCAGCATCGACCAGGCACGCCGTTACGCCCTGGCCGCTTCGGGGCTCACCGAGCCCCGACCCACAGGTCGGGTCGATGTCAGGCACTTTCGCCGGGTCCTCGATCGGGTCCAGGTCGTCCAGCTCGATTCGGTGAATGTCTTCAGCCGGGCCCACTACATGCCCTTCTTCTCCCGCCTCGGGGCCTACGACCGGGCCACCCTCGATCGGTGGCTCTGGCGATCCGGGGAGATGTTCGAGTATTGGGGGCACATGGCCTCGGTGCTCCCGGTCGAGAACCACCGGTTGTTTCGTTGGCGGATGGAACGGGGCTACATCTGGACCCCGGCGGAGAAGTTGCTGGCCACCCGGCCCAGGTACCTCGACGCCATCCTCGAGGAGGTCCGGGATCGTGGCCCCCTGCAGACCTCCGACCTCGAGGATCCGGGGCTCAAGGACCCAAACGGGTCGATGTGGAACTGGTCAGACGGAAAGGTCGCCCTGGAGTTGCTCTTCGTCCAGGGGCGGGTGGCCGCCTCCGATCGGCCCAATTTCGTTCGGATATACGACCTGGCGGAGCGAGTGATACCTCGGGTCCACCTCGAGGCGCCGACTGTGCCCGAGGACGAGGCGATGTCGATCCTGCTCGAGCGGGCGGCCCGTGCCCTGGGAGTGGGCACCGCCGACGACCTGGCCGACTATTACCGGATCCGGATGCCCCAGGCCCGGCCCTTGTTGAAGCGGCTGGTGGCCGAGGGCAGCGTGGTCGAGATCGAGGTTCGGGGTTGGGACCGGCCCGCCTATCTCCACCCGGAAGCCAGGCTGCTCCGCAATGTCGAGGGCCGCGCCTTGCTTTCACCCTTCGACAATCTCATCTGGTATCGGGATCGGGTGGAGCGGATGTGGGACTTCTTCTATCGAATCGAGATCTATGTGCCCGAGCCGAAGCGGATCTACGGCTATTACGTGCTGCCTTTTCTGTTGGACGGGCATCTGGTGGGGAGGGTCGACTTGAAAACCGACCGAAAGGCCGGGGCTTTGCTGGTCAGGGGTGCCTTCGCCGAGCCGGCGGTGGACATGGTGCGGGTGGGCCGGGAGCTACGAGCCGAGTTGGAGGCGGTCGCCGCCTGGCTGGGGCTGGGACGCGTGGACATCTCTCGCCACGGGGACCTGGCTGAGTTCATTGCCCTTTCGTAATTGGGTTGCGCAGGTCCGTATTTGACCCCTCACGGTCCCAATTACGAGGGAGGCCAGCTCAACTAAAGGCGTTGATGCCGGTGATGGCTTGACCCATCACCAGGGTGTGGATCTCGTTGGTCCCCTCGTAGGTAAATACCGTCTCCAGATTGGCCATGTGTCGCATCACCGGGTACTCCAGGGTGATCCCGTTGGCCCCCAGGATCGACCGGGCCGTCCTCGCCACCTCGAGCGAATTCCGCGCGTTGTCGAACTTGCCGAAGCTGACCTGCTCCGGGGAGAGCTTCCCCTCGTCCTTGCGCCGGCCGAGATGGAGGGCGAGCAGCGTCCCGCGTTGCACGGCAACCATCATCTCTACCAGCTTCTTCTGGGTGAGCTGGAACGATGCGATCGGCTGGTCGAACTGATGACGCTCGATCGAGTAGTCCAGAGCGGCCTCATAACAGGCCCGGGCCGCCCCGATCGCCCCGAAGGCGATCCCGAAGCGGGCCTCGTTGAGACAGGACAGCGGTCCCCGCATCGAAGCCACGCCGGGCAGGACGAAATCATCGGGAACCCTGACCTCGTCGAGGATCAACTCCGAGGTGACCGACGCTCGCAATGAGATCTTCTTCTTGATCTCTGGCGCCGAGAACCCCGGGGTGTCGGTGGGGACGATGAACCCGCGGACCCCGTCGTCGCTGTGGGCCCAGACGATGGCGATGTCTGCGATGGACCCGTTGGTGATCCACATCTTCGTTCCGTTGATCACCCAATCGGACCCGTCCCGCTTGGCGTTGGTCCGCATCGAGGCCGGGTCCGAGCCTGAGTCGGGCTCGGTGAGGCCGAAGCAACCGATGACTTCGCCAGTCGCCATCCGTGGCAGCCAGGTCTGTTTCTGCTCCTCAGACCCGAATTTCCAGATAGGGAACATCGCCAGCGATCCCTGCACCGAGACGAAGGAGCGGATTCCGGAGTCACCGGCCTCCAATTCCAGACAGGCCAAGCCGTAGGCGGTAGCCGAGGTCCCAGCACAGCCGTAGCCCTCGAGATGCATCCCGAGGAGGCCGATGTCACCGAACGCCTTAGCCAATTCGGCCTGGGGCAGCTTTCCCTCCTCCCACCAGTCACCGACTCGAGGGACGATCTCCTTTTGCACGTAGTCGCGGACTGTGCCCCGCAGCAGCTTCTCCTCGGCCGAGAGGAGAGAGTCGATATCGAGGAAGTCCCGGGGATCGGGCGTTTCGAACACGATGTCACTCATGAGCGATGAATGGTATCCCCAACCGCGGACCTCTAACCAGCCAGTGTCTTATTGGCGAGATCGACCCGGTAGTCGGCCAGCTTCTGGCGAAGGGCCTCGTCGTTGATGGCGAGGATCGCAATCGCCAGCAGCGCCGCGTTCTGAGCCCCGTCGATAGCCACCGTGGCCACGGGTATCCCGGTCGGCATCTGCATCGTGGCCAGCAGGGCGTCGATCCCGTCGAGCGATGCGTTGAGCGGGACCCCGATCACCGGGAGCAGTGACTTGGCGGCCATTACCCCGGCGAGATGGGCCGCCTTGCCGGCCCCCGCGATGATCACCTCGAAGCCCTGCTCGATCGCAGTGGCGGCGAACTCGATCGCCTGGTCCGGTGTCTTGTGGGCCGAAAGCACCTTGGTGACCTGCTCGATCCCGAACTGCTCCAGCATCGCCCCGGCCTTTTCCATGACCGGCCGGTCAGATCCGGAGCCCATGACGACCGCGACCTTGTGAGTCATTAGCGGGGACGGTAACCGAATGCCGGTGCGTCACGGCTGCGACTGAGGCCCCCGATCACCCGGCGATGTCAGTCCGGTATTGCATCCCGGGCCATTTGACCGTGGACACCGCCTCGTAGGCGCGATTCCGGGCTGCTTGGACAGTTGTGCCGGTGCCCACCATGTTGATCACCCGGCCCCCGTCAACCACCAGCCGCTTTCGGTCACGTCGGGTTCCGGCGTGGAAGACGAGGACATCGTCTGGAATCTCGGCGAGACCCTTGATGATGTCGCCGGTCACCGGTGAGTCCGGATAACCACCTGAAGCAAGGACCACGTTGACAGCGGCCGTCTCCGACCAGACCGGGGCTGCCCCCTCCAGCACGTCGATCAGATCCGACTCCAACCGGGGGAGGACGGCCTGGGTCTCGGGGTCGCCCAATCGCACGTTGAACTCCAACACTTGTGGGCCGGTCTTTGTGAGCACCAATCCTGCATAGAGAAAACCAATGAACGGAGTCCCATCCTCGGCCATTTGCTTCAGGGTGGGCTGGATGACCCTGGCCATCACCTGCTCGAGCAGATCAGGGGGTATGTCGTCGACCGGCGAATAGGAGCCCATGCCCCCGGTGTTGGGGCCGGCGTCTCCATCGAGCAAGCGCTTGTAGTCACGAGCCGGGGCCAGGGGTTGGACGCCTCGTTCGGTGCAGACTGCGAAGACACTGACTTCGGGGCCCTCCAGGAAACCCTCGATCAGCACCGTCGCCCCAGCGTCACCGAACGCTCCGTCGAAACAGCGGTCAACCCACGCACTGGCTTCCTCCCTGGAATCGGTGACGAGGACCCCCTTTCCGGCGGCCAGGCCGTCGGCCTTGACCACAAACGGGCCCTCCATCGCATCCAGGTAGAGACGGGCATCGGCTGGGTTGGTGAAGGATCCTGACGTCGCGGTGGCGACACCGGCCCTGCGCATGACCTCTTTGGCAAAGGCTTTCGACGACTCCAGTCGGGCGGCGGCCCGGGTGGGGCCGAACACCGGGATCCCGAGACGGGCGACGGCATCGACCACACCGGCCGCCAGAGGCGCCTCGGGGCCGACGACAACAAGATCCACACCCTGAACCCGGGCCATGGCGGCAATGGCGCCGATATCTGTGGTCGCTATCCCCTCTACCACCGGGCCCAACTCGGCGAGACCGGGGTTGCCGGGGAGGGAGATCAGTTCGTCCACCCTGGTCGACTGCGCCAGCTTCCACCCCAGGGCATGCTCCCGACCCCCGCCCCCGATGAGCAGGACTCTCATGAGACTTCGATGAGCTGGCTGCGCTCCGGGCCGACCGACACCCAGCCGATGGGGACTCCCACCGCCTCCTGGATGTACTCGACGTAGTCCCGGGCCGGGCGAGGAAGGTCGTGGTAGGAGCGGACCCCGGTGATGTCGTCTCGCCACCCGGGCATCTCGTCGTACACCGGCTCGCAGTGATAGAGGACGCTCTGCTGGGATGGGAAATGGTCGTATCGCTCCCCGCCGCTCTGATAGGCGGTTGCCACCTTGATGGTGTCGAACGCCGACAGGATGTCCATCTTGGTCAGGAAGAAGCTGGTGATTGTGTTGACCCGGGCCGCATAGCGAAGGGCCACCAGGTCGAGCCATCCACAACGTCT
>DATDPP010000068.1:0-14882 GCA_035292685.1 Acidimicrobiia bacterium
GTTGAGGTTGGGGAGGGTGCCGGCACTGGTGGTGGCGCTGCCGGTGAAGGTTTGGGCTCCGGTCCCGTCGATGGTGAGGAGACCGGTCCCACCGTCGAAGGCGGACGCCTGGGTGATGTCCCCCCGAGCCGAAACAGTCCCGGTTCCAATCGCACCCTCCGTAAGCGTGAGCGTGCCTTGCGCGATAAGGGTGGTACCAGCGGTAACGGTCTTCAATGCGCCAGCGGTCGCAGGCGCGAACCTGAGATTGTTGAAGGTCTCCGTTCCCGGAACATCGACTATGGCGGCGCCACCGGTAAAGGTGACGGTCCCACCGTTGGGGGCGAAGGTTCCTCCGCCGTGCGTGAAGTCTCCCGAGACCGAGAGGATCCCGGCCGTGCTCGTGAAGCCCCCACCGCTCAGGGTAAAGGCACCGTTGACTGTGATGGCCGAGCTGCTCCCGACGAAGGTCCCGCCCGCCTGGTTGAACCCGAAAGAGCCCACGGTCGTCGTTACCGACCCCTGCGTGACCGTGCCGGTGTAGGCGGTGTCGATCTGGATACCACCGACGTTGACGGCGGCATTGATGGTGGCGTTCTTGCTCGAGGTCGCATTGAATATCGCGGTATCAAGCGAGCCGGGCGCCACGCCTGTCGACCAGTTGGCGCCTTCGGACCAGTTGTTGGTACTGCCGAGACCCACCCACGTGATAGACGCGGCCTGCGCCGAACTCGCGAACCAGAGGGCGCCTCCGGCAACGACGATCAAGAGGAAGGCGCGGAGGGTGTGGGAGACGCCTGCGTTCGCTAGGCGTCGCGACGGATGTCCGCCGTTTGCCTGACGATTGTGGGCTTTTTGCACCTAGTAGTCATCGGAAGCGTCTGGGGGTCTCTCCAGGACCATCTGACTTATCTCATTGCATGACTAGTCATCAAATGAGTGAGGTATCGTAAGGGCCTTTTGAGCTCGATGGTCGCTTCGAAACGGGACCGCGGTGATACGCCGTAGCATCCCGGCCGGCTCGGCAGTGGAGGTCCATTGTTCCCGTTGCGAGATATCAACCCGACCCGTGTCACCCCGGTGGTGACCCTGGTGCTGATTGCGGTCAACGTAGGGATCTTTTTCCTCTTCCAAATGCGGGGCAGCACCGAGCAACAAACGGAGCTGGTCTACGAGCGGGCCGCCATCGCCTGCGAGGTCACCACCGGCCAGCCCCTCGGGTTCGACGAGATCATCGGCGACGTGTGTCTGCCCGGGGCCCAGGCCCCGATCTTTCCTGACAAGAACGTGTTCCTGGCGCTATTCACCTCGATGTTCCTCCACGGCAGCGTGGCCCATGTGATGTTCAACATGTGGTTTCTCTGGATCTTTGGCAACAACGTCGAGGAGGCATATGGTCGCATCGGCTATCTCATCCTCTATCTGGTTGGAGGGCTGGCGGCCACGGCTTCTTATGTGATCATGAACCCGGAGGCCACCGTTCCCCTGGTCGGGGCCTCGGGCGCGATTGCCGTCGCCCTTGGCGCTTATGCCGTGCTGTTCCCGGGGCATCGGGTGCTCTCCTTCGTGGGATGGCTTCTGATCCCGGTCCCCGCTGTCATCTTTCTGGCCCTCTGGTTTGTGCTCCAGTTTGCGGCTTCCCAGACCGGAGTTGCCTGGGAAGCCCATGCCGGCGGATTCGTATTCGGTGCCGGAGTCACGCTTCTTCTGCGATCGAGGCTGCTGGCCAGGGTCGGGACGGGTTACTGACCCGTAATTGGGATCTCCATGTCCGTATCTGACCCCTGTGGGTCCCAATTTGGCGGGGGGGCGCACCGATACGGACCCCATCTCTGGATCTATAGGCGGGCTGGAACCTACCGATAAAACAGGGTGGTCACTTTGCGCGGGAGGTTGCAGGTCGACACCGGTCCCGGACCGGGGTTGATCGCTGTTGCCTGCCTGACTGGAGTTGTCGTACTCGGCGCGGCGCTGTCGAGCCTCTTCAGTTTCACCCAAGCCGCCCAAATCATGGTCACGCTGCTGGTTCCGGCGACGGTGATGGTCCTGTTCTGGCGTGCTGTTCGGGCCCGGGTCAGGGAGCGGGAAGCCGAGATCGAAGCCATCGTGGACTCCGAGCGAATCTCCAACCGGGCTCTTGCCGAGTTCCTCGCTGACGTCTCCCATGAATTGGTGGTTCATCCAGAGCGCTGCAGCCTGCGGGCGGAGGCCTTGGCGGTCGCGGTCGACTATCGCGACATGAGCACCCGGCTCCGGGTGGCCGTGCCGGACATCGTGGTGGTTACCGACCCTCATCTCCTGAGACAGCTGCTCCACATCCTCGTGGGCAACGCTCTGTGTCGCGGTGGTGGGAGAGTTGCCATATGGGGCGCGGCCAACGACATGTGGGCGAGTCTGAACGTCTCCGACGACGGCCCCGGGATTCCAGCAGAGATCGCAGGGAAGTTGTTCGAGCGTTTCGTCGATCTCGGAAGGCGGGCACCGGCTGTCGGCGAAGGTGGAACCGGTCTGTCCATCGCACGATCGCTTGCCGATCGGATGGGCGGTCACCTGACCTACCGGCGTGATAACACCTGGTCACACTTCTCGTTTCGCCTGCCAGCGAGCCCTGTCGGGGTGGGCTCCGAGCCCGCCCGGGCTCATCTTGGTGCAGGGATGGTTTGAGTGATGCGGTTGAGGGCCACGGTGCAGGCCACGGTGGTCGCGGTGCTGACCCTGGGGGCCATGGTCCCGGTGGCATCCGCCGCCGACACCGAAACCCTCTTTCTCGGGCCTGAAGGTATTCCCGTGGGATCGCTGATCGGGACGCCAGACGGCGGTGAGATGCCCAATTACGACCGGGGTCGCGATCTCGAGCCCGGGCTCTTGTTGGGGAGGTCGGATCTGGGCCTGGGGGAGACCGACGAGAACCGCTATCAGCACTGGCAAGCCGAGATGAGCGGACGCCACCTGGCCGGGTATCCGACCGTTGTGGTGTGGAGTGCGGCGGCGGGCTTCGACCCAACACTGACCGGTGTCTTCTCCGTCTTCGTGCTCGATTGCCCGGAATCTGCCATCGCTTGCTCAGAACTGGCCCACGCCGATGTGGCGGTCGTGCCGGAGCCCGCCGGAACCTGGGTCGAAACCGAAGTTGCCCTTCCACGGATTGACCACGTCTTCGAACAGGGTCGGCACCTCGGGGTCAGGATCGTTGTCGCCAACACCTCGGACACAGACATGATGTTTGCGTACGGATACCCCAAGTTTCGCAGCCGGCTGACGATCTCGCCTGAAGCCCCGTTGGCAGAGGCGACTACGGCATCCGTGGACCAATCCGCGGCTCGGGCTCCGATCGAGAGACTGGAGAGGGTCAAATCCCGGACCATGGCGTCGGTGGGATTCGAGCGGGAACGAGAAATCGCTTCCTTGACACCATGGATGGCCACGCTGACGGTTTCCACTCTCCTGCTCCTCTTCCTCGGCGTGATCCTGGTCTTCACTCTCAGCCCTCACGGGAGACGGGAAGGACCCAAGCTCTCCCGTAATTGGGACCGAGAGGTCCGTATTTGACCCCTGCAGATCCCAATTACGCAGAGGGAAACCCCCCCGACGAGATGGTCAGGGGTGGGCTGCGGTCAGACTTCGATGGCGTAGAGCCGGATCGGGTCCTCGACACCCTTTAGCTCGTGGAGCCCAAGATCGATACCGAGCACGCCCTCCTTGTTCTTGACGTTGTCGTGGACTGCCTCGGATACGACGATCGTTCCTGGGTTGGCAACCCCATGTATTCGGGATGCGATATTGACTCCGTCACCGAACACGCCACCCCCGCTCTCGATGACCTCCCCGAGATGGATCCCGATCCGAAGTTGAAAAGACCCATCGCTTCGGGCTGCATTCTGGATGTCGCGGGCGGAGCCGACAGCAGCCGAAACCGACCCGAACATGGCCAGGACCCCGTCACCCTGTTCTTCGAGCAGACGTCCTCCGTGGGCTGCGATGTTTTCGCGATGGATCCGCCGACAGGCTTGGACGGTCCGGATCGCAGCCGCCTCATCACCGGCCATCATGGTGGTGTAGCCGACGATGTCGGAAAACAGGATCGCCGAGAGCTGGCTGGTCTGGCCGGTGTCGGCCCCGGCCCGTATCGCCTCGTCGAGGTAATGGCGTTTACCCCGTAATGCAGCCTGGTACTCGTCAGGGGAGAGGATGTTTTCTTCGAGTTGCATTTCGGTCTTCAACAGGTTCTCGATGAAGGCGTCGAGCTTCCCTGGCTTGGACCTGATCTCCTCGCGGATGAAGCGGCTGTCGATGTTGATGCAGATCGCTCCCACCAGTCCGTAGTCCCGGCGATAGATGGGGATGGTGGTGCACTTGAACTGGCGGGCCCCGATGTTGAGCTCGTAGTTGAGCTTGTCCTGGTTCTGATAACGGCGGGTCTTGAGGTCGAGAACGAGGTTGGTGGCGCCCATCTCCAGCTTGCGCCCGGTGACCTCGCCGTTCTCGAGGGTGACGATGGAACGTGCCGGGTTGACCAGGTTGTGGAGCAGGATCTCGATCCCGGCGTTGGGAAACGACCTGCCGAGCAGGCTCACGATTCGCTTGTAGTTCTCGAGGAAGGCCTCGTTGTCCGAGATCACCGAGTCCCCGTCGTAGCGGTCGTAGAGACGGCGGTAGGCGTCGACCTCGCTCGTGGAGAAGCGGTCCCGGATGAAATTCTGTTCCCCGATCACGATCAGCTCGCGGGCGGCAATCGAGTTGCGCCGGTCGAGGAAATGGCCGATCGCCTTGTTGAAGTCTTCGGGACTGAACTCGACGAGCCGGCTCTCGTTGACGATGAAGGGGTAGAAGTCGTATTCCTCGAGTCGTTTCGTCTCGTCGTCGGGCCCCGAGCCCTGCCGACCCAACCGGTAGGCGACAAGTCCCACCACCGCCAGAGCGATGACAGCGACCGCGATCAGAAGGGCTTCGGGCATCAGGGAAGGGTATCTGGCTGGTGCTGATGATCGCGGGCCCCTCCGCCACCTTCGGAGTGAGCGTTTGGGGAGTGCCACCTGTACGCCACGCCAGGTCGTATCGTCCTCATGGAACCCGTCACATGTGACGGTCCGAATCGATCGGGGAAGGGAAGCTCGCCATGAGTCACAGCCATCACGCTCGTATCGCAATCATGGGTCTCGTCCTGGCGGCTTTGGTGGCAGCTTGCGGTGATGACGCCAGCACCGACACCACGGTCGACACGACCACGACGCCAACCACCACCGTCGTGCCTAGGACCAGCACCCAGCCGTCGAGCACCGTCACCACTGTGGCGACCTCGACCACTGAGACCGCTGGCACCGATATCAACGACCTCGCCGAGGGCTCGGGATGCAAGCCAGGAAGCGGCCCGATGCCCGAGGGAGAGTGGTTCGGTCTCGTGACATCGCGGAGTGACGCTTCGCTGGAGTTCGACCTCGCCTGTTGGTTCACGGGCGATGCGGCGATTCAAGCCTCGGCCGAGGACGGCGAGGAGTCACCGCCACCCAACGACTATTACGTTCGCAACTCCAACCCGGCGACTCGCGAGGTCGCGGTGGGCGAGGGTGTGGAGGTGGTCTTCTTCCCGGACGGCGATCCGACCAACGAGACCGTGGTCGACTACGACGCTTGGGCCGGCCTCGTCGCGGCGCGTGGCTACGAGCTAGGGGTCTGGCTTATGGTCGAGGATGGGGCGATCACCGAGATTCGTGAGCAATGGGTGCCCTGATCTGATAGAGCTCGCTCAGTCGTCGGAGCCGCTGCCCTCATCCTCGCTGCCGACGAAGTTGAATTGCTTGTCGAGTTGGACGTCGAGTTGACGGCCGTCGTCGAGGGTGATCTCGATCTCGTAGTAGCTCTCCTCGTCGCCGACCTCGGTCCCGGTGATCCGGCCTTCTCCGACATGGGCGAGTGCCGCCGCCGTGGCCTTCTCCAGGTCCGTGCCGGTGATGGGAACGTCGACCTCCCGGGCATCACTGCTATCGGCCGCTCCGCCATCGTCGTTGCTGCCTCCGGCACTTGCTATCGCCGGGACCGCTGCTGATGCGGCAACGGTGGCGCCGATGATGAAAAACTTGGTGCGATCCTTCATGACATCTCCATGTGTTGGCTTTGCTGGTCAACCTACGAGCCTTCGGCTGACACCAGCCTGACTGGATCGAGTCATTGTCAGCAGGGAGTCAGGTTGGGGTGGAACAATGCCCGGGTGAAGATCCTTCTCGTGGAGGATGACAAGAAGATCGCCACGAACGTCAAACGCGGCCTCGAAGCGGAGGGTTTCACCGTGGAGATCGCTTTCGACGGCGTCGACGGGCTGTGGCTGGCAACCGAGGGCAGCTTCGACCTCATCATCCTCGACATCATGCTTCCCGGCCGTAACGGGTACCAGATCTGCGCCGACCTGAGAGAGGCGGGGGATTGGACACCGATCCTCATGCTCACCGCCAAGGATGGCGACCTCGATGAGGCAGAGGCTCTGGATACCGGCGCCGACGACTATCTGACCAAGCCGTTCTCGCTTGCCGTCCTGGTGGCCCGGATTCGAGCCCTGCTGCGACGGGCCACCGGTCGCAACCCGGCGCCCGTCGAAGCCGGCGACCTCCGCATCGACCCCGGCCAGCGCCGGGTTTGGCGTGGGGATGAAGAGGTCGAGCTCACCTCGAGGCAGTTCGACGTCCTCGAATTCCTGGTGCGACGGGCAGGCCAGGTCCTCTCCAAGACCGAGATCCTCGACGGGGTCTGGGAGTACGAGTTCGAGGGAGACCCCAACATCGTCGAGGTCTACATCCGTCGGCTGCGAACTCGGATCGACGAGCCGTTCGGCCGCCACGCCATCGAGACCGTGCGTGGCGCCGGTTACCGGCTGGCGATAGACGGCGGCTGAGACAGGATGCAGCCACACTCCATCCGTTTTCGGATCACAGCCATCGCCACTATTGCCGTGGCCGTGGTGCTGGTCTTGGGCGGGGCGGCACTGGTTCTCCTCCAACGCAATGCCCTGATCGCCAATCTCGACGAGACCCTGACCCAGCGTGCCGACGACCTGGTCGCCTTGATCGAGACCGGGGCGGTCCTCCCCAACGAGTTGGCGGGTAGCACCCAAGAAGGCTTCTCGCAGTTGGTGGGCAGTGACGGTGAGGTGCTGGCCTCCACTCCGAACCTGGCCGGCAGCCCGGCCCTACCCCTCGAAGTCAGCCCAGGCTCCGGTGACACCTTTCGGACCGGCACGGTCCCCGAGGTCGACGACGACACATTTCGAATGCTCTCCCGTGAGGTCCCAGGCACCGGGATCCTCCATGTCGGGACCACCAACGACGTCGTGGCGGAGAGTGCGGCCACTCTGCTCACCGCGCTGGCCTGGATCATCCCGGTGTTGGTCCTGGCTCTGGGCGCCCTGATCTGGTGGCTGGTGGGTGGCACCCTGCGACCGGTCGAGGAAATACGCATGGAGGTGGCGGAGATCGGCGCCACCGACCTCCAGCGCCGGGTTCCCCGTCCCGGCACCGAAGACGAGATCGATCGGCTGGCGGCGACCATGAACGAGATGCTGGCCCGGCTGGAGGCTGCGGTCGACCGCCAACAGCGCTTCGTGGCCGACGCTTCCCATGAGATGAGGAGCCCCCTGACCCGGATCAGGTCGGAGCTCGAAGTCGATCTCGCCAGCTCGACAGATCCGGAGCAGCAGGCGGTGCTGGGCGGCCTTCTCGAAGAAGTAGTCGGGATGCAGCGCATGGTCGAAGACCTTCTCTTTCTGGCCAGGAGCGATGCAGGACGTGCCCCGGGTCAGTTCCGAAGTCTCGATCTCGATGACCTGGTGCTCAAGGAGGCGAGACGAATCCAATCCCATCAACGGGTTGACGTGGATCTCTCC
Source organism: Acidimicrobiia bacterium (assembly GCA_035292685.1). Taxonomy (GTDB): domain Bacteria; phylum Actinomycetota; class Acidimicrobiia; order Spongiisociales; family ZC4RG35; genus JALYNX01. The sequence goes on from DATDPP010000068.1 coordinate 7,850, forward strand.
GCGGTGTCGGCAGCCCATGTGGTGGGCGACCCAGGTCAGTTGGCGAGGGCGATCCGAAACGTCCTCGACAACGCGGAGCGACACGCAGCGGCCAGGATCGCCCTCAGCCTGGCCGAGTCGGAGGCGATGGCAGTGATGGTGGTGGCCGACGACGGTCCCGGCATCCCTGATTCGGATGCGGAGAATGTGTTCGAGCGCTTCACGAGACTCGATGACGCCCGAACCGAAGGGACCGGGGGCACCGGCCTCGGGCTTGCTATCAGTCGCGAGATCGTCGAGCGTCACGGGGGCTCGCTGTCACTGCTCCCCTCTGAGGGGCCCGGCGCCCGTTTCGAGCTGAGGCTCCCCCTGGCCGAATAGGCCAAGATCGCGGCTCAGCTTGCACGGTCGATCCTTTGGAGCAGAATGCCCGCGGGCGCGTTGAGGAAGGGGCCATGACAGTGGTGGCGAAAGAGCTGACCGCATCACGGGAGGACATCGATTGGGTGATGCGGGCAACGCTGGATTATGCCGAGGGGTGGTATCAGGGAGATGCCGAAAGACATGCCCGCGCCTACCACCCCGAATGTCTCAAACAGAGGTATGAGATCGAGGAGGACAGCGGGGTCACCCACCTCGATGTGATCACTCCCCGATACATGGTCGACCGGATCCTGGCTGGGAACACCACTGTGGTCGATTGTGAGGTCGAGGTGACCATCGACGACATCTACGAAGACGTGGCCTCGGTTCGGGTCTACTCCTGTGAATGGGTCGACCTGCTCCACGTGGCCAAGGCACGAGGCGAGTGGAAGCTGATACATGTCACCTGTCAACGCCGGCTCGAGGGGGAGCCGCAGACTGCGATCCGAACCTCGGAGGACGCGGATGCGCTCATGGGCATCGCCATGGATTACGCCGAAGGGTGGTATCAGGGTGATGTCGAGAGGTTCGGCCGATCGATGCATTCCGAGTTCCTCGAGCACTCCTTCCTGGTGGAGGAGGACAGCGGGGTCACCGCCATGTATGTGGAGTCACGTCAGTTCGCCATGGATCTCTGCGCCACTGGTCAGTATGTGGTGCCTGACTGTCCGATCGAAGTGATGATCGATGACATCTACGGTGATGTCGCCACCGTCCGGGTCAACTCGTGCCGCTGGGTTCTCTTCTTCCATGCCACCAGGGCCCGTGGATCGTGGAAGTTCCTCCACCTGGTCTATCACGAACAGGTCACCGGCTGATTCCTCGGATTTCGGGGTGTGGGCGTGACCTGTGCGAAAACGGGCTGGTGGCCCTGCGCGATTTCGAGAATGGTTGCCCCATCCCGCACCCTTCGACTCGAATCGTCGGGAACCCAATCCGGCCTCGCGTGCATCCCAATGGGGACAACCAACCCGAGGAGAGACGGTGCGCAGCCATATTCCCCGAATCGCGACCCTGTTGGCTTTCCTGGTTGTCGCCGGGACGGCGTTCAATGCCGGGCCGTCACTCTCTCTCGTGGCCCCGAGACCAACCCAGCCCCAGGATCGTCCGATTGGCGACAACCGTCCTCGGACTCTTCTCGCTTCCCATGCCCTGATCCGGTTCGACGCCTGCGATGCCTTTCTTGACTATGTGACTTCACACGCAGTCGAGTTAGTGGGCCCGTATGGCCTCAACGATCCCTTCTATCCCATGTCGTTTGGCGGCTTCCCGGCCTTGGATGGGACCGCCCGTCTCGGCGAGGACACGGTTCCGACCACCGCGGCGGGACGCGACTACTCGGGGACCAACCTCCAGGTCCTCGGTGTCGACGAGCCGGACATGGTGAAGACCGATGGGAGGCGAATCGTCGTCCTCTCCGAAGGTGCTCTGATCGTTGCCGACGTCATCGGCGACGAGCCCGAGGAGATCGGTCGGCTACAGATCGCCGACCACTCGGTCCAGAGTCTCTTCCTCTCCGGTGACACCGTGCTCCTGTTCGGCTCCGCATGGTCGCCGGTTACCCCCTTGGCCGAGAGCGACGCCAGGATCGCCCCCTATCCGGGGTCTCCAACGCTGCAGTTGATCGAGGTCGACATCAGCGCTGAGCCCGAGATCGTGCGCACAATGAGCATCGACGGTCACTTCATCTCTGCCCGCATGATCGGCGACACCATCCGGCTCGTACTCAGTTCGGTCCCGGTGGGCTTCGAGTGGAGCTTCCCATCCGGATCCGGGCTCCAGGCCGAGCGCCAGGCTCTCAACGAGAATCGTGAGATCATCGAGGGCTCCGCTCCCGGGAACTGGATCCCCTATTACGTCGTCACCGATTCCGACGGCGAGGTGACCGCCGAAGGCTCTCTCTTCGATTGCGACCGGGCCACCCACCCCGAGGAGTTCTCGGGCCTGAGCATGCTGTCTGTCGTCACCATCGACGCCGGCGAGGGTCTGGACGTCATCGACGCCACCGGCACTCTCGCCACGGGCGACACCGTCTATGCCTCCAGTGACAACCTCTACGTCGCCACCCAGAGTTGGCAGACCTGGCAATGGGCGATGACCGGCATCCCCGAGGACCGGCCGGACGATGTGATCACCGAGATCCACAAGTTCGACATCAGCCACACGGACGTCACCAACTACGTGGCGTCGGGACGAGTCACGGGCTACCTGCTCAACCAGTTCTCCATGGACGAGCACGACGGATTGCTGCGGGTGGCGTCGACCACCAGCCCCAATTGGTGGGGAAGTGGCTTCGAGTCCGAGGCCAGGGTGACCGTGCTCGGGGAGGCCGGCGGTGAGCTGGTCGAGATCGGGATGGTGGACGGGCTCGGCGAAGGCGAGCAGATCTACTCGGTGCGCTTCATCGACGACGTCGGTTACGTGGTGACCTTCCGCCAGATCGACCCGCTCTACACCATCGACCTCTCCGATCCGGAGGACCCTGAGGTGGTGGGGGAGTTGAAGATCCTCGGCTACTCCGCCTATTTGCACCCGCTCAGGAACGGCCTCCTGATGGGCGTGGGCCAGGACGCCACCGACACCGGCCAAATCCGGGGCACCCAGATCTCGATCTTCGAGGTGAGCGACCCTGCGAATCCGAGGCGGGTTGACCAGTTCACATTGGGCAAGGAGTCGTCTTCCCAGGTGGAGTACGACCATCACGCCTTCCTCTTCTGGGAGCCGACAGGGTTGGCCATGGTGCCGGTCCAGCAATGGTGGTGGGACGGCAAGGGTGAGTCGTTCTTCATGGGCGCGGTCGGCCTGACGGTCGACGGGGACGGGAGTCTCGAGGAGATCCGCCGTCTGGCCCACCCCGGTGGCGACCAGATGGGAGGGGACTACCGGGCCCAGATAATGCGCTCGATCGTGATCGGCGACAGTGTCTACACGGTTTCGGCCAAGGGGATCATGACCAGCGACCTCGGCTCGCTCCGGGAACGGAGCTGGCTTGGCTTCTGATCCAGCCCCTAGCCCTCCGCCTCCTCCAATGTCCGACGCAACATGGGGAGGGCGGCGCGATCCTTTTCCCTCCCTGCAGCTTCCTTGCTCCGGATCACATCAGCTAGGGAGGCCACCGTGACTACCAGGTCGGGGTCAACCGCCACACGGAGCTCGTCGGCGTCGCGGATCAGGTCCCGGTATCCGCCAGTTCCCGCCGGCGCCATGACCAAGTCCAGATCGCCGAACCTGGTCGTCAGGGTCCAAACCATGGTCGACTCGAGCAGACCCGAGTCGAAGGGGAAACGGACACCGTCAGGCTCGGTAGCGGTGCGCAAGCGGGCATCGAGTTCTTTCAATGCAGCGGCGAGTCGCTCGAGGTTGTCACGATCAGAGGACGGAGTGACGTCGACGTCCTGGGTCAGTAACGGTGCCCCGCGCAGCCGTGCCGCGATCCCACCCACCACGACGAAGTCGACCTGGTGCTGGACGAGCACCCGCAACGCGGCGACCGGGTCGAACTCAGCCACGGGCGGCATCACTCATTGCTGTGAAGATCCTCACCGCTTCAACCATGCTTGAGAGACGCTCGTAGGGCAAGAGTCTCAACTCCCGGCGAATCAGGGCCAGGTCGTGCTCGTCGGTCGGGTGAAGGGAAACATCGAGCTCGTAGCCGGCAGCCCGTACCGCATTGCGCACGGTGTCGAAATCGGGATTGGTGCCTCCGGTTTCCCAGCGTGCCACCACCGACTGGTGGCTATTGAGACGTGTGGCTAGCTCGGTCTGGGTCAGTTGAGCGCGCTTGCGTGCCTCCCTTATCAAGAGTCCACCAGTCATGAGACTGAGTATAGCAGTTCAGCGATCAATATCATAGCTGAACAGCTATTAGGCTGGGACGGCCTCAGGTGAAGGCGAGTGCCACCGCTGAGGCGTAGACCATGAGGGTGATCATCAACACGGCGTAGCCGCGTAACCCGCGATGGCCGAAGTCCTCGGCGATCTTGGCTCCTGAGAGCCCAACCGCAACCACGAAGACGATGGACCCAATCCACTCAGGCATGAGGATTCCGCCCCATATCAACCTCCCGGGGCGGGAACCTAGCAAATCATGTCGAGACGGTGCGGGCTGAGTGGGGGCCGATTTCGACCTGCGCCCGGTTCGTCTCATGAAGCCCCGATTTGGTCCTGGGCCCGCACCGCGGCGATCGCGGCGAAGTTGGTTGCCACCTCGAGTTGGGCCGCTCCATCCCCGTTGGGGAGATCGACCACGATGTGGAAATAGGCATCCTCGACACGCACGCTGAGGACGCCGGGGGAGGTTGCAAACCAAACCGCCTGGTCCTCGATCCCTGGGACCGTCTCGCCAGTGACCCCTTCTATCTGGGCTCCCTCGAGGAAGTCCTCCGGTGACCCGTACTCGAGCAGAACGTAGGCGCCCGAGTCGGTTTCGAATTGGCACCCAGCCGGGGTGTTCGCAATCCCGGTGACGAACTCGCCCAACGCTTCATCTGCCTCAGCGGGCTCCACCAAACCACACAAGTCGAGGGTTACCGATGACGTCGTGGAAGTGGCCGGCTGGCCGGCGGTTGTGGCGGGGTCTCCGCTGGGGGCGGTGGTCGAGCCCACCCCCGGTTCCTGCTCGGTGGTTCCAGGTGCCGCACCCCCGTTGCACGAAGTCAGCGCCAACACCGCGGCCACGAGCAGCACCCCCATCAACCGTCTCGTCGTGTTGCTTCTCACAGAGTTGCTTTCGGCTTGCCAGAAAGCATACGTGTGCGATCAGATCGGCACCGCTCGCCCTCACCGTGGCCAGGCCAGGCAGCCCTAATCTCGGGGGGTGACCGTCTCCCCGCAACCCTATCTGCCACGGCTGGTGCGGTACTGGGATCAGGACGCCCCCGGCGAGCTGCATCGTGCGATCGAGGGCTCCATGGTGTTCGTCGACATCTCCGGCTTCACCAAGATGTCGGAGCGTCTCGCCAGGCACGGCAAGGTGGGAGCCGAGGAGCTCACCACGATCATCAGCACCACCTTTGGCGCCTTGCTGGTGGCCCCATACGCCTACGGCGCCAATCTGCTCAAGTTCGGGGGCGACGCCCTCCTCCTCCTCTTCACCAACGACGGTCATGAGGGTCGCGCCTGTGCCGCCGCCCTGGCCATGAGGAATGAGCTTCGCACAGTCGGGAGATGTGTGACCAGCGCCGGTCAGGTCATCCTCCGGATGTCGGTAGGCATCCACAGCGGGAGCTTCGACTTCTTCTTGGTGGGAGACTCCCACCGTGAGCTGATCGTGGCCGGCCCCGCCGCCACCCGGACCGTGGAGATGGAGGCGGCGGCCACCGCCGGCCAGATCCTCATCAGTCACGCGACCTGGGCCGCCCTCCCCAACGCCAATCGGGGACGGTCGGTGGGCCCCGGATTCTTGTTGAAAGGAAGCGTCGAGGCGGAGCGTCCCGAATCCGTGGCACCAGTCTCCACAGCGGTCCAGCTGAACCAGTTCGTTCCCATCGGCTTGTGCCAGCTGCTTCTCAGCGGAGCGGTGGAGCCCGAGCACCGGCCGGCGACCGTCGCCTTTCTCCAATACCGGGGATTCGACGAGCTGATCCAGAGCAAGACCCCTCAGATTGCGGCGGGCCATCTGCACACACTTGTCAGCGCGGTCCAGGAAGCCGTTGATGCGCGAGGTGTCACCTTCCTCGGCACCGACATCGCCTCCGACGGCGGAAAGATCATCCTCACCGCCGGGGTGCCCTCCACCACCGGCAACGACGAGGAGCAGATGCTTCTCGCTCTCCACCAGGTGGCCTCGACCGACCTGCCGATTCCGCTCGCCATCGGTGTCAACTGGGGCCCGGTTTTCTCCGGGGAGGTCGGCCCTCCCTACCGGCGCACCTACACAGTCATGGGCGACACGGTCAACCTCGCCGCCCGGATGATGTCCAAGGCGCCCGGCGGGCAGATATATGCCACCCCGGGGGTACTCGAAGGCTCACGCACCACCTTCCAGACCAACCCACTCCAGCCTTTCAAGGTGAAAGGCAAGCAGCATCCCATCGAGGCCCTTTCTGTGGGCGCGCCCGAAGGCAGCAAGACCAGGCAAAGCGTCGACGGCTTGCCCCTCATCGGCCGTGACCCGGAACTGGATCGGCTGACCCGAGCCTGGCAGGCGGCCGAAACCGGGAACGGCCAGGTGGTCGAGGTCTCCGCCGGAGCCGGGATGGGCAAGACCCGCCTCCTCGACGAGTTCCTGGCCACCTCTCAACCGGACCGGGTGGTTCGAGCCGAATGTCGTCTCTATCAGGTGGCGACCCCTTATTTCCCGTGGGAAGCACTGCTCCGGGGAGCATGGCGATTCGAGGACCTCGGGCCCGATGCCACGATCGAGGCGCTGACAGAACTGGTCGAGACCGCGGCTCCGCAGCTCGAGCCGTGGTTGTCGCTGATCGGCCTCCCTCTCGGCCTCGACATCGCCGAGTCGGTCGAAGTCTCACAGTTGGAGGACCAATTCCGGCCGGCACGGACCATGGCCGCGGTCGACACCCTCCTCGAGGCCACTCTCCCTGGCCCGGTCGTCTTCGTGATCGAGGATGCCCACTGGATGGATGAGGCATCCCGGCAACTGCTGGCAGGTCTCATGGCCGGGGTCAGCCGC
>DATDPP010000069.1:0-3466 GCA_035292685.1 Acidimicrobiia bacterium
GCTGCTCCCCGAAGCCATGCCCGAGCGACAGGCGTTCGGCAAGATCGGTGCCCGCAACGCGATGGTGATCGCAACGGTTTGCTGTGTGGTCACCCGGGACACCTCCGGCGCAACCAGGGTGGCCCTCGGCTCGGTGGCCCCGACTCCGATGCGGGCCTGGCGGGCCGAGGAGATGATCAGTTCCATCGACAAACCCTCGGAAAGCGACCTGACCGAGTTCGCACGACTCGTCTCAGAAGAGGTGAGACCGATCACCGATCACCGCTCCACCGAGGAATACCGCCGTCATGCCGCTGGAGTCCTGGCCCGCCGTCTCCTCGACCGGTGTTTGCGTTGATCGTCGAGTTCACACTCAACGGCAGCCCGACGACGGCGAGGGTGATGAGCCCGGGGAGCGCCCTCGATGTGCTCCGTGACGAATTGGGGGTCTTCGGGCCCAAGAGCGGGTGCGAGCAGGGTGAATGCGGATCGTGCTCGGTGTTGCTCGACGGGGTGGTGGTCTGCTCCTGTCTGCTGATGGCGGGCGATCTCCAGGGCTCGGTGGTGGTCACCGTGGAGGGCGTCGCTGGCGATCAGATTCATCCGGTGCAGACCGCGATGCATGAAGCCGGGGCGGTCCAGTGCGGGTTCTGCACCCCGGGGATAGTGGTGGCAGCGGTCGACTTGTTCGAACATAACCCACATCCCACGGGTGAGGAGATCAAGGAGGCGCTGGCGGGGAACATCTGCCGTTGCACCGGCTACGGGGCCATCGTGCGCGCCCTCGAAGGGCTCTCGGAGGCGGCCGCCCGATGACAACACACACCGATCGTCGGGCAATTCAGGTCGAGGGCACCGTCGGCGAGTCCCCGCTCCGCCCCGACGGGATCGCCAAGCTCAAGGGGGAATTCGAATACGCCCAGGATCTCGAGTCAGAGGGCATGCTGTGGGGGGCGACGGTTCGAAGCCCTCACGCCAGCGCCATCATCGAGTCGATCGACATCGCCCCCGCCCTCTCCATCGGCGGGGTACATGCGGTCCTCACCGCCTCCGACGTGCCCGGTCGGCCATCGTTCGGCCTCGAGCATTCCGACCAACCGGTGCTCGCCGGTGACAAGGTCAGCTTCTGGGGTGAGCCGGTGGCCATCGTGGCCGCCGAGGATGCCGACACCGCACGACTTGCGGCCGCCGCGGTGAATGTCGTCTACCGGGAGCAAGTCCCGCTCATCGACCCCGAGGAGGCCGACCTGCGTGACGAAGTGTTCCGCCGGATGCGAATCCGTCGTGGTGATCAGGAAGTGACCGGCCCGGTCGTCGTCGAGGGCTACTACGAGGTAGGGATGCAGGACCAGGCGCCGCTGGGACCGGAGGCCGGCCTCGCCATCCCCGACGGGCAGGGCGGGGTCGATCTCTACGCCACCAGCCAGTTCGTCCATGTCGACCATGAGCAGATCGTGGCCAGTCTCGGTCTTCGCCGCGAGGCGGTTCGCTCGCATCCGACCGGGATTGGCGGGGCGTTCGGGGCCCGCGAGGACGTCAACCTGCACATCCATCTCTGCATGCTTGCCCTACACACCAACCGCCCGGTGAAGATGGTCTACCGGCGCTCCGAGTCGTTCGCCGGACACGTTCATCGCCACCCCGCACGCATGTGGTACCGGCACACCGCGAATGAAGAGGGACAACTGCTTCGGGTCGAGGCTCGGATCGTGATCGACGGTGGGGCCTATGCCTCGACCACCGCCGCGGTCTTAGCCAACGCCAGCTATTTCGCGGTCGGCCCGTACCGCTGCGACTCGGTGTCGGTGGACGGGGTTGGGGCCCGCACCAACAACCCGCCCTGTGGCGCGATGAGGGGATTCGGCGCGGTCCAGTCGTGCTTCGCCTATGAGGCGCAGATGGATCGCTTGGCGGAAGCGCTGGACATGGATCCGCTCGAATTGCGGAGGCGAAACGTCCTGGCCACCGGTGACGAAATGCCGACCACCGGTCAGCTCATCACCACACCGCTCCCCACCGCCGAGGTGATCGAAACCCTGCGCGCCATGCCTCTTCCCGACGTCGATCGGACGAGTCTTCCCGGGGGCAGCGGGCTCACCTCTGAGCCAAAGGACGTGGTGCGCGGGGTCGGCTATGCGATCGGGATCAAGAACCTCGGGTTCTCGGAGGGCTTCGACGACTACGCCCAGGCACGGGTTCGGCTCACGCCAGAAGGAGCCGTCGTGGAGACGGCCGCCATCGAGGTCGGGCAGGGTCTGGTGACCGTCCTGGCGCAGATCGCCCGCGCTGGGCTCGGGATCTCGAAGGCCGAGGTGCGTCATGTCGACACCTCGAAGATTGGCTCGGCGGGGTCTACATCCGCATCGCGTCAAACCCAGGTCTCGGGCGGCGCCACACTGGAGGCGTCGAGCAGGCTTCGGGAGCGAATCCTCGAACAGCACCAGGGCGACGACCTGAATGACGATGGTGTGTGGAGATCCGGGGCATTGGTTGTGCCGATGGACAATCTGACCCGAGAGGTGTGGGAAGAGACCGTGACTTTCCGTCACCCGGCCACCGAGCGGCCAGATGAGGACGGTCAGGGGGCGGTTCATGCCGACTTCGCAGTGGCCGGTCATCGAGCCGTGGTCGATGTCGACCCCGAGTTGGGGATGGTCAAGGTGGTTCGGGTCGACACTGCCCAGGACGTCGGAAAGGCGCTGAATCCGGCCTCGATCCAAGGACAGATCGAAGGTGGGATCATGCAGGGCGTCGGCCTGGCGATCATGGAGGAGCTGGTGCTGGAGAACGGCGTCATCCGCAACCCGAACTTCACCGATTACTTGCTGCCCACGATCCTCGATGCGCCCGATGTTGAGGCGGTGTTGATCGAAGAAGACGGTTCATGGGGCCCATTCGGAGCCAAGGGGGTTGGTGAGCCGCCCACCATTTCCTCGACGGCGGCGGTGGCTGCGGCGATACGCTTGGCGACCGGCAAGCAACTGAATCGGGTCCCGATTCGCCCTCAGGACATCTCGCTGGGAGACAGATGATGAACTTGGATTTGCGCCGGATGATCGACCAGCTGCCAAAGACCGAGCTTCATATCCATATTGAGGGGACGTTGGAACCCGAGTTGTTGCTCGACCTCGCAGCCCGGAACGGTCTCGAACTTCCATTCGAGGATGTCGAAGCCGCACACGCCGCCTACAACTTCACCGATCTCCAGTCGTTTCTCGACATTCTCTACCGGGGAGCAGCGGTCCTGCAGACTCCGGCGGACTTCTACGACTTGATGAAGGGCTATCTGAGGCGGGCGGCAGCCGATGGGGTGCGACACGCCGAGATCTTTTTCGACCCCCAGACTCATACCCAGCGGGGTGTGGAGTTTCCGGTGTTCATGGAGGGCTTCCGGTCTGCCATCGCCGACGCCTCGCGCGAAAGTGGGATCACCGCCGACTTGATTCTGTGCTTCCTTCGCCATCTCTCGGGCGAGGAGGCGGTTGCC
>DATDPP010000070.1:0-10892 GCA_035292685.1 Acidimicrobiia bacterium
GTCCTCCTGGACATGGACATGGTGGAGCACACCTATCTTCCCCTTTCCCGGCTGCTCAACCTCCACGTCCAAGGCAGTCACCAGCTCGCCACAGTGACCGATACTTTCCTCGGCAGCCCTCCAACCCCGGTCCCGTTCGTGATCGGTGTCGCCGGCTCGGTCGCAGTGGGCAAGTCCACCACGTCACGCGTGCTCCAGGAGTTGCTCGCCCGCTGGCCTCATCATCCCAGAGTCGAGCTGGTGACCACCGACGGCTTCCTCTATCCGAATCGAGTCCTCGAGGAAAGGGGTCTGATGGATCGAAAGGGGTTCCCCGAGAGCTTCGACCGGCGCCGACTTCTCGACTTCGTTGCAGAGGCCAAGTCGGGCACTGAGCATCTCGAAACGCCGGTGTACTCCCACATCGCCTACGACATCGTGCCCGGCGAGGTTCGCGTGGTCGGGAGACCGGACATTCTCATCCTCGAGGGGCTCAACGTGCTCCAGGCAGGGGAGGTCGGGGCCTTTGTCTCGGACTACTTCGATTTCTCGATATTCGTGGACGCCGACCCGGTCCACATCCGCAAGTGGTACATAGAGCGCTTCCTTACTCTGCGCGACACCGCCTTCCACCAGAGTGACGCCTACTTCCGCCGTTACGCCGGGCTGTCCGACGAACAGGCCGCAGGGGTCGCCCTCGACATCTGGGAGCGGATCAACGAGGTGAACCTCGTCGAGAACATCCTCCCCACCCGGGAGCGTGCTTCGCTGATCCTGGAGAAGGCGGGAGACCACTCGGTGCAGTTGGTCCGTCTTCGTCGCTGATCCCGCCCCTCATCCAAATTGGGATCTGTAGGGGTCATATCCGGACCTGTGTATCCCAATTACAGCCGGGTACCCTCGTCCGACAGTGAAAAGGATGTTCTCCAGAGCGGGTCGAGCCACCCTCCTCGACCGAAAGGCCTTCACCGAGGCGTTCTTCGACGGGGATGCCCCCGCTGACTCGGCGATCCTCGTCTCGTTGGTGGCCGCGGTCGTCTACGTCGGGACCCTGGTGTGGCTCGGGTTGTGGGACGCCTTTTCGGTCACCGGCTTGTTCCGGGTGGTGATTGCCGGTGTCGCCTCCTGGCTGATATTGGGCTTTGCAACCTGGTTCGTCGCCAACCGGTTGTTCGGGGCGTCATCCCGGCCGCAGACGATGATCGGCCTTCAAGGACTAGCTGTTCTCCCCCTCATGTTGGAGGTTTTCGGTTCTCTGGCCGGTGGGCTGGGGCTGGTCTGGTACCTGGTGATCCTGGTCATCGGTACCCGTGAAGCGACCGATCTCAAGCTGCGTGACGCAGCGGTGTCGGTCTTGATCGGGTTTGCCGCGGCCGCCGTTTTCAGGGCCTTGTTGAGCGTGCCTTTTGCCGCGCTCGGCGCCCTGCTCTGATGCCGTCATATCGGCTCGATCTGGCCTACGACGGGAGCGGGTTCCGGGGATACGCCCGCCAGAATGGCCAGCGCACGATCCAGGGTGAACTCGAGAGTGCATTGGAGACCGTGCTCGGGACGTTGCCCGCTACCTCGGTCGCGGGGAGGACCGACGCCGGGGTCCACGCCCGAGGCCAGGTGGTCTCATTCGAGGTGCAGGAGGACATCGACGGCGCCCATCTGGCTCGGTCCCTCAACGGGATCCTGGGCCCCGAGATCGCGATCTCGGCTGTGACCAGGGTGGATGACGGGTTCAGCGCCCGTTTCTCGGCGAGATCTCGACGTTACCGATACCTGATTTCCCTGGCCCCGGCGGGGGATCCGCTCACCCGCAATCAGGTGTGGCATGTGGGTCGTCCGCTGGACATCGGTGCCATGCAGTCCGTGGCGGGGGCGGCACTAGGGGAGCACGACTTCAGCGCATTCTGTAGATCGGTGGAGGGCAGGAGCAATGTCCGACGGGTGGAAGAGGCGTGGTGGGATCCGGATGGAGAGTGGTTGACGTTCTGGATTCGGGCCAATGCCTTCTGTCACCAGATGGTGCGATCCCTCGTTGGCCTCTGTTACGACGTGGGACGGGGCTTCATTGGGGTCGACTCGATCACCGAGATCATCGAGACGGGCGATCGGAGCCGGGTTGTCACCGTGGCGCCACCACACGGGTTGACTTTGTGGGAGGTCGGCTATTGACGGTCGGTCGGGTCGGAGGAGGCCAGAAGGTCAGCCGGTGAGAGCCTCGAGGGCACTGCCGATGCGTGCCGCGTGATCGGCATCTCTGGTCTCGACCGAGAGCTCGATCTCGACCGTGCCGAAGGGGAGGCGGGACCCTTCCCGGTGGTGCATGACATGGACGAGGTTGCCCCCGTTCTCGGCGATCACCCCCAGGATCCGGAACAGGTTGCCGGGTTGATCGGGCACGAGGACCTTGAACTTGGCGAATCGACCGGAGGCCTCGAGACCATGCCGCACCGCCTTGCCCAGGAACATCAGGTCGATGTTGCCGCCGGAGAGCACGATGCAGATCGGATCCGGAGCGTCGTCGGGTATCAACTTCTCCATGAGCGCGGCCACCCCAACGGCTCCGGCTGCTTCGACCATCAGCTTCGACCTCTCCAATATCATCGTGAGAGCGGTCGTGGTCTGGGTGTCGTCCACCACCAGGAACGCGTCGACGAACTCTTGGGCGATCTCCCAGACCAAATCCGACGGAACCGAAACTGCGATGCCGTCGGCCACAGTCGGCGTTCCTCTCGGAAAGTCACGTATCAGTTCACCCCGGCGGCGGCTCTCCGCGTAGACCGCGGCGGCCTCGATCTCGACACCGACCACCTTGACGGCCGGTTTCAGGGAACGGATGCCGACAGCCGTGCCTGCGAGCAAACCTCCCCCTCCGGTTGGGACGACCACAGTTCCCACCTCCGGGAGCTGATCGAGGATCTCGAGTCCCATGGTCCCCTGTCCCGCGATGATCAATGGATCGTCATAGGGATGCACCAGGCGGGCACCGGTGCTGGCCGCATACTCCATGGCGACCTCCACCGCATCCGCCAACGAGTTGCCGGTCAATTCGACCTGGGCGCCGTAGTCCTGGGTCGCCGTGATCTTGGGGAGGGCCGCTCCCTCGGGCATGAAGACTGTGCAAGGTGAGCCGCAGAAATCGGCGGCCAGGGCGACGCCCTGGGCATGGTTGCCGGCGGAGGCAGCGACGACTGGTTGGCCATTCAGCCTGGTGAGGACGTTCAGCGCCCCGCGGATCTTGAAGGAACCGGCACGTTGCATGGATTCGGCCTTGAGATATACGTCGCGGCCCGTGAGTCGGCTGAACGATTGTGACCACACGAGTGGGGTTTCGATGACCCGACCCTCGAATCTCGAAAGGGCCTCTTTGATGTCTTCCAGGGTGATCATGGCGATTGGCCTAGATGTTGGCTCCGGCGTAGCATATGCCCCGCTCTCCACGCGAGAGCCGGTTCCCATCGTCCCGGTATCTTTTGACCTGCCGAGGCTCAACTCAGATGACAATGAACAAGACCTATTCGCCCAAGCCCGGTGATATCAGTCGGGTCTGGCATCTAGTCGACGCCACCGACCTGCCGCTCGGCCGGCTCGCCTCGGAGGTGGCCACCATCCTTCGCGGCAAGCACAAGCCGACCTATGCGCCACATGTCGACGGCGGCGATTTCGTCATAGTCGTCAATGCCGAAAAGGTGGCGGTCACCTCTGGCAAGAGCCAAACCAAGATCTACTATCGCCACTCCGGTTATCCGGGAGGCATCAAGGCCGAAACCTTCGAGAACCTCCGGGAGCGTCGGCCGGAGGCCATCATCGAGAGAGCAGTGACCGGGATGCTCCCCAAGAACAAGCTGGGCCGCCAGATGGCGCGCAAGCTGAAGGTCTATGCCGGGCCGGAGCATCCACACGTTGCCCAAAGCCCGCAGAGACTGGAGCTGAAGATTCGAAAGGTGGAAATCTGATGCCGAAGCCTCTCGTCCAGGCCACCGGCCGCCGCAAGGCATCGGTAGCCAGGGTTCGGCTTCGCGACGGATCGGGTCAGGTCACTCTCAATGGGCGTCCGCTCGAGGACTACTTCCCGACGATGGCTTCCCGGATACGGGTCATAGAACCGTTGCAGATCACCACGACTCAGGGTCGCTATGACGTAGATGCCACGCTCGAAGGTGGAGGGATCTCGGGCCAGGTCGACGCCCTGCGCCTGGGTATCGCCCGGGCCCTAATCGTGCTCGACCCCGAGCTGCGGCCGTTGCTCAAAAAGGCCGGCATGCTGACCCGGGATGCACGAGTGGTCGAGCGCAAGAAGTACGGCCTTCGCAAAGCGCGTCGGGCCCCGCAGTACACGAAGCGCTGACGTTGGCAGATCTCCGTCGTCTCCTCGACGATGGGAAGCCCATCTTCGGAACCGACGGAGTTCGAGGCGTCGCCGGCTCCGACCTGACTCCCGAATTGGCCCTGGCAATAGGGCGGTCGGCGGGGTCCCATCTTCGGGGCGGCCCGGTCGTGATCGGTCGAGACACCAGACGTTCAGGTGAAATGCTGTCTTCGGCGCTTCAGGCCGGGTTTCACGCGGTGGGGATAGACACCGTCGACGTCGGAGTGCTGCCGAGCGGCGGCATCAGCTATCTGACTGCCACATCGGGCGCCACCATGGGGGCAGTCGTCTCCGCTTCTCACAACCCCGCCGAGGACAACGGCATCAAGCTGCTTGCCGCCAGGGGCACCAAGCTCTCAGACGACGTGGAACGTGAGATCGAGGACCGATTGCGAGCGTCCGGTTCCCGATCTGCTCTCGGCCCCGCGATCGGCACTCGATTCGCTGACACCGATGCCCTCGAGTCTTATGTCAACCACCTGTTGAGTCTCTCCCGTTACAAGTTGAGAGGCCTCCGCGTTGCCCTCGACTGTGCGAACGGGGCAGCGTTCAAGGCTGCCCCCATCCTGTTCGAGCGGCTCGAGGCCGACGTTCGTGTCTTCGGCAACGCACCCGACGGCAACAACATCAACCTCGGTTGCGGGGCTACCAACCCCGGGTTCCTGGCCGAGCGCGCGGAGGGCCGAATCGGGCTCTCTTTCGATGGCGACGCCGATCGCTTGATCGCCGTGGACGAGGATGGTCGTGTGGCCAACGGTGACGTGATCATGGCGATCATTGCCCGTCATCTCAAGGCTCAGGGAAAACTGACCAGGAACCTGGTCGTGGCCACCGTGATGTCGAATCTCGGGTTTCGCAGGTCCATGGCCGAGGCCGAGATCGAGATGATCGAGACCAAGGTCGGCGATCGCTATGTGATGGAGGCCCTGATCGAGAGCGAAGGATTGTTGGGAGGAGAGCAGTCGGGTCATCTCATATTCCTCGACCAGGGGCAAAGCGGTGACGGCCTGTTGACGGCGGTGCGACTTCTCGATGTCGTGGCCGGCAGCGGTCGCGAGCTTCGGGATCTGCGTGCTGAGGCCATAGTCGAATACCCCCAGATCCTGATCAGCGTGCGCGTCGATCGGGCCGTGGATTTGGACAGTGCGGCGGACTTCTGGGAGCAGGTGCGGGCCCTGGAGGGAGAGCTTGGTGACGAGGGCCGGGTCCTGGTCCGGGCGTCGGGGACCGAGCCCGTGATCCGGATAATGGTCGAAGCCCCTTCCGAAGAGACCGCAAGGCATTACGCTGACCGCCTATCGGCAGTTACCGAGATCTCATTCGGAAAGGGGTGATGACCTGCAAATACCGATCAGCGTGCGACATAGACGAAGCGCCAGACCTCGCGTCAGCGAGGTGACGAGGAGGAAGGTCATCGAAGTTTCGGCGGATGCCTTCCCGGCCAGCTCAGGTCGTCAGGGATGAGACCAAAACCCCGGAGTGATCCTGGAACAGAGACTCACCCATGAGCGCCGATCACCGGCCTTCGCACGCCATCCACAGACCCCCGAAATTGGGTTGCTCAGGGTCGCATTTGACCCCTGACCATCTCAATTACGTCGATGAAAGGAACAAATATGTGCGGAATCGTCGGTTATGTCGGGCCACGTTCGGTTCTCGATGTTCTGATGCCCGGCCTGGCCAGGCTCGAATATCGGGGCTATGACTCGGCTGGGGTAGCGCTCAACTATGGAGATTCGATCACGGTCCTGAAACAGGCGGGGAGGATCGCTGATCTCCAGCATCTTGTCGATAGGGAACAACCCGCCGATGCCCACACCGGAATCGGCCATACCAGATGGGCCACCCACGGTGCGCCCAACACCATCAACGCCCACCCCCACATCGATTGTGGTCGCGAAGTGGTGGTCGCCCACAACGGGATCATCGAGAACTGGATGGATCTCAAGGACAAGCTGGTACAGGGAGGCCACGTCTTCGAAACCGACACCGACACCGAGGTGATCGCCCACATGATCGAGGACATGTCTGAGCTCTCGCTGGCCGACGCCGTCCGTCACGTGATGAATCGGGCCGACGGTGCGCTGGCCCTGGTGGTGATGCGCCGGTCCGAGCCGGACCTCCTGGTCGGGGCCCGAAGAGGGTCACCCCTGGTTGTGGGTCGCGGGGTCGGGGAGAATTTTCTCGCCTCCGACATTCCTGCATTTCTGGAGCACACCAAGGAGATGGTGGTGATCGAGGACGATCGAATCGTCGAGATCCGCCCGGACTCGATAGCCCTCTTCGACCTCGATGGCAACCAGCTCGCGTTGGACCAGCGGACAATCGAATGGGACCTGGAGGCCGCTGAGAAGGGTGGCTATGCCACCTTCATGCTCAAGGAGATCTTCGAACAGCCCCATGCCATCGTCGATACCCTGGCCGGTCGGGTCGCGGCACCGGGGAGGGTCGTGCTCGACGAGCTGAAGGTCGAGAATCGACGGTTGCGCGAGATCGACAAGGTGTTCGTCATCGCCTGCGGAACGTCGTATCACGCGGCGATGATGGCCAAGTATGCAATCGAGCGCTGGACCCGGCTTCCCGTGGAGATCGACATTGCGTCGGAGTTCCGGTATCGGGACCCGGTTCTCGATGTGAATTCTCTCGTCATCGGGATCAGCCAATCGGGCGAGACGATCGACACTCTGGCCGCGATCCGTTATGCCCGGGCTCAGGGCTCGACTGTGATCGGGGTGTCCAATGTGGTCGAATCGGCACTGGCCCGAGAAGCCGACGCAATGCTCTACACAAGGGCGGGCCCGGAGATCGGGGTGGCAGCCACCAAGACCTTCACAACCCAGCTCGTGGCCATGCAAATGCTTGGCCTCTACCTGGCCCAAGTGCGGGGAACGCTTGATCCCGGAGCCATTGAACTGTTGGTCAAAGAGATGATGCGTCTGCCCGAGCAGGTCGACAAGGTGCTGTCACGCGATGACGACATCGCGCGGCTGACGGAGCTCCTGGCCGACACCCAGCACTTCTTCTTCCTCGGGCGCTCGGGTGATTTCCCGGTAGCCATGGAGGGTGCGTTGAAGCTCAAGGAGATCGCCTATGTGCGCGCCGAAGGCTATGCCGCCGGCGAGATGAAGCACGGGCCGATCGCCCTCATCGAGCCCGGGGTGGTGGTGGTGGGGGTGGCAACCGACAGTCATGTCCGAACTAAGACTCTCTCCAATATGGAGGAGATGAAGGCCCGCGGTGCGACGATCATCCTCGTCGCCGAGGAGGGTGCCGAAGTGGGGCATGTTGCCGATCACGTGATCCGGGTTCCTGCGGGACCGGACCTGCTGTGCACGGTCACGGCGGTGGTCCCCCTTCAACTCCTCGCCTACCACCTGGCGACCGCCCGCGGGATGGATGTGGACAAACCACGCAACCTGGCGAAGACGGTCACGGTGGAATAGCCGCCCTGAAAGACCCCCCGGTATCCTGACCGCGTGCGCATCCTCGGCTTGGGAGTAGATCTCGCCGACATCGATCGCGTCGAAGCGGTCCTGGCCCGGTACCCGAGATTCGCCGAAAGGTGCTTCACCGACCATGAGCGCGAATACGCCTTTCGACACGCCAACCCGGCACGTCGTCTTGCTGCTCGGTTTGCCGGCAAGGAGGCGGTGATGAAATCACTGGGCACCGGGTGGCGCCGTGTTCGCTGGCAGGACATCGAGATCACCGGCGGCGGAAAGCCCACCGTCCTCATGACAGGGACCGCAGCGAGACGCGCCGTCCTGATGGGAGTCACCGAGGTCCTGGTGACTATCACCCACACCAACACCTCGGCATTGGTGATGGCGGTCGCCGTGTCCGAGCAAGACTGAGCATGCCGCCGGGCCCGCGAAGCGAGGGGGCGCCACGCGTCTTGATCGTGACCGCCACCGATCGCAGACGCGGAGCGGAGGTCTTCACAACCCGTCTCCGCGATGGTCTCACTGCCCGCGGCTGGGTGGCGGAAGCGGTGAGTCTCACCAGGTCTGGCGATGTCAGCCGGGTCGCAGTCGAATGTCTCACCGATGTGAGCTCGGCCCACCCCGGCCGGCTCAATCTCCGCATTTACCGAGCCTTGATCGACCGGATCAATGCGTTTCAGCCTGACATCGTCCTGGCAAACGGAGGGTCGACTTTGCGCTACGGAGCGGTGGCGACGCTGCGATCCGAGGCGCCTCTGGTCTACGTGGCCATAGGCGAGCCCGGGTATTGGACACGCACCGCTGTGTCCCGGATGGCCAATCGATGGCTGCTGGGGCGAGTGAAGAGGGTTCTCGCAGTTTGTGAGGCAACCAAGGGGCAGTTACTCGACCTCGACCCCTCGCTTGTGGGAAGGATCGCTGTCGCCTACACCGGTGTTCCCGACGAGATGTTCTCTGTCCGGCGCGGGGAGGAAGAAGGCCCGTTGCGGGTGGTGATGGTCGGAAGCCTTTCCGACGAGAAGAATCCTCTTCTCGGCTTGCGAAGCGTCTCCCGGGTCCAGAGTGCGATGCTTCGGTTTGTCGGGTCAGGGCCACTGATGGATCAACTGCGCGCCGAGGCACATGCCCTCGGCATCGAGGACAGGGTCGATCTGGTAGGCGCGGTGGATGATGTCGTGCCACACCTGGAATGGGCCAACGTGCTGCTCCTGACATCACGCACCGAAGGTTTGCCCGGCGCCGTCCTCGAGGCCGGGGCCGCATCGGTTGCAGCCGTTGCCCTCGACGTGGGTGGGGTCAGAGAGGCGATCCGCGACGGGGTGAGCGGGATCGTGGTTGACCCTGGTGAGGCTGACGGTGTGGTCCGAGCTCTGTCACAGCTGGCGGCCGATCCGACGCTGGCTCGCGACATGGGCCGGGCAGCGCGACTTCACATCAAGCAACGGTTTGCGATGGATCACATCATCTCTGGATACGCCGCGCGGCTGGCCGAGGTGCTCGAGTGAAGATCGCACACCTCACCACGGTGGACATGAGTCTCCGCTACCTGCTCCTGCCCCAACTCGAGGCGGCGAGGGAGCTGGGCGAATCGATCGGGATCAGCGCTGCCGGGGCGTTCGTCCCGGAGCTCGAATCGAGGAGCATCCGCCATATAGCCCTCGCCTCGTCGACGCGCGGCATGAATCTGCTGGCCGACCTCCGGGCCATCGGACAGCTATGGAGGGTGCTGCGGCATGAGCGGCCCGACATCCTGCACACTCACAACCCCAAGCCTGGCGTCTACGGTCGGATCGTGGGCAGGCTGGCGGGGGTACCGATCGTGGTCAACACCGTTCACGGGCTGTACGCCACCCCGGATTCTTCGCTTCCGAAGCGGATGGTCGTGTACACGTTGGAATGGATCGCCTCGAGGTTCTCGGATGCCGAGCTGATCCAGAGCCCGGAGGACTTCGAGCTCCTGTGGGAACGGGGGATCATGCCCCGCTCCAAGCTGCGCCTTCTCGGCAACGGGGTCGATCTCGAGCGCTTCCGCCCTGACCCGGGCCTGAGTGAGCCGGTTCGACAGGAGCTCGGGCTCACCGATGGGCAGATCGCTGTGGGGTTGGTGGCCCGTTTGGTGGAGGAAAAGGGCGTGCCGGAGTTGATCGAGGCCGCGGAGCGACTCGACGACCGATACGTGGTTGTCATCGTCGGGCCCCGGGACCATGAGAAGGCGGATGCCGTTTCCGAAGAGCTTCTGGCCCGGGCCGAGGCGAACGGGGTTCGTTTCTTGGGGATGCGCCAGGACGTGGAGCGGATCTATCAGGGGCTGGACATCTTCGTGCTTCCCAGTCATCGAGAGGGCTTTCCCCGGGCGGCGATGGAGGCCGCAGCTTCTGGTCTCCCCGTGATCGCCACCGACATCCGGGGTTGCCGGCAGGTGGTCGACGACGGGGTAAACGGCATCCTGTTCCCGGTGAGGGATGTGGGTGCCCTTGCTGCGGCCATCATGCGAGTCGGGGCGGATGCCGGCATGAGGTCGATGATGTCGCAGGCATCGACGGATCGGGCTCACCTGTTGTTCGACGAGCGGGAGATCGTCAACCGGGTGATGGGTACCTATGCCGAGGTGGCTAAGCGCAAGGGCCTCTTCCCGGCCCTGGTCGAGCGCTGGGGTGGCGACTGATGTTGCTCAGGCTTCGCCGTCGACCGGCCCGCCCTCAGGCGTGATCGTGATCTGGACCCGGTACCGCCGGCCGTCCTGCTCGAAGTAGGCAGCCTCCTCGACATCACTCGTGGTCAAAGCGCGAAGCTTGCGAAGGACGTCCCTCACCGGAACAGCCTGCTCCAGTTCCAGACGTCGAATGGAGTCCACAGCTAGATCCGCCCTGTTGTGACTCGACCCCTCGTCGGGAGATTGGGAACGACGGGGTGGGCTCCCCGAAGCCAACAGCTGCCATGCTGTCTTGAACAGGTCGACCTCGAGACCGAGCAGCCGGCGATACAGAGTGTGCGCGGTGTCCCCGGGCCGGATCTCGAGCTCGGCTTGGGCCACGATGTCTCCGGTGTCGAGACCGCTGTCCATGAAATGGAGAGTGGCGCCGATCGGGGTTCCCTCGAGGATCGCCCAG
>DATDPP010000071.1:0-2552 GCA_035292685.1 Acidimicrobiia bacterium
ATCACGGACTGCACCTCCCGGGCGTCGGTGCCGGGTCGAGGGACAACGAGGACTGACACCCGATCCACCACCTCGTCCCAGCGGTGCCAGGTGGGAAGACCGAGGGCGGCGTCGGCTCCGAGGATCAACGACAACTCCTCGTCCTCAGGGAAGGAAAGAACGGTGTCGATGGTGTAGGTGGGGCCTTCCCGCTCGAGTTCCCGATCGTCGACTTCGAAACCATCGATATCACTGATCGCCAGACGGATCATCTCCAGGCGGTGGGCGGCGCCGGTCAGGAGACGGTCGCCTTTCTGCCAGGGCTCTCCGGCCGGCATGAAGACCACCCGATCGAGGCTGGCCTGATAGAGGGCGGTTTCCCCGGCGTGGAGATGGGCAATGTGGATCGGGTCGAAGGTCCCGCCGAGGATGCCGGTGCGCACGACGCCGAGGATAGGGGGCGGGAGGGGTCACCAACCGGAGGGCGCGGGTGATGTCGGTGGCACGGCAGCCAAGCCGGGGCCGGGGATCGACATAGCTCCCCCCGATCCTCGTCGACAAATGCACTCCCTCCATACCATGGGGGCTGCCGGCAAACCCGACGATGGCGCCACGGGAGACCCTTGGGCCGGCGCCGACCGAACGGCTCGACAGATAGGAAACGGACACCTTGTAGCCGGGAACCGGCTCGATGGTCACCGAGATCATCCCGGCAACCGACCCGGCGAACGTGACAACACCTGACGCCGGGGCCCGAACCGGGGTGCCCACCGCTGCCGAATAGTCGACCCCCCAGTGCCCGCCATAGGCGCCAACCGGTGAGAAACCGGCGACGACCGGGCCGTTGACCGGGGCCATAAGACAGACCGCCGTAAGCGCCATGTGGACCAGCATCTCCCCTCCGCATCCGACCCTATCGCCGCCCGATTCAGCTGGAAAGGGGGTCGACCGCTAGTTTCCTGATTCGAGAAAGGGGACACGAATGGCGACAACCCGCATCGGGTTGATGGGTTTCGGAAGGATCGGTCGCAATGTCGTCCGTCTGGTTCACAACCGCGACGACCTCGAAGTCGTGGCCATCAGTGACATCGCCGATCCGGAGGCCCTCACCTATCTCCTCAAATACGACTCGATCTACGGCAGATTCCCCACACCCACGTCTTACGCCGACGGCAAGCTCACCTACGGGTCCAAGCACGCTGCCTTTCTCAACGCCCGGAAGCCGGGCGACGCCAACTGGGGGGAGTTGGGGGTCGACGTGGTGCTCGAGACCACCAGCCGCTACCGCTCCAAGGAGTCCCTCGACCGTCACCTGGCTGCCGGTGCCAAGAAGGTGGTGCTCACCTCCAGCCCGGAGACACCGGGTGAGATCCCACTGTTGCTCAGGGGCATCAACGATGAGATCCTCGGACCCTCCACCCACCAGGTCGCTATCGGGTCGAACACGTCGAATGCGGTGGCCCCCATCCTGCGCATCATCGACGAGAAGTTCGGGGTGAAGCGTGCGTTCATGACCACGGTGAAGGCGATGTCGAATGCGGGGCGTCTCGCCGATGTCCCCACCGACTCTTATCGGACCAGTCGGGCCGCGGGTGAGAACATCATCCCGGCCGTCACCAACACTGCCGAGATACTCACCCAGGCACTACCCCAACTGGAAGGAAAGCTGGCGGTGGTGGCGCTCAACGTTCCGGTAGTCGACGGGTCGACGGTGGACCTCACGACCGAAACCAATGTCGAAACCACGGCGGGAGAGGTCAATGCCGCGATAGCCGCAGAGATCGAGGTCAAGTTCCAGGGTCTCATCGAGTACGTGGCCGACCCGATCGTCTCCTCCGACGTCAGGCTCAACTCCCACTCGGGCGTCTTCGACAGCCTGGCGACCATGGTCACCATGGGCGATCTGGTGAAGACCATCACCTGGTTCAACAACGGTTGGGGGTATTCCCATCGGGTGGTGGAAGTGACGACGACTATCGCCGGTTATCTGGATGGAGGACAGTGAAATGGTGAATGTCGCGATCAACGGATTCGGGAGGATCGGCCGGGCCGTGTTCCGGATCATCGCCACCCGTCCCGGCTCGGAGATCCGGGTCGTCGCCATCAATGACCTCGCCGATGATGACATCCTCGCCTATCTCCTCGAGTACGACTCGGTGATGGGTCGCTTCGAGCAAGAGGTGACTGTCGAAGACGGCATCATGCGAGTCGGTCCACACGAGATCAAGATGCTGATGGAGCGTGACCCGGCGCAGCTCCCCTGGGCGGAACTCGGGGTCGACATCGTGATCGAGTCGACCGGGGTGTTCCGGGATCGGGCCTCGCTTCAGAAGCACATCGACGCCGGGGCCAAGAGAGTGATCCTCACGGTCCCCTCCCAGGACAAGATCGATCAGACGGTGGTGTTGGGCGTCAACGACGAGGAGCTGGGTCCGGAGGACATCATCGTCTCCAACGCCTCGTGCACCACCAACTGCCTGGTTCCCCTGGTGAAGGTTCTCGATGACAATTTCGGGATCGTGAAAGGCGTGATGACCACCGTCCACGCCTACACCAACGACCAGGTTCTGGCC
>DATDPP010000072.1:0-87054 GCA_035292685.1 Acidimicrobiia bacterium
CCCTGATCTGGATTACACTGTCGTAACTCAGGCGACCAGGCGGAGCGTTGTCCACAGACTCGATCCTCATCAGGGGCGCCCGTGAGCACAATCTGAAGAACCTCACGGTCGAACTGCCCCGCAACCAACTCATCGTCTTCACAGGGCTCTCCGGGTCGGGGAAGTCCTCGCTGGCGTTCGACACCATCTACGCCGAGGGCCAGCGACGTTACGTGGAGTCGTTGTCGGCCTATGCCCGTCAGTTCCTGGGGCAGATGGACAAACCCGATGTCGACTTCATCGAGGGCCTGTCGCCGGCGATTTCCATCGATCAGAAGACGGCATCCCGGAACCCACGTTCCACGGTAGGCACCGTCACCGAGGTCCATGACTATCTCCGCCTTCTCTACGCCCGGATCGGGATCGCCCACTGCCCCAACGACGGGACCCCTGTGGAGCGCCAGACCCCCCAGCAGATCGTGGACCGCATCCTCGAACTGGAGGAGGGGACCCGCTTCTTGGTGCTGGCCCCGGTAGTGCGGGGGCGCAAGGGCGAGTACGAGGGCCTCCTCTCCGACCTGGCCAAGCAGGGCTTTGCCCGGGCCCGAATCGACGGCGAGGTCTGGGAGCTCACCGAGGAGATCAAGCTCGATCGGTACTACCAGCACACCATCGAGGTGGTGGTCGATCGTCTCGTCCGCAAGGAGGGGATGACCCAACGTCTCACCCAGTCGCTGGAGACGGCGCTGACCCTGACCGAGGGGGTGGCCGACATCGAGATCGAAGGCGGCGCCACCCTCACCTTCTCCCAGCACTTGGCCTGCTCGAAATGTGGTCTCAGCTTCGAGGACCTTCAGCCCCGGAACTTCTCCTTCAACAGCCCCTACGGGGCCTGTCCCGAATGCTCGGGTATCGGCACCAGGTACCAGGTGGACCCCGAGTTGGTGATCGCCGACCCTGACCTGTCGATGAACGAAGGCGCGGTATCTATGTGGGCCTCCAACCGGATGCGTTACTACTACCGGTTGTTGAGCGGGCTGGGCGAGGTGTTCGGCTTCTCGATGGACACCCCGTGGAAGGATCTCTCCGACGAGGTGAAGGAAAAGATCCTCTACGGCACCGGCGAGGAGAGGATCACCGTCCACTACACCAACCGCTTCGGGCGACAACGACAGTGGACGACCACCTTCGAGGGTGCGGTCCCCTTCCTCACCCGGCGTCACGAGTCGGCCGAATCTGATTCCGCCCGGGAGTACTACCAGGAGTACATGGCCCAGGTTCCCTGCGACGCCTGTGACGGAGGGCGCCTCAACCCGGTGGCGCTCGCGGTGACCATCGCCGGCCGCAATATCGCCGCCGTCTCCGATCTCAGTCTCGGCGATGCCGAGGAGTTCTTCGATCGACTCGAGCTCACCGAGCGCGAGGCCAAGATCGCCGAGCGGGTGCTCAAAGAGGTGAGAGCCCGAATCAGGTTCCTGCTCGACGTCGGGCTCGACTACCTGTCCTTGTCCCGTTCGGCGGCGACCTTGGCCGGAGGCGAGGCGCAGCGGATCAGGCTGGCAACCCAGATCGGGTCCGGCCTGGTTGGGGTCCTTTACATCCTCGACGAGCCATCGATCGGCCTTCACCAGCGTGACAATCAGCGTCTTATCGAGACCCTGATCCGGCTCCGTGATCTCGGCAACACCCTGATCGTCGTCGAGCACGACGAGGACACCATCAGGGTGGCCGATCACATCGTCGACATCGGGCCCGGCGCCGGGGAGCACGGCGGCGACATCGTGGCCCAGGGCACCATCGAAGACATAACGAGACAGCCCGACTCCATAACGGGGGACTATCTGGCCGGGCGACGTCAGATCCCGGTCCCGTTCCTACGACGTTCCGGAAACGGTGAGACGATCCGGGTGCTAGGGGCGACCGAGAACAACCTCCAGGGGATCGACGTCGAGTTCCCGCTCGGGGTGTTCACCGCAGTGACCGGTGTCTCCGGATCGGGGAAGTCGTCCCTGATCGAGGAGATCCTGTGGAAGACGCTGGCCAATCGGGTTAATCGGGCCCGGGTGGTCCCCGGCCGACACAAGAAGGTGGAGGGCATCGAGTTCATCGACAAGGTGATCGACATCGACCAGTCGCCCATCGGCCGGACCCCTCGCTCCAACCCGGCCACCTACACCAAGTTGTTCGACCACATCCGCGCCCTCTACGCCCAGACCGCCGAGGCGCGGGCCCGTGGCTACAAACAAGGGAGGTTCTCGTTCAACGTCAAAGGGGGTCGTTGCCAGTCGTGTTCGGGCGACGGGACCATCAAGATCGAGATGCACTTCCTGCCCGACGTCTACGTGCCGTGCGAGGTCTGCGGCGGGAAGCGCTACAACCGGGAGACACTGGAGATCCTGTGGAAGGGCCACAACATCTCCGAGGTCCTGGAGATGTCGGTCGAGGAGGCACTCGGCTTCTTCGAGAACCAGCCCAAGATCGTGCGCATCCTGCAGACCCTCTTCGATGTCGGCCTTGGCTATGTGAGGCTTGGCCAGCCGGCGACCACCCTGTCCGGGGGCGAGGCGCAGCGGATAAAGCTGGCCTCGGAATTGGGCAGACGCTCCACCGGGCGCACCTTCTACATCCTCGACGAGCCGACCACCGGTCTTCATTTCGAGGACATCCGCAAGCTGCTCCAGGTCCTGCAGCGTCTCGTCGACTCGGGGAACACGGTGGTGGTGATCGAGCACAACCTCGAGGTGGTCAAGTCGGTGGACTATGTGATCGACCTCGGGCCCGAAGGGGGCAGCGGCGGAGGGAGGGTGGTGGCCACCGGGACCCCCGAAGAGGTAGCCCAAGTGGGGGAGAGCTACACCGGCAAGTTCCTCCGCGAGTTGGTCGGGGGTTGAGGGCCTAACACCTCAACGTCGATTCCGTCGATGCCGATCAAAACGGTGTCAATGCGGCGTGAACATCGTCCCGAGGTGCTGGTCGTCTCCGTAATCGTCCTGCTGACGGCCTTCTACGTCCGAGCCGAGTACGTCCCTCCCTGGGCCGAGAGAAATCTGGAACTGGCCGAGGGGAAATGGGACTTGCCGGTCTCGGACGTGGGCCCCTGGTTCTCGGCCTGGACGTTGGGAGACGGCCAGGCCTTCGCCGTGATCGCGTCAGATCCCCTCGGCCTCGAGATTGGTGACGACCTCAGGGACCCGGCCTATCGCTATCAGCGAGCCGGGTACTCGTGGCTGGTGTGGGCCGCAAGCGGGGGTCAGAGGGGTCTGATCCCCTACGCCATGGCGGCAGTCGGCGCGCTGGCGGTGGTTGGGACCTTGGTTCTCGCCATCTCTCTCCGGGAGCGTTTGGGCCCCTCTGTCTGGTTCTTGGTGCTCAACCCCGCCCTCTACATCGGATTTGCGGGAGACACCGCCGAGCCCCTCGCCATTCTGTTCCTCGGTCTGGCGCTGGCCTCAAACCACCCGTGGGCGGGGGCCGCCCTCGGTGTGACCCGACCCGACTATCTCCTCGCCCTCCTCGGGCGATGGAAGACCTTCGCCTCTGGGGTAGGGGCGGCACTGCTTGTGGTGGGGTATTCCGTCGTCCGCTTCGGGATCGAGACGCTGCTCCCACAGGGTGCGCGTCTATTCGGTTTCCCGATGGCGGGTTATGTGGAAAGCCCTTCGGTCGCCGGATGGGTGCTGGCCCTACTCGCACTGGCCACGTTGGCAATCGGGGCTCGTTACCGGAATTGGACGTGGGTGGTGGTTGGTCTCTACGTTCTCTGCTTCTCACAAACCGTGGTTCTGGAACCGGTCAACGCCTGGCGGGCGGCGGGTTTGATGCCGGTGCTCTGGGCGTTCGGCCCCTGGGTGGCACCGGCTCAGGAGGTGGCGGAGCCCGAGGGCTCCCCGGTGGCCGCAGTCGCCTGACCCGCCTCGTCTTCGGGGAGTTTCTCAGCGCCGAAGGCGAGGACGACGAGGACCGCCAGTGGAGCGAAGGCTCGTGCCGCGTTGTTACCGAAGTCCCACACCCAGTTGGACGAGATCAGGGCCAGGGCGGACCATCCCAGGATCGGCCAGCGCAACCAGGTCGACCTCGTGATGCCGACCACCAGCCCGGCCAGCACCGTTACCAGCCCGAACCCGAGATAGGTCAGCTCTTCGACGTCGAGGTCTGGCCAATTGGCGGCACCGTCGACGATCCCCAACAACGGAAGGGCGAGATTGCCCCGCCCGGTGAAGCCGTCGCCGAAGGTGAGTGTGAGCCAGGTCATCCAGGCGAGAAGAACCAGCAATGAGATACCCGCCAGCACCCAACGCTTCCTGTCACGTCCGATCGCGAGGCCGATCGGCGTGACCAGGTAGACGTCTTTGGCCAGGGTGGAGAGGGCGAAGCTGACGGCTGGCCAGGCGAGTCTCGCCCCCATGGTCATCAGCCCCACCATCATCAAGGCGAGCGCCAGGGTGTCGGAGGTGAGCAGCCGCACCGAAAGCCACACCCCTGGGTTGAGGAGCACCGCGAGCGCGGCCCATTCGCTGATCCCCAATCGGGTGCCGAGGACTGCGGTAGCCCCTGAGGCCACCGCAGTCGAGGCGATGGTGACCACAATCATCCCGACCAGAAGCGCGGTTCCCTCCAAGACCCCGAATCCCGAAGAGAAGAGTGGATAGAGGATGCGGCGATAGCGGTAGGCGGCGTGGTCGAGAAGCGGCCCAACCTCGTCACCGGTCAAATCGAGCCCAATGGCGTAGTAGATTTGACCGTCATGTCCGGGGCCAGAGGCGAGAGGAACCTCCCCGAGCTGTGACTCGATCAGAGGCCGGACGTCACTGGCCTCACCGACCTGGAGCAGTCCCTCGACCCCTCCCACCGCCTCGGATTGGGCCCAGAGCAGGATCGCCGCTGCGACGGCGCCGATCACGGCCCATCGGATGAATGCAGCACGAGCGGACACTCCGGGGTCAGTTTGTCATAGCCGGCGTGAGATTCTCGGCTCAACGTCTCCGCAGACCTGCCGATGTACCCTGACAGGATCTTGGAGGCCTCCGACTTGTCAGACATACGCCGGTCGGGATTTGGCGGCTTTCCGGAACTCGAGGGCAAGCACGCCGTGGTCATGGGTGGCGCCGGGTTTCTCGGCTCACACATCTGCACCCGGTTGATGTACTCGGGAACCAAAGTCACCTGTCTCGACAACCTGATCACAGGGAGCGCGGCAAACGTCTCCCATCTCATGGGGGACAGGCGCTTCCACCTCATCGACTACGACGTGACCGACTTCATGCATGTCTCCGGTGACGTCGACTACGTCCTCAACTTCGCCTCCCCCGCCTCACCGGTCGATTATCTGAAATGGCCGATCCACACCCTGAAGGTGGGCGCCTTCGGGACCCACAAGGGTCTCGGGCTGGCGCTGGACAAGGGGGCGGTCTTCTTCCTCGCCTCGACTTCGGAGGTCTACGGCGATCCTCAGGTGAACCCTCAACCCGAGAGTTATTGGGGAAACGTCAACCCGATCGGCCCCCGCGGGGTTTACGACGAGGCGAAGCGGTTCGCCGAAGCGCTCACGCTCGCCTACAACCGGGAGCATGGTCTGCAGACCCGCATCGTGAGGATCTTCAACTCGTTTGGCCCTCGGATGCGACCGGACGACGGGCGGGCAGTGCCCGCCTTCTTCAAGGCTGCTCTGGAGAACCGCCCCCTTCCCGTTTTTGGCGATGGTTCCCAGACCCGGTCATTGTGTTACGTCGACGACGAGGTCGAGGGAATCCTTCGTTTGCTTCTTTCGGACGAAACGGGTCCGGTCAATATCGGGAACCCCGAAGAGGTGACCATGGTGGAACTGGCCGAACTGGTGCAAGACGTCGTCGGCAACCACCCGGGGATCGAGTTCCATCCGCTGCCGACCGACGACCCGACGGTGAGATGTCCCGACACCACCAGGGCAGAGGAGATCCTAGGTTGGAAGGCACAGATCCCGCTTCGCGACGGTCTGGAGCGGACCCTGCCCTGGTTCAAGGAAGTCCTCGGGTACTAAGGCTCGATAGCCTCGCGTGATGACCTGGTCCGAGATGGGGGAGTGGTGGCTCAATGAGGTAGCCGACGACCCCGCGTACGAATCGGTTGTCACCCCGATGCTGCTCGACATCCTCGAGCCCGACCCAGGGGCCCTCTATCTCGACCTGGGGAGTGGCGAGGGGCGGGTGATGCGCGCTGTCCTAGAGCGAGGCAGTCGGGTTCACGGGGTCGAGTTGAATCAGGTACTGGCGTCCCGATCGAGGGCCATCGGGCCGACGGTGATCGCGGAGTTGCCCGACCTCTCTTATTTCAGACCCGACGTCTACGACGGGGCCTACTGCGTCGGGGTCCTGGAGCACGTGCCGGATCACCTGGCGTTCTTTGCCGCAGTCGCCCGAGTGGTCAAGCCGGGGCAGCCCCTGGCTCTGGTCATGAATCATTCGGTTTGGACCGCTCCGAGGTCGACTCCGATCACCGACGCCGACGGCGAAGTCCTATGGCGTCCCGGGGATTACCTGTCAGAGGGTTTCTTCGACGAGCCCGCCGATGAAGTCATGATCAGATTCCATCACCGTCCAATCAGCTCCCTGCTCAATGCGGCGGCGGGCGTCGGCTGGAGCCTGGAGAGGATGGTGGAGACCTCCCACCATGAGTTGGATGATCAGACCGGCATCCCGCGTCTCATGGCAATCCGGTGGCGGTTGATAGCTTCCTAGACGCATTTCCGCATTGCAGATATGCTGTTGTCTGTGTCGGAGCGATTCAGCGGTGTGATCCAGGTACGAGAACGCGGTGTGGTGACACTTCCCGCCGACTTGCGACGTCGTCTGGGACTCGATCGAGGTCAAGTCCACCTTGAAGTCGTCGAACGAGATGACGGCGTGATCGAGCTTCGCCCATCGGTTGTCGTGCCGGTCGACCAGGCATGGTTCTGGTCCGAGCGCTGGCAACGCATGGAACATGAAGCCGACGCCGACTTTGAGGCAGGGAGGGTGGTTGAGACCGACTCCCTTGACGAGCTGCTCGCCGCCCTGGAGGATTGACGGGGGTATTGCTCGTGGGGAGATTCTTGCGATACATCCTGTCTTTGGCTGCGCGCTCCGACTTTCGGCGACTTTCGGAATCAGAGAAGCGGTTATTCACCCGGGCCGTCCGCGAGTTCAACGCTGCAGCGGATCGCTTCATTGAAACCAAGGATCAATCGTCGTGGCCGTCTTCACTGCGTATCAAGCAGGTCTCCAGCGCCCCTGGTGTGTTCGAGATGACTTGGTCGTACAGCGGGCCGGATGGTCGCGCCACCTGGGAATGGACCACGGTCACCGACGAAGTCGGAACCAAGAATCCTGCGGTCAGGTGGCGCCGAATCGGTGGTCATAACGTCTTCCAAGGCCCATGACCGAGTACCCATGGGGCCCTCTACTCTGAGAGCGTGTTCGAGCGACCGAAGCCTGCCGACATCCCGGACCAGCCGGGGGCCTACCTGTTTCGTGACCAGCACGGGAAGGTGATCTACGTAGGCAAGGCGAAGTCATTGCGAAGCCGGGTCTCCTCCTATTTCGGAGTGGGGCTCCACCCTCGCACCCAGAACATGGTGGACCACGCCCGGGCAGTGGAATGGATCATCACCGAGTCCGAGGTGGCGGCGATCATGCTGGAGTACTCGCTGATCAAGCGGAATCGGCCCCGATTCAACATTCGCCTCGTCGACGACAAGTCCTATCCCTATTTGGCCATCACCCGAAGCGACGAATGGCCCCGGGCCCGGGTGCTCAGGGGCGCCAAGCGGAAGGGCTACGAGTACTTCGGCCCCTACGCCCACACCTACTCCGTCCGCAAGACGCTCGACCAATTGCTGCGTACCTTCCCGGTTCGCACCTGCTCCGACTCCCTGTTCGGGCGGCAGAAGGCGCAAGGACGCCCATGTCTCTTGTTCCACATCGAGAAATGCTCCGGCCCGTGTATCGGAGAGGTGACGCCCGAGGAGTACTCCGGGATGGTGGATGGGCTGGCGGGTTTCCTTCGGGGTGACACCGAGGGGGTGGTAGCGGATCTCGAAGACCGGATGTGGCAGGCCTCGGAGCGTCAGGAGTTCGAGCTGGCAGCCCGTAACCGCGACCGCATCGAGGACGTGCGGAGGGCCTTGCTCCGGCAGGAGGTGGTAACCGAGCGGCCCGAGGACTTCGACCTCGTCGCCTTCCACGGCGACGACCTGGAGTCGGCGTTCCAAATGCTGCATGTTCGGCGGGGCCGGGTGGTGGGCCGGAGAGGAGTGGTGGTCGACCGGGTCGAGGAGCTGACCGACGCCGAGTTGATGGGCCGGGTGATTCGGCAGCTCTATGGCGACGAGGCGCCTCCACGGGAGGTCCTGGTGTCGATCCAGCCCACCGAAGTCGACCTCCTCAGCGAATGGCTGAGTGCGTCCCGGGGGTCCCGGGTGGATCTGCGGGTTCCCCGGCGCGGCGCGAAGCGTCGTCTGATGGAAACAGCGTCAACCAACGCTGCCGAGGCCTTCGGGCGTCATCGGCTGAGACGGCATCGTGACCACAATGCCCGGGCCCGGGCCCTGCGGTCGCTACAGGAAGTCCTCGATCTGCCGGTTGCGCCTCTCCGCATCGAGGCCTACGACGTCTCCACCCTGCAGGGCACGAACACCGTTTCCTCCATGGTGGTTCTCGAGGACGGAATCCCGAAACCGTCGGAGTATCGGCGTTTCAAGATCCGGACCATCCAGGGACAGGACGACTTCGCCTCCATGGAGGAGACCCTCCGCCGTCGATTCAAGGCCTATC
The DNA here is from genome assembly GCA_035292685.1 of Acidimicrobiia bacterium. Classification (GTDB taxonomy): domain Bacteria; phylum Actinomycetota; class Acidimicrobiia; order Spongiisociales; family ZC4RG35; genus JALYNX01. The sequence goes on from DATDPP010000072.1 coordinate 8,766, forward strand.
TCGCCGAACGCGACCGACCGGTCCCGGGGCAGGGGAAGTTCTCCTACCCGCCATCTTTGGTGGTCGTCGACGGTGGCCCTGGGCAGCTGGGAAGGGCGGTGAAGGTCCTCGACGAGCTCGACCTCGACATCCCCGCGATCGGGCTGGCGAAACGGATGGAGGAGGTCTATCTCCCCGCGCTGCCCGATCCTGTCCGCATCCCCCGCGATGCCGAGGCGTTGTACCTGCTTCAACAGGTGAGAGACGAGGCGCACCGTTTTGCGATCACCTATCACCGCCAACTCCGATCGAAGTCGATGGTCGACTCGGTGCTGGACGACGTGCCCGGGCTCGGCCCGAAACGCAAACGAGACCTGATCCGTCGCTTCGGATCCTTGAAGAAGATTCGTGAAGCGGGAGCGGACGATTTGGCAGAAGTGGTCCCGAGGAACGTGGCGGTCGATCTGTACGCTGCCCTGCACAACTGATCGAGGTCGCGATGGACCTGGCACCAACCGAGCTCCCACACGTCCTGGTGCTCACCGGTATGTCGGGGGCGGGACGATCGTCTGCGGCCGACATCCTCGAAGACATGGGCTACACCGTGATCGACAACCTTCCGCCGCGTCTGTTGGCGCTGGCCGCCCAATCCCACGACATGCCTCAAATCCACAAGCAGCTGGCAGTGGTCATCGACTCCCGGGGCGGTCTCGACATGGACGAGCTGCGCGCAGCGATGGACGAACTGGCCCGGGAAGGGGTGATGACCAGGGTCGTCTTCCTCGACGCTGACGACGACGCCATCGTCAGTCGGTATGAGGAGAACAAGCGACCCCATCCTCTGGGTCTGGCCACCATCTCGGACGCAATCGGAGCCGAAAGGGAATTGCTGGCCGACCTCCGTGAGGCGGCCGACGTCATAGTCGACACCTCGAGCCTGAACGTGCACGAGCTGAGAGAGCGTCTCAACGCCCAGTTCAGCGGGGAAGAGATGACCAGGCCGATGCGAGTTTCGATCAGGTCGTTCGGCTACAAGCATGGAACCCCCCGCGACGCCGATCTCCTCCTCGACGTCCGATTCCTGCCCAATCCTTACTGGGTGCCCGAACTGCGCGACCTGCGGGGGACCGATCAGGCAGTGGCCGAATATGTGATGCAGGACGAGAACGCCAAGGGGTTCGTCGACCGGATCGACGACCTCTTGAAGTTTCTCATCCCACGCTTCGAGGCCGAGGGGAAGTCCTATCTATCGGTTGGTATCGGCTGTACGGGGGGCCACCATCGCTCGGTTGCCATCGCCGAGGAGTTGGGCCGGCGATTGGGGCAGCTCGACGTGAAAGCGGCGGTGCGTCACCGCGACATCAACCGGTGAGACCCGAAACCGCGGTCGCCCTCGAACCACTGCTCCTCGATCCGGACGGTCCGATCGTGGTCGCCATTGGTGGGGGCCACGGACAAGCCGCCGCGCTGGAGGCGATCCAGTATTACGCCGGTGAGATCTCGGCGCTGGTCTCGGTGGCGGATGACGGCGGCTCGTCGGGACGACTGTCCGGTCTAGGGATGCCGCCTCCCGGGGACGTGCGACGATGCCTCCTGGCATTGACCCCCGAGCCCTCGCTTTGGTCTGAGCTGTTCGCCCACCGTTTCCGGGGCGGAGACGTGGCCGAGCACTCTCTCGGCAACCTGATCCTGGCTGCTCTCACCGATCTCTTCGGGGACTTCGAATCCGCGGTGGCCACCGCGGAGCGGATGCTGGGGACGTTGGGGTCGGTGATCCCGGTGGCTGATCACCCCGTCGTGCTGGTGGCGACCATCGACGGGAAGGAGGTGGTCGGGCAGGGAACGATCTCGAAGACCGTGGGTGACCTGACCGAGCTTCATCTCGAGCCCCGTGACGTGGTTGCCACCCGACGCGCTCTGGCCTCCGTTGCCGTGGCCGACCAGATTGTCATCGGCCCCGGGAGCCTCTACACCTCGATCATCTCGGCTCTCGAGGTGAGCATGCTGGCTCCGGCGGTCATGGGCGCCGATGCCCAACGGGTCTTCGTCCTCAATCTGATCACCCAGGACGGGGAGACGCTCGGCCTCGACGGGGTCGCCCACCTTGAGGCGATGGCGACCCACACCGGGGTCACCGGGCCCGGGATCGTCGTCGTTCACAACGGGATCCTCGACGTGCCCGAAGGTCACGAGCAGGTCAGGCTCGATAGCGAGGAGGCGGCCGGTCACGGGTGGAGGGTGGTGGCCGCCGATGTGGCCAACGAGTGGGCAGAATGGCCGACCCACGATCCCCTGAAGCTGGGAAGGGTTCTCGAAGAGCTGGCCGTCACCGAGGCTTGACCCGATGTCACCCTATCTGACTCTGGACGACGTGGATGTTGCTGGGCTTGCGGTGTTGGTGCGCTCCGACCTCAATGTGCCTCTGGATGGGGGAGCGGTTGCGGACGACTTCCGGATCGAAGCCGCCCTGCCCACCCTGGAGCGTCTGGTCGATTCCGGCGCCAGAGTCACGGTGTGCTCGCATCTCGGTCGACCACAAGGAGTAGATCCTGCCTACTCCCTGCGCCCGGTGGCGGCCCGAATGGCCGAGCTGTCTTCGAAGGCCGTGGTCTTCGAAGATGAGGAGGAAGGCCAGATCCGGGTGCTGGAGAACACGAGGTTCCTGCCCGGTGAGACCAATAACGACCCGGCGCTCGCCAACCGGCTTGCCACCGGGGTCGATCTCTTCGTTCAGGATGCCTTTGGCAGTGTGCATCGAGCCCACGCCTCCACCGTTGGAGTGGCCGAGAGGGTCAAGTCCGTTGCAGGGCCGCTCCTCGACGCCGAGTTGAAGGCCTTGGGGAGGTTTCTCGAAGAACCGGACCGGCCCTACTCGCTGGTCCTGGGAGGCGCCAAGATCTCGGACAAGCTCGCCGTGATCCAGAATCTTCTTCCCAGGGCCGACGCCATCCTGGTTGGAGGCGGGATGTGCTTCACCCTGCTGGCGGCCAAGGGAATCGAGGTCGGGGACTCACTGGTGGAGCCGGAAATGATCGAGAGCGTCAAAGGCCTGCTGCAAGGGTACGACGAGGAGAAGATCATCCTTCCCTCGGATATGGTCGTTGCCGAGGCATTCAGAGAGGACGCAGCCGCTGAGACCGTCTATATCCGTCACATTCCCAAAGGCACCATCGGGCTCGACATCGGCAAGGAGACGGGGGCGCTGTTCGCCGGTGTGATCCGCGACTCGAACACGGTGTTCTGGAACGGACCGATGGGGGTCTTCGAATGGGAGAGGTTCAGGACGGGCACCGAGCGAATCGCCCATGCGATGGCAGAGTCTTCGGGATTCACCGCAGTGGGAGGAGGTGATTCGGTGGCCGCACTTCGGATGCTCGGGCTTCAGGGTGAGGTGGACCACGTCTCTACCGGGGGTGGCGCCGGTCTCGAACTGCTCGAGGGCCGGATTCTGCCCGGGGTCGAGGTGCTGGGAAGATGGACCCAATGACTGAGCCCAAGAAGCTGATGGTCGGGAACTGGAAGATGAACGCCACCCACCTGGAGGCGATCCAGATGGTCCAAAAGCTCTCCTACCGATTGGACCCTGGCGACTTCGACCGGGTTGAGGTGGTAGTGGCCCCACCATTCACCGCGCTGCGCTCGGTGCAAACCGTCATCGAGGCCGACCACTTGTGGATCGGGTTGGGGGCCCAGGACGTGTACTGGGAGGAGTCGGGGGCATTCACCGGGGAGATCTCCGCCCCGATGCTGGCCAAGCTCTCGGTGCAGCACGTGATCGTGGGCCACTCCGAGCGCCGCCAATTGTTCGCAGAGAGCGACGATGCGGTAAACCGGAAGGTGCGCGCAGTGTCCGGAGCCGGGATGCGGCCCATCATCTGTGTGGGGGAGACCCTCGAGCAAAGGGAAGCCGGGGAAGCCCAAGGGGTGGTGATCGGGCAGGTCGTCGCCGCGCTGAATCGGATCGACGTCGAGGTGATCGCCACGTCCGCCATCGCCTATGAGCCGATCTGGGCCATCGGAACCGGTCGCCACGCCTTGCCCGATGACGCCGGCCTCATGGCGGAGACGATCCGATCGACTGTGGCCGATCGTGTCTCCAGCGAAGGGGCTTCGGGGATGAGGATCCTCTATGGCGGATCGGTGAACGCCGCCAACATCAAGGACTTCATGGCGAAGGCCGAAATCGATGGGGCGCTGGTGGGTGGGGCCTCCCTCGACTCAGACAACTTCGCCTCTATCGTCAGGTATTGGCTGTGACCTACCGTCTGATCCTGCTTCGACATGGCGAGTCGACCTGGAACCAGGAGAACCTGTTCACCGGCTGGACCGACGTCGGGCTCACACCGCAGGGCGAAGAGGAGGCGAGGATTGGGGGGCGTTTGATGCTCGAGGAGGGGCTTCGGCCGGACATCCTCCACACCTCGGTCCTGGTGCGAGCGATCAGGACGGCCGAGATCACATTGGCGGAGATGGGTCTTTCACATCTCCCGGTGCGACGATCCTGGCGTCTCAACGAGCGTCACTACGGCGCACTGCAGGGTTTGGACAAGAAGGAGACCGCCACAATTCACGGGAGCGAGCAGGTGCTGCTGTGGCGACGCAGTTACGACATCGCCCCGCCGGCCCTCGATCCCGACGACCAGCGACACCCGGCCCATGATTCCCGGTATGCGTCACTGGCCCCGGACCTGCTCCCCGCCACCGAGTGCCTCGCCGATGTCGTGACCCGGATGCTTCCCTACTGGCACGACGTCATCGTCCCCGACCTGAGGGCGGGGTTGACGCCCCTGATCGTCGCCCACGGCAACTCGATGCGTGCCCTGGTCAAGCATTTGGACGGGATCAGCGACCAGGAGATCGTGGATCTCAACATTCCCACCGGGCTTCCCCTCGTCTATGAGCTGAGTGACCGGCTCCGCCCGGTGACCAGCCGCTACCTCGGGGATCCCGAGGCGGCGAAGGCCGCGGCGGAGGCCGTGGCCAGGCAGGCCGGATAGGCACCAGATTTCCTCCCCCAGGAGCGGAGCGACGTTGGGGGAGGTGGATCGGCCGTAGGCCGAGACGGAGGGGGCAACCAGCCACGCGACTGGGTAAAGGCAACCCCTACTGGTAAAGTTTCGCTGCCGTCCGGATAACCGGGTGGCTCCCCTAAACCTCGGGTAGGCAATGGCCGTCGTCGAAGCAATCGCAATCGTCATCCATGTGATTCTCTCCCTCGCTGTGGTAGCTCTGGTGCTCCTCCACTCCGGTAAAGGGGGTGGGCTATCCGATGTGTTCGGTGGCGGCATGGCCACTTCGAGTCTCGGCGGGTCCACCGTCGTTGAGCGAAATCTCGACCGTCTCACTGTGGTGGTTGGGACCCTCTTCGGCATCAGCACCATCTCGCTGACCTTCCTCTTGAGCTAGGGCCGGCTGTACACTCGCTCGGCTCCGGTCGGAGTGGCGGAATTTGGTAGACGCGCCAGGTTGAGGGCCTGGTGGAGCATGGCTCTGTGGGGGTTCGAGTCCCCCCTCCGACACCGCATAACCCGACCCGCATCGGTTGGACCCGGATCCCTCAGAATCGTCGGCTACGACGCAGGCTCGGGTTGGGCCCCTCGAATGTCCTCTGTAATTCGACTCATCGCACTATCCGGCGTGTGATTCGGATGGGAGGCTTATTGTGTGCACGATGCGGCGACTTAGGTTCCTAACAGTCTTCGTGCTGCTGACGGCCGCGTGCTCCAGTTCGGGGAACGACGTTGATATCTCCCTTTTGGAGAGCGAGGTCGATGTCTCAGTCTTCGAGTGGGGCATGGGTCATTCTCCAAGCTCGGTGAGCTCGGGCAGGGTCACGTTCATCGTCACCAACGACGGAACCAAGGGCCACGAGTTGGTGATCGTGAAAGATGTCGCCGCGGCGGACCTGCCGACCGAGCAGCTTGGCTATGTGGCCACTGGTGAGATTCCTGAAGGAGCCTTGATCGGTGAGATCAGTGAGCTCGGTGAGGGCGCTACGGCGAGGGGCACCTTCGACCTAGCACCGGGCACCTACACGATCTTCTGCAACGTCGTCGACGACTTTGGAGCCCATTTCGCGTTGGGGATGGTCGATACGGTCGAAGTGACCGCCTGACAGCCGCCACCATCTAGGACCGCGTAAAGGTGGGGTGTCTCCCCGAGGTTCGAGTCCCCCCTCCGACACCAAGCAGACCTAGCGCGTGGGCGTGATCGTGAGGAGGGGAAGCCCGGCCACGAAGGTCTCCACCTTCTTCTGCCAGCCCTCCTCCAGCGGCCCCTTGATACCGGTCACCAGGACCGAGTCCTCGGCGACCTCGACAAGACCTTTGCCCTGCAAGATCTCGTTCATGATCGGGATGATGCGCTGCCACTTCGCCAGATCCTCTTCGGTGGGCATCTGGCCGGTCTTCTTGTTCGGCTGTGGTGCCAACGCGGTGGTAAGGATGGCGTACTTCGTGCCGGCAGGCAGGGTCACCTTCTCCAGGAAGCGGCGCATCCCGCGGATCGGCTTGCCCATACGCCCAGGCGAGCTGAATAGGTAGAGGTCGGCCGGCGCCAGCTCCGTCGGTCTCACATCTCCTATGTGATGGACATTGACCGTGACGCCCTTGGCGGTCATCTGCTTCTTGAACTCCTCCGCGACCATGGCCCCGTTGCCAAACTTGGAGGCGTGGAAATACTCGATCTTCATGGTTTTGCCATCGTCGCGACCGCGCCCGCGCCGGCGGTAGGGTCGTTGGTCCTGATCGGCTACTGATCTGCTCTCCTGCTGCCGATGATCACATAGCGCCTTTCCGGTGCGGCTCGTGAACCCCGATCAGGAACGAGACCGGTGTGAGCAACAGAGTTGAAGACCTTCGCGACCTGGCCCAGCTCCTGGACGAAGGGAAGATCACACAAAGGGAGTTCGACCTCGTCAAGGACGAGCTCCTCGAGGCTCCGGTCGAGGATTGGGCCGGCTCCCCGATCGAGGTCGAGGCGCTGCCGGTCGAAGTCGAGGCCCTTCCCTCTGGGATCCCCCTGCACTCCAACGGCGGCCGGTCAGACGACGACTCGCCGCTCGAGGCATACGCCGAAATCCCGGAAGCGGGCGCTGACGTGGAGCCGAAGTCCGATCCCGATTGGATGGTGTTCGCCAAGCAGATCCCGCAGCTCTATTGGGCGTCGCTGGGTTGTGCCCTGCTCTCGGTCTTCGTTGGTGGGTTGTTCGCTCCTGTCGCCTGGGTCACGGTCGGGGTGGCGATCGTGACCCTGGTCAAGGTGAAGGAGCCGAGTATGCGCTGGATGGCCTGGACTGGCCTGGCGGTGGGGGTGGGGTTCTCGATCATCGGGATCGGCGCCTTCGGTCCCAGCGGCAGCGTCGACGCCCAATCTCTACCCGAGACCCCAGCCGCGGCTGAGGAGCTGCCCGAGATTCCGGTCGGTTCTCTGGGCATCGAGTTCGGCGATCTGAGCGAGGGATGGAACGCCCTCCCCGATCCACCCTTCATCCTGAAGGGGATCGCCACCACACCCGAGGCGGGCGCTCTGGACAGCTTCGTGTATCGCTTCGATGAGGCGGCGCTATTGGCCGGCGCCTACAACCCGTCGGACGGCTATGTCTACGCCTTGATGTCCAAGACCGGGATTCGCCACCAGTCGCGGTCCAATGTGTTCTTGCATCTGTGCTATCTCCTCTACCCGGGCACCCAGGATTGCTTCGACACCTACATTGAAGAGAGTGGCATATACGGGAAGACCGCCGAGGAGTTGTCCGAGGCTGACCACTTCTCCAGCTGGGTGTTCCAGGGCAACGAATGGCGCGTGGAGATCGTCGATGACATCGAGACGATCCGTGTGCTCGGCCCGCCGCAGCACTGACTCGACCGGGGCGGATGCGCGGTCGACGGTTCCTGACGAAAAGTGTCAATCGGCCCTGGCCTCCTGCTCACTTGGGAGTTATCACATCGGGTAAGGAGGTCTGACATGACTACCAGTACCGGTCACGGGCACTGGCACCTTCATTTCTGGCCGAAGGGACGCTTCGGGCGCTGGTCGGTGTTCTCAGCGTTGGCTTTCCTCGTGGGGGTCCTGGGCCTGGCGTTGGCAATAGCTTCGGGAGAGGAACGGGGCGAGACTTTGACCGACAACTGGTGGTTGAGCGGACCCGCACTGCTGGGCGCGGCTGGTGCATTCTCGGCCCTGGTGACCGGGGTGGTTGCGATGATCCACGAGCATGACCGGTCGATCGCGGTGATCCTCTCGACCCTGATTGGGCTATTGGTCGCCTCCTTCGTCACTGGCGAAATCGCCGTTCCCCACTAGGTCGAAGTGGCTCACACGAGACCTCAGTTCGAGGTGACTCGTGCAGTCCAAAGGATCCCGTTGAGGATCAAGGCACGGAACATTGGCTCTGAGTAAGCCTCCACGGGGTGACCAAGCGCGGTATAGAACGAACGACCCCCCTCGTACTCCTGGGCCCATGTGATCGGGTGATAGTCACCCATGATGCCTCCTTCATAGCTGTTCTCGTCCACAGTGGCCAGCACCGTCACTTCAGTCCCCGGGAGACTCCGGAAGTTGTACCACTCGTCGAAGTGCTCGAACTCGGGCGGAAGACCCTGCATAGCCGGATGAGTTGGCTCGACCACGTGAACTGTTGCCGACGCTTGGGCGGGGTGAGTATCGAAGTAAGCCCCGACCATATCGCCGTACCAGGCCCATTCGTACTCGGTGTCGGTGGCGGCGTGGATCCCGACAAACCCCTTCCCGGATTGGATGAAGCTCTCCATCGCCTGCTCTAGTGAGGGGTCGAGGATGTCGCCGGTTGTGTTCAGGAAGACGATCACGCCGAAATCGGCGAGCCCCCACGGGGTGAACACCGAGGCATCCTCGGTCGCAGTTACAACAAATCCGTGCTCTTCACCGAGCTCAGAAATGGCGGCGATCCCCGCCGGGATCGAGTCGTGGCGGAACCCTACCGTCCTGTGAAACACCAGTACCTGCAATGGGCCTACCGTGGGGCTCGTGGCATGCTCCGTCGATGTCGTAGCCGTTGGGAAGCTGGTCAAGGGACTGCTGGTGGAGGACGAGGGTGGTTCGGACGTCGACCCGGAGCAGGCGACCAGTCCCAAGACGACGCCGACGATCAGCGAGTGTCGCACGATCGGAACCGTAGACATTCCTGGTGACAACCACTCTGGGCGCGGGGTCACTGAATTGCCCGCCGCACGGTCGGCCGGATGTGCGTAAGGTTCGACGAGTTATCCACAGCGTGTGGAAATGTGGGGTTTTGGAGGCCTTCCGCATTTGAGCCGACAGGCAACACGCTGACCCTTGCGGGGGCAGTGCGGGCCGTCAGTTCTCGAACGCGATAACGCTTCTTGCCACCTTTCCGTACTTCATGTGTAAACGCGATGGATGGAGGTGAGAAGAGCGCTGAACATCTACCAGTAGTGGGTCTTGAGAGATGGCTCTCTCAAGACCCGACGCAAACCCGACTGAACGGGTTCTACGCAAGATCCGATCATACCGGCATTCTCACTGTCGGTGGTCGCTGCCACTTCAGTCGGGCTCCAACCAGCACAAAGCTGGCCGACCAAAGGAGGTAGCGATGAGACGCACATTTGCGTTCCTCGCAGTAGGGGCATTGACCGCACTGGCCATCGGTTCGGCGGCGACCCTGGCGGTGAATGGCGGAGCAATTCAGGCTGGTGAGGATCTCACCCTGTTCTGTGACCCGGATGGTGTCCAAGTCCGGGGATGGGGTCTCGAGACCAACGATGGCTTGGTGTACTTCGTGAGGATCGGTGGGATTGCCGATGCCTGCCAGGGCAACGCGATCTTTGTCAGGGTGACAGACGGCGGCGTCTTGGTCGCCAGCGGCTCTGTCGACCCGTTGACAGCAGCCCACACCGGCGCGGGCCAGGTGGTGGTCCCGATCCCTGGTGGTTACCCGGCCGCCAACATCAACGACCTGCACGTGTTCATCGAAGGACCGAACGGGAGTTAGGAGTCAGGGCCGGGCGATCGGTTCATCGCCCGGCCCTCTCCTTCTTCACGATGAGAAACCTGAAGACCAAACCGATTCGGTGGCTAATCGCTTTGCTCCTGGCCGTAGCCATTCTCCTCGTCCTCGCTCCGACGACGGTGGGGGGTGCCACCTCATACGTGATTGTCTCCGGGACCAGCATGAGCCCCACCTACAACGACGGAGACCTGGTGGTGGTTCGCCGCGGCGACTACGCCGTGGGTGAAATCGTCGCCTTCGAGACCGGTGGTGGCCTGGTGATTCACCGCATCGTCGGTGGCTCGGCGGAAAGCGGATTCGTGGTGCAGGGCGACAACAAGGAGCACCCGGATTTTTGGCAACCCACCAAGAACGAGATCGTCGGCAAGCATTTCGCAAAAGTCCCTGGCGCCGGTCGTTGGGTGCAGAGGGTCACCGGGAGCCCTGTGCTGTTCGGCGCCATGATCGGTGGTCTCGGGTCGTTGATGGTGTGGAGCCCACGAAGGCGAAAGCGAAGAGGGGTACACGCCGCGCAAGGTTCTCGCCACAAGACCCAGCGGGCGCGCAGGGCCCTTCCGATGCGAGGAGCGGGAACAACGTTGCTGGTGCTGGCGACAGGGGCGGTTCTGCTTGCAGGCGCCACCGTTTATCTGATGCTGCGTCCGCTAGAGCGGGTGGACACGGTCGAACGAATCGCCTTCGAGCACACTGGCGAGTTCGCTTATACCGCCCTGGTGGAGAATTCCGTTGTCTACGACTCGGAGACCATCGATTCGCCGGCCAGCGGCTCCGAGCCGACTCCGATCTATACCCAGCTGTTGAAAGAGTTGCAGGTCGAATTCGATTATGAGCTTGCCTCACCGCCCCCAGAGAATGTGCGAGGGAGGCTCTGGGCAGAACTGCGTATCGGCGCTGGAGAGGGTCTCTGGACGCGGACTGTTTCCCTGCTTCCAGCTCAGCAGTTCGAAGGTCCGCTGACGTCGGGGGCGTTCTCGATCGACGTCGATCGAGTGCTGGCCATGGTGGCCCGAGCAGAGGAAGAGACCGGTTTCTCGCCGGGGTTGTATCAGTTGGCCGTAGTGACACGGGTCAGCCTCGAGGGCGAAACCGTCGACTCGGGGTCCGAGACCTTTGCGGCGGAGCTCCCGATGGAACTGAGGGGTACGTTGCTTTCGGTCAACAACGAGTTGGTCGCGTCCAAGACGGTGACCGAGTCGGAGCAGGCTCTGGTCGACAACGATCTCGAAGCCTTCGGGGTCTCCGTGCCGCTGCGATGGGCACGTTCTCTCACCGGTGCACTCCTGGCCATGGTATTGATCGGCGGTGGCAGCTATGCGGCGGGGGTTCGTCGGCGAATCGGTAGGGGTGAGTTGGCGAAGATCCGACTGCGATATGGCTCACTCATCGTGCCGGTGATGGGGACGATGCCCAACGGAACACGCCCCGTCGACGTTTCGTCGATGACCGACCTCGCTCGACTCGCCCGTCGCTCCGAGCAGATGGTGTTCTACGACCAGAGGTCTTCTGACGAGCACTGGTTCTTCGTGCCAGACGGTTCCGTGACCTACCAATACCATCTATTCACTCGCGACGAGCTCGGTGAATGAGACGACTTCTCCTGATCGGCTTGATGGTTGTGCTCAGCGGTTTGGTCCTGGCCTCGGCGGCCGCGCTCGACGTCGATGCTGGCGCACTCCAGGTGTTCGGCTTCAGTGTCGACGTGGAAGTGCCCACCTCTGTCACAGCGCCCTCGTCAACCTCCGTCGTCGATCCGACGCCGATCTATACGACCACGACGACGGCCTACCCGACCGACGACCCCACAACCATCGTGGAAGCCGAGACACCCTGAGGTCTAGTTTCTGGTCGCCGACCCACCCGCAAATCAGACACCTGTCGGCCGCGACACCGGCCTCTCGTGTCTCCCTTCGAACCCTGGCCCGAAGGTGTCGGTCCACACCACCGTGGTGAGGAGCCAGAGGGCCGTCCCGACCAGGAGAAGCGGGAATGTCCTGGCCACCCAGGGGTAAGTCTCTTCACTGGCGCCAAGCCAGCCGCCGATCAGGGCCCCCAGGGGAAGGCTCGCCCACCCGAGGGCCCGGCTGGCGGTGATCACCCGTCCAATCATGCTCGGCGGTGCGTAATGCTGGCGGATGGTGGCCAGTGGCACATTGATGACCGACACCCCAATCATCCATCCGACCTGGAGACCGATGGCGAGTGCGCCGTAGGTGGTGAACATCACCGACAACATTGCGAGCCCGGTGAAACCCATCCCCATGACCAGGGTCTTGCCCAGGCCGAATGACCTGATGATGCGGGGGGCCACCAACGCCCCGACCACGCCCCCGACGCCGAGAGCGGCAAGAAGGATCCCGATCTCGGCCTCGGTGGAGGCCTGGAGCACCTCCACCGCGAGCACCACGAAGGTGGCCTCGATGAAGCCGATCACGAAGTTGGGGATGATGGCGGCGATGGTCGTGATGCGAAGCCTGGCCTCTGCCCATATGTACCGAACCCCGTTGGCCGCCTCGGTGAAGAAGGCGGCCCGCTCGTCATCCGGGCGACGGTGGTGTTGGACTCTGCCCACCCAGATCAGGCTGATCGCCGAGATCACGAAGGTGACAGCGTTAATAAAGAGCCCGATGGCCGGGCTGCCGGTTGTGGTCGCGAGCACACCCGCCGCCAGGGGTCCCAGGGCGAAGTTGGCTTGTTGGCTGGCCGCCACGAACCCATTGGCGTCAGCAAGACGCTCCTTGGGAACCAGTGCAGGAATGATTGTGTAGAGCGCCCCGTCGAAGAGGGTGGTCATCGACCCGATCAAGAAAGCCATCAAGAACACCGTTGTGATCCCATAAGAGTCGAGGTTCGCCGTCAGATAGAAGAAGGCCGCAGCTCGACCGAGGTCGGTCACGACCATCACCGGGCGGAGATTCCACCGATCGAGCAATACGCCTGCAGCGAGGCCGACGAGGATGGTCGGAGCTGTCTCCAAGGCGTAGGTGATCGCGAAATCGAGGGTTGACCCCTCTCCGGTGGCCTCCTGGATGTGCAAGACGAGGAGGGGAAGAGTGAGGAATGCAACGTAAGTCCCGAACTGGCTAATCGTCTGACCGATCCACAGTGCGCGGTATCGCGGACCTAGTGCGGTCAGCGTGCGAACAAAGCTCACAGAAGGCGAACCCTACCGGCGGGTGGCACTCTGTCCACCCTTTGTTAGCCTCATCGTGCGATGGCAAACCCACAGGAGATCCCGCAACTCGCCACAGAGCTCATCGAGATGTCGCGCGAGTACCTGCGACAGGAGGCACTGGAGCCGGCGAAGCGGCTCGGCAAACAAGCCAGCATGGGAATCGGTGGCGCGATGGTCATCTCGCTGGGTGCCTTCTTCTTGGTCCTCGGGCTCTACAGCGCTCTCCGAGTCTTGCTCCCGAGTGGCGAGTGGTACGAGGTGCTGGCCAGGTTTCTGACTGCAATCGGGGCCGCGGGAGCGGCCGGGCTGGTTGCGTGGAGGATGCAGAGTGACGATCAGTCGGGATGATCTAGAGGCCAAGGCTCGTCAGATAGTCGCTGCCATCGACGAGACCAAGGAATCGGCGAGGGACACCGCAGTCCTGGCCGGGCTGGCGGTTGCGGTGGTGGTGGTGATCGCGTTCTTCATCGGTCGCCGTCGCGGCAAGCGCAACAGGACCCTGATCGAGGTCTACCGGGTCTGAATGCGGCCTTCGGCCGCCGTTACTCCGTTCTCAATATTCCGTTCATCCCAAAAACGGATTACGGATCACGGATCACGGATTACGGGTCTTGGGTTTGATGACTTGGATCCTCGGGGCACCCTGGCGACGGTGGTGGACGACAATCGCCGATCCCTCCCGAATCCTGCGGCTGTAGACGAGTTGCTTGCGCGGTGCGGTGCGGCGGAGCAACGAGAGCGCGGTCAGACCGAGCCCCACATACAGGTCGCGTTGATCTCCGGTGCGCAAGCCCCGCAAACCCCGGCTGAGACCGGCCGCTCCCCAGTTCGGAGACCCCACCAACCAGTCTATGAGTCGTTTCATGTGTCTACCGTTGCTCCTCGAAGGAGAGTCATTCAACCACCATGCAAAACAAGAAGCTCACACAGATCATCATTTGGGTCATCGTCATCTCGATGGTCCTCGGCCTCGTCATCTCGGTGATAGCTATCTTGTGATGCCCTTCGAGGCGGGCGACCCTGCACTCCTCATCGACTCCAAGGGGCGACATTTCCTGTTGAAGCTCGACCCGGAGCGGACCTTTCAGTACCACCAGGGAGCGGTGCCGCACACCGACCTCATCGGAAAGGGAGACGGCACATGGGTGGAGTCCACGAGCGGAGGGCTCCTTCTCCTGCTCAGGCCCCGGCTCGCCGACTTCATCCTGAAGATGAAACGAGGCGCTCAGGTGGTCTATCCCAAGGACCTGGGCCCGATCCTGGTGTACGCCGACGTGGCGCCGGGGATGACGGTGCTGGAAGCCGGCACCGGCTCGGGAGCCCTCACTCTGGGCCTCACCCGGGCGGTGGGGCCCGAAGGTCGGGTGGTGAGCGTGGAGGTGCGTGACGATCACGCGGCACACGCTCGTCGGACCATGGAGCAGTGGTTCGGGGAGGTTCCGGCCAATCTCGAGCTCGTGGTCGGCGAAGTCTCCGAGCATGTGGGTCGAGTTCAGCCAGACCGGATCATCCTCGACCTCCCGGAGCCCTGGCACACGATGGAGGCCGCCGCCGAGCAGCAGCCTCCGGGTGGGGTGTTCTCAGCTTTTCTGCCCACCGTTCCCCAGGTGCAGACCCTGGTGGAGCGGGCGACTCTGACCGGGCGGTTCGCCGAGATCGAGGTGAAAGAGTTCTTGTTTCGCGATTGGAATGTCGCAGGAAGGTCGGTGCGCCCCGAGCATTCGATGATCGGGCACACCGGCTTTCTGACTTTCATGAGAAGGATCGAGCCGGCTCCGGTGACGTGAGTGTTCATGACCCACTTCAGGGATGCCTCCCGGAACCCGAAAAAGTAAAGAGAGCTATTCGTATACTGCCCGGAGGGCGACCAAGTCAGGAGGAAGCCAGTGGACGAAGCAGGTAGGCCGGACGACGCCACTCAGCTGCGAGCGGTCGTCGCCGCGCTCGAGGAGGAGCTCGCCAGCCTGCGCCGCCGTCTTCGCGACACACCGGGGCGCTTGGAGGACCTGGAAACGGAGCTCCACCGCACCCGCGACCGCCTCGACCGCGCCACCTCCCAGAACGACAAACTGGCCGCCGTCCTCGAAGAGGCGCGTGAGCAACTGGGGGTGCTCCGTGAGGAGGTCGAAAAACTCACTGCCCCCCCGAACAACTTTGGGACCGTACTCAAGGTCAACGACGACGGGACGATCGACGTCCTCACCGGCAGCCGGAAGCTACGGGTGTCGGCCCAGCCGAATGTCGAAGTCAAGAAGCTCCAGGTCGGCCAGGAGGTTCTCCTCAACGAGGCGTTCAACATCATCGACATCCGCCATTTCGAGCCTGCCGGAGAGGTGCTCAGGGTCCGGGAGCCGATGACGGACGGGCGGGTCGTGGTCCTCGCCCACGCCGACGAAGAGAGGGTCCTGACCCGCTCCGAGACGATGTCCGATGTCAAACTCAGAGCTGGCGACTACGTCCGGATCGACACCAAGACCGGTTTGATCCTCGAAAAGATGGAGCGTCCCGAGGTCGAAGAACTCGTACTCGAAGAGGTTCCCGACATCACCTATGAGGACGTGGGTGGCCTTGCCGACCAGATCGAGCAGATTCGAGACACCGTCGAACTGCCATATATGCACCGCGACCTCTTTCGCGAGTACCAGTTGGAACCGCCCAAGGGAATCCTGCTCTACGGGCCACCCGGTTGTGGCAAGACCCTTATCGCCAAGGCGGTGGCCAACAGCCTCGCCAAGAAGGTCTCCGAGCGGACCGGCAATCCCGATGTCCGCTCCTATTTCCTCAACATCAAGGGTCCCGAGTTGCTGAACAAATGGGTCGGCGAGACCGAGCGTCAGATCCGGCTCATCTTCCAACGGGCCAAGGAGAGGTCCGACGAAGGGGTACCGGTCATCGTCTTCTTCGATGAGATGGACTCCCTGTTCCGAACCAGGGGCACCGGGATCAGCTCCGACGTGGAATCGACCATCGTGCCCCAGCTTCTCTCAGAGCTCGATGGTGTGGAGGCGCTCAAGAACGTGGTCGTGATCGGGGCCTCGAACCGCGAGGACCTGATCGATCCCGCCATCCTGCGGCCGGGACGGCTCGATGTGAAGATCAAGATCCACCGCCCCGACACCGTTGCTGCACGTGAGATCTTCCGGATCTATCTGAGCGACCAGATGCCGCTCGACCAGGAGGCCCTGGCTAAGGCGAAAGGCGACCGGGTTGCCCTGATCCAGTCGATGATCACTGCAACCGTGGATGCCATGTACAGCGAATCTGACGAGAACCGGTTCCTCGAGGTGACTTATGCCTCGGGTGATCGCGAGATCTTGTTCTTCAAGGACTTCGCCTCGGGGGCGATGATCGAAAACATCGTCCGCCGCGCCAAGAAAGACGCCATCAAGCGCCAAATCGCGGGTAGCCCTCCCGGCGTCCGTGAAGAAGACTTGATTTCTGCGATCAAGCAGGAGTTCAAGGAGCATGAGGACTTGCCCAACACCACCAATCCCGACGACTGGGCCCGGGTCTCGGGTAAGAAAGGCGAGCGAATCATCTACGTGCGCACTCTGGTGGGCGGTGATGAGGAGAGCCGAATGATCGAGAAGGTCTCCCCGGGTCAATACCTCTGATGGCCATCCACAAAGTGCTTGGTACGGAGACCGAGTACGGCATCGTGGTCAGAGGTGACGTCGGCTTCAACCCGGCTGTCGCTTCCTCGCTCGTCGTCAACAGCTATCCGGGGGCGCGGGTCAAGATCCAGTGGTCCTACGAGGAAGAGTCGCCAGGGCGGGACGCTCGGGGGTTCGGACACGACTCTTTCGGTGTGGTCGACCCCGAGGGTGCGGTGGTCAACTCCGTCCTGGCCAACGGGGCACGGCTCTATGTGGACCACGCCCACCCCGAGTACTCGTCTCCTGAGTCCTACGACCCGCTCGAGGCCGCTCTCTACGACAAGGCGGGGGAGGGGGTGATGCAGGCGGCAGCCGCTGCGGCCACCAACGTGTCAGGCAAAAAGGTTTCCCTCTACAAGAACAACTCCGATGGCAAGGGAAACTCATACGGCGCCCACGAGAACTACCTGCTCTCCCGGGAGACGCCATTCGGGGAGGTGATCCGCTACGCAACCACCTTCCTGGTGAGCCGTCAGATCTTCACCGGGGCTGGAAAGGTCGGCTCGGAGAACGACCGCCCAGCTGTCGACTTCCAGATCACCCAGCGGGCTGACTTCTTCGAGGAAGAGGTCGGGTTGGAGACCACCTTGAAGCGCCCCATCATCAACACTCGCGACGAGCCGCACGGCGATCCCTCCAAGTACCGCCGTCTGCACGTGATCATTGGCGACGCCAATCTCTCCGAAGTCCAGAACTTTCTCAAGATGGGCACCACTGCGTTGATGCTCGCTGCGCTCGAGGATGGCGCCCTCCCCGACCCGCTCGACCTGTTCGACCCGGTCGAGGCGTGTTGGAGGGTGAGCCACGACACTGGTCTGGGACGCCCCCTCGAGCTCGACGGCGGCGGCACGGCCACTGCCCTCGAGTTGCAGGGCCGGTACCTGGAATGGCTCTCGAAGTACGTCGAGAAGGAACTGGATGAGCCGGTGTGGAACATGGTCATCACGGAGTGGGCGCGGGTCCTGGAGGCCCTGGACGAGGATGTCATGCGTCTTTCCGACACCCTGGACTGGGTTGCCAAGAAGCGACTTCTCGAGGGCTATGTCGAGCGTGACGGCCTCGAATGGTCCCACGCCAAACTGCGGGCATTCGACCTCCAGTATCACGATGTCGACCCCGAGCGTGGCCTGTACAACCGGCTTGCTTCCCGGGGCGCGATGCGGAGACTCTTCTCCGACACCCAGATCGACGAGGCTCGGGTCAATCCGCCCACTCGGACCCGTGCCTACTTCCGGGGTCGCTGTGTCAACGAGTTCTCCGACGCCCTGGTCGCCGCCAACTGGGACTCCCTGGTCTTTGACGTCGGCGAGTCCCATCTCAAGCGGGTTCCTATGATGGAGCCGTTGCGGGGAGACGCCGAATTGGTCGGCGCCATCCTCGACGAAGCCGAAGACGCGGCCGATCTTCTACGCCGCCTAGGAGGATGATCGAGAGATGTCTGACCGGGAACAGTCACAATCCAAGGACCGGGGTCGGGACGAAGGCGAAGAGAAAGCGGAGACCAGCGGCAAGGTCGAGAGCGAAGCCGACCTGGAGGCTCTCGACGATCTGCTCGACGAGATCGACGAGGTGTTGGAGGAGAACGCCGAGGAGTTCGTCAAGAACTACGTCCAGAAGGGCGGCGAGTGACGGATCATCCGCAGGGGCCTCTTCCCATGAATGCGCCCGCGCCCGGAGCCAGCTTCACAGACCTCCTCCACTCGCTCGGGGCGCGACCCACCTGGGTTGCACAGCCGGGTGACAAAGCCCCCTCGGCTCCCGAGGGAACGACTGTGCTCGCCTTGAGATACAACAACGGCGTGGTCATGGCTGGTGACCGAAGGGCCACCGAGGGCAATCTGGTCGCCCACCGCCGGATACGCAAGGTGTACCCGACCGACCGCTACTCGGCGGTGGCCATCGCCGGGACCGCCGGGGTCGCCATCGAGATGGTCAAACTGTTTCAGGTCGAGCTGGAGCACTACGAGAAGATCGAAGGAGTGAGGCTGTCGCTGGAAGGAAAGGCGTCGTTCCTGGCCCGTCTGGTGCGGGGCCAACTTCCGCTCGCCATCCAGGGCCTGGGCGTGGTGCCGTTGTTCGCCGGCTTCGACGAGCGTGAAGGAAGAGGAAGGCTCTACAGCTACGACGTGGTCGGCGGTCGATATGAGGAGACCGACTTTGGGAGCACCGGCTCGGGAGCCCGTCTCGCCAAGTCGTATCTCCGCACCACGTACCGCGAGGATCTGACCGCCGAGGATGCTGCCGATCTCGCGGTCAAGGCACTGGTGGCCGCCTCGCAGGATGACACTGCCACCGGCGGGCCCGACCTGTTGCGTGGAATCTTCCCCAATGTGGTCCACATCGACAGTGATGGCGTGCGCGAACTGGGGGACGACGTCGTAGGCCCTCTGGCCGAGCAGGCTGTGGAGTCCATCCTGTGACCATCCCCTTCTATGTGGCCCCCGAGCAACTGGTCAGGGACAAGGCCGAGTTTGCCCGCAAAGGGATAGCCCGGGGCCGGTCGATCCTTGGCCTCGATTATGCCGGCGGAGTTCTTCTCCTCGGCGAGAACCCTTCGACGGCCCTTCACAAGATCAGCGAGGTCTACGACCGGATCGCCTTTGCCGGGGTTGGCAGGTACAACGAATTCGAGACCCTCCGCAAGGCCGGGATCAGACAGGCCGATCTGATGGGGTATCTCTACTCCCGGGATGATGTGACCGCGATGGGGCTAGCCACCGCATTCTCCCAGACGCTGGGCGTCATCTTCATCCGCGATCCAAAGCCGTTCGAAGTCGAAGTTCTCATCGCCGAGGTCAGCGAGGACGGGTCGGAACATCGACTCTTTCGGGTCACTTATGACGGGACCCTGTTTGACGAGAGGAATTTCGTGGCCATCGGAGGCAAATCGGAGCAACTCACTGCGGCACTGGGCGAGCTCTGGAGAGAAGGTTTGACATTGAAGGAGGCCTTCGATGTTGGTGCCGAGGTGTTTCGCCGGGCCGAAGGCCGGGAAAGTGAAGGGTGGGAGATGGCGGTGCTCGACGCCACCATGAGTCCGAGGACGTTCCGCAGGCTCGATCCATCCGAGTTCACTGCCTCCTGAGATTCATTCGCGCCACATCGGCCGGCGCGGTTTAGCCTGCTCTAGTGGATCGTCGAATCTTCGGACTGGAGAACGAGTACGGGGTGACCTGCACCCTGCGGGGGCAGAGGCGTCTCAGCCCCGACGAAGTCGCCCGGTATCTCTTCCGCCGGGTGGTTTCCTGGGGCCGTTCGTCCAACGTCTTCCTGGAGAACGGTGCCCGGCTCTACCTCGATGTGGGATCGCACCCCGAGTTCGCTACCCCGGAGTGTGACACCATCGAAGATGTCGTAGCTCATGACAAAGCGGGGGAGCGGATCCTGGAAGGTCTGGTCCGGGGGGCGGAGGAACGTCTCGAAGAGGAGGGCATCCGCGGTCAGATCTTCGTGTTCAAGAACAACACCGACAGTGCGGGCAACTCCTACGGGTGTCACGAGAACTATCTGGTCAGCCGTCACAAGGATTTTCATCGCACCGTCGATGTCCTCATCCCGTTTCTGGTCACCAGGCAGATCTTTCTCGGCGCCGGCAAGCTGACCCAGACCCCCCGTGGCACGTCGTTCTCGATTGCCCAGCGGTCCGACCACATTTGGGAAGGCGTCTCATCGGCCACCACCAGGTCTCGACCGATCATCAACACACGGGACGAGCCGCATGCGGACGCAGAGCGGTATCGCCGTCTCCACGTCATCGCCGGGGACTCCAACATGTCCGAGTACGCCACCTACGTCAAGGTGGGGACAATGGTCGCCCTGCTTCAGATGATCGAGAGGGACGTGGTGTTCAGGGACCTAACCCTGGAGAACCCGATCCGCGCCATCAGGGAGGTTGCCCACGACGCGACATGCCGGCGCAAGATACGTCTCGCAAACGGCCGCGAGCTGTCGGCGCTCGATATCCAGTGGGAGTATCTCGATCGGGCGATGCGGTTTGCGAGAAGCCCTGGATTCCCGCCTCAGGTCCAGACCGCGATCGATCGATGGGAGCATCTGCTCACCGGGCTGGAGAAGGACCCGATGACCCTCGACCGCGAGGTGGACTGGGTCATCAAGAACCGGATGCTCGAGCGATACGCCGATCGAAGGGGTTTGACCATGTCTGACCCAAGGATGTCGATGATGGATCTCAGCTATCACGACGTCGATCGAGCCCGGGGTCTCTACTACCTGTTGGAGTCCAAAGGGATGGTGGACCGGGTTGTCACTGACGAGCAGGTGGCGACCGCGGTGCGTCAACCCCCACAGACGACCAGGGCCCGGCTGCGGGGTGCGTTCATCAAGGCGGCCAAAGCTCAGAAGCGAGACTTCACAGTTGATTGGGTCCATCTCAAGCTCAACGACCAGGCGCAACGCACGGTGATGTGCAAGGACCCGTTCAAGGCCTATGACGAGCGGGTGGAGAAGCTGATAGAGAGTCTGTGACGGGGGCTTGCCCCCCTCCCGGCTTCGCCGGCTCTCCCCCCAACGCTCACTTCGTTCGCTGGGGGGAGAAATGTTTCCTCCCCCAGGAGCGGAGCGACGTTGGGGGAGGTGGCCCGGAGGGCCGGAGGGGGCTACTCGGGCGGTTCGCCGTGAAGACGCATGTACTCGATTCAGCCCTCGATGGTGCCGATGACCTCGCGCAAATTCTGGGCAACCCGCTTGTTGGTGAAGCGGAGGACGGCGAACCCTTGCTCGATGAAGTAGTTGGTGCGCATCGATTCGTCACGAAACTCATGTGAGGTGTCTTCGACCTCAATAACGAGTCGGGGGTCCAATGACGCGAAATCGGCTATCCAGAAGCCGATCGGCACCTGGCGCCGAAAACGGGCACCGGCTGAGCGACCCTTGAGCCCGGACCACAAGCGAGCCTCGCTGATGGTCATTCTCCGTCGAAGCTCCTTGGCCCGCTTCCCAGCTGACGACACGTGAGCCGGTCTCCCCACGGAGTCGTGACTACCAAGCTCGACGCGTGGCTGGTAGCCCCCCTCTCGGCTTCGCCGGCTCTCCCCCCAACGCTCACTCCGTTCGCTGGGGGGAGAAAAGTTTCCTCCCCCAGGAGCGAAGCGACGTTGGGGGGAGGTGGCCCGGAGGGGGCAACTCTGACGCGGGACGACCAGAATCACCCCATGCAGAACGTCATCGAGCGGGTGATCAATCTATTGATCTATCTCCTCGAGTCACCGGTGCCGGTCACAGCCGAAAAGGTGCGTTTCACGGTGGCTGGATACGGGGACCAGACCGACGATGCCTTCCACCGCATGTTCGAGCGGGACAAGGAAGTGCTGAGAAGGTTGGGCATCCCTCTGGAACGCCAGGCACTCGACGCTTTCGAGGTCGACTTCGGCTACCGGGTGGACCCCGAGAAGTACGCGCTGCCCGACCCCGGCCTCAGCGAGGAGGAGCGGTTCGCCCTCTCGGTAGCAGCGCGGATGGTCCGTCTGGGCGGAGGCAACGCCGGTCTGGAGGGCCTGCACAAGCTGGGTGGCGTCGAGCGCGGGGCTGGTCTGGAGCCCTTGGGCGCCGACCTGGGCGCCGAGTCGGAGATGTTGGGCGACTTGTTTCGGGCGGTGACCGAGCGCCGAACGATCAGGTTCAATTACAGGGACGAGGGGCGAAGTCTCAAACCGTACGGTTTGGCTCACCGCCGCGGTCACTGGTACCTGGCCGGTGACGGGGGCCAGGGGATACGGGTCTTCCGGGTCGACCGCATGGCGGACCTCGAAATCGGAGATGAGCCCGGTTCCTTCAGCCGCCCACCGCTCTTCGATATCAGGGCCACCATGATCTCCCATCCCTGGGATCTCGGCTCTGAACCCACCCTCGTCGCCAAAGTGAGGTTCGATCCCGAGGTGGCATGGTGGGCAGCTCGAACCCTCGGCGTCGACGCCGTCGATGGCGAGCCACTCGAAGTCGAGTTGCCGGTGTCGAACGAGGACGCGTTTGTGGGTTGGATCCTCAGTTTCGGCGCATCGGCCGAGGTGCTCTCCCCGGGGTCGATGCGGGCCGAGATCCGGTCCCGAGTGCAGGCTGCGGTGAAGGGGGTCGCATGACCAGCCCACGGACTGTCTCTCGCCTGGCGCGAATCCTGGCCCTCATTCCCTACGTGCTCTCCAAGGACAGTGTCGATGTCGGTGAGATCCTCGACCGATTCGGCTACACCGAGGCCGATCTCAGCAGGGACCTCAACATGCTCTTTGTTTGTGGCCTGCCGGGGTATGGGCCTGGCGATCTGATGGAAGCCTACATCGACGAGAACGAGGTGATCATCGACGCTGCGGACTACTTCGCCCGGGCGCCACGGCTCACTTCGACAGAGGCATTGGGGCTGCTGGCGGCAGGAATGGCGATCATCGGCTCAGGGCAGGCCAATCCGACCCTGTCCAGTGCCGTCGCCAAACTGACCAAGGTGGTTCTCCCCGAGGGCGAGGCCGCGATCTCGGTGGAGGTTGCAGGCGAACTGGACACCATCGGTCAGCTGCGCACTGCCGCACGCGAACTATTGGCGGTCCGCATCACCTACCGCTCTCTGAGCCGGGAGGAGGAAACAGTCCGGGAGATCGAGCCCTGGTCGGTGTTCGCCACGCTCGGCAACTGGTATGTCCAGGGGTATTGCCGCCTGGTCGGTGACGAGCGAGTCTTCAGGGTCGATCGGATACGGTTGCTGGAGCTCACCGACTCTCATTTCGAACGGCCCGAGGGCGTTCCCGAGCCCGGTGTGTCCTATTCACCATCGGATGACGACATCGTTTGCGAACTGGGGTTGAGTGATCAGGCGCGATGGGTCCTCGACTACTACCCGGTCGAGATTCTCAGCGAGTCCCGGAAAGAAACGGTCATCAGGTTCTCCTCGCCCGACGCTCAGATCCCCGCCCGCCTCTTGCTCCGGTTGGGATCGGCGGCTCGATTCATTTCGGGAGCAGAGGTCGGGGAAACCGTGGCCGAAATTGGGCAAGACCTGTTGGCCAGGTACCCATAGGGGTCTATCGACCTACCCATCTGGGCTTCAGAAACGCGTCAGAACTGCCGATCACCCAATCAGATATGGGAGACCGGAGAACAGGGATGACGACCATCAAGACAACGTGCGCTAGATGTGGTGATATCCACCTAACCCCAGAGGATGTGGCGCTGGAATTGCGTCCCGGGGGTCGGGAGGGGGACTATCGCTTCAAGTGCCCGACGTGCACCGTACAGCAACGGCGTCCAGCGAACTCAAGGGTTGTCAGCGTCTTGCTGGCCACAGGGGTTGCGTTCGAGGTCCTCAATCCCGATCCGATCACTGAGCGGGAAATCGAAGCGTTCGCAGCCGCCCTCGAGGTGGAAACGGATCCATTCCGCCTCCTGGCCGGCTGAGCGCAGCGATACACATCTCGACGGGCACCATGGGCAGGGTGCTCCTCGTACGGGAAGGTGGCGGTTCCTAAGAATCGCCACCTTCTGTTTGTTGGCGCGTTGGACGCTTTAGCATCCAGGCCATGCTCCAGGGCGGCGAGATCATCATCATCCTTTTCCTGGCACTCATCGTTCTGGGCCCCAAGCGCTTGCCCGAGGTGGCACAGAAGCTGGGGAAATGGACCGCCGAGTTGCGGGCGGCGGCGCGTGACATCCGGCTCGGCCTCGAGAACGAGGTGGCTGACCTGAAGGATGTGACGGAGGACCTGAAGAAGGTCGGCGAGGACTTGAAGCGGCCCCTCGACGAGCTCAAGCAACCGATCGACGAGATCAAGCGCGACGTCAGCGATGCCGCCACCGGCCCCGTCGAGTGGACCGGACCCAAACCCGTCTCCGGCCCGACGCCGGAAGACGCAATGGCGGATTTCGAGGAGATGAACAAGGCGGCCGAAGACGAGGGCGGAATGTGAGCGGCGGTCAGCCGCAATCCATCCTGGCCCATCTCGAAGAACTCCGATGGCGGATCTTCAGGATCTTCATCGCGGTCGTGGTGGGCGGGGTCGTGGCATTCGTGTTCACCGATCAGCTGCGGACGATCCTGGAGGCTCCCTACCACCAGGCGGCTCCCGGCTCCTCCTTCCAGGCCTTCGAGCCGGCGGAGGAGTTCGGAGTGCTGATGCGCATCGCGTTCTTCGGCGGCGTGGTCCTCGCCAGCCCCGTGATCCTCTATCAGATATGGGCGTTCATAAACCCGGCGCTGACCAAGCGCGAGCGAAACTGGGCGTTCCCGGTGGTGACTGCCCTGGTCGTCCTGTTTGTCGGTGGAGTTCTGTTTGGATACCTGACTCTCCCCAAAGGTTTGGCCTTTCTTCTCAACATCTTCAGCGATGTCATCAATGACCTCCGAATCGGCTCCTATTACTCCTTCGTGCTCCGCTATCTCGCCGCGTTCGGGCTGGCGTTCCTGTATCCAGTGTTCCTTTTCGCGGCGGCCGCCGCGGGGGCGGTCACCTCGGCGCAACTGGCTCGGGGTCGTCGGTGGGCGGTGCTGATAATCGTGATCGTGGCGGCCTTGATCACACCCAGTGGCGACGCGTTCACGTTGATGCTGTTGTCGGTGCCGCTGTATGTGATGTACGAGGCGACATACTGGCTGATCCGCCTGGTCCTCAAAAAGTGAGCTCGATTCTCGACGCCTTCTGGGATCGTCTGCCGTTCGCACCCGACGACTTCCAGATCGAGGCCGGCGAGGCGATCGCAGAAGGCCAGTCGGTGGTGGTGACCGCGCCCACCGGGTCCGGCAAGACCCTGGTTGCCGAAGCGGCAATCCATCTCGCCATGACCGCCGGGCGACGCGCCTTCTACACGACGCCTATCAAGGCTCTCTCAAACCAGAAGTACTCCGACCTGGTGGCGATGTACGGCCCGGATCGGGTGGGGCTCTTGACCGGGGACAACGTGATCAACGGCGATGCCTCCATCGTGGTGATGACCACCGAGGTCCTGCGCAACATGATCTACGCCGAGGCGGGCCGGCTAGAAATGGTCGATATCGCGATCCTCGACGAAGTCCACTTTCTCCAGGATCGGACCAGGGGTGCTGTGTGGGAGGAGGTGATCATCCATTGCCCTCAACACGTGCAGATGGTGTGTCTCTCCGCCACCGTCTCCAACAACGAGGAATTCGCCGCCTGGGTGGGCGAACGCCGTGGCCCGACCCGCCTCATTGCCACCGATCACCGGCCGGTGCCTCTCGAGTCGATGTACATGATCAAGGACCAGATGGGAACGCAAACCCTTCATCTCCTTCCCACCTTTGTGCGCAGGGACGGGCGAGCCCGCCCCAATCCTCGAATCGAGCACATGCTCGGCCTGGAGCGCGGCCGCCGACGCAGGTTCAAGACGCCCAATCGCCTTGAAACGGTGGAGCGCCTCGCCGAAGAGTCGATGCTCCCGGCCATCTACTTCATCTTCAGTCGGGTTGGCTGTGATGCGGCCACCCACCGTCTTCTCGACGCCGGGCTCCGGTTGACCGACGTCACGGAACGGGAGGAGATCCGTGCCGTCGCCGAGAAGCGAACCGAACATCTCGGCGACGATGACCTGGTGGTCCTCGGTTACGACCGATGGCTGGCCGGGCTCGAGGCAGGTGTCGCCCCCCATCACGCCGGCTTGGTCCCCGCATTCAAGGAGACCGTCGAGGAGCTGTTCGAGTCCGGCTTGCTGAAGGTCGTGTTCGCCACGGAGACCCTGGCGCTCGGCATCAACATGCCGGCCCGAACCGTGGTCCTGGAGACTCTCTCCAAGTTCAACGGCGATTCGCACGAACTGATGCGGCCGGGTGACTACACGCAGTTGACGGGGAGAGCCGGCCGAAGGGGGATCGATGTGGAGGGCTACGGGGTCTTGCTCCACTCGCCCTTCGTAAGATTCGATCACGTCACCGAGGTCGCCTCGATCGGGTCGCATCCACTTCGATCGAGCTTTCGACCTACCTACAACATGACAGCCAACCTGGTGGCGAATTACGGCCAGAACGAGGCCGAGCAACTCCTGGAGGCATCGTTCGCCAGCTTCCAGAGGGAAGGCGACCTTCAGGCGGCTGGGGTCACGATCGATGCCCTGGAACATCAACTGGCTCGCGAGGAAGCACAGGCGAGATGCGAACGGGGGAGTGTCGAGGATTATCTAGCCCTCATCGAATCAGCCCAGCCGCCTGGATACGACGACCGCATTGCCTCCACGCTCCGGCGCGGACAGGTGGTGGACGTGCCGGGTGGATCACGGGACGGCCGCTATCTCGTGCTACGCCGGCTGGCCCGCAAGGACGACGGGACGCGCTATCTGGTCATGTCGACCTCCGGCCGGGTGTCGACCCTGGGGTACCGTGACATCGTCGACGGCAGCCTGGTTTCCGGTGAGGTGGAATTGCCCGGGACGTTCCGCCCCAGAGATCGGAGGTTCGTCAATGACACCCTCCGCCTTCTCCGCAAGGTCCCGTCGGCATCGAACCGTGCTGCTCGGGCGCACCCCACCGTGGATCACCCCGTGGCAACGTGTCCCGACGCGTCGCGTCATCTGGCAGCGGCCCGGCGGGCGGGGCGCACCCGTCGTCGGATCGAGGCGCAGCAGACGGCGAATCGGATCTCGGGGCACGGGCTGGTCGAGGAGTTCGGCGCCATCCGTGAGCTGCTCGAAGAGCTGGACTACCTCGACGGATGGGCCCTCACCCCGCGGGGACAGCGGCTGAGGGGCATATACAACGAATCGGACCTGTTGTTGGCCGAGGCCATCGAGCACGGGCTCTTCTACGGGCTCGAGCCGGCGGAGCTCGCCGCCCTGGTGTCCGTGTTCGTCTACGAGCCTCGGACTGACACGCCATCGGTCGCCGAGTTCCCGACTGCTGCGCTTGGTGAGCGATGGGTTGAGCTCGACGAGCTATGGAAAGGCGTGGTGGAACGAGAGCGTCGGCTTCGCCTCACCCCTACCCGGCGCCCCGATCCCGGATTCGCGACGCTGGCCCATATCTGGGCGTCCGGGTCCGACTTCGATGACCTCCCGACGAGGGGAATGGCCCCGGGTGACTTCGTGCGGGTGTCCCGCCAACTCGTGGACCTGCTGCGACAACTTCGAGAAGCTGCCCCCGGGATGAGAGACGAGGCGAGCCAGGCCCTGAAGCAGGTTGACCGGGGCGTGGTGGCGGCCCAGGGGGTGGCTTGATGGCGCGATGGCTGGTTGCGGTGAATCGAAATGCGGGCCGGGTATCCACCGATCCGTCGCTCATCGCGGAAGTCGTGAGGGCTGTCGGGCTCGATTGCGAGTTGATCGCTCCGGCAACCCCCCGTGAGATGACCGATGCACTCGTGGACGGCGCAAGAAATGGCTTCGAGCATTATGCGCTGGCTGGCGGCGACGGGACCGTGAATCTTGCGCTGAACGCCCTTCTTCCCCTCGGTTTGGGCCATGCTCCGGTCATCGGTGTCCTTCCCGTGGGGACCGGCTGTGACCTGTTGCGGACTTTCGGGCTTCCCCAGGATCTGCCGGGCGCGGCACAGCATCTGGTGACCGAGAACGTCTACCCGGTCGATGTCGGAGCCCTGGAAGGCGCTTGGGGGCTTCGCTACTTCGTAAACGTCGCCCAGGCAGGGGTAGGAGCAGCAGCTGCCGAGACCGCGGTGAAGATCGGGCGATGGCTAGGCCCCGTTCGCTACCCGATGGCATTCGGGGCCAGGCTGCCCCTTTTCCCCCGGGCCCGGATCACTCTGACCACCGAACGGAACGTCGTTGAGTCGGGTGCGCTCGCGGTTATCTTTGCCAACGGCCAATTCTTCGCCGGAGGCTGGAACGTTGCTCCAAAGGCCACACTTGTCGACGGGGCCCTCGACGTTCAGATCTTCGACGTCAGCAAGAGACAGGCACCCGCATTGGTCCCCAAGGTGGTGAAAGGAACGCATCTGAGGGAGCCCGGGATCCGACGTCTGTCGGTTTCGGAGTTCACCCTGGTGACCGAGCCGTTGTGGCCGGTGGAGGCCGATGGTGACCTGATCGGGAATACGACGGTGAGGGGACGGGTTATCCCGGCCGCGATACGTCTCAAGATCTGAGGCGCCCCGACTTATACTGCCCGCCCCTGACTCAGCGGATACCACACAGATGGCCAGTGAAGAACTAGTCGATCTCGGCGAAGAGCTGCCCGAAGACATCGAAATCGGCGAAGAGGACCTCGAAGACGTCCTCGTCGAAGAACTCGAGGAAGTCGAGCTCGCCCCCGGGTTCGAGGAGGAATTCGAAGCCGAGGAAGACTTCGATCGGGAAGAGGACGATGAGGAAGGGCACGACGAGGAGACGACAGAAGCCCTCGAGGAGCTCGAAAGCGAGGAGCTTCAGCTCATGGACGAGGAAGTGGGGGAGACCCTCCTGGTCGATGAGGTCGAGGAATTGCGCGCCATCCGTCGCGAGGAGCTGACGATGAACGTTGATGCCCAACTGCAACGATCCGACGAGTTCGTCTGTCAGTCCTGCTTCATGGTGAAGAGAACGAGCCAGCTCGCCAATCGCAAGAAGATGCTGTGCGCCGACTGTGCCTACTGATCGGGTCACGGTTGTCATACCCACCTACAACGAACGGGAAAACCTCTCACCCATAGTGGCCAGGGTGACCGAGCACGGTTACCAGGTCCTGGTCGTGGACGACTCCTCCCCGGACGGGACCGGGGAATTGGCCGACCTCCTCGCGGCCGATGATTCCAGAGTGGCGGTGATCCATAGACCCGAGAAACAAGGTCTCGGGCCTGCATATGGCGCCGGCTTCGATCATGCACTCGAGTCCGGGGCCGAGATCGTGATCGAAATGGACGCCGACTTCTCCCACGATCCTGCCGACCTGCCGCGTCTCGTGGCCGCCCTCGACGAGGGAGCGGACTTGGCAATCGGTTCTCGCTATGTGGTGGGCGGCTCAACACCTGATTGGCCTCTCGCCAGACGCTTCATCTCACGGGGGGGCAACCTCTACGCCCGTCTGATGCTTGGGATTCCTGTCAAGGATGCAACCGCAGGGTTTCGAGCGTTTCGCGCGGACGCTTTGCGCAGCCTGCCCTATCGGAGCGCCGAGGCATCCGGCTACGGGTTTCAGGTCGAGATGGCGTGGCGAGCCCATCGTCAAGGCATGGCCATTGTCGAGGTACCGATCAGCTTCCGTGACCGGACGAGGGGGACCTCGAAGATGGGAACCGGGATCGTTCTCGAAGCTATGAAGTTGGTGACGGCGTGGGGTCTCCGGCGGTTACGGTTCTGGATCTGATGAGAGTCTCGGCGCGCCGGGCCGAAATGAGCGATATGGCCATCCTGGAGGGCCTGTATCGCGGTCTTGAAACCGAGATGTCCGGGATCCACCCGATGTGGCCCCTGGCCGATGGGCTTTCCGAACCGGTGCCTGATTCCCTTCGCCAGGCTCTGAGCGATGAGGCCACGACGCTGCTTATCGGGGAGATCGAGGGCTATCCGTTTGGGTTTCTGATGGCAAGGGTCGAAGGCCTGCTTCCCCAGGCTGGTGGGGAGGAGGTTTGCTCGATACGACTGGTCTTTGTCGAGCCCGAGGCACGTGAGGTATCGGTGGGTGAGGTCATGAGAGATTTAGTGATGGAGCAGATGCGGGCCAGGGGAGTGACCAAGTTCGACGCCCACGTCCTGCCCGGGCATCGTCTTGTGAAGAACTTCTTCGAGGCCGGTGGTTTCAGTGCCAGGTCGATCGTGATGCACCACGATGACGAACGTGACTGAGTCACCGGTAGTGGGCGTGGGGGTGGTGCTGATCGAGGACAACCGCCTCCTCTTGATCCAACGAGGTCACGAGCCGGGCCTGGGTCGGTGGGCGGTTCCCGGAGGCAAGGTGAACTCGGGCGAGTCTCTTCGTGACGCCGCCGTTCGTGAAGTTCGCGAGGAGACCGGGCTCGAAGTCCAGACCGGGGAGGTGATATGGGTCGGAGAGCACATCTCCGAACATGGGCACATCGTGATCATCGACTTCGAGGGACAGGTGGTAGGTGGAGAGGTTGCCGCTGCCGACGACGCGGTCCAGGCCCGTTGGGTGGGGTTGGACCAGGTCGCCGATTACGACCTCACACCCACCATGTACGACCTGGTGCAGGTCCTGCAGAAACCCACGGCTCGATAGGTTGACCTGATGAGTCACGACGCGGTTGACCTGCTTCAGGCGCTGATACGCAACCAGTGCGTCAACGATGGGACACCGGAAAGCGGATTCGAGTCCCGTTCGGTCCAAACGCTCGTCGGCTATCTGGGGGTGGAAGGTGAGGTGTTCGAGCCGGCTCCCGGCCGGCAGTCGGTGGTCTACCGGGTTCCCGGCACCGATCCAAGCGCGCCTTCACTTGCCCTAGTACCCCATCTCGACGTGGTCCCTGTCGACACAGCCGGATGGTCGGTCGATCCTTTTGCCGCCGGGATCGCGGACGGCTTGGTCTTCGGGAGGGGTGCGGTCGACATGTTGAACGTGACCGCGGCGATGACGGTGGCCGTTCGGCCCTATCTGACGGGTGAGAAGAAGCCCGGTGGCGATCTTGTGCTATGCGCGGTCGCCGACGAGGAGAACGGAGGCCGCCTGGGCGCGATGCCACTCGTCAACGAGCACTGGGACAAGGTCAGGGCCGACTACCTGCTCACCGAGGTGGCCTATCCCGGATTGTCAGTCGACGGTCACAAGGCGGTCCCGGTTTCGATCGGTGAGAAAGGCGCCTATTGGTCGGTTCTGAAGACTGCGGGATCCCCGGGACATGGGTCGCTTCCCTACGGCACAGACAATGCCCTGGACAAGATGGTCACGGCTTTGGCCGGGATCATCCAGACTCCGGTCCCGGCGGCCATCACCGAGGAGTGGATTTCCTTTGTGAGGAATCTTGGGCTCGACGAGAAGTCGGCTCGCCGCCTCACCGATGTCGATCGGCTCGACGACGAGATCGACCGAATTGCTGTCTCTGATCCGGCGTTGGCCCGGTACATCCACGCCGCCACCCATCTCACGATCTCAACGAACACTTTGCGCGCCGGGACCAAGACCAATGTGGTCGCCGACAGGGCACATGCCGAGGTCGATATCCGGGGGTTGCCAGGGATGGACCGGGAGTTCGTCGACTCGCATCTGAGGAAGGCAATGGGCTCCTCGGCGGGCAATGTGGAGATCCTGCCGATCATGGATGGGGATGCGACCGTTTCCCCGGTGGGCAACCCGCTCTGGGAGGCGATCGGTGATGCGGTCGAGGATCTCGACGGTCATCGCCATCTGGCCCCCACATTGATGACCGTGGCGACAGATGCCCGATTCTGGCGGGCCCGGGGCACCGTCTGTTATGGCGTGGGCCTCTTCGACGACAGGATGACCTTCTCCGAGATGTTGACCCTGTTCCACGGGCACGACGAGAGAGTCTCGGTCGAATCGGTGGAGCGCACGACCGCCCTCTACGAGCGCGTCCTGGACAGGTTCTTCGCCCCAGCATGAACGTCATCTGCGACATCGACGGGGTGGTTTACCGCGACGACCGGTTGCTGCCGGGCTCGGACCTTGCCCTGCAACGACTTCGGGACGCTGGAGTGACGGTTCACTTCGCCACCAACAACAGCACCAAGTCGGCGCTCACGGTCAGCGAGACGCTGACGAGGATCACCGGGGTGGAGTTCGAGCCTGATTCGATCGTCACTTCGTCACAGGCTGCGATTCAGCTCTTGGGCCAGGATCCCGGGCCGGTGATGGTGCTGGGGTCGGAGGGGATCACCTCGGCCCTGGCCGACGCCGGGATCGGGCTCACGGAGGAGCCTTCGGCCGCAAGGGCATTGTTGGTGGGGCTCGACTTCGACCTGACCTATGAAAGGCTGGCCCGGGCGGCCGACGCGGTGCGCTTTGGGGCGCGTTTCATCGCCACCAACACCGATCCCACCTATCCGGTGGCGGATGGGTTGCTCCCGGGGGGTGGCGCCATGGTGGCCGCGGTCCGGATCGCCACCGGGGTCGAGCCTGAGGTCGCGGGCAAACCTCATGCCCCGATCCGGGCCTTGCTGAGAGCGAAGGGCATCGGCGAGGCTTGGGTGATCGGGGATCGGGTCGACACCGACATCGCCCTGGCGCGTGCCGAACCGGATTGGACGTCGATCCTGGTCCTCACCGGTGTCACCGGGCCTGGCGAAGCCCATGATGCCGACTATGTCGTGGCCGACCTCGCCGCCGCGGTCGACCTGGTGCTCGCATAGCGGGCCAAAAAAGGGTCGAACGCGTGGCGAGAGCCCCCCTCCCGGCTTCGCCGGCTCTCCCCCCAACGTTCACTCTGTTCGCTGGGGGGAGAAATAGGTGATAATCCCTTGATGGATCTCACACAAGACCAGATCGATCAGCTAGAGGCGGTTCTCGCCCGTCTCGCCGAGCTCGATCCGGCCGAGTTGCCTGAGCCTGCCGCCGAGCTCGCCAATCTCCTCGGTTCGATCCTCGAGGAACAGGAGAGCCCCTGACCCGGGAGCGTCTGGATGTCGAACTGGTGCGGCGCGGGCTTGCTTCGAGTCGCGCCCAGGCGAAACGTTTGATCATCACCAGCCAGGTGGTCATCGTGGGTGGGGACGCGGCCAGGCCATCTTCGATGGTCGCCACCGAGACCGTGATCCGGGTGATCGGGGGCCAGCGGCGCTGGGTATCCCGCGGGGCAGAAAAGCTCCTCGCCGCGCTTCAGGCCTTCCCCATCGATCTGAAGGGCAAGCGGGTGCTCGACGTCGGCGCGTCAACGGGTGGGTTCACGGAGGTGGCACTCGAGGCGGGGGCAGCCCAAGTCACGGCCCTGGACGTGGGCCGCGGCCAGCTTCATGAGAGGCTCCGTGTCGACCCGCGCGTGGTGTCGATCGAGAGGACCAATATCCGAACCGCCTCCGTGGAGGAGCTCGACGGGCCGTTCCCGGTCGTGGTCGTCGACCTCTCGTTCATCTCCCTGTGTGTCGTCGCCGGATCGCTTTCCGCCTTGGCCGCGGAGAGCGCCGATCTGGTGGTCCTGATCAAGCCACAGTTCGAGGTGGGGCGGGCTGGGCTGGGTCACGGAGGGATAGTGCGTGACCCAGCCACTCGCGCCCGGGCCGTGGTTAACACGGTCGATTGCCTGACGAGCACGGGCCTCGGAGCGCGGGGCCTCGTTCGATCTCCTATCGATGGCGGGGACGGGAACGCCGAGTACCTACTCTGGCTTCGCAAAGGGGATGAGACCCTGAAGATGGAGGTACCGGGTTGAGGTTTGCCCTGGAGGTGCGTCAGGGTCGTGAGAGGGCACTCGAGTTCGCCGAAGTCCTCAAAGGCATCATCGTCTCCAGTGGCGGCGAGGTAGTTGACGCCGACGAGCCCGACATGGTGCTCGCGGTAGGCGGGGACGGGACCATGCTGGCGGCGGTTCAGCTCGCCCTCAGATCGGACGTGCCAGTTCTGGGGTTCAACCTCGGGACCGTCGGCTTTCTCACCGAAGCCGAGCCCGACCAGGTTGAAACAGTCGTCCAGCGCCTGCTGACCGGGGACTACCAGCTGCACGAGCGGATGACCATTGACGCCACTGTGAACGGGAGGACGGCCACCGGGGTCAACGATGTGGTCGTCGAGAAAGTCGACAGTCAGCGTCTCATCGACCTGGATGTGACCATCGATGGCTCCCGATTCCTGACCTATCGCGCCGACGGCCTCATCGTGTCGACACCGACGGGGTCCACGGCATACTCGTTCTCGGCGGGCGGGCCCTTGGTCGACCCCGACCTCGATGCCATGGTGTTGTCACCGGTTGCTGCCCACTCGCTGTTCGACCGGCCATTGGTCGTTCCCGCCTCGAGGCGGATCGAGGTCACCGTGGTGACAGACCGGCCGGTCAAGGTCTCAGTCGACAAGAACAGCCTGGGAAATCTGGCCCTAGGCGACCGGGTTCTGGTCACAAGAGGCTCGTCTCCCGCTCGATTCGTCACCTTCGGTGAACGGTCCTTTCCTTCCCTGCTGACGGAGAAGTTCGGGCTTCGTTGATGTTGAAGCACCTTCGTGTTCGCAATCTGGGAGTGCTGGGAGACGCCGAGATCGATCCCGAGCCGACCTTCACCGTCATCACCGGCGAGACCGGCGCCGGCAAGACGCTTCTCCTCGGAGCGCTGCGGCTGCTGACCGGGGACAAGCCTCGCCCCGATGCTGTGGGGCCATTCGCCGCTGAGACCCAGGCGGACGGCCTCTTCGACGACGGGTGGGAAGAGCTGGGCGTGAGCCGGGTCGTGCCTCGTGACGGGAGGAGCAGGGCCTACCTGGAGGGCTCCCTGGTCTCGGCAGGAGCGCTCGAGGCACGAGTCGGCAAGCTGGTCGAGATAGTCGGCCAGCACGACCAGTTGCGCCTGCGTCGCCCGGCTGCGGTACTGGAGTTGGTCGACAAGGTCCTCGACGAGGACGGCCTGGCGGCTAAGTCGGTCTATCAGACGAGTTGGAGGGCATATCGGGCAATCCTCGACGATCAGAAGAGCCTCGGTGGCGACCTCATGGCCCTCGAACGTGAGCTCGACCTGGTGGCCTATCAGGCGCGGGAGATCGAAAGTGCCGGTCTCCAACCCGGTGACGACGAGACTGCTGAGAACCTGGCGTCGAGACTCCGCAACGCCGAGGCGATCCAAATCAATCTCAGCTTCGCAGTCGAGCAGGCGGAGCTCATGGCCGATCTTTCCGGCGAGGTGGTGTCCTCCCTGCGGAAGATCGCCGACATGGATCCAAGTCTCGCGGCGACGGCGGCAGGCTGGGAGGGTGTCGCGGAGCAAGTCGTCGAGATGCTCCGTTCCGTCCGTGACTCCGCTGAAGAAGCTCGGGAGGACCCCGCGAGCCTGGCTGAGGTCGAGGAGCGTCTCACCGCTCTGGGAGACCTCAAACGAAAGTACGGCAAGACGATCGCAGACGTCATCGAATTCGGAGCCGGAGCTCGCGCCAGAGCCGATGAGCTCGGGGCCCTGCTCGAACGCTCCACTGTCATCGACGCCGAGGTGGCGCGGGCCTATGAGAGACTTCTCATCGCCAGTTCCGAGCTGCGCGCCGCCCGGCACCGCACCGTCGCCGGCATCCAGGAGGAGGCTGGCGGCCACCTTCGGGCGTTGGGGATGCCAACCGCGTCTCTGGTGTTCACCCTGGAGGAGGTCCAGGCCGGCTCCACCGGCGGCGACCGCGTCGAGCTTCGATTCTCCTCGGACGACCGGCTCGAGGGCGGAGCAATCCAGGACGTTGCATCAGGCGGGGAACTGTCACGCCTGATCCTTGCCTTACGACTTGCTACCCGGGCGGAGGCTGCAGAAACGCTCGTCTTCGACGAGGTGGACGCCGGGGTCGGTGGTGTGACCGCGCTCGCCATGGGGCGCAAGCTCGCCGAATTGGGACAAGTCGGCCAGGTTCTGTGTGTCACCCACCTGCCACAGGTAGCCGCCCACGCCGACTGCCACTACGTCGTGAGACGGGACGGCGAGAGGGCCGAAGTGGTGAGAGTCGACGGCGAGGGCAGGTTGGAGGAACTGTCCCGGATGCTCGCGGGGCTTCCCGAAAGCGTTCGAGGCAAAGAGGCGGCGTCCGAGTTGTTGGAGTTGGCTCTCCAAGGATGAAGTCTTGGGTGAGAGCCGGGACCCGTGCTACATTGAAATCCCGTCATGGACGGGCCCCTTTTCACACCAGAGAGCCAGCCCGGCTCCGAGGCCCCCGTTCCGGTTCCCACCAAGTACGTATTCGTCACGGGTGGCGTGGTCTCGAGTCTCGGCAAGGGGATCGCTGCCTCTTCCCTCGGCCGCCTCCTCAAGTCTCGTGGGTTGAGGGTGGTGAACCAGAAACTCGACCCCTACATCAACGTCGACCCGGGCACGATGAACCCGTTCCAACATGGTGAGGTGTTCGTCACCGACGATGGGGGAGAGACCGATCTCGATCTAGGCCACTACGAGCGATTTACCGGTGAGAACCTGAAGCGCACCTCCAATGTCACCTCGGGCTCGGTCTACCTCTCGGTCATCCAGAAGGAACGGCGGGGCGACTATTTGGGAGACACCGTTCAGGTCATCCCCCACATCACCAACGAGATCAAGGATCGGATTCGCCGGGTCGGCGAGCAGGACGTCGATGTGGTCATCACCGAAGTGGGGGGAACCGTTGGCGACATCGAAAGCCTCCCCTTCCTGGAGGCCATCCGCCAGTACGGAAACGAAGTGGGGCGGGAGAACGTCGTCTTCGTTCACGTGACCCTCGTTCCCTACATCGCCACGTCCGAGGAATTGAAGACCAAACCGACCCAGCACTCCGTCGCCGAGTTGCGCAGCAAGGGCATCCACCCCGACGTCATCATCGTCAGGTCCGACCGTGCGATCGACGAAGCGGTGCGCAAGAAGATCAGTCTCTTCTGCGACGTCGAGCCCAGGGCTGTCATCGCGGCACCGGACGTCGCCGACATCTACGAGGTTCCCCTGGTCCTTCACGAGGGCGGTCTCGACAACGTGATTTGTGACCGTCTTGGCCTGGTCACCGGACCCCCGGCCCTGGATGCGTGGAGGGCGATGGTGCAAAAGGCGCTGGCTGCCACCGAATCGGTGACGATCGGGATCGTGGGCAAATACGTCGACCTGCCCGACGCCTATCTCTCGGTGGTGGAGGCGCTGAAGCACGGAGCCGCCGACCATGGTCTCCGCCTCGACCTCCGTTGGGTGCCCAGCGACGAACTGACGGGTCTTCTCGCCGATTCATATCTCGAGGGCCTGGACGGGATCGTCATCCCCGGTGGATTCGGGTACCGGGGCGTCGAGGGCAAGATTCAGGCGATCAGGTATGCCCGCGAGAACGGGGTGCCCTTGCTCGGTTTGTGCCTCGGCCTGCAGTGCGCGGTGATCGAGTTTGCCCGCAACGTGCTGGGCCTCTCTGATGCCAACAGCTCGGAATTCGATCCGTCGACCCCGCACCCCGTCATCGACCTCATGGCGAGCCAGGAGGACGTCGAGGAGATGGGTGGGACGATGCGTCTCGGTCTCTATGCGGCCAAGCTGGCCGAAGGGTCCAAGGTGAGGGCCCTCTATGGGAGTGAGCTCGTCTACGAGCGCCATCGTCATAGGTGGGAAGTCAACAACAAGTATCGGAAGGACCTGGAGGCCGCCGGGATGCGACTCTCCGGGCTCTCACCGGACGACAACCTCGTCGAGTACGTCGAACTGGTCGATCATCCGTTCTTCATCGGGACCCAGGCTCACCCCGAATTGCGGTCGAGACCGGATCGGCCCCACCCTCTGTTCTCGGGTCTGATCGAGGCCGCGGCCCGTTTGCGACGCGCCGCCGAGCGACCGGCGTTGGAGACCATCGACCTCACGGCCGATTGAGGCAGTGAACATTCCCGCCGTATAGCCTGATCGAGTGAAGACTCACAGGAGAAACGAACCTTGATCGTCGGCGTGCCCCGAGAGATCAAAACCGACGAGCACCGGGTGGCGATCACGCCTGTAGGGGTGCGTGAGTTGACCGATCGGGGCCACGAGGTGCTCATCGAGAAGGGTGCCGGCGAGGGCTCGAGCATCCACGACGAGGAGTTTTCGACCCAGGGAGCGACCATCGTGCCCACCGCCGCGGAGGTGTTCGGCGGAGCCGAGATGATCCTCAAAGTCAAGGAG
Source organism: Acidimicrobiia bacterium (assembly GCA_035292685.1). Taxonomy (GTDB): domain Bacteria; phylum Actinomycetota; class Acidimicrobiia; order Spongiisociales; family ZC4RG35; genus JALYNX01. The sequence continues at coordinate 47,191 of DATDPP010000072.1, forward strand.
CCCCAGCCGGTCGAGATCGAGATGTTCCGGCCGGGTCAGATCCTGTTCACCTACCTCCATCTGGCTGCCTACCCGGACCTGGCTGCCGGTCTCCAGAACCGGGATGTCATAGCCATCGCCTACGAAACAGTGCAGTTGCCCGACCGGTCGCTGCCACTGCTCGCCCCCATGTCAGAGATCGCGGGACGAATGGCCACCCAGGTCGGCGCCTACTTCCTGGAACGGACCCAGGGCGGGCGCGGTGTGCTGCTTGGTGGTGTCACCGGGGTTCGCCGGGGCAAGGTCGTGGTGATCGGCGGCGGGATGGCGGGATCGAATGCCGCGCTCATCGCCATCGGCATGCAGGCCGACGTCGTGGTGCTCGACACCGACATCGACAAGCTCCGGTGGCTCGACTCATTACATCAGGGGAGGGTGCTGACCCTTCATTCCAACAAGCTCACCCTCGAAGAACAGGTCCTGGACGCCGACCTGGTCATCGGGACCGTACTGGTGCCGGGAGCCTCAGCTCCCAAGCTGGTCACCGAGGACATGGTCCGCAGGATGAAGAAGGGGGCGGTCCTCGTCGACGTGGCCATTGATCAGGGTGGATGCTTCGAGACCTCGCGGGAGACCACCCACACCGACCCGGTCTATCAGGTCCACGACGTGGTCCACTATGCGGTGGGGAACATCCCCGGAGCGGTGCCCCACACCTCCACCTATGCCCTGACGAACGCCACCATCCGCTATGCGGTGAGCCTGGCTACCAAGGGGGTCGAAAAGGCTATAGCCGCCCACCCTGAACTTCTGGCGGGGGTGAATGTGGTTGGAGACGTCGTTTGCCATCCGGCCGTGGCCGAGAGCCTGGGCGTCGCCCACGTCTCACCCGTCGAGGCGCTCGCCTCGAGGTGAGCCCGGGCTCGCCGAGTTTCCCTGCCTGCGTCGAGGAGTACCTGGTAGCCCTTCGTGTCGAGCGCGGTCTGGCCCTGAACACGATCAGTGCCTATCGCCGGGACCTCGATCAGTATTCGGCCTTTCTCGAGGGGCGGGAACCCGACCAGGAGTTGGTGGAGGGATTCGTGAGTCATCTTCACGCCCGGGATCTGGCGATGTCGACCGTGAGTCGCAAGATCGCGGCGGTGCGTGGACTCCACCGCTTTTTGGTTGTCGAGGGGATGCGCCGAGCGGATCCAACCCTTCTCGTGGATTCGCCGCGTCGTCCCGATCCTTTTCCCAAGGCGCTGACTATCGATGAGACATTCCGCCTGATCGAAGCCCCGGATTTGTCGACTGCGCAGGGCCGGCGCGATTCGGCGCTTCTCGAGTTCCTCTACGCCACCGGAGCCCGGGTCTCCGAAACGGTGGGAATCGACCTGGGAAAGGTCGACCTCGAGGACCGTGTGGCCCTGGTCACCGGCAAGGGGTCGAAACAGAGATTGGTGCCGTTGGGGAGCAAGGCGGTCATCGCCATCGGACGTTGGCTACCGGATCGTCTGAGGCTGTTCGCTCGGGGCCAGCGCGGTGATCCGCTCTTTCTCAACATGAGGGGTCGTCGGCTGACCCGGCAGGGTGCCTTCGATGTGGTCCGAGCTAATGCATCCCGGGCCGGCATCGAGCCCCAAAAGGTGTCGCCACACGTGCTCCGCCATTCCGCTGCCACCCACATGGTGGAGTCCGGCGCCGATCTCAGGACCGTACAAGAAATCCTGGGCCACGCTACGATTAGCACCACCCAGATCTACACGAAGGTCAGTGCCACCCATCTCGTGGAGGTCTACGTCCAGGCACACCCAAGGAGCCGTTGATGTCCTTCGACATCGCCAAGGCGAAGAAGGCGCTTCGAGAGGAGCGCACTCATCTCGTCCACCAGTTGGATGAGCTTGGTGCTGCCGAAACCGGGGACTTGCGATCGGATATCGACTTCGGGGGGAGCTTCGCCGACGCGGCTGCGGTCACTGCGGAGCGGACCGAGGTCTTGGGTCTCGTCGACTCTCTGAAGAGCCAGCTCGACAATGTCGACAGGGCGCTGGCTCACATCGAGGCGGGCACTTACGGGATCTGTGACAACTGTGGCAACGAGATCGACCCGGCCCGTCTCGATTTCCGCCCCGAGTCGGTTCTGTGCGTCAATTGCAAGACCAAGGTCGCAGGCTGATCGAGTGCCGGGCTCTCTGAGCCATCTGATCGGACGTTTCTTCGACGTACTTCGGGCTCGGCCCCTGATCGCCTCCGAGCGGTCTGCAGTCTCCAATTGGCTCGACGAACGTGAGCGCGCGACCTTCTTTGCCCAGTCGAATGCCGACCAGCGTCACGGCTTCACCGCGGCCTCGGTTGTGATTGCCTCGGGGGTGGCCGACCGGGCCACGATCAGGGCCGGGCTCCTTCACGACGTGGGAAAGCGCCACGCACGGCTCGGCGTGATCGGCCGGGTCGTGGCCTCCCTGCTGATTCTGTGTCGGATCCCGTTGCGGGGCCGTCTCCGCGCCTATCGGGATCATGGTGTGATCGCCGCGAGCGAGTTGGAGCTGATGGGCGCCGAGCCATTGGTGGTCGATTTCGCCCGCTATCACCACGAGCACCGCCCGGTGACCATCGATATCGACACCTGGGACCTGCTGCAACGCGCCGACAAGGCACCAAAGACCCGGAGCCGGAACCACCGAGGAATATCCTGGCCTCGCACCTGATGTCGTTCCATGTCAAGACCACCGTGTTCGAAGGCCCTCTGGATTTGTTGTTGCAGCTCATCTCAAAGCATCAGCTCGAGGTGACTGCGGTCGGGCTCACCGGGGTGGTCACCGAGTACGTGTCGTTTCTGGAGGAGATGAAGGGCATTGATATCGAGGTCACATCGGAGTTCACGCTGATCGCAGCCACCCTCATCCAGTTGAAGGCGCAGTCGCTGTTGCCGGGTCGCGGCGAGTTCGATATGGATGAGGAGCTGGCGCTGATTGAAGAGCGTGACCGCCTTCTATCACGCCTGCTGGCCAGTGTGACGTTCAAGGATGTGGGTGCGGTCCTTCTCCGCCGGATGCAGCATGCCAACCGGTACGTGCCCCGGACCTCGGGTGTCGATCAGAGGATCCGGGTCGCGCCACCCGACTTCGCGCTTCCCCTCGACGCGCCGGATCTGGCCGCGATCGCGCAACGGGTGTTCAGTCGGGCGGATGCCGAGCCCGATCTCGACCATCTCGACCTCGACCTCCCTTCCGTGGAGTCGGCCATCGGCGAGCTGCGAGGCAGGGTCGCTGAGATGACGATGGCGAGTTTCGACGAACTCACCGAGCACTGCCGGCGCCCGGTCGAAGTGGCCGCCTATTTCCTGGCCCTGCTCGAGCTGGCCCGATGGGGCCTGCTTGCCATCTCGCAGGCGGATTGGCTGGGCGAGATCCGGGTCGAGCACCGCGACATCGGCGGGATCGACCTGACCTCAGAATGGGCTGTGTCGTGAACGAGGCGGCTGCGCTGGAGGCGGTTCTCTTCGTCACCGAAACGCCGGTGCCCGTGGGGGAGCTGGCGGAGGTCCTCGAGATCCCCAAGCAGAGGGTCGAAGAACTGCTCGAGGAGTTTGGCCGGGACCTGGAGGAGCGGGGCGCGGGCATCGTCCTTCGTTTCGTGGCCGGAGGTTGGCGTCTCTATTCACACCCTGACGCCTATCCGTATCTGGAGCGGTTCGCGACCTCGGCCACGGCGCGCAGACTCTCGCCGGCTGCCATCGAGACACTATCGGTGATCGCCTATCGCCAACCGGTGGCGCGGAGCCAGATCTCCGAGATACGGGGTGTGGACTCGGACTCCGCGGTGCGCACCCTGGAGCGTCTGGGGTTGATCGAGGAGAAAGAGCGCCTCGACCTGCCGGGGAATCCTGCCGTCTATGTGACGACCGATGTCCTTCTCGAGAAGCTGGGTCTTGCTTCGCTGAGCGAGTTGCCGCCGCTCGCCGACCATGTCCCGCCCTCCGAGATCGTCGAATCCCTCGAGGAGACCCTTCGCCCCGGGTATGCGTGAATGGTGGCGGAGCCGGTCCGCGCCCAGAAGGCCATAGCCAACTCCGGGCTCATGTCACGTCGATCGGCGGAGGAGGCCATCGCCGCGGGACGAGTCGCCGTCGATGGTCATCCCATCGGCCTCGGCGACCGGGTGGATGTCTCGTCTCAGCTCTTGACCATCGACGGGGTGCCCATCCCCCTCAACCCCGAACTGGAGACCCACCTGGTCTACAAGCCACCAGGTGTCATCAGCACCGCCTCGGATCCCCAGGGGAGGCCAGTTGTCGTCGATCTCGCCCCCAGCACTCATCGTCTCTACCCGGTTGGGCGTCTCGATTCGGATTCCGAGGGCTTGATCCTCCTCACCAACGACGGAGAACTGGCTAATCGGGTGACCCACCCCAGATACGGGATAACCAAGAAGTACGTTGCCGTGGTTGCAGGGCATCCAACGGCAACCGAGGTTCGACGTCTCGTCACGGGAGTCCAACTCAGCGACGGTCCGGCACGAGCCCTGTCCGCGCACATCGTGAGCCGCCACCAGAATGAGACAATCGTGGAGATGGTCCTGGGCGAGGGGCGGAATCGGGTGATACGCCGGATGTTCGAGGCCATCGGCCACGAGGTAATCCGGCTGGTGAGGACTGCCATCGGCCCGCTGTCGGATCAGTCGCTCCAGCCTGGTGAGTCGAGGCTGCTCTCCATCGAGGAAATCAGGCGGCTGCTGGCGTCGGGCAAGGCCGAAGCGTGAGCAGCCGGTCAATCGGAGTGAAGAAGGGACCGATCGAAGCCTCGGTCCGACCGCCCGGCTCCAAATCGTTGACCATCCGCTCGCTCTTTGCCGCCAGCCTGGCCGAAGGGACATCGCGTCTCGGCAATCCCCTGGACTCGGGCGACACCCGGGCCGCTCGGGGAGCCGTACATGCCCTCGGGGTGACAATCGAGGAAGCCGATGGCCGCTGGGGAGTCGAGGGAAGTGGTGGCGCCCTCGTCCCTACTTCGGTGGCGATCGACGCCGGGGAGTCGGGTCTCACTGCGCGATGTCTGATCGCGTTGGGGGCCCTCGTCCCCGGGCCTACTGAGATCGTGGGACGGGGACGCCTGCCGCAACGGCCGATGGCGGGGCTCCTCGAAGCGCTGGCCACGTTGGGGGTGAGGGCTCGAGCCAATCGTGGTGGTCTTCCGATCGTGGTCGAAGGATCTGGAAGTCTTCGGGGTGGGACCGTGCGGGTTTCGACCACGGAAACCACTCAGTTCGCCACCGCCATGCTGTTGGTGGCGCCGCTGGCAGCAGAGCCGCTGACGATCGTGCTCGATGATCCCCAGGGGTCAACCGGGTACCTCGATCTCACGCTCGAGGTGATGTCGTGTTTCGGCGCTCGAGTCGAACGCAGCGCCCAACAGTTCCTGATTGAACCCACCGGGTACCGGGCCATCGATTTCGCAGTCGAGCCCGATGCCTCCGCGGCCGTCTACCCCTTGGTGGCGACCGCGATCCGGGGTGGGAGACTGACTGTCAGCGGTCTGGGCGCACCGTCCCGACAGCCCGACCTCCAGATCACCCGAGTTCTGGCTGAGATGGGGTGCGTGGTGACCTTGGGTCCGAACTCGACCGACATCGAATCGGGTGGTGGCCGGCTTCAGGCGATCGACGCCGATCTCTCCGCTATGCCCGATGGGGCGGTCGCGGTGGCGGTGGCCTGTCTCTTTGCCGACGGCAAGAGTCGCCTCACCGGCCTTGCCTCGCTGCGTCACAAGGAATCCGACCGGCTCCGGGCACTCGCCGATCAATTGCGGAATGTCGGTGGCGAGGCGCGGGTCGAGGGAGACAGTCTCGTGATCGTGCCCGGGGTATTGCATCCGGCGACGATCGATACCTACGGGGATCATCGGATTGCCATGTCCTTTTCTCTCGTGGGCCTGGTCCAGCCCGGGATCGAGATCGAAGAGCCCGCTGTGGTCGACAAGACCTGGCCCGCCTTCTGGCAGATGCTCGAAGCCCTTTGACGGGAAAGTCGGTTCGCACGCATGACAGGGAGTGGGTTCGTTAGGTTGGCCGGTGCGGAGGATTCCCGGCCCCAATGCCCCATGGTCCGAGTCCCCAATCGGACGCCCTCAGGGGCCGGGGTCCTCTCCCTCGAGTCACAGATAACCTCGAAGTCGTGAGCAACCTCATCGTCACGGTCGACGGGCCGAGCGGAACCGGTAAGAGCACGGTCAGCCGGGCGGTGGCATCGAAAGTGAATCTCCCTCATCTGGACACCGGCGCCTTCTATCGGGCCGCGACCCTGGCTGTGATCAGAGCCGGTGTCGACCCTGGCGATGCCGAGGCGGTTGCCGGTGTGGTGGGCGGTGCCGGGTTGGATCAGGAGGACGGCGTGATGTCTCTCGATGGCGCCGACGTCTCAGCCGAGATCAGGGGCCCGGAAGTGACGGCTGCCGTGTCACGGGTTGCGGCGAACTCCGAGGTACGGCGGATCCTGGTCTCCCACCAGCGTGAGTGGGTGCAGCGGCATGGGGAGCGGGCAGTCGTCGAGGGTCGGGACATTGGCTCGGTGGTGTTCCCCAACGCCACCTTGAAGGTCTTTCTCGACGCCCGACCCGAGGTGCGCGCCAACCGCAGGGCGGTCGAGACAGGCGAGGACCCGCACTCAGTGATGGAGCACCTGGGTCGACGAGATCATTTCGACTCGACGAGGGCCGCCTCTCCACTCATCGTTCCCGAGGACGCCGTGATCATCGATACCTCGGATTTGAGGTTCGACGAGGTGGTGGACCGGGTGGTGCAGTTGGTGCGGGACCGAACTTCCTGAGTTTTGGCGTCCACCTACCATGACCGGCATGACGGTGGAAAGGGTGCTGCTCGCCGAGCCGAGGGGTTTCTGCGCGGGTGTCGACATGGCGATCAAGGCGCTCACCTGGATGACGCGCATCTTCGACGGTCCGGTCTACTGCTATCACGAGATCGTCCACAACGAATGGGTGGTTCGTGCCTTCGAAGGGGTGGGGGTGGTGTTTGTCGACGACATCGGACAGGTGCCATTGGGAGCACCGATCATGCTCTCGGCCCACGGCTCCGCGCCGGACGTGGTCGAGGGTGCCGCCGATCGGGCGGCGGTGGTGATCGATGCCGTCTGTCCGCTGGTTACCAAGGTCCATCATGAGGTGAAGCGCATGGCCAAGGACGGCTATGAGATCATCTACGTCGGCCATACCGGCCACGATGAGGCCGTGGGCACCGTGGCCGAGGCTCCGGGCGCGATCACTTTGGTCGAGCCCGAGACCGGTCTGGGCCAATACCAACCCGCTGACCCGGCGAAGGTGGCGCTACTCGCCCAGACCACCCTGGGCGTGCACGAGTGGATGGCGGTCATGGATGACGCCAGGCAACGGTTTCCCGAGCTGCACACGGCACGCAAGTCCGACCTTTGCTACGCAACCACCAACCGCCAGGACGCCGTAAACCAACTCACCGAATCTTGCGACCTGATTCTCGTGGTGGGGTCCCCCAACTCGTCAAACACCCAGGCCCTGGTCAGGGTGGCCCGGGAGAAAGGGGTAGCGGCTCATCGGATCGACTCCGCAGCTGACATCGAGGGCGAATGGCTGGAAGGCGCGGCCACGGTGGGTCTCACCGCGGGTGCCTCGGCGCCCGATCACCTGGTCCAGGAGGTCATCGAGCGCCTGGCGCCGACCGCAGGGTTCGAGCTGTGGTCCTCGACGGAGGAGCAGGAGTACTTCCCGCTCCCGCCCCAGCTGCGGGCCTTCGTGTCGACCCTGCAGAGCCTGGTGGAGGCAGGGGTGACCGCGCGCCAACCCGCACAGGAAGGTTGGCTGGAACGGGATCGGGAATGGACCGCCACCGAGGCCCTCAACCTGGTCAGTAACTGACGGCCGGCGTCGGGCCAGAATGCCAGCCTCCGGAAGCACGCTGAGGTGAGCACCCTGCCCGTAGTCGCCATCGTCGGCCGCCCCAATGTGGGCAAGTCGACGCTGGTCAACCGGGTGATCGGGTCTCGTTTGGCGGTGGTCGAGGAATCCCCGGGGGTGACCCGGGATCGTCGTGAGTTCGAGGCGGATTGGACCGGACGCCAGTTCTTGATGGTGGACACCGGGGGTTGGGAGATCAAGCCGGTAGGTGGGATCAACCAGTCCATCAAGGAACAGGCGGAAGCCGCGGTGACCGGTGCCGATGTGGTGATCCTCGTCGTCGACGGCACCGCCGACCTGACCGATGACGACACCGGTGTCATCTCGGTTCTTCGTGCCTCCAGAGTGCCGGTGATCCTCGCCGCCAACAAGATCGACGATGCCGGGCTCGAGGCCGACGTCGACCGGTTCTGGAGGCTCGGCCTCGGTGAGCCCAACGCGATCAGCGCCTATCACGGCCGTGGCGTTGGAGATCTGTTGGATCTGGTGGTCAGCGCCCTGCCCCCGGCCGGCGTGGAGCAGGAACGTGACGAGATTCCTCGCATCGCCATCGTGGGTAGGCCCAACGTGGGCAAGTCCACCCTTCTCAATCGCCTGGCAGGGGAGGAGCGGGTGATTGTGTCCGAGATCCCGGGCACCACGCGGGATCCGATCGACACCGATGTCGATCTCGGCGGCAAGCCTTACCGACTGGTCGACACCGCCGGTATCCGCCGCAAGCCACAGATCACCGAGGATGCCGACTTCTATTCCGTGCTGAGGGCGCGAGAGGCCCTGGCCGAGGCAGATGTTGCCCTGCTTGTGGTGGATGCCGAGGACGGTGTGACCCATCAGGACCAAAGGATCGCCCGCGAGGTCGTGGATGCCGGAGCAGGCCTGGCCATCCTCCTCAACAAATGGGACGCAATCGACGAGGAGCAACGTGAGATCACGGAGCGATCGCTCCCCGATCGGTTCGGGTTCGTGGACTGGGCACCGGTGTTGCGGATCTCGGCGACCACCGGGTCACGAGTTGGTCGTTTGCCCGAGGTCATAGAGGCGGTTCTCCACTCCAGGAGCACTCGCATCCCAACCGGGCAGCTCAACCGGGTAGTCAGGGAATGGACCGATGCTCACCCGCCCCCGGTGCGAAAGGGCCGACGACCCAAGATCCACTACGTCGTCCAGGCGGGAACGGCGCCTCCCACCTTCGTGGTTTTTCTCTCGGGTGGCGAACTCGGTGATGACTACCTGAGGTTCCTCGAGAACCGGATCCGCCAGGAGGCAGACTTCACGGGCACCCCGATCCATATCGTGTCCCGGATGGGTGAGAGACGATGAGCGAGCCACAACCTCCGGAGCGGGAGGAGCTCAAGACACCGCTCAGCTTCAAGCTGATGATGGCGGCGATTGTGATCTACCTCGGGTGGCGGCTGGTTCAGGGCGTTCTCTGGCTAATCGACCGCATCGGCTAGCTCCAGACCTCTCCGCTGGGCTCGGTGTGTGATCCGGCCACTGACGGCGCTCCATCACGAGATTGTCATTAACCGGAAACACCACAGAAACAAGACCTTGCCCAACATCGCCCCCGCATACTTCGAGGAGGTACCGATGGATCCGGGCTCAATTGCCTGGCTGCTCGCGTCGAGCGCAATGGTCTTGTTCATGACTCCGGGACTCGCGTTGTTCTACGGCGGCATGGTGCGTTCCAAGAACGTCCTTTCCATGCTCATGAACAACTTCTTCACGATCTCGATCGTCACGGTGATCTGGGTAGTGGTTGGCTACACGCTGGCGTTCGGTGGGGATATGGGCGGGGGAGTGCTCGGCGGCCTGGACTACCTCGGATTCGAGGGGTTGAGCGGCGATGCCATGCTCTTTGCCGTGTTCCAGATGATGTTTGCCATCATCACCCCAGCTCTCATCGCGGGAGCGGTCGCCGAGCGCATGAAGTTCTCGGCGTGGATCCTGTTCGTGACCCTATGGTCGATACTCGTCTACCCGGTGGTGGCGCATTGGGCGTTCGCCGCCGACGGCTGGCTATTCGTGGCTGGAGCCAGGGACTTCGCAGGCGGCCTGGTGGTGCATGTGAACGCGGGTATCGCCGCGCTCGCCCTGGTGTTCGTCCTCGGGCCGCGGAAGGGATTCCGTGAGGAGGCGATGCGACCCCACTCCCTGCCCCTGACCCTCCTGGGAACCGGGATCCTGTGGTTCGGATGGTTCGGCTTCAACGCCGGCTCCGCTCTCGCCGCCGACGCCAACGCCATCACAGCCTTCACGACCACCCAGATCGCGGCTTCGGTCGCGGCTATGGGATGGGTGGTGGCCGAATGGTGGAAGACCGGAAAGCCGACGACGTTGGGGGCAGCGTCGGGTGCAGTAGCCGGCCTGGTCGCCATCACCCCGTGTGCCGGATTCGTCAGCCCTCTGGCGTCGATCGCCATCGGCGTGATAGCTGGTGTGGTCTGCTTCTGGGCGGTCAGCCTGAAGTTCCGGTTCAATTACGACGACTCACTCGACGTGGTGGGAATCCACCTTGTGGGAGGCATCGTCGGCTCGTTGCTCCTGGGCGTGTTCGCCTCCACGGCAGTCAACGAGGCTGTGGGGTCCGATGGCCTCCTCTTTGGCTCAGCCGACTTGTTCCTCAAGCAGGTGATCGCCCTCGGTGGGGTGTTGGTGTATGGCTTCGTGGCGTCATACCTCTTGGCCCGCCTGACCAAGGCCATCACCGGTCTCCGGGTCGAGGAGAGGGCCGAGATCGATGGGCTCGATATCGCCCTACATGAAGAGCGAGCCTACGTTCTAACGGATTGAGGAGAGAAGAATGAAGCTGATCGTCGCCTATATCAAGCCGTTCAAGCTGGATGAGGTCAAGGAGGGCCTCAGATCCATTGGTGTGACCGGGATGTCGGTGGGAGAAGTGCGCGGGTTTGGCCGCCAAGCCGGCCAGACCGAGGTCTACCGGGGGGCCGAGTATCAGGTCGAGTTCGTACCCAAGACACGGATCGAGGTGGCCGTCGATGACGCGGTCGCCCCGAGAGTGGTGGAGGCGATCGAAGCCGCGGCGAGAACCGGTGACATCGGCGACGGCAAGATCCTCGTGCTGGAGGTCGAGGAAGTCGTCCGGATAAGGACCGGTGAGCGGGGGGCCGACGCTTTGTGACGGCTGCGGATCGCCTTCGGGAGCTGAGGGCCTCATGGTCCGGCCCAAGGGCTCCCGGCGATCCAGGCCAGTTGCCGACCCTGCTGACGCAGGCCGTTGACTCTCTGGTGGTCGAGATCGCGACCGGACTTGACATTTCGGGGTGCGCCGTGGTGGCCACCGGGGGCTACGGCCGCTCCGAGATGTGCCTTCACTCCGACATCGACGTCATGATCCTGGGGCGCCCGTCACCGGCGACGGTGCGGCAAATGTTCTACCCGCTCTGGGACACCGGGATGAAGGTCGGGCACTCGGTGCGCTCGGTCAAGGAGGCAGTGGCGGGGGCCGCCGACAACCTGGAGACACTCTGCTCCTTGTTGACCGCCCGCCTCGTCCTTGGCGAACCCGAGACGATCGACCAGCTCGAGCGGCAATTGGCTCTCCAGCTTCGCCGGCAGCGAGCGCTCCCCGAGCTTCTCGGCGCCGAGGAGCGCGAACTTCGTGAGCGCGAGCCATTCTTCCTCCAGGAAATGGATGTCAAGTCAGGACGAGGCGGCCTTCGCTCGGTGCACCGACTCGATTGGATCCGAAGGCGGGAGGAGCTGATCGGCGACTCGCCCAGCGTCGAGCCGGTCGATGAGGAGCGCCATACCCTCCTCGCGGCTCGCAACGCCCTTCACGCCACCCAGGGGAAGGGAGTGGAGCGTTTCGCTGTCGATCTCCGTGGGACGGTCGCTGCCTGGATTGGAGGCGATGCCGACACCGTTTGTGCCGAGCTCTACCGAGCAGCGCGTCGGGTCGACGACCGGATGATAATGAGATGGCCCCAGGGTCAGCTCAAGAGTCACGACCCGGTTGCCCGGGCCGGGCGTCAGTTGGTCTCCGCCGTCCGGCTCCGAAGACAAGGGCAGAACGCCACCGCGATCACGCCGCTCCCATCTTTGGTGAAGAACATGGATCGTCCGGGTCCCCTTCCCGACGTCGCGACGCCGCGGCCCGGAGTGGGGTGGGCCTTCGACGATCGTGCTGCCTTGGTCGAGCTGCTGAGGGCGGGCCGGGGAGGCTGGGAGGCCTATCGTCAGGTCGAGGGATGGGGGCGGGTGGCATTGCCCGAGTTGGAGGCAGTCAATTCTCTGCCGCAATCAGCTCCATTTCACAGCCATCCTGTCGACTCCCATCTCTGGCGCACGGTCGACGAGGTGGTTCGATTGACCGGTGGTGCCAGCGACTGGTGTGTCGAGCGTGCCGATGAGCTCGGGTCGTTGGACGAGTTGCTGCTCGCCGCTTGGCTGCACGACATCGGCAAGGGCCGCTCCGGAGACCACTCCGCGATCGGTGCCACGCTGGCACGCGACCTCTTGACCCGTATCGGATACGGGAACCGGACGGTGGACCTGGTGGCCAGAGCTGTCGAGCTCCACCTGTTGCTGCCCACGGTCGCGACACGGCAGGATCTCGACGACCCGGGTGTCATCACATCCGCGGCGAAGCGGATCGACGATTCCGAGCTCCTGTCGATTCTGGCGGTTCTCACGGTGGCCGATGCCCGGGCTACCGGACCGTCGGTGTGGTCCGACTGGACCGAGTCCCTGGTTCGGAACCTGGTGGGACGAGTGGCGATCGAGATGGAGGGCGGTTCCGTCGAGGAAGTCGATGCCGGTCTGGAGCCTGCCCTGGCCCTACATGTCGCTTCGATGCAGCCCGGATACCTGCAGCGCTTCGGGTTGGACATGTCACGTGTTCATCTGGAGCTGACCACCCCGCCCCCTTTGGAAAACGAGACCCGGGTCCGAGTCTTGGGTGACGCGAGCATCCCGACGGTGGTGGTCGTCGCCCGGGATCGCCCCGGCCTGTTGGCAACGGTCGCTGGTGTCTTCTCGCTTCATGGCCTGAACGTGTTGGAGGCAAGGATCGCCACCCGATCGGACGGCGTGGCCCTAGACACCTTCCGGGTCGAAGACGCCCTGGGGTCGCTTCGGATCGTTCCCGCCGACTGGGGGCAACTCGAGCAGGATCTCACACGAGCGCTCGCTGGAGACCTCGACGTAAAGGCGAGTCTCGCGGCGAAGGCTTCCGCCTACCCGACACCTACTGTCGAATCGAGGGTGAGTATCGAAGTCCAGGACCGATGGTGGAAGGTCACCGTGAGGGGGCCGGACCGGGTTGGCCTGCTCCACGACCTGGCCAGGGAACTGACCGATGCGGGAGTGGGGATCTCGATCGCAAAAGTCACCACCCGTGGCAGCCAGGTGGTCGATGTGTTCTCAGTGACACCGGGCGGGGTCACCGCCGAGGCGCTGGTCGATCGTCTGGCTTCGGTAGTCGAGGGACGGTGACGTGGACCTGACACCAATCTTGGTCGGGCTGGCGGGATTTGAACCCACGACCCCTTGGCCCCCAGCCAAGTGCGCTACCAAACTGCGCCACAGCCCGGAAACTTCGATGCTAACCGGTTCCCGAGGGTCGACATCAGGGTTAAGGCTCCACTCCGGCCTGCCGATTCTTCATGTCGGGAGGTCGATCCATGTCGAGCAAGACACTGAGAGCCATCGCTGCGACCGTGATCCTTGCGGGGATCGCAATCGCCGCCGCCGCCCAATTCGGCAACAGCGATCCCTCCTCTCTGGAGATCCAGGCTCCGCTCGGCACTATGGCCGGCGCCGATGACTCTCCGGCGACGACCGCCCGTCAGGAATTCGAGTATCGGGTCGGGTTGCTCTCCGGATTGACCACAGACAACTTCTGGGCCTACATAGGTGACCAGCCGACGGCATGGAACGCCTATGTCCTTGGCCCCACCAAGCCCGCCCTCTTCGCCCTCACATCCGACCAGACCTCGCTGGTCACCGAATTGGCGGCCAATGAGACCGTGCCCGTTGCCGCAGAGGACGGCGAGTGGATCGTGGAGGTGGATTTGAGCTCCGATCTGGCCTGGAGCGACGGTGTCGACATCACCGCTCAGGACCTCGCGTTCACATTCGATGCGGTGAGACGTCTCGGACTCCAGGGGGGATGGGCCGAGGTGTTCCCACCTGAGGTCAAAGCGATCGTCGCCCTGTCACCGTCCCGGCTCCAGATCGACTTCACCGGGCGCCCGAGCCTCAGGGTATGGCCCTACGGTGTCGGGCTTGCCCCCATCATGCCCTCCCACGTCTGGGAGCCTCTGCTCCAAACCGTGGGGTCGGCCGGCGCTCTTTATGCGATGAGTGGTGAGCCCGATGTGTCGGGCGGTCCTCTCGCCCTCAGCGAGATCGGGGAATCGGAGATCGTGGCAGTGGCCAACCCCGGCTACCCGGGCACGGCAGCCGATCGGGTGCGGTACCGCATCTACTCGGACGAGGCCGCGGCGGTGGCCGCCTTGTCGGCGGGGGCCATCGACACCATCCTCAGCCCAACCGGTCTCTCCCGGGCGAGTGCGTCATCCCTGGAGGGCGTGGAGGGCGTTGCCATCGACGAGAGCCCTGCCAACGCGGTTCGCTACCTGGGCTTCAACCTGAAGCGCGAGCCGATGTCCTCAGACTATTTCCGCAAGGCGCTTGCGCTCCTCCTCGACAGGGAACAGACCGCGGCTCGTTTCGTCCCCGACTCGGACCCGGCGTTCACCATGATGTCGCCCTCGAACGACACGTGGTTCGACGAATCGGTGGCAACCGAGATCGCATCCGGGTTCGGTGGGACGCTCGAATCCAGACTCGTCGCGGCTCTCGACCCCTTGCGCTCGGCGGGTTACCAGTGGGCACAGGAGCCGTCGGTGAAGGATGGTCAGCTCGTCGCCGGTACCGGGTTGACCATCTCCGGCCTCCCTCCCGCCCCACTGACCATTCTCACTCCCGGAGAGGAGTACGACCCGGTTCGGCCCCAATACGCCGGGGAGATCGAGAAGACGCTCGAGACCCTCGGATTCGACGTGCGATCAGTGGTGACCGACTTCGACACCGTGGTCGATCTGGCATTCAACGCCGGCGAGGACGGTGCCCGTCACTACGACATGTATCTGCTCGGATGGACACTCGGCAACCCGTCTCTTCCCGCTTACTACCGGTGGTTCTTCGCTCCCGATGCACCGGCCAACTCCACCGGGTATTCGGATGTCGAGTTCGCCGCCGAGCTCGCACAATTCGAGCAGGCGAGCGACCTGGTGCAGGCCAAGGGCTCTCTGTGGCGCATGGAGCGGATCCTGGCCCAGGATCTGCCCTACCTAGTCCTCTATCACCCCGAGATAGTCGAGGCCTATCGCTCGGATCGAGTCGACTTCGGAATCCGGGGCGCCCTGGGCGGGATTCAAGGACGGCTTGGCGGTCTCACCGATCTGAACCCCCTTCTGTGAAGCCATACCGCGGGGTTAGCCTGACTCGGTGACCGAGGCCGTTGCTGCCAATCGAGTCCTCACCATCCCCAACCTGGTGACTTTCACCCGTCTCCTGGGAGTGGGCCTTTTCTGGTGGGTCCTTCTCGTAGAGGACAACATCGCACTCGCGGGGTGGCTCATCTTCATCATCGGATGGACCGACTGGATCGACGGCTATCTGGCACGCCGTCTCAATCAGTCCTCCAAACTGGGCAAGGTTCTCGACCCGGTGGCCGACCGGTTGATGATCGCCTCCGCGGTCGTGGGAGGGTTGATCGTCGGGGTGGTCCCGGTGCCGATCGGGGTTCTGCTCATCACCCGCGAGCTGTTGGTCGGGGTGGTCGCCCTCTACCTTGCGGTAAGAGTCGGGGGAACGATCGAGGTTCGCTATCTAGGCAAGCTGGCGACTTTCATCCTTTATGGGGCGATCCCCGGGTTCTATGTGGCCGCAGCGGGGTTCATGGAATGGCTCCTTCTTCCCGCTGCATGGCTTGCGGCCGTGGTCGGCCTCATTCTCTACTGGTACGTTGCGGTGCTGTATATCGGCGACACCCTGCGGCGTCTGGTGGAGTTAAAGTCGCCCACCGGCCCCGAGGAGGTTTGATGCTGGTACCCGATGATCTTCTCTACACAGAAGAGCACGAGTGGATTCGGCGTGTCACAGATTCCACCGTGCGGATCGGGATCACCGACTACGCCCAGGACCAGCTTGGGGATGTGGTCTTTGTGGAGTTGCCCGAGGTTGGCGCCACGGTGAGCAAGGACGACATCCTGGTCGAGGTGGAGAGCACCAAGTCGGTGGGGGAGGTGTACGCCCCGTTTTCAGGTCAGATCACGGCGGTCAACACCACTCTCGCGGACGCGCCGGAATTGGTCAATCAGAGCCCGTACGATCGAGCCTGGTTTGTCGAGATCGAGGTGACAGACGGGGTGGACACCTCCGGTCTTCTCGACCCCGCTGCCTACCTCGAACTGACTGAATGAGGCGAGCCTCGGCGCAGCGCCGGGCACTCCCTATCATTCTGTCTCATGACCGAGGATAGCCAACGCGCCCCGGGCCAACCCGACCCTCAAGTTGAGGTGGAGAGCGATCCCACGGTTGTCTACGTGCCGATCTCGGACCGCGCCGATCATCCGTTGACCCGCGAAGAGGCCGGCAGCATCGAAGGATTCACCGGTTATGCCCTCGTGATCGAGCGGGGGCCCCAGACCGGGATGACTTATGTGCTTTCACCTGGCAACACCACGGTGGGGAGGCATCCCGAGAGCGACATCTTTCTCAATGACGTCACGATCTCACGCCAGCACTGCCGTTTCGTGCTGGCCGAGGGCAAGCTCGTGGTCGAGGACAGCGGATCGACGAATGGGACTTATGTCAACGACGCCCGGGTCGATGAAGCCCAGTTGAGGGCGGGCGACGAGGTCGTGGTGGGGCGGTTTCATTTCCTCGTCGCGCATGGCGATGCCTGATCAAGATTCGATGAGCATCGGTGAGGTGATCAACCTCCTCCGGGATGATTTCCCCGATGTGTCGGTATCGAAGATCAGATTTCTCGAGTCCCAGGGGCTGATCGACCCCGGTCGATCCGATAGCGGCTACCGCCAGTTCCACGGTCAGGACCTGGCGCGGCTGCGTTTCATCCTCCAGCAGCAGCGAGACCACTTCCTTCCCCTCAAGGTCATCAAGTCGAAGCTGACCCTTTGGGAACGTGGGGAGGACTCAGGCTCGATCCAGCAGGCCGAGGCGCGTCACAGCGAGGACATGGGAGCTCCATTGGGACGGGACGACGTGCTGAAGCGATCAGGGCTCTCATCCCGCCAGCTCGATGAGCTGGTCGCGGCCGGCGTGATACGTCCGATTGGGGATTCGGACGTCTATCCGGTTGAAGCCGGGGTGGTCGCCCTCGAGGCAAGGCGCCTGATGGATCAGGGCTTGGAGGCGCGACATTTGAGGTCGGTCCGGTTGTCGGTGGATCGAGAGGCCGATCTGCTTCGACATCTGGCGGCCCCCCTGTTGCGGGCCAGCAACGCCGAAGCCCAGGCCCGGGCTAGAGACGTGCTCGAGCTCAGCGCCGGCTCGGTGCAGGCAATGCACCGCGCGATGCTCGAGGGAGAGCTGAAACAGCAGACCACGCAATGACGAGGCTGTCCCGTGTCCTGGTGCCCGTATCGGCGCTGGTCCTCCTGCTCGCCCTGCCGGCAGCGGCGGCGCCGTTTGCCTATCGCGCACCGGAGTTCAGGACTTTTCCCGGGTTGGGCCCACCCGAGGTCACCGCTCCGTCCTGGATTCTCTACGACGAGTCCATCGATATGGTCCTGGCGGCCGAAGGGGAGTCGGATGCGAGGGCCATCGCCTCCACGACCAAGATCATGACCGGCCTTCTGGTCATCGAGAACGCGGGTTTCAATGAGGTCGTGACCGTCTCGCAGGAGGCAGCCGACACCGGCGGTCAGGAGATCGGCCTGTTGGCCGGTGAGCAGATGACGGTGGGGTCGCTGTTCAAGGCACTCATGGTCCGCTCGGCCAATGATGCGGCGACTGCACTCGCCGAGCACATCTCGGGGAGCGTGGATCAGTTCGTTCAATTGATGAACAATCGCGCCGACGAGTTGGGCCTCGAATCGACCTCCTTCGCCAACCCTCACGGCATGGACGCACCAGGTCATTACTCCACCGCCCAAGATCTGTTGACCATCGCCCGGCTGGCGATGGGTCATCCGGAGTTTGCAGATGCGGTGCGGTCCCGGGCGATGGTCATGAATCCTGCTCCCGACGGCACACAACGGGTGGGGATCAGCACCAACCTCATGCTCACTTCCTACGAAGGGACCATGGGTGTGAAGACCGGGCTCACGCCACGAGCTCTTTTCACGTTCGTGGGAGTCGCCGAACGCGAGGGCCGCAGGCTCTATGCGGTGGTTCTTGGATCTCCCGAGAACTTTGGGCACTTCGCTGACGCCAAAGCGCTATTCGACTACGGGTTTCGCGATCTCGGGTTCTACGGCGACGCCCTGACCGAGTCCCCGTACACCGCGGCCAAGGCGAGGGTGGACCCGGAGCCGATGGTGACGATGGGACGGGTGGAGACCTATCTCCACCTGGCAGCCCAGGGGTTGATGCTCGACCAGCCATCCCCCCTTGGCGGGACTCCCCAGCCGGAGCCGCCTCCGATCATCGAGGTGACCCGGCGCCCCCACGGAGCGGAAACGTCGGTGAGTGAGGCCTTTCTCTATTGGATCGAACGGGCCTTCGGGGCGTGACGTCGGGTTCCGAGCCTGCCGTGGAGGCAATCCCCGAAGCCGAGATCCAATCACGGGTAGCCGAATTGGGAAGAGCTATCACCATCGACTACTCGGGTCGCGAGCCGTTGTTCGTCGTGGTTATGACCGGATCGGTGCCGTTCGCCGCCGACTTGGTGCGAAAGGTCGAGGTGCCGTCCGAGGTCGACTTCCTGGTCCTCAACCGATTCGGAGAGGGGGGTCACATCGGGATCGCCATGGACCTGTGGACACCGGTCATCGATCGCGACGTGTTGATCGTCGAGGACATAACCGACACCGGTCTGACTCTTTCGGTGTTGAGGCGCACCATCCTCGAACGGGGAGCTCGCAGTGTCGCCACGGCTTCCCTGATCGACAAGACCCGTCGCCGGGTCACCGAGGAGCCGATCGAATACCGCGGGTTCGAGGTGGGTGACGAGTACCTGGTGGGATACGGGATGGATTGGCAGGGTTTGTACCGGAACCTCCGCTCGGTGTGGGCGGTTCTCGACATCGAGGCCTTGGTCAACGACCCCAAACTCCTCACCAAAGTCATCGGATGGCAGCAAGCCCCGGGTTCGGATTCGCATACCCGGTGATATCCTCGGGTCATGCCCGGCAACGGATCACCCATCGCGATGGAAATCGTCGGAGTCCGAGTCGAGCTCCCGTCCAACCAGCCGATCGTCCTTCTCAGGGAGCAGGAGGGCAGCCGGTACCTTCCGATCTGGATTGGCGGCTCCGAGGCCACCGCCATCGCCACTGCCCTCGAGGGGGTGAACCCGCCCCGCCCGCTGACCCATGACCTGATGCGCTCGGTGATCGATGCTGTCGGGGCCTTCGCGGTGCGCGTGGTCATCACGGAAATGCGGGACTCGGTGTTCTACGCCGATCTTTCTCTCGACATCTCGGGGCGTGAGGTACATGTCTCTTCACGCCCATCTGATGCGATCGCCCTCGCCGTTCGCACGGGAACACCGGTGTTTGCTCTCCCTGGCGTTCTCGAGGACGCCGGCGTGCTCTTCGAGGAAGAGGCCGATGAGGAGGATGAAGTCGCCCGTTTCCGGGAGTTTCTCGAAGAGGTGACGGTCGAAGACTTTCTCGGGGAGGAACCGGGGGAGTGATCCCGGGCCCGGGGGTCGGCCCCCGCCCTAATTGGGACCGTGAGGTGTCAAATACGGACCTGTGGCTCCCAATTACGGGAGTCAGCCCGCACGGATCTCCACCCCTCCGAAGAGTTATCCACAGGATTGCGTTGACATTGCCTCCTGTACATGGGTAGCTTGCTGCCAACGGCGGAGTTACACGCTTGTAACACGGAGGATCGATGATTCAGGGCTATCGCGCGCCACAGGTCTGCAAGTTGGTCGGGATCACCTATCGACAACTCGATTATTGGGCCCGGACCAGCCTGATCAAACCCTCGCTGCAACAGGCGAACGGGTCGGGATCCCAGAGGTTGTACTCCTTCTCCGACGTGGTCCAGCTCAAGGTGATCAAACGTCTTCTCGATGCCGGGATGAGCCTCAAGAAGATTCGATCGGCGGTTGAGATCCTGGCGGAGCAGCTCGACTCCGACCAGCCCCTCGCCGATGTCACCCTGCTCAGTGACGGCCAGACCATCTACGCGGCTCATTCCGAGCAAGAGGTCGTAGACGTCTTCCGGCGCGGTCAGGGTGTCTTCGGAATCGCCATCGGCCCCGTTCAGGAGGAGGTCGAGGGCGAGTTGCACCGTCTCTTCCCGGAGATCGAGTTGGCCGGGGTAGTCGAAGCAGGAGCTCCCTGATCACCGAGCTTCATTCGGCCACTGAGACCGAGTTTGCTCACAACAGTGAGCGTCAGTTCGCTCTCCTCCTCGATTTCTATGGTGTTCCGTGGGAGTACGAGCCGAAGTCCTTCCCTATCGCCTGGGACCGTGACGGAACCCCGACCCAGTACTTCACGCCCGACTTCTATCTCCCTGACGACGACCTGTACATCGAGATCACCACGATGAACCAGAAACTCGTCACCAAGAAGAACCGGAAGGTGAGACGGCTCAAAGAGCTTCACCCGGAAGTCAACTGCAAGGTCTTCTATCAGCGGGACTACCTCAACCTGGTGGTCAAGTACGGGTTGGAGGAGCCGGATCACCTCGAGGATGTGGTGGCACCCACCCGCATACCGGGACGACCCGAGATCGTGCGTCTCGAGGACAGGGGAGAACGGCTGACGGGATGAATCGATCCCCGCTGGCCGACCTCCACCATCGGCTGGGGGCCCGTTTCGTCGGTTTCGGTGGGTGGGAGATGCCGGTTCAATACGAATCGGTTCTCGCCGAGCACAAGGCAGTCCGGGTCGGTTTGGGCGTGTTCGACGTCAGTCATCTCGGGCGTTTCGAGCTGTCAGGCCCGGGCGCCCATGACGCACTGGTCGGCCTGTTCTGCAACGACATCGAAAGAGTTTCGCCCGGCCGGACCCAATACACGATGATGCTCAACCCCTCGGGGGGCATCGTCGATGACCTGATCGTCTGGTGGTGGGAGCCTGACCGCTTCTGGGTGATGCCCAACGCGGCGAACCAGGGGCGAGTGATGGCGGCTTTCTCGGCAGAGCCGGGATGTGTGACCCGGGGCCTCCGGGAGGACACGGTTCTGCTCGCAGTCCAGGGTCCCACCGCCCCGGAGACCATGACCTCGGTTCTTGGCACGGCACCAGCCAGGTTTCGCTGCATGGAGGCGACGTGGAACGGTGAGGCCCTGGCCATGGCGGGAACCGGGTACACGGGGGAGCGCGGCGGCGAGATCGTCTGCGACCCACCCACCGGGCGCCGATTGTTCGAGGCTCTCCTGGAGTCAGGGGCCACTCCGTGCGGGCTGGGGGCCAGGGACACCCTTCGTCTCGAGGCGGGTCTCCCGCTGTGGGGCCAGGATCTAGACGAGACGACCACCCCGTTGGAGGCGAATCTCGGCTTCGCGGTGGCGATGGATCATGTCTTCGTGGGAAAGGAGATTCTCGCCGAGCAGAGTGAGAGAGGGGTGCCGCGGCGGCTCACCGGTCTTGTTCTCGACGAAAGGGGCATCCCCCGTCACGGGCACAAAGTCCGCACCGCCGATGGGACCGGGGTGGTCACCTCCGGGAACCTGAGCCCCATGCTCGACAGGGGAGTGGCCTTGGCCTACCTCTTGCCCCCTCCCGGCCCGACAGAAACTTTCGCCGAGATCGAGATCCGGAGCCGCTGGGTGCCGGCCACGATCAGAACCCCTCCGTTCCATCAGCAGTTGGCACCGACTCCACCTGTGCCCACTTAGGATCCAGGTATGTCCGTGCGACGCACCGGCCGGCCCGACATGCCCGACGGATATGGCGTGTCCGCATTGGGGCCGATGCTGGAATGGGCGACCGTCGAAGCCCGACTCGTGGAATCGATCCATTATTGGCTGAGCACCACCCGGCCCGATGGTCGTCCTCATGTGGTCCCCAGGTGGGGCGTCTGGATCGATGAGCGATTCTTCTACGACGGCTCTCCGGCGACTCGGCATGCGCGGAACCTGGTCTCGAACTCGAATTGCGCAATGCACCTCGAAGACGGAGACGCCGCGACCATCCTGGAGGGGATCTCGACAGTTCCCCCTCCCGTCACCGGTGAGTTGGGGACCCGAATGTCAAGCGAGTTCAAACGCAAGTACGAGAAGTTGGGATACGCGCCTGAGCCCGACGCCTGGTCTGACGAGGCAGCGGGCGGCCTTCACGTATTCGCGCCGAATAGTGCGATCGCGTGGTCGGAGTTCCCGGCTGACGTGACGCGGTTCACATTCGAGTGACCACATTCCAGAATCACGAGACAGAGGAGACCTATTGGACAGCGTGTCGCGACCCGAGCCGACGAGCGGGATCGGCGTCGAACTAGTCAGGGAGTGGAATCCGGAGTCGACGCCGCGCGCCGTCCTCGTGTTGGTCCATGGGATCGCCGAGCACTCGGGTCGCTATGAGAGAACCGGGTCTTTGCTCTCAGATGCAGGGTTCCTGGTTCGCTCGTTCGATTTGAGCGGGTTTGGGGCTTCTGGCGGCCCCCGGGGGGATATCGCAGATTGGAGCCTGTATCACGACCAGATCGAGCGGCATGTCCTCTGGGCGAGAGGGCAAGGTGTGCCGGTGGTGCTCATGGGGCATTCCATGGGTGGCAATCTGGCGGCGGGGTACGTCATCGCTGGGCGGCCGGCGCCCGACCTTCTCGTGTTGAGCGCACCATCTCTTGGGGGTGGTGCCGGTTGGCAGAAGGCGTTGGCCGGTGTGTTCAGCAAGATCGCCCCCACCATGGCCATCCCCAACTCCCTGAAGGGCGAGCAATTGTCCCGGGATCCCTCGGTAGGAGAGGCCTATTTCGCCGACCCTCTGGTATATGCCAAGTCGACACCGAGGCTGGGTGCCGCGCTGTTCGACGCGATGACCGAGGTGAGCGGGAACGTGAGCCGCATCGAGATCCCGACCCTGGTGTTGCAAGGGGGAGCCGACACCATCGTCCCGCCCCAGTCAACTGCGATCCTGGGTGAGGTGCCCGGGGTGGAGCGCCGGCTGTACCCGAAGCTCCGTCACGAGATCCTCAACGAGCCGGAAGGCCCTGCGATCGTGGCCGAGATCGTGGAGTGGATCGACGCCCGGATCTGAGATGCCTCTTACACGAGGGATGGCTCACTTCAACCGGCGTGTCACCAATCGACTCCTACGCCCGGTTGCGGGTCGCCTCCCAGCCTTCGGCATCGTCATCCATAGGGGCAGGGTTTCGGGAAAGGAGTACCAAACACCGGTCAACTGCTTGCTGGACGACGGCAGCGTCATGATCGCCCTGACCTACGGGGCGGAGACCGATTGGATGAAGAACTTGAGAGCAGCCGGTGGTGGACAACTACGAAGCCGGGGGGAAACGTATCGGGTCGGAATGCCGCGCGACATCGGGCAGGAGGGGATGAAACGAATGCCGGCGATCGTTCGCCGAATCCTCCGTCTGATCGCCGTGGACGAATTCGTCGAACTGCCGCTGCTCAGGTCGGCTCGCCCCAATTGATCAGGACCTTGCCCGACTCATGCGAGGCGGCAACTTCGAAGGCCGAGTCGAATTGGTCCACCGGGAAGCGGTGGGTGATCACCGGGGAGATGTCGAGACCGGAGCCGATCAGGACGTTCATCTTGTACCAGGTCTCGAACATCTCTCGCCCGTAGATCCCCTTCAGGTTGAGCATGTTGAAAATGACGATGCTCCAGTCGATGGGGTAGGGATCAGAAGGGATGCCGAGAAGAGCGACATTGGCCCCATGGATGGTGTTCTGCAGGATGTCGTCGAGCGCGGCCGACTTGCCCGACATCTCGAGGGCGACGTCGAATCCCTCCGTCATACCCAACTCTTCTTGTACGTCCTGGAGATCCTCGAACCTCACATCGACCGCACGGGTGACCCC
Source organism: Acidimicrobiia bacterium (assembly GCA_035292685.1). Classification (GTDB taxonomy): domain Bacteria; phylum Actinomycetota; class Acidimicrobiia; order Spongiisociales; family ZC4RG35; genus JALYNX01. Next base: position 71,257 of record DATDPP010000072.1, read on the forward strand.
GATCCGCTTGGCCAGCTCCAACCGATAAGGGTTGACGTCGGTGATCACGACGTTGCGTGCTCCGGCCTGGCCGACCACGGCGGCGGCCATCAGCCCGATCGGGCCGGCCCCGGTGATGAGGACGTCCTCGCCCAGCACCGGGAACTCGAGGGCGGTATGCACCGCATTCCCAAACGGGTCGAAGATGGCGGCGATGTCGAGATCGATGCCGGGGATGTGTCTCCAGACGTTGCTCTTGGGGATGACGACAAGATCGGCGAAGGCGCCCGGAAGGTTGATTCCGATTCCCCGGGTGTCGTGACAGAGATGCCGGCGTCCAGCGAGGCAGTTGCGACAACTGTTGCAGACGACATGACCCTCGGCGCCGACCACTTCGCCTACCTCGAACCCGGAGACGTTCGATCCCATCTCGACGATCTCCCCGGCGAACTCGTGGCCGATCGTCATGGGCGCGGGAATGGTGGCCTGCGCCCAGTCGTCCCAGTCGTAAATGTGCAAGTCGGTCCCGCAGATGCCGGTGATGTGCACCTTGATCAAGACGTCGTCGGCGCCGACATCCGGGGTCCCCACGTCGTCGAGACGGAGCCCGGTCTCGTCGGGATGCTTGACCAGCGCTCTCATCGCCACGTCACCTCGAGGTCCACTGAGGGCGCAAACGAGCATCAAGATGGTCGCGGAGCAGCACCGACGGCAACGGCATGTCGACACGCTAGTCCTGAGGGCGACAGACCTGGCCACCGGTACGCTGTTGGCGTGTCAAGGGTCCTCTGGTTGACGGTTAGCGCCTGTCTGGCGGCAGCCTGTGCGGCCGCGCCACCGGATCGGAGCACCCTGCCTGAAGTGGCCGAGGTGCTGGGGCCTTCCATAGCCTGTTTCTTCTTCGTTGGGCCGCCCCTGGGGGTTTCGGTGAGTGAAGTCCTGGAGGACACCGGCGCCGACGGGGTGCTGGAGACCGGAGATGTGATCCTTGCCCTCAACGGCCTCGAAACCGCCGACTCCGACCAGCTGCGTCAGGCGCTGAGTGAGCAATCGGTGGGCGACGAGGTGGTGCTCGAGTTGCGTCGAGACGGTGTCGAGGAGTCAGCCCAGTTGGTCCTTGGCCCCAATCCGGAGGACCCGGAACGTCCCTTCATGGGCGTGACGATCCAAACCGCCTATGAGCAACTCCCGGCAGCTGAGGCGAATCAAGCCATTCCGGGGGTGCCGACCGCCCGGGCCATCGTCCTCGCCGGCGTTCTCTACGGGATGGAGCCATCCGGGTCACTCTGGATGAACACCGGGGTGGCCATCGGGGAGGAGACCAACTGGGTTGCGACCAGTGAAAGTGTGTTCGCCCTCGGCACTGATGAGGTGAGGGTGATCACCGACCTTCTCAGCGGCGAGGTGATCGACTACCCGGAGGTCGAGGAGTGGGTGCCGGCGCGGCTGATCGGCGCGGTCGAGGACGATCTTTTGTTGACCGTGACTCAGGAAGTTCCCGACGACCCCGAATTGGTGGCCGTGGGTGTCTCCAGATTCGACCCCGAGACCGGTGACGTCGATTGGATCGAGCCAATCAGCGAGGGGTTTGGAGTCCCGGTCACAGCTTGGGGCTCGCCAGAGTCCGGCTACATCACGCTGGCCGGTGTCGATCCGGAAGACACCACTCTGACCGGTGTCGACTTGCTGACGTCTGAAGGTCGGACCGCAGGTCTCGAGGATCTCTTGACGCTGGGGACGCCAATCGGTTGGCTGGACGAGGAGACTGCCGTCTTCCGCACCTCCACCACAAGCGTCTCAACTGTGAATGCTGTGACCGGTGAAGTGAATGAGGTAATGCTCGATGCGGGTCTCGAGGGGGTTCCTCTGTATGCGGTGGCAGATGGGCGCAGTGTCCTTGCCGTCAGTGGTCGATCCCTGGTGATCGACGACCTGACGACGGGCGGCGACGTGCGGGTGTTGGCCGAGAATTGCTCGATCGACCAGGTTGGCCACGCCGGCTGGCGCCCATGACGGTTCAGTCGCCCTGACCCGATTCGGTTTCTGTGGGCGCCGCAGGAGTCGAGTCCCTCCGCCCGTTGGGACGACTGCTCGCCGCCACCTCCCGACCGGCCTTGGTGAGGGCATCACGCTGACGATCTGAGGCGATCTCGTCTGACATGGCCTGCCAACCCCGCGGCTCGCGCATCGTGCGGGAACCTGGGGCGGAGCCCATGATCTCGGCCACCTCGTCGCCGGAGATGTTCTTCTTCTCCTCGAGGACGGCTGCGAGCTCAAGGACCTTGTCCCCGTGCTCGCCGAGCAACGCGTCCACCTGCTCGTATAGCGCTGCCAACCTCTCCTCGATCTGCTCGCGGCGCTCTCGCAGCGCGGTCGACACCGGGTTGGCGGGTCCTCCGGCCTCGTTGGAGCGGGTGCCCATGGTTGAAGACAGGCTGTCGCCCATGCCGTAGACGCCTTCCATCAGGGCGGCCACCGTAGAGGCAGACTGAAGGTCCCCGGAGACGCCTGAGCTGTTGTCCCCGCCGAAGAAGAGGCGCTCGCCGGCCAGCGAGGCGAGAGAGACCATGATGTCGCTCTCGAACTCGGACCTCCATTGGGTGAAGCGCTCCTCCTCGCCCATGGATTTGACCATGCCCAGTGTCGAGGCGCGTTTCTCGATCGAGACCATGTCGATGCGGCGGTGGGCGCCAAGGAGATGTGCCGTCACCGCGTGGCTCGCTTCGTGCACGGCAACGGCGTGTCGCTCCCTCTGGATGTAGTCGACATCCTCTGGCGGCCCAAGTTCCTTGAGTGACTTGGCCCGCCACACGTCGGGCCACTCGATCGCATCGCGCCCGGCGCGCACTGCGATGATCAAGGCCTCGTTGACCAGGTCCTTGATGCTGGCGCCGGAGTAGTAGGGGGTGATCACCGCCAGGTGCTCGATCTGTTCCGCGGTCAGCTTGTGGTCGACCTTGTCGAGGTACCCGAGAATGGTCTGCTTGCGCCCCTCCTTTGACGGGTAGGCGACCTTGTAGATGCGATCGATTCGTCCGGGGCGCAACATCGCCTCGTCCAAGGCGTTGGGCATATTGGTGGCCATGATGTGAAGGATCCGGTACTTGGGCGGGGGCTTGGGCCGGAATCCGAACATTTTGCGGATCTTGTTGGTCATCCCGCGTGGTTTGGTGAGACCGTTCATCTCGGTGAGAAGCGCCTGCAGGGTCCCCATACCACCGCCGCCGGCCATCCCGCCCATCATGATCCGATTGATCCAACCGGGTTTGGGTGCCTCTTCGGCCGGGATCAGCTCCGTCTGGTTCCAATACTCCACCAGGGCCCTTTGTGTCAGATCCCCGAGATAGCTGAACCCGTTGCAGGTGAAGCCGAGATCGCTGCGCGTGACCTGACCGAACTGACCGGTGGGCGCACCTTGCGTGCCGCGGGAGCCAAGGGCGTCGGCCTCGTCGAAGAAGACGATCACGCCTCCGTGACGAAGGCTCAGCTTGCGCAGCTTGCGATAGAGGCTCTTGACCTTGAGGACGCCGATACCCATGAACATGTTGATGAAGGCCCCGGGCTCGACGAACACGTACGGTCGGCCCGTTTCACCGGCGATCGCTTGCGCCATCAAGGTCTTGCCGGTCCCGGGCGGGCCCCAGAGCAGGATCCCACCAGGGATATACCCGCCTTTCTTCTCGATCTCGTCCGGTTTCTCGAGAAAGGCGATGTTCTCCTTGATGAGGTCGAGCACGTGATCCTGACCCCAAACGTCGTCGAAACGGGTGGTGACCTCCTCGGGGAGGATGACGTCCATCCCACCCCGAGAGAGCAACCAGAAGATCCCCAGAAACTGGACGGCAACAAAGAGGAAGCCGAACATCAATTGGAAGGCGAAAGGCATGATGCCGACGATGAGACGGGGAAGTTCGACTATCGCCTGGAGCGGGCTCTGGACCTCGGCCACGAAGTAGTCGACCAGGACCCCGATTATGAACAAATAGAGGGCCCAGCGGATGAACCTGGCGACCCGGAATCGAGTCCAGGGCTTGAAGTGGGAGTGGGTCCAACGCTCGATGCTCCCGAAGACCGATTCCTGCCAGAAGGAGTTGTAGCCGGCGGAGCGCTCGGAGAACCAGTAGTGCGTCTGGCGGAGACACTCCAGCAGGAACAGGATGCCGAGGGCGCGACCGGTGCCGCTCGAGAAGAACTCGACGATGACCTCCCCAAGGCTGAGAAAGCCCAGGTCGTCGGAGCCGGCGATCATCGCGGTCATCACGACCGCGAGGAAGACGAGGAATTTTATGCGATCCCAGGTGTCGAGTCGGCGCCTGGTCTGGCGCACATCCCGCTTCCTGGTGTTCAGGCTCTCTTGTTCACCAGCCATGAGTCAACAACTCCCACAATTGTGTCCTGGTGCGTTATGAAACATTCCCGGCTGCAACCGGCAATCATCGAGTAGATCCTGGTGTCGTCCGGGTCGGACACCGTGATCAGGTACGCCACTCCCTGGTTCTGGCCGGCCTCGTCCTCGAAGGCGACCAGTACCCTAACCCCGTCGAACCCGCCCCCAAAGGAGAAGTCCTCCTTGGTCAGCTCCTGACTGTTGGCGAGGTCGTAGTAGGGGAGGACGGACTGGGTGAGCACCGCCCGGGAGAGGAAGTCTTTCTCCGCCTCACCGATCTGGCGGATTGACATCAATCCGATGGGGTACTCGGCCTCAGGGAGGGCGTTGCTGAGATGATTCACGTCGCGGACCGGGGCGCCATCGAAGGCGAGGCTGCTCACGGCCGGAAAGGTGAACCCCTGGACAGCCTCGTCGAATGGAAGATCATCGAGGCCCGATAGCTCGGACAATTGATAGGTGTGCCAGTTTTCGGGGATCTGAAACCGGCCCAGTCGTTGGGTATCGGTGTAAGTCACGACGTTGGAGGAATTCCCCCCGCAGGCCGAGATCAAGAGCCCTGTGGCGGCGAGCACAAGGAAGTATCGGAACGAGGGCCACGCGGTTCGACTCCTGATGGCGACAGACTATCCGCGCATCCGGACTCGGGGAGATCACTGAAGCGGCAATGCCCCACATATGGCACGATGAACTCGATGGAGGCTCACGCCGGAAGACTGCTTCTCGCCACACCGCAGCTGGTCGATCCTCATTTCTGGAGGGCCGTCATCCTCATGCTCCAGCACGACGAAGAGGGGACCGTGGGAATCGTGCTGAATCGCCCCACGCCGGAGCTCGTTGTGGATCATCTCCCGGAATGGGTTGGAGGGGAGATCGAGACGCAACGCGTCTTCTACGGCGGGCCGGTCGAGCCCGAGATGGCGATCGCTTTGGGGCCCGGACCGGGCGGGGAGCCGACACCTTTGCCGGGGGTGGCATTGCTCGACATCTCAACCGGCCCACCCAGCGATCTGCGCCGGATTCGAATCTACTCCGGGTACGCAGGGTGGGGCGCAGGCCAGCTCGAAGCCGAGATCGCAGAAGGCACCTGGTATCTGGTTCAGGCGTCACCGGACGACCCGTTTGACCGGCCGGAGGGGCAATGGGCCAGGATCCTCCGCCGCCAGAGTGGTTATCTCTCACTCGTCTCCACGTTTCCTGACGACGTGGCGCTGAATTGAGGCGCCGGTTGCGGCCGCATGACTGTGGTGCCAGGCGCCATCGATCTACCCTGCCAAAGGGATGACGACCGTCACCGCGCCCAAACTGCGGCCCAGCCTGAGACGACGGGCGCCCGGCCTCGAAGTCGAGCGGTCGCTATGGGCCGCCGGGGCCCCGATCGTGGTCGGCGTGGACGAGGTGGGGCGTGGCTCATGGGCCGGCCCCCTGACCGTGGGTGCCGCTGTCGTTCCTTCGGAGACGCGGGTCTACAAGATCCGAGACTCCAAGATGCTCAACGAGGACGAGCGCGAAGCCTTGTTCGATCGAATCGCCGGATGGTGTGACGCCTGGGCCGTGGGTCACGCCAGCCCTGCCGAATGTGACGAGTTGGGGATGTCCGAGGCACAGCGTTTGGCCGCCCGGCGTGCCCTGGAAGGACTCGGCGTCAAACCCAACCAGGTGCTGGTCGACGGCAACTGGGATTTCGTCGGGGGAGCGAAGCGAATCGTGCGCGGCGACGCCACTTCGCTGTCCATCGCAGCAGCTTCGATCCTGGCCAAGGTGAGCAGGGATCGAATCATGCGGGAGACAGCTATCAGCTATCCGGGATACAACTTCGAAGCCAATAAGGGCTATCCGTGCCCGGTGCACAAGGCAGCCCTCCAAGCATGGGGCCCGAGCACCATCCATCGCCGATCCTGGGTCTTCATGGATCACTTGATGTGGAACGGGCTGGTGCGCTTTCAGCGACCGGAGCCTCAGCTCACATTGGAGTTTGGGGCCTAGCCGGCCTCATGTCCCATCCACATCGGGCCGATACTCGTGGGAGGACTGATATCAGGCAGGATCCAATACCCGAACCCGGCGACATCGGGGAGTCGAACGCCTTCTTCAAGCGGATGCCGGTGGCGTTCTATCGGAGTGGCCTCAATGGCGCGTTGATCGCAGCCAACCCCGCCCTGGCCACTCTTCTCGGTTACGAGACTGTCGAGGACCTGAAGAGCCACATCGCCACGGTTGAGAGTGTCTATGTGAACCCTGAGCGACGCAGACGTTGGATTGATGACATAGGCGCAACGGGCGTGGTCTACGACTTCGATATCGAGCTGAGACGCCCGGATGGGACAACGATCTGGGCCCGCGACTCGGCCGGAGCAATCCGTGACGAAACGGGGGAGGTCATGTACTACGAAGGCTCGCTCGTCGACGTGACGGACAAGATCGACGCCCAGAAGGCCAAAGACGAGTTCATCGCCACCGTATCCCACGAATTGCGGAACCCGATCGCAGCGATCCTGGGGCTGGGTCAGGAACTGGCCAACGACTACGAGTCGTTCACGGACGAGGATCGCCGTGAGATGGCACAGCTGATCGCCCGTCAGGCTGACGACGCCTCATGGCTGATCGAGGACCTACTGGTCGCCTACGGCGGTGACCTGAACGGGGTGAGTGTCCACACCCAGGTCTTCGATGTGGTCAAGGAGATCGAGCGGGTCCTCGAGGTGGAGGATCACCTCATCGACCTCAAGGTGTTCGATGGCTCGTCACAGGTGAACGCCGATCCGAGACGCACCAGGCAGATCCTCAAGAATCTCGTCTCCAATGCCCTCCGCTACGGCGGGGAGACAGTGGGTGTGGCTTTGGCCAAAGCCGGGGACCGCATCGAGGTCAAGGTCCAGGACTCGGGGGAAGCCATCCCCGACGTCGATGTCGAGCGAATCTTCAAGAGCTTCGAGCTGGGGAGCCGGGGCACGCACCCCAACTCGGTTGGCCTGGGCCTGACCGTGGCCCGCCGGCTGGCGCGGTTGATGGAGGGCGACCTCACCTATCGCTTCGAAGAAGGATGGTCGACCTTCGTCCTCTCGCTTCCAACGGCTTGAAGGTCAGCGGGCCCTAACCTCCACATATGCGTGTTCTCGTCACCGGCGGCGCCGGCTTCATCGGAAGTCACTGCGTCGTAACCCTGATCGAGTCCGGCCATGAGCCGATAGTCGTCGACAACCTGTCCCACGCCCGACATTCGGTGATCGCCCGCATCGGGCAGATAACCGGGACGACGCCCGAATTCATCGAGGCCGACGTGCGGGATCGTCAAGCGATGAGAGATGTTGCCAGTCGAGGAGTCGATGCCTGTATGCACTTTGCTGCTCTCAAGGCGGTCGGCGAATCCGTCGAACAGCCGCTCCGGTACTACGACAACAACGTCCTGGGAACCATCGCCCTCGTCGAGGCCCTGCTCGAAGCCGGGGTCAAGTGCTTCGTATTCAGTTCGTCGGCGACGGTGTATGGAGACCCTGTGGAACTTCCCCTCCGCGAGTCGGTCCCGACCGGCACCGCTGTCAATCCTTATGGGTGGACCAAGATCATGATGGAGCAAGTGCTGCGTGATCTGTATGTGGCCAATCCCGATTGGTCGATATCGCTGCTGCGCTATTTCAACCCGGTGGGAGCGCACCCGTCGGGTCTCATCGGGGAAGACCCCGGTGGGGTGCCCAGCAACCTGATGCCCTATGTGGCCCGGGTCGCCGCCGGGCTCCTCCCCAAGGTGCGGGTCTTTGGCAGCGACTACTCCACACCTGATGGGACCGGGATCCGCGACTTCATACACGTCGTGGATCTGGCCGAAGGCCATGTCAGGGCCCTCGATCGTCATGGCGCGGAGAGCGGGGTATTCACCTACAACCTCGGCACCGGGGAGGGTCACAGCGTTCTCGAGGTGATCAAGACGTATGAACAGGAGTCGGGACAACCGATTCCATATGAGATGGTCGATCGTCGCCCCGGAGACGTCGCTTCCAGCTACGCCGATGTGACCAAAGCAGCAACCGACCTTGGTTGGAAGTCGAGGCGGGATCTGGCCGAGATGTGCGCCGATTCCTGGCGATGGCAACAGCAGCCACACTGACCGTCGGTAGCCTGGCCTCTGTGACTGACTTCTCCCAGGCAGCTCGTGCCTGGATCGCCGGTGACCCGGATCCAGCTACCAGGTCGGCCCTCGAAGGGATGGTCGAATCCGGCGACGTCATGGCCCTGGAGCGGTCAATGGGTGGCACGCTCACCTTCGGCACGGCAGGGATTCGTGGTGAGGTGGGCCCGGGCTCGAACCGGATGAATCGGGCCGTGGTGATAAGGACCACCCGCGGCCTGGCCGACTACCTGATCGGAAGAGGAGGCGCCTCACCGAAGTCGCCAGTGATCCTCGGCTTCGACGCGCGAGCCTCGAGTCGGCAGTTCGCCGAGGATGTGGCGGGTGTGCTTTCCGCCGCCGGGATACCGGTCGCCTTCTTCCCCGATGTGACTCCGACTCCGCTCGTGGCCTACACCGCCAAGCATCTGAATGCCTCGGCGGCGGTTGTGATCACGGCCAGCCACAACCCGCCCGCTGACAACGGATACAAGGTGTACGCGGCCAACGCGGCGCAGATAGTTCCCCCGACCGACACCTCCATCGCCGCGGCCATCGGGAGGGTGGGGCCTGCTGTCGAGGTTCCCCGGCTCGAGGGGGTGTTCGCCGGTGGATCCGAATTGGTGACACCGGTATCAGAGGAGATCCTCGAGAGCTACCGGAGGGAGGTCGACGAGGCCAGGCCCCATCCCCAGACATCGGATTTCAAGATCGTCTACACCCCTCTCCATGGGGTGGGTGGCAGAATGCTCAACTGGCTGTGCGCCCAGGCCGGACACAGCGGGATCATCACGGTGCCCGAACAGGGGGAGCCCGATGGGAGGTTTCCCACGGTCAGCTTCCCCAATCCGGAGGAGCCGGGCGCCCTGGATCTGGCTCTCGACCTGGCCGAGAGGGAGCAGGCAAGTCTTCTGATCGCCAACGACCCCGACGCCGACCGTCTCGCCGCCGCTGTCCCTTCGCTGGGGGAGTGGCGCCTCTTGTCTGGCAACGAATTGGGAGCGTTGCTTGGGGACTACGTGCTGCGCTATTGGCGTCATCCTCTACCACCAATAGCGGTCAACTCGGTGGTCTCCTCACCGATGCTTGCCGATATCGCCCGGAGACGTGGGGCGGTTCATGAAGTGACGCTGACCGGGTTCAAATGGATCATGAATGCCGGAATGGCCCTGGAGGAGAGAGGCGAAGGCCGGTTTGCCTTCGGGTACGAGGAGGCCCTCGGCTATTCCATTGGCAGGACGGTGAGGGACAAGGACGGGATGTCAGCGGCCCTCGTGCTCTGTGACCTGGTGGCCGAAGAGCGGGCGACCGGGAGGACGCTTCTCGACCGGCTCCACGATCTCTGGAACGAGGTGGGCCTGTGGGTGAGTGCCCAGCACTCCATCGGCCGCACCGGGCCTGCCGGCCAGGGGGAGATCGCGAACGCCGTCGAGAGGCTGGCCGAGGCGCCACCCGACTCCGTCGGAGGTCATGAGGTGGCTTCGGTGACCGACTACCGCGTCAATGCCGAGCAGCGCGCCCGATGGTTGGGGGAGCAGGACCTCATCGAGATCGAATTGAGGGATGTGGGGCGGGTCCTGGTTCGGCCCTCGGGCACGGAGCCCAAGATCAAGGTCTATGTCGATCTCCGCGGAGACCCGGGGCCGGCACCTGACGAGTCGTACCGTCGATTGACTGCCGACGCCGCCACAATGGCCCGGGAAGTGGGGGAGGGGTTGACGTTCTGAGCGGTGTCAACCGGAACGACCGCCACGTTGTTGACGATAGAGATAGAGCCAACCCAGACCATGTATCGCCACCGCCGTGAACAGAACGATGCTTGCCCCCGGATAACCGGCGATCAACGCGACCAATCCAGCCAGACAGGCAGTTGCTACCAAAGCGACCCGCACGCCGTTGAGGGGACCAAACATACCCCAAGGGTACATCCCCTGAACATGGCCGCAGTGCTGTCGATTCTCGCCCTGGTCGTGATGACCGCCTCCTGCGTCGAAGCCGTCGAAGCCGGTGCCGGCACACCCGATTTCACTTCGCAGGCTCTGGTCACAACCACGAGTGTTGCGACCACCACGACGACGACTGCCGAGGACCCGACGACCACCACGATTGCGAAGGTGACAACCACCACCTCGGCCTTCGAGGCCCTGGCCGCAGGGGCACTGATCACGCCGACAGGGGTCGTAGTGCCCGTCCTCGACCGGGGCGCCACGGGTTTCGTGGTTACGACCCCATGTGGGAACACGGCAACCATTGGCAATGGAGAGCCGGTGGGGAGGGTGACGGTGGTCCTCGACCCAGGTCACGGAGGCGATGTCGATTCCGGCGCGGTGGGGGTCAACGGGTTGAGGGAGGCCGATATCAACCTGACTGTTGCGCTCGCCACCGAGCGTCTGCTCGTGGAAAGGGGGATATCAGTGATTCTCACCCGCACTGGCGACTATCCGGTTCGAATCGACGTCAGATCCCAGATCGCCGATGACCTGGGGGCTGAGATCATGGTCTCGATCCATCACAACGCACCAACCCCGGGTGACGCCACTGCGCCGGGAACCGAGATCTTCATCCAGAGCGACTCCGAGCGGTCTCGCCGTCTCGGGGGACTGGTCTGGGAGCACGTCGTAGCCGCTCTCTCGGGAATGGAGAGTGTCAGCTGGGCAGGAGCACGTGACGCTGGTGTGTTGCGGGTGTTGAACTCCGACAGCGAGGATTCCTATGGGATGGTTCGACTCCCGCAGACGGTCTCGGTGCTCGCCGAGCTGGCCTACATCTCCAATCCCAGCGAGGCCGAGATGATGGCCACTCCCGAATACGTCACCACCGCCTCAGATGCCTTGGCGGATGCGATCGTGTCTTACCTCGAGGAGAACGACCTGGGCTCCGGCTATGTCGATGAGCCCCGGGCCTTCAACCCTCGGCCCGGCATCAGCGCCGGCGACTGTGAGGATCCCAACCTGGGGTAGCGGGAGGATACAGCGACCGAATGAAGCCAAGTCAGCCTCTAACCAGTCAACTTGACATAACCTAGATTATGGGTCAAATCACTCACACCCGACCTACCCAGAATCCTCAATTCACCCCCCTCAGCTCCCCCCAAGAACACCAAACGGACGGGAATCAGGGGACAACTCAGGCGGTTCTCCTCTCCGACCCTCTAACAGCAAAGGTTTGAAATGGCCACAGTGGCACTCAACAAAGAAACGTTCGACCAGACGATCCAGGACAACGCCACCGTTCTGGTCGACTTCTGGGCCGAGTGGTGTGGGCCCTGTCGCTCATTCGCCCCGACCTACGAGGCCGCGTCAAAGAGCAACCCCGACATGGTGTTCGCCAAGGTTGACACCGAGGACCAACAAGAACTGGCCCAGGCCTTCGGGATCCGCTCGATACCCACGTTGATGGTGTTCAGGGACCAGATCGTGTTGTACGCCCAACCAGGCGCCCTGCCACCACACATGTTGGAGGACCTGATCTCACAGGTGAGAGCGGTTGACATGGACGAGGTACGGGCCCAGGTCGCCGCTCATGAGGCGGAGCTCGAAGCCAACCCCGAGCATGAGCACGACCATGACCACGCCCACTGAGGCGGTTGACGGTCAGCTCGCCCGCGGCTTGCGATAGACCGAAACGTGCTGCCCCGAGCGCTCGGTGAACGGCCTCCGGTCGTACCAGCCCCAGCGCTCCTCCAAATCCAGCCCGGCCAAGCCACCCATCAGATCCATCTCCGCCGGCCAGGCGTAGCGAACTGTCACCGGGAGCACGACCGTCGATCCGTCCTCGAGACGGCGTACCTGGTGGGACACCACCGTTTGTGTGACCGGGTCGTGGATCGCCAACTCGTAGGCGTGGGCCGTGTTGGAGCTGATGCTGGACACCCCCATTCGCGTCCCGAGGTGGTCATAGCGGCTCAAATCGGGGACGAAGGTGTCCAACACGAAGCGTCCCCCCGGCTCCAAGCTCCGGGCGACGTTCTGGAAACACTCCACTTGTCTTCTCTGATCGGTTAGGGCGAAGAGGGTGTTGAACGCCAGGTAGACAAGCGGAAACTGTTGGTCGACATCCACGTCGGCGAAGTCGCCGACCACCACCGGTATGCGATCTCCTCCTGGTTTCGAGCGCAACAGCCCGATCATCTCCTCTGAGATGTCGATCCCGGTGACCGCGACCCCTGCCTCTGTCAAGGGAAGCGCCACCCTCCCCGACCCGATCGCCAACTCGAGGGCCCGTGGCGGGCTCCCGGCGAGTGACCGGAGGAAGCCAATCGTGGCATCGTCGATCTCCTCATAGATCGAGTCGTAGAAGGGGGCCCATCGCTGCCCGTAGGTCCCAATGTCGTAGTCGCTCATCACCCCAACTCTGGCATCTCGGGGAGGGGTCGTGCCAGAAATGCCTACTCTCCCCCGGCATGCCCGCAGATCCGACAGTCATCGCCGACCTCGAAGCCAAGTCGATTCAGTACGAGACCATGGCTTGTGACCCCGAACTGGCCGACACCGCCCAATTCTGCGCCGCCTATGGCGTGCCTCTTGATCGCTCGGCGAACACCATCGTCGTGGCCTCCAGGAAGCCGGAAGGACACGTCGCAGCCTGCCTCGTGCTAGCCACCAGCCGTCTCGATGTCAACGGGATGGTTCGACGCCGACTCGGGGTTCGGAAGGCGAGTTTCGCCACCGCCGAGCAAACCAAGGAGCTCACCGGAATGGAGATCGGGGGTGTCACCGTGTTCGGGCTTCCGATCGGGGTCCCGGTGTGGATCGACAGCCAGGTTCTGATCCCGCCATGGGTGATCATCGGCGCCGGGTCCCGCTCGGCGAAGATCAAACTCGATCCAGGTCAGTTCGTTGGGCTCGAGGGCGTCGAGATCGTCGACGATCTGGCGCTCCCCATCTCAGCTTGAAACGCGGAGGGACCTTCTGATCAAGGAGAAGTATCCCACCAACCCAATCACGAGGAACGCAAACCACTGGATGGCGTAGGCGAGATGGGGCCCTTCGTCCTCGAACGTGGGCGGGGCGACCGGGACCGGGAGCTCGCCTCCCCGCTCCCCCATCGCCACCAGGTAGACCGGCGAAAGCTCGAAAGGCACTTGTTCCTGGATCCTCTCGATATCGACCCGATTCATGGCCGCCAACCGGCCACCCTCGGGGTCAACAGGCCCCAGCGATTGCCTCTCCTGGGTCGGCGACAGCCAACCCTCCACGGTGACCGTTCCCGTCGGGGGCGGCGCGGCGTCCACCGGGACCCCATCCATCTCCAGAGGCACCCAACCCCGATTGACCAGAATTGCCGAGCCGTCCTCGGTCAACAGAGGTGTGATGACGTGGAAACCGGCAACGTCGAGATAGACCTGACTTCGGATCAGCACCTCGGACTCGGGGACGAAGGTCCCCGACGCCACGGCCCGGTGGTGATTCAGGGAGTCGAGGTCGGCGCCAGCCGCCGGCACCAGCAAGCCGACGTCCACGGGCTCCGCCTCGAATCTGGACCGCTCTACGGTGTTGGCCAGACGGCGCTCTTCGAGGCGTCGAAGTTGCCACATTCCCAGACTCACGAACACGACCGATAGAACCAGCACCACCACATTGGCGATCATCCACTTTGGGGTGAGCAGGACCCGCAAGACTCAGGTCACTGTATCGGTAGGGTCATCCTCCGAAACCGACGAGGACGACGTGGACTCAGACCTGCACAGGCTCCAACGCCTCGACATCTCGTAGTTGGACCTGCTCGGCCACCACCTCGATGCGACTGCGTCGGCCGTCAGGCGCCTCCCAGAACCTGCGTTGCACCGAACCGCACACCCAGATCCGGCGACCGGCCTCTGGCGTCTCCTCGATGAGATCATCGGACGGGTCCCACATGGTCACCGGAATGACGTCGACGCGGCGTCGGGGCGCATCGCTGCGCACCGTCACCAGGTACCGGATCAGACGAGTTCCCGAATCGAAGATCTTGATCTCCGGTGGTACCGCCAGCCGCCCACAAAGGACGATCAGATTGAGGTCCATGACACTCCCCCATTCCATCATTCGGGGAAGTGCGGATGAGCCGATCATGTCGCGAGGGGCCGACAGATTTCTACGGGGTTGGTCTAGACGAGTGCCTCGCGCAATTCTTCGATCCCCTCGAAGTCGAGCTCCTGCTCGTCGAGGGCCGCCAGAAGACGCCGCGCCGCGTCCTTGTCCCCTGCGGCCAGGGCTACCCGCGCCGCCACGTACCACCTTCGGGTCTCTCCGGGTGAGGGGGTGGCTACCAGCCGGCCGGGCTTGATCACTGCCCAGGCGTCCCGAGCCCGTCCCTCGTCGAGGAGGAATGAGGCGTAGACCACCCTCGCCTCGTGGGAGACAGTCGCCGAAGGATCCAGGTCCTGGATCCGCTCCCAGGTCTTCACCACCTCCGTCTTCTTTCCCATGGCGCGAAGACAGTCCATCTCGACCGGCATGTGAATCAGGTCACCGGTGATCCGCCGAAACGTTCGCAACTCGCGCAACGCCTCCTCCCACTTCCCAATCCGGTATGCAGACAGGCCGAATAGCTCTCGCACCGTGGAGGATCTTGGGGCCAGTGTCTTCGCCTCGCGGAGGTGGGGCAAAGCGGCGGCATAACGCTCGTCGGCGAAATGGTCGAGGGCCTTGCTCAACTCCATGATGGCGGGCTCGCGGCGGTCCTTGGGTGTTGATCTGAGGATCTCCTCACGCACCCATTTGGGAAGCTGGCCGGAGGGCACCGTGGTGACGGTGTGATGACGTCGATCATGGGGGTCCTGGCGGCGGCCCTCGCTGTCGCGACCCTTGGATTTGTGCTGGTTGGATCGACTGCTCACCGGGCTCCCATGTCAAGAAAAGAGGGGGCCGCCAACGGTAGTCGGCAGCCCCCTCGACGTTGATTGTCCGGCGGTGACCTACTCTCCCAGGGGATCGCTCCCCAAGTACCATCGGCGCTGACGAGTTTCACTGCCGTGTTCGGAATGGGAACGGGTGGTGCCTCGCCGCTGTAGCCACCGGACAAATCTTCGAGTGACCCGGCAACCCGAGCACTCCATAGCGAGCACGTATCGTGGATTCAAATCCAAGCCCTCGGCCTATTAGTACCGGTCCGCTGAACGCATTACTGCGCTTACACGTCCGGCCTATCAACCTGGTCTTCTACCAGGGGCCTTAACCGGTTACCCGGTGGGAAGTCTCATCTCGAGGTGGGCTTCGCACTTAGATGCCTTCAGCGCTTATCCCGTCCGTACATAGCCAACGAGCCGTGCACTTGGCAGTACAACTCGCACACCAGAGGTACGTCCACCCCGGTCCTCTCGTACTAGGGGCAGCTCCTCTCAAAC
>DATDPP010000073.1:0-5557 GCA_035292685.1 Acidimicrobiia bacterium
TCGGCGTGCCCGACCAACTCACCACTGCCCACGGTGCCGATGGTGGCGCCTGTGTAGAAATGCTGGAGGATCTGGAGGGTGTTGGAACCGCCGTCGGCCATGGCCTTGGCTCCCCATTGCGACATACCGATCCCATGACCCCAGCCGCCACCGGTGATCGTCACCTGGTTGTCGGCGGCCTGAGCGGGGGTCATCCCGGTGAGGACGACCAGCAACGCAGTGGCCGACAGCGCGATTCGCCTCTTGGTCCTGGTCAGCTTCATGGGCAGATCACTCGCCTCCCGCCTTGCCTTAGTTGCTTCGGCACGGGTGATTACCCCCTGAAGGTCAACGTCATTCTCCTCTGGTCCCGCACATAACGGTAACGGGGACCACGACCGACTGCGATTGGCGGCCACAACCAGCACCCGCCAACATCGTCACTCGTGCCCGACGACCTCGCCAATCTCGCCGACCCCGGCTTCATTCTGGTGGCCTGGGCCTCCGGGTTGGCCCTGGTCTCGGGTCTGGTGGCTCTGGCCCGGTTGGTCGGCCCCGGATTCACCTGGGTCACCGGATCGGTGGCCGCACTGGTGGGTCTGGGCGCGGCCTTCGGAGGCGACACCTGGTGGGTCCGGCTGGCTCTTCTCCTCCTCGCGCTGGGGTTGATCTGGGCCCGCAATCGACAAGTGTCCGGGATATTTCAGGTGGCCGCCGGGGTGGCGTTGCTGATTCAGGCGATTCGCCTGGGAGCGTGGGCCCCGGCTCTGGCCGCGATGTTGGCGCTGGGCGGGGTCACGGGGGAGATGCTCCTGGGCCACTGGTACCTCGTCGACCCCAGACTGCCCCGTTGGGCCTTGAAGTCGCTCGCCATCGCGGCCATCGTGGGGCTGGGATTCGTCAGTGTGGTGATGGCCGCGGCCGGGCTCCCCTCCGGCGGGGCCACAGTTGCCTTCTGGGTGTTGATGTCAACCTCGGTTGTCCTCATGGGAGCGGTGTTCGCCTCGCTTCGCTATCCGGAGTACTCAGGTGTGATGGCGGCAACCGGTTTGTCATATTTGGCGGTGCTCACCAGTCTCGGAGGTGTTTTCCTAGGGGGAGCGCTGGTGGCGGGGCTCGGGCCTTTCGGAAACTGAAGAGGAGTGAATGTGGAGATCAAGACTGTCGCGCCGGATGTGGAACTGACCGGGGCCACTCTGATCGTCGGGGTGATGACCGACCGGGAACCAGCTCCGGGGAGCGGGGAGGTCATGGCCGGTGTCGACTCCGCCTTCCTCGACGTGGCCAAATTCGAGGGCAAGCCGGGTCAGGTTCTGGCTCTACCCCATGAGCATGCCGCCGCGTTGCTGTTGGCCGGAGTCGGCGACGAGGCCAGCTTCGATTCGGTTCGCTCCGCTGTCGGAAACGCCATCCGCGCAGTGAAGACCACCCGGGCCGTGACAACCCTCAACCAGGTCCCGATCGAGGGCGCCACCCGTGCCGTGGTCGAAGGGGCGATGCTCGGGGGCTATGAGTATCGGGAGTACAAGACCAACGGCGAGGCGGGGGCAGTGGTGACAGTCGAGTTGGTCGACGCTGAGGAGACGGAGATCAGGGACGCCGTGATCGGGGCCGAGGTCACCAACCTGGCGCGGGACTGGGTCAACACCCCGGCGTTGGACCTGGCGCCGGCGACCCTGGCGGCCCGGATCGCGGCCGCCGCCGAAGACGCCGCGGTCTCATGCCAGGTCTGGGATCCGGAGCAGATCAGAGAAGCGGCCCTGGGCGCCCTGCTCGGGGTGGCCGCGGGGTCGGAGCGGAGCCCGAGTCTGGTGGTGCTCGAATATCAGCCGGCAGAGCCGAAGGGCCATCTCGGGCTGGTCGGAAAAGGGATCACTTTCGACAGTGGAGGCCTCTCGATCAAGACCGCTCCGTTCATGGAGGAGATGAAGGACGACATGTCGGGTGCGGCCGCAGTGGCAGCAGCCACCATCGGGATCGCCCGTCTCGGGCTGCCGATTCGGGTCACCGCGGTCATGCCGTTGACCGACAATGCCGTGGGTGGCAATGCGACCCGCCCCGGTGACGTGCTCCGGCCGATGACCGGGCCGACCATCGAAGTGCTCAACACGGATGCGGAGGGTCGTCTTGTCCTGGCGGATGGCCTCGGTGTGGTGCGTCGCTACCAGCCGGATCTGATCGTGGACGTCGCAACTCTCACCGGCGCGGCTCGGGTCGCCCTCGGAGACGCCATTGCCGCAGTCTTTGGCTCAAACTCCGAAGTGGCGGCGAGGGTGCTCGCCGCCGCATCGCGGGCCGGGGAGCACTTCTGGGAGCTGCCGCTCTTCAAGGAGTATCGAAAGCAACTCGACTCCGATATCGCGGACATCAAGAACATCTCGGCGAGCCGCTATGGGGGCGCCATTGCGGCCGCCGTCTTCCTCGCCGAGTACGCAGGCGACGGCCCCTGGGCCCACCTCGACATCGCCGGGCCGGCCCGGGCCCGCGAGACAACGGGAGAGCAGGTCAAAGGGGCGTCCGGCTTCGGGGTGAGGACCCTTATCGAGCTGGCGAAAGGTATGGCGGAATCTGTCTAGAGCCGGGCCGGATACCTAGCATCCAGCATCGTGCGAAGCCGGTTCCTGATCTCGTCGAGCCTGACTGACCTCTCCGCTTATGCGGTGGCCGTAGCTCTCGCTTCCCAGATCGTTTATGGCACCTGGTTGCCCTGGAACTCGTTGCTGGGCGAGCTGGTCTTCCCAATGCTCGTGATCCCGGTGGCGGCCATGGTCATGATGGAGAGCGCCACCGCCAAGATGTCGGGGCACGGCGTGCCCCGGCCCACTTACGGGCGGATGTTCGCCATCTTCTTTGGGACCAGCGCCATCACCGCCCTGTTCCTGGTCTTGTTTCGAGAGGTCTACTACTCCCGTCGGTTCCTGATCCTGACCGCGGCGGGTTGGCTGGTCCTGGCCGCCGCCCATCGGATCGTGCGGCGGCGTCGTCCCTGGACCGAGCGGATCGGTCTGATCACGGGGGAGAAGCAACTTGCCGAAGATCTCGTTGCCTCGCCACACACTGAGGTGGTTTGGGTCCTCGACCCGACTTTTGATGGTCCCACCGAGTTGCCTGATCGCGATGTCACCTTGGCTGTCGACCTGCGGGCCGTCCTCTCCGAGCGGGTGGCCCAGTATCTCTCCTCCTGCGACGTCGCCGGCTACACGATCCGACCCTTTACCTCGATCTATGAGGAGCACACCGGACGCGTTCCCCTGGTCCATCTCGCTGAAGGTTGGGAGATATCGGCGCCGTTGTTGGCGGTTGCTCCCTGGCTGCCAGGCAAGCGAGTCTTCGACGCGGCCTTTTCGGCGATCACTGCTCCCCTTTGGCTGGCGCTCGGTCTTCTCGTGGGTGCATACGTGAAACTGGCCTCACCTGGGCCGGCGATCTTCAGACAGGAACGGGTGGGGCACGGTGGCCATTCATTCACGATCTTCAAGTTCCGGACGATGAACCTGGAGGCCGAGAAGGACGGCCCACAGTTTGCCAGCGAAGACGACCATCGTTTGATTGCCGGTGGGCGATTGTTGCGCAAGTCGCGTCTAGACGAAATCCCTCAGTTGTGGAACGTGCTCAAGGGGGAGATGAGCCTGGTTGGCCCGCGTGCCGAGCAGGTGTCGTTTGCCGAGACCTTTCGCCAGGAGATCCCCTTCTACGAGCATCGCCATCTGGTCCGTCCCGGGATCACCGGCTGGGCTCAGGTCAACTACAGGTATGCCGATGATCAAGCAGACACGATCGAGAAGCTGACCTATGACCTCTATTACGTCAAGCACATGTCCCCTGTGATGGACATCAGCGTGCTCTGGAAGAGCGTCTGGACGGTCCTCACCGGGGCCGGTGCCCGTTGAGTGACTTGGTGATCGAGGCAGAGCGCAGAGGGTTTCGGGCTCCCGGGACCACGTTCATGGTGGCCGGAGGCCTGATCGGTGCCGTTGGCGCCTATGCATTCCAGGTGTACGGGGCGCGGGCGTTGGGGGAGGAGGCGTTTGCCCCGATCAGCCTGCTCTGGACTGTCTTTTTCATCCTCGCAACGGTGCTCCTCATCCCCGTGGAGCAGTACGTGACCCGGGAGGTGGCCTCGGGTCGGAAAGCTGTCCCCTCGGATCTCAAGCCGGCAGCGGCGATGGCTGCGGTGGGATCCTTGGTGGGCGGCGGCTACGTGCTCCTGACCCTCGACCGCTTTTTCGAGGGGAGCTGGCACTACGCATTCCAGATCGTCCTGTTGATGGTCGGTTATGGCTTACTTGTTGTCGGAAAGGGAGTGCTCGCCGGCCGGCGAAGGTTTGCCAACGTGGGCTGGGTCTTGATCGTGGAGACAGTGGCCAGGTTGGTCGCCGGCATCGTGGCCATCCAGCTGGTGGCCTCGGCCGAATCCATGGGTTGGGCCATGGTGTTTGGCGGCTTCTCCGTTCTCGGCATGAGGTGGTGGCGTCATGACACCGGAACCACTCAGGCGGCGGCGGCGAAGCCTTCGGTATTTCTCGGCGGGTACGTGGGCGGCACCGCCTCCTCTCAGGTGCTCCTGGGCGGGGCCCCGATTGCGGTCGCGGCATTGGGTGCCGATCCGGCAATGGTGTCGGTCGTGTTCGTCACCTTCACCCTGTTCCGCGCCCCGCTCACGCTAATCCTTGCGCTCCAGGGCCGGGCGCTTCCTTACCTGACCGGGCTCGCCCACGCCCAAGATCGCCATCGGCTGGATCGAATCGCCCGGGCAGTGGTGGTCGGGGGAGCAGGCCTCGTGATCCTGGGAGGGCTGGTGGGATGGTTGGTAGGACCGGAAGTGGTCGCCCTGCTGTTCGGCGAGGCGTTTGCACCCTCATCGACGGTTGCCATGTTCGCCGCCGCCGGAATGATGGCCGCCGCGGCGTCCCAAATCGCCAGCCAAGTGTTGGTGGCCGAGGCGCGCACCTCTCGGCTCAGTGCGGCCTGGTTTGGTGGGCTGCTGATCGGCCTGGTGGCCTTACTGCTCCTCGGCGGCGAGGTGGACGTCCGAGTCGCGATCGCGTTCGCCATCGGTGAGGTGGTCGCCTTGATTCTGATGGCCGGGCTCGCCGTGCGGCGTTAGGCCCAGCCATCGGCTGTGGTCGGAGGCCAGACTCGGTGGGAAGCGCCATAGCAAGTTCTTGGGCACCTGGGGGACGTGATCGACGACCACCAAACCACCACTCTCGGCTTTGACCAACCCGGTGCGAATCAAGCTCGGAAGGTACCTGGGTAGCCGCACCCCCTCCCCCTTCTCGGCCGCCCGCACCAGGCGGAGCAGCTCGGCGACGGCGGCAGATCCGATGGCGGCTACCCAGAATCTGCGGACATAGGGGTCGGTTGGCCTGAATCTGGCCGAGGAGTGCTCGAGACGTACCGGGACCACGGGGCGCACCCGGGCGGTGGGTCGGACCGAAGCGCCCGAGAGCCCTGTGGCATGACGATGCGGAGGACGAGCATCTCGACCACTCCCGGGCGCTTCGGCTCTCATGCTTGTGTTCTACTGACCAACGTCAACTATCGTCAATAGTCGTAAGCGGAGGTCGCGAAAGAA
>DATDPP010000074.1:0-35813 GCA_035292685.1 Acidimicrobiia bacterium
GAGAACGTCGCCTTCCTCGAACTGGTGACTGGCGGCTCGTAACAGGTGCTCTCTGGTTATGTCCCGCATCGGCGTTACCAGCGCCATGACGTCTTGGAGTTGATCGCGGAAACCGAAGGCGCCCCCAGACTGATAGAACGCAGTGCGGCCCAGCACCCGGCAGGCGAGCGTCTGGTAGAGCAGCCATTGGTTGATCATCAAGTCGAAGGAACGGTCGGGGGTCTTCACCCGCAGGGCGCCAAGAATGTCGTTCCACCTGGTCGCCACTTCGGCTCTGACAACCTCTGTATCGGTCTGGCGGTAACGCTCGACCAGGGTTCGGGCCTCGACTTCGTCTTTGCCCTGGCCGAGCAGGAAGACCACCTCGACTTCTTCGTTGGGAGCCAGGACCACCGAGCGCTGGATAGCCGCGCATGGGTCGAGGCCCACTCCGACCCTCCCCGATAGCTTCCGGGTTCCTCGGAGTGCTGCCGGATTGTCGACGCTGCCGTGTCTCCCGAGGAACTCGGCTCGGTCGCTGCTGGCCGTGACCTCGCCGGCTCCGAGATCGGCGAAGGCCACCCGTTCTCCGAAGTCGGTGTTCCATGGGTTATGCGCCAGGACGGCACCCGTTACCTCGTCGCGTTCGGTGACGATCTGCCTGGACGACTCGGACCTGGTGGTTCCGAGCACCCATTCCACATAGGCGGTGACGGACAGGCGACGCCGACGGCCGGTCAGGTTGCGAAGCCGCAAACGCGAGATCTTGACGGGATCCTCGAGGGGCACGGTTTGATGCAGGTGGAGGCCGATCCCCCGGGAGGTGTGTTCGAACTCGGAGTAGCCGGCACCGTGGCGGGCCAGGTAAGTGGAAGCGTGATCCCTGATCGGCAGGGCGGTGGGTCCCCAGACCTCTCCGCTTTCCTCGTCTCGAACATAGAGCACCTCGCCGGGGGGGTCGGCGACGGGATCGTTGGACCAGGGAGTCAACTGGTTCTCCCGGCTGTTCTCCGCCCAGCTGTATCCGGACCCCGATTCCGAAACACAGAATCCGAAGTGGGGATTGGCGACGACGTTGATCCACGGGGCCGGCGTCCATTGGTCTTCTCCCAGCACCACCACGTATTCGGTGCCGTCGGCGGCGAAACCGCCGAGACCGTTGTGGAACTCGCGGTCAGGCCGCGGCTGGGGGCCGTCCGTCGGGATGGCGGCAACCGGGCTGGGACGGGTGGTGGTGGCCGGCTCCTCAGGAGGCCGGCGGGCCAGCTGGTCGGGGAGGGTCCCCTGGTGGCTGAGCAGCACCGCCCTCGCCGCCGACTGGAGAGTTGTCCGATCGTCGGAGGTGAGCAGCGGGCCGCTGAGGACGAAGATCCCTCCGTCGGGCTCCTGACCAACCTGGCGACCGGTTTCCCTGATCAGCTCGTCGATGGCATCCTGCAGATCCTGGGCATACGAGCTCGGTTCCTCGTTGATGATCACGAGGTCGGCGACCAACCCTTTCGTTCGCCAGTATTCCTGAGCCCGGAGCAGGTCCCGAACCAGCCCCCGTTCTTCGGGTTGGTCGATCCGGACCAGGACGATCGGGAGGTCCCCGGAGATGCCGTGTCGCCACAAGCCCGCCTTACTGGCCGAAGGCCGATCCTTCTGGCCCAAAGGAATTCGCAGCGCCGGGTCGAAGTAGATCAGGGCTCCGGCCAGTTGCTGGAACACGTGGGCCTGCTCGGGATCGATACGCAAGTGATTGAGCCGGACCTGGGCCTGGGTCCAGGCGAGGGTCAAGCTTCGCTCGAAGGCGACCGAGCCAGAGAACTTGTCGATCAGATCGAGGGCCTCGGGCCGGGTCCGGGCGATAACGGTCGTGAAGTCGAGGTGGGCGGTGGCCCCCGGCCGGATCCGCACCTTCCTCCGCAGACTGAAAACCGGATCGAGCACCCGGCCCACCGAGTTCGACAGCGGACGATCGACGGCCGCCGCACGATGAACCTGGTTTCCCCGGCCGAGAAAGCGGGCCCGATCCGTCTCGTACTGGACCCCCCCTACCACCTCGCCGGTGACGGCGAGGACATGACCGGCCCACACGGTTTCTTCCTCGCCCGAGCGGGGCCGCCGGGTGGCCAGCAGCGCGTCATGGCTGGCCACCGCTTCGGTCTGCACGAACAGATTGGAGAAAGCAGGGTGGGCGGCTTCGACCCGGCAAGGCGCCAGGACCAGCTCGGCGTAGGAAGTGACTTCTACTTCCCTGGTCGCCGTGCCCAGATTGGTGAGGCTCAACCGGCGAACCTCGGCATCGTCCTCCTGTGACACAACCACAGTCAGCGCAGTTGCGAGACTGCCGTCACGACGCGAGATCTCTGCTCTGTCCTCGCTGAAGGCCACGTGATAGGAGTCGGGCTCGACCAGGGTCGGTTGGTAACCGGCCGACCAGGTGCGCCCGGCCTCGTCCTTGATGAACAGATAGCTGCCAAAGTCTTCGCGGGTGGCATCTTCCCGCCAACGGTTGATCGCCAGCCCCTGCCACTGGCTGTAACCGGAACCGGCGGCTGTGATGACGGTGCTAAAACGGCCGTTGGAGAGGGCGTGAGTGACTGGGACCGGCCCGTGCGGCGACGAAACCCGCCGGACGACTCCCGTCGCCTCTTCCAACGGAAGGGCCGCCTCGGCGACTTCCTCGGCACGCGGATGGGCCACCTCCACATCGCGGGGCACCCTTTCATGCAACAACAGCTCGGCCGCCCGGATGGTCGGCTCGGAATGAAACAGGTCCCTCCACAGCCCGTCGAAGACGACGTTGGCCAGGGACACCAACGACATCGCCTGATGGTGGGCCATATAGGAGCGCACCACGACGGTCCCTCCGTTTTCGGGCAGACGGGCCGGGGTGAAGTCGAGCGCCTCGTAATAGCCATAGCTGCCCAACGCTCCCAGCCCGTTGAGCCGGGTCAGGTTCGCCACGGCATCCCGCGGCTCGACCATCGCCGCCAGCATCGTGGCGTATGGCGCCACCACCAGGTTTTCGCTCAGACCCCGATCGAACCCCAGCCCCGGGACCCCGAAGGCCCGGTACTGATAGATGAGCCGGACGTCGCGGACCGCGTAGGCCGCCTCGGAGATCCCCCATGGGATCCGACGCTCGTTTCCGTATTCGATCTGGCGTCGTACCACCGCCCGGTAGGTGCTGTCCAGGATGCTCTCGGGTGGAGAGCGCATGACCAGCAACGGCATCAGGTATTCGAACATGGAGCCCGACCAGGAGATCAGGGCGGCGTCGGTCCCCATCGGAGTCATCGACCGCCCGAGACGGAACCAGTGACTGGGCGGCAGGTCACCCTTGGCGATGCCTATGAAGCTGGCGAGCCGGGCCTCGGACGCGAGCAGGTCGTAGTGGCTGCTGTCGAGCGACGAATCGCCGAGCCGATAACCGATGGCCAGCAGCTTGTTGTCCGGGTCCATGAGAAAGGAGAAGTCCATCGCCGCGGCCAGGCCGGCGGTCTCGTCGGCGAGGGCGGCAAGACGGCTGGAGAGTTGCTCCCGGCTGGTCGTCTCGTTGAGTACTTGGTGGTCGCGGAGGTGGCCCCGCACCGTGGCCACCAACGCTTCGGCCCAGACCGCCAGTTCCTCGGCGCCCTGCCCGGTGGCGAGAGTGCGGGCGATGTCGGCCACGGTCTCGGCTTCGGCAAGGATCTCGGCCAGTCGCGATGCTCCGGCGGCCCCCCTGTTGTGCAGAGAGGTGAGGAGATCGGCCAGTGCCCGGTCGAGGTCGCTGGGCGAGACCACCCCCACTTCGAAACTGACAGCCAGGCGGTCGGCTGCCTCCCGGATCAGCAATGCTCCGTCCCTGATCCCGGCTGCCACCTCGGGGCCGGGCCTGACCTGGCGGAGACGTACACAACCCTGGGAGACCGCCAGCAGGTGCCCGGCGAGGTTGCCGCTGTCCACGGTCGACACGTATCGGGGTGCCATAGGCTCGCAGGAGGTCGTGTCGTACCAGTTGAAGAAGTGACCCTCGAATCGCTCCAGCCCATCGAGGATGGAGAGTGTTGCTTCGAGCCGGGCAACTGTTTCTTCGATACCGATCCAGCCGAACTCTCGGGCCGACAGCACCGCCAGTAGATAGAGCCCGATATTGGTCGGAGAAGTGCGGTGCGCGACCACCGCCGGATCCTCCTGGAAGTTGTCCGGCGGCAGCCAGTTCTCCTCGACGGTCACAAACCTCTCGAAGTATCGCCAGGTGCGCCGCGCGGTCAGCCGCAAGGCTTCTTGTTCCTCGCCTGTGGGCGGCTCGCCCACCTTGACCGGGCGGGGGATGCTGACCCGGTATGCGATGAAGGGAGCCAGCACCCATAGACCAGACCACGCCACGGCCGCCGCCAACGCTTCCGGCTTGACGATGGCGGCACCGACGGTGCTCGCCACTCCGATCAGCATCGAGGGGGCCATCCGCTGGATGAACGCAGATCGATCGAGGCCGAACTGTCGCTCCGCATCCTCGGCTGTCACCCAGATGAGCATCCCCCTACGCGAAACCGCCAGACGCCAAAGGGTGACGACTATGGCGTCCGTGGTCCTCAGCGCCTGGTGGGCGAGAAAGGCGGCCTGCAAGGCCACTCGACCCAACGCCCGCCATGCATCCGTTCCCCACCGCCTCAGGCGCACCGCCCCCGGTGTCGCGGTACGGCGTGGAACCAGCCGCTCGAGCAGGGGCAGCATGCCGGGAAGGGCCATGACAATGAGAATGAATGCGGTCCAGGGCCAGACCGGCACCCCCGGCACCAGGAACGAGGCGATCAAGGTGAAGAGGGCGGCCGGGCCGCTGAGACTGCGACGGAGATTGTCCACCATCTTCAATCGGGCCACCGGGGGAAGCGGCCCGTGCCGACCAAGGATCCAGGGGAGGAGTTGCCAGTCGCCACGGACCCAGCGGTGCTGGCGGGAGAGTGCCACCTCGTAGTGGCTGGGGAACGCTTCGAACACCTCGACATTGCTGACCAGGCCCGCCCGGGCGAAGCTGCCTTCGAAGAGATCGTGGCTGAGAAGAGCATTCTCCGGGATGCGACCCGCCAGGGCAGCCTCAAAGGCGTCGATCTCGTAAATCCCCTTGCCGGCATAGGAGCCCACGCCGAACAAGTCCTGGTACACGTCGCTGACGGCAGCCGCATAGGGGTCGATCCCGGCGGGTGGGAAGAACACCCGCTGAAAGAAGCTGATGCCCCCCGCCCCCAAGAACGCGGCGACTCGAGGCTGAAGGACCCCATAACCCTCGACCACCCGCCCCAGCGGCTCATCGACCCGGGCCCGGTTGAGGGGATGGGCAATCGTCGCCACCAGCCGGGTCGCCGCCCCCGGCGGAAGCCGCGAATCGGCGTCGAGAGCGATCACATAACGAACCCGCTCCGGAAGGTCGTGGTCGGTCCGAATGAAGCTGGTGTCGACCGCTCCTCGCAGGAGACGGTTGAGCTCGTGAAGCTTGCCCCGCTTTCGCTCCCAGCCCATGTGCCGCTCCTCGGCGGGGTTGAACAGCCGCCGACGGTGAAAGAGCAAGAAACGATCCGCACCCCCGGGCCCCGGTCCATGTCGCTCGTTGAGCCGGGCCACCCCGCGGGCCGCCGCCGCCAGCAGTTCGGCGTCGTCGGGCAACTCCGGCCCCTCGGCGTCCCGCCAGTCGCTGACCAGAGCGAAGTGCAACTCGCCTTCCGCATTGGAGAGGTAGTGGACTTCGAGCCGTTCGACCAGCTCTTCGACCTGGTCGGGTCGCGACAGCATTGCGGGGATCGCCACCAAGGTCCGAAGCTCTTCGGTCGGTCCGTGACGCAACGCCAGGGAAGGGAGCTCCTCGGGACGCGCCAGGGCCGCCACCGCCCTGTTGACCAGAGTCACCCCCAGGTCGGAAGCGGGGATCAGGGCCAGGAAGGCCAAGAGCAGTCGAGCGCGCCAGCCCTCGATCGCGAGGAGGGGCAGGGCCAGCGCCAAGGTCGCCGCCACGGCGATTGAACCGAGGTACACGGTCGTCGCATGTTTTCTGACGAATCGAGAAACACCAAGCCCGGCACCGGGACGGAACCCGATCTCATCTTCGAGCGGGCGCCGGCCTTCGCCGAGCAGGTAGAAGCCAGGATCGCGCTGGCGACGATCGGCGAGTTGTTCGCTTGCCAGCCGCAGGGTGGTCTTGGCGACGTCGAGCTCGGAGGCGCCGGATCTCTTCGACAGCTCCTCGATGGCGTGCCGGTAGCGGTCCCGGGTTGCGAAGCTCATCTCGCTGTAAGAGCTCCCCTCGGCCAGGGAGTGATCGACGAGGCTCACCCCCTCCACGAACTCGGCCCAGTCGAAGGAGTTGATGTGACGGAGGCTCGTCACGATGTTGCGTACGGTGACGTTGGTGGCCGCCTGACGTCCATGGGTTTCGTTGACGACCTCGTCGGGTGACTTCCCTTCGGCGGCCAGGCGGTCAAGCAGCCATGTGAGGCCCGGAGTGGTCCCCGGGTCGCGGTCGCGAAGGCGCTGAAGCAGTTGGACCGCGAAAGCCTGGGGCAGCTCACCTGAGCCGTAGCGGTCGAGGGCGGCTCGCGCGTCGCCGGGGCGGCCGGTGCCGACGCCGAGTAGCCCGTCGGCGATCTGATCGGCCTCTCGACGCAGCCTCCTCGCCGAAACGATGCGCTCGACCGTCCGGCGCAGGTTCTCGATGAGGATCAGGCGAAGGGTGATCGGGATGGCCCAGAGCTCACCGATGGTGAGAGGCTTGGTCTCCTGGTAGGCAGCCACGAAGCGGCGCAGGGCTTCGGGATCGAAGCGGCTGTCGAGGTGCGCCACATACGCCCACGCGATCCCGTATACCCGCGGGTAGCCGGCCAGGTGCCCATCTTCGACGGTGGGCAGTTCGTGGTAGTAGGAGGGAGGGAGGTTTTCTCGTATCTCGCTCAGTTGGCTCTCGACGAGATGGAAGTTGTCGACCAGCCATTCGGCTGCCGGGGTGAGCAGCGCCTCCTCCCGAATTGCCTTGGACAACTCCCGGTAGGAGGAGAGGAGAACGTCACCATTGTCGGCGAGGCGCCGGGCGATGGCTCGAAGTCGCCCTTGCCGTGCACTCAGAACCTGAGCATCGGCCAGACTGCGAGCATGCTCTTCCAGCCGTTCGACGCTGAACAGCTCCGCCCTGATGGGCTCGTCGACCGGCTCGGATCCAGAGCCTCGGGGCGATGGCACCAACTCAGAATAAGGATTCGTTAGCTTCTAGCGAACCGGTCGATCGAGAAGGAGAGCATGCCCGGGGAAGGCAGGGCGATGTCGGGTCTCAGCCCACCAGGAGGAGCAGGCCGTACATGGCGATGCCGACCAGAGCTCCGACCACGGTGCCGTTGATCCGAACGAACTGGAGATCCGGGCCAAGCTGCAGCTCGAGCCGGTGGGAGATCTCGGTCGGGTCCCATCCGGCCACGGTGGTCTCGATGAGCCCGATGACCTCTTCATCCCACTGGTAGGCGAGACGCTCGGCGGACTGAGCGATCCAGCCGTCAATCCTCATCCGGAGAGCCCCGTCATCGAGAACCCGACGCGCCCACCACTGGATCAGTTCCGCCAGCCTCTGCTCGAGCTCGGAGCCGGGCTCGCCCGCAGCGCGATCGAGGCTCGCGTGGAGAAGCTGCCACTGCGATTTGATCGCTGCCGCCAGCTCCGGAGACTCGAGAAGGCGGAGCTTCGATTCTTCGATGCGATCGGCAAGATCTGCGGAGTTGCGCAGGTTGTCGGCCAATCTCGCCAGCATCGCATCGATCTCGGAGCGGATGGGA
Source organism: Acidimicrobiia bacterium (assembly GCA_035292685.1). Taxonomy (GTDB): domain Bacteria; phylum Actinomycetota; class Acidimicrobiia; order Spongiisociales; family ZC4RG35; genus JALYNX01. Next base: position 7,761 of record DATDPP010000074.1, read on the forward strand.
TGCGTCGGGTCCGAGGCAACGTCGTCGACCAGGATCTGGAACGAGGCGATGATCCGCTCAAAGATGATGTCACCCGCCCAGGACGGAACCCACCAGGGTGCCGACTTGGCGAAGCTCGCCCTGAAGTAGGGCAGGTTGTCGACGAGGACGACCTCGATTCCCCTCAGGGAGGCTTCGATCGACTCTCGGGTGCGGCCGTCCTTCAGCCAGGCGTCGACGACCAGGGAGATGAAAGGGGTGACGGACGTCTGTCGCATCCAGTCGAGGGAGGTCTTGGTGATCACCGAGGCCACCCGTTCGTCGTCGATTGACAGGGCGAGGGTGGCTGCGGTCTCGATGCTGCGACGTGCCGCCAGGGCCGAGTGATCGGCGGAGTCGAGCCAGGAAGCCACACGCCGGGCGATGCCGGCGCTGGTGAGCCACTGTCGGAGATTGGTCGGCTCGAGGAAGTTCTGTTGCACGAACTCGGCCAGTCCCCGCCCGATTGCGTCCTTGCTTTCTGGGATCAGGGCGGTGTGTGGGATGGGAATGCCCAGCGGGTGCCGGAACAGGGCGGTGACGGCGAACCAGTCGGCGATCCCCCCGATCAGCGCCGCTTCTGAGGCCGCCATGATCCACCCATTGACACGACCTTCCTCAAACAGGAGGTGGCTGATCAAGAAGACGACCAGGGCGCCGAGGAGAAACCCGTTGGCGCGTCGCTGCCAACGCCGCAGCTCTCGGACCCGTCGCGCCTCGTAACTCTCCTCAGAACCCAAAGAGAGGCCGGTGGCCATCGTCACTCAGAGCATCGTATGTCCTCGGCAGCGAAATCGGTGCCGGGGGGCCCGGGCCGGCAGTCATCGGTCGCCAGGAATTCAACTCTCGGATGCCAAATGCCGATCTCATCGAAGAGAGCCAGGTAGTGGAGGCCTTCATGATTTCGTCGCAGCTGGGTCGAGTGATTCTCAGCGGCTCGTCAGCGGGTGCCGATGAGATGAGCACCAGTCCCGACCAGGACGGCAGCTATGGCCCCATCGACGGACTGCTCGAGGAGATCGCGGCCCGAGCTGATGGCGAGTCCCCGGATGTGAGGCGATCGACGGCCGGGACGTCAATCGTCGACTGATCTAGTCAGGAGCGGTCAGCCAGCGCTCGCGACGATGGCCGTGACCTCATCCATGTCGAACCCGCGCATCGTGGTGGTGCGCACGTTTCCGAGCGAGGCCACCTTCAGCGCGGCGGCAGTTGCCGTCTCGTCATCGGGGGCTTCTGTGATCGCAACGATATCGAAGGCCCCCATGGTCCAGTAGATGTCCTTGAGCGTGCCGCCCATTTGCTCGACCAGGTCCTTGAACGCCTGAGCCCGCTTCGGAGTGTCCGCGTAGTTGCGAACGCCCTGATCTGTGAAATTGGCCAGAGTGACATAGGTTGGCATCGTTCACCTCCTTTCTTCCCGGCCGCCGATGTCACGCCCGAACCTACACCGCCCGTGCGCTCACTTGTGCTGTGGGTCCTCCTCGTGGAAGCGATCCCGATCCCGCTCGCGCATCAACTCCTCGTTGGTCCGATACGAAGCTGTCGAGTAGGCGACGTCCTTCCACATCTTGTCGCTGCCGGCCTTGGACTTCTCCCAGGAGACCCGATTGGTGGCGGCCACCCCCGCCTTTTCCCCTTCGGCATAGACATCCTGATCGGCGCCGAGGAACACGAACACCCATCCCTGCTCCTGGCGGTCGGAGACCATCTCGAAGACTTCGGAGCGGGTGAAATCGGAGGGTGAACACGAAGCGCATTGCTTTGTGACCCGGGTCAGCGGCGGGATCGAACATGCACGGACAACCCCGTCGATGACAGTGATCCCCCGCTCCCTGCCGTATTGGGTGGCCGGATCAGAGACGCTTCCCTCACCGAGGGCCCGGTGCATCCACACATGACGGATCCCAGGTCGGCACACCTCCCGCATGGTGTCTTCGGCGATTCCGGGTCTAGTCGCGATAACAACCGCGTCGACATCGCCGGGAATCGACTTCAGGTCCTGATAGCAGGCGTCGCCCTCGACTGTGTCGGCGTTGGGGTTGACTGCGAACACCTCATAGCCACGGTCCCGGAGCCGTTGGTAGACAATGTTGCCCCCGTGCCCCTGCTGGTTTCTCGAGACCCCGTGACAGCAATCCTCTGCAAGGCCAGGAACTCAGAAGCAGCCTCTTTCATCTTCATCATGACTGGGTCCTCCTTGGAAAAGCCGCGGCGATTGCGCCCACTCCATTGCTATCACGACACAGCGGACACCGGGCAGGGCCATACGGCCCAAGCACCAGGTCGGGATCGGTACGGCACAGGGGTTCTCTTGGTTCCCAGAATCTGATAATCTGATCTCATGCCAGATATCACTGCCACGGAAGCGGCAAGACGCTTCTCCGATGTGCTGGACAGCGTCGAGCACGGCAACGAGCGCTACACGATCGTTCGGCGTGGCAAGGCTGTGGCACATCTCGAGCCGATCAGCAAAGGCCGTGGTTCCGTGGTGAAGCAAATCCTCAGACGCCACCGGCCAGATTCAGGCTGGGCAGAGGAACTCTCACATCTCCGCGAGTTGGTCGAGATCGAAAACAGATCATGAGTGTCGTGCTGCTCGACACGACTTTCCTGATCGACGCCGAGCGAGCAGAGATCGATCTCGACGATATGATCCACGAGGACGACGACGTGGCAATTGCCGCGATCACAGTCGCCGAATTGGTCGTAGGTGTCGAACTCGCATCGCGGGAAGCCAAAGCCGACCGCCAGGCTTTCGTGGACGAGGTCCTGGCCTCCATTCCAATCATTTCCTATGACCGGGATATCGCTTTCGAACACGCCCAGCTTCTGATCGAAGTGAGGCAGACAGGCCGTCCCCGCGGCGCCCACGACTTGCTCATCGCGGCCACAGCTCGGGCCACCCGCCGCTCAGTGCTCACCGCCGACGAGTCGGCCTTCGCAGATTTGCCCGGGGTGACCGTCCACCACTACCGACGCAGTCCGTAGCAGCCGAATCAAGCCAGCTCGTCGAGCAGCGCCTTGAGATGGACGCCGCCTTCGGCGACGCTCTCCGACATGTCAGCACCAATCTGGCTCCAGGTTTCACTGCCCGGATCGGAGTGCTCCATGCCGTATTCGGTGGCCACATCAGAGACGCTTCCGTCGCCGAAGCCTGGAGTTTCCTTTTTTCTTTTCATTCGGACCGTAAGTCTTGGGGCTCCTTCAACGATTACAGAGAGAGCGGGAACCGCCGCGTTCTTACTGGCCGACGCAGGATGGAGAGAAGATGTCGTCGTTCAACGCAAGGCTTCGCCTACCGGGCCGATCCAAGCTGCCGACGGGGGTAGAGGTGGACATCGGCCACGAGCGAATGACCTTGACCGCTGCAGACCGGACTGTGGGGGTTTGGCCCCTTGAAGAACTCGATGTTTCCTCTCGCACAGACGGCTTTCACATCAGGGTCGATGGTGAGGAGATAGTTCTCAACGTGACCGACTCGAAGCGATTCGCGGCCGAGCTCGGCATCGATAAGCGTCCGAGACGCCCGGCTTTGGTGAAGGCTGATCAGGCGGCGCACACCCGGCGGTCCCCGGCGGAAAGCCGCCAGAGCACCCTGCCGAAAACCAATGGGGCGATCAAATCGCGTCGACCCGCCGCCAAGACCACACCCGAGCCGGAGCCACTCGACGATGTGCAGCATCGGATCTCGGAGATCGCCATGGCCTTGACCTCAGATTCGGTATCGCCGGCAGAGGCGTTCGCCGAGTGGCTGAAACTCGTGAAGGAAATCAATCGTCGTCATGGGCAGGGCTCCATGCCCTCCGACCTTTTCTACCTGCTGAACTCACAACTACTCGACCTGATACCCGACCCCACCCCCGACCACATCTAGCCACGCCGTACGTGTCCCTATCAGCAACCCAGAGTGGTCGCCGGTAGGGTGATGGGAATGGGGAGCCGGCTTGAGTGAGGTCGAGACACCGGGCTTGCAGGGAACCTTCACGATCCTGTTCACGGATCTGGAAGGCTCCACTGACTTGCGCGTCAGAGTCGGTGACGCCACCGCCAATGAGGTGATTCGTCTCCATGACGAGCTGGTTCGATCGCGGTTGGAGATCGCCGGGGCCGTCGAAACCAAATCACTGGGTGACGGGTTCATGGCTCTCTTCAGCTCTGCCAATCAGGCGATCGAAGCCGCGGTATCCATTCAGAAAGCGATCCAGGAGCACAACGAGTCCAAGCCCGAGATGCAGCTCTCGATTCGAATGGGACTGAACAGCGGGGATGTCACCCAGTCGGCAGGAGATGCCCATGGAACCGCGGTTCACGCGGCATCGAGGGTCGCCGACAAGGCGCAGGGTGGCCAGATCCTCGTCTCTCAGGTCGTCCAGGATCTGGCCGGCACTCTGGGTCACACCAAGATCGTCGATCGCGGGATGTTCTGGCTCAAAGGCTTTCCCGATAGATGGCGGCTGTTCGAGGTTCTGTGGAGGGACAAAGAAGGTGCTTCGGAGCGGACCACTAGAGAGACCCGTGCCGCCTCGGCTGCCGCGTTCGACGTCGAATCGCCGCGAGCGCTGGGTCCGGTCGTGGGCAGGGCCCAAGAGCTAAAGGTCATTGAAGAGCAGCTCGAGGCGACACCCGCCGCCGGTCTGAGGGCGGTCGTACTCGAAGGGGAAGCAGGGATCGGCAAGACGAGGATGCTCGATGCCACTGCGGACATGGCTTCGGAGCGGGAAAGACCCTTCTGGGTGCTCGACGTCTCCGCCGACGAGGAGTTGCGGGGACCATTCCTCTTGTTCCGTTCCCTGCTGACTTCACCGCACACTTCGTCCGTCGCCAAACAGGCGATGGCATTGGAGCAACTCACCCGGGCCCAGGAGGCCATCGCCGGGAGGACCCCACGCGTGGAAGGGTTTTCCCCACAGGAGCAGATGCTGCGGACCTTCGATGAGGTCGCAACCACGGTCCTCGCTCTGACACGAGAGCGTCCCTTGGTCCTGATGTTCGACGACCTGCAATGGGCCGATGACGACAGCATCCAGCTGATCCGGTATCTGGTGAGAACCGTGGCCTCGGGCCCCATCTTTCTGCTGATCAGCCTCCGCCCCTACTCCGACTCCTCCTCCGGCGGTGCGTCGAAGCTGATCGCCGACCTCGACCGGATGCGGGTGACACGGGTGCTGAGGTTGCAACGATTGAGCCGGCTCCAGACCGGCGAGCTTCTCGAGAGCCTGCTCGGCGCTCCCGTGGACGAGGCCACGCTGGAGAGCCTCCACGCTCGCTCCGAAGGTGTGCCCTTCTTCATCGAGGAATTGGCACGGGCCTACCGCGAGGCCGAAGCCCTGCAGCTGATCGACGGCACATGGACCATGACTCGACTGAGCGGACCGGCGGTGCCGTCCTCGATCCAGTCCCTGGTCGAGCGAAGACTCGCCCAGCTGTCTGAGGACTGCCGGTCACGGCTCGCCGACGCCGGGGTCCTGGGACGACGGTTCCGTCTCTCCGACCTCTCGCGGGTGCTGGCCCGGTTGCATGACGAGCCCGCGAAGCCCGAATGGCAAATCGGTGAGGACCTCCAAGACGCTATCGATCTCGGTCTGATCGTGGCGGAGCCACGTGGGTCCCGCTACGACTTCTCGTTCTCCCATGACCAGATCCGGGAAGCACTGCTTGGCGGCAGCTCCCGGCCGCGGGTACGGGCCATCCATGGGGCCATCGCTGAGGCCCTGGCGGAGGAGGGTGGGACCGAGAACCTGTCAATGCTCGCCTACCACGCCCTTCAGGCCGGAGATCAGGCCTTGGCGGTGTCGAGCGCCCTGGAAGCGGCCCGGGCTGCGATGGATGTCTCCGCTCCCGAGGAGGCGGTTCGTCTCATCGACGGCACTCTCCCCGCGGCGTCCGAGCCCCAGGACCGAATCGAGATGCTCCGGGTCAAAGATGATGCGCTGGAATTGCTCGATCGGGGGATGGAGCGCCTCGCCAACCTGGCCGAGATGACCGCCCTGACCGCTGCGGTCAACTCCCCTGCCCTCGACGCCGAGGTGAAACTGAGGAGGGCCTCCGCAGCCAGGGCCAGTGAGGACTTCGATCTGGCTGCCGATCTGGCCCGGACCGTGCGCGGCTCCGCCGACAGCTCTGGCGATCTGGAGCTGGAGCTCGATGCCTGCCTCGAGCTGGGGCAGGCAATCACCAAATGCCCGATCGGAGAGGGTTACTGGCTTCTCGCCGAGGTCGATCTCGACGCAGCCGAGGAACCGTTTCAACGCGCGTTGTCGATCGCTCGTGAGATCGGCGCACGATCGAAGGAAGCCGACGCTTTACGCGAGCTGGCCGTGATCGAGGCGGGGAGGGTGAGGGGGTTGATCGTGGCCGCCGTAGAAGGGGGGACTTCGCGTATCGAGGTCATCCTAGGGGCGTCGGCGATGTTCGCCAAGACCAAAGAGCTCGCCGAGGAAGCCTTCCAAATCTACGAGGAGATCGGCGACCGGCGCGGCTCGATGTCGTCGTTGATCTCGATGGCGTATGCACACGTCACCGATCCGACAGCCCGTGGCATGGCCGGTCGGATCGAGCACATCAGGACGCTCCACCACAACCGGGAAGGTGAGGTGACCGAAAGCCAGCGAGCAGCCGACGACGCCTTGATGCTGTACAGCATTCACACCTATGCGAGGCTCAACCTCCAACCTGGTCTGGCTCTGGAGCGGGGGCGCGAGGCCTTCGATGCCGCCCGAGCCCTTGGCAACCGGTGGTTGGAGTCCCTCGCCGCCGGGGGGATGGCGATGGCCTACCTGACGATTGGTGCCAGCGACGATTGCGGCGCATGGCTCGATCGGGCGGCCGGTGCCGCGATGTCGGTGGCCAGTACCTCGATGGCACGTCGTTTGGAGATGTGGCGAGGAGCTCACGCCGCCTCCCGGGATGACGCCGAGGCCATGGTTCGCCATTTCGAAAGGGCTGCGGAATTGGCCGGGAACAAGAACCTCGGGGGACGTTGCGACGCCTACGCGAATCTGGCCTTCGAGTGTGCCCGCGTTGGGGCCCTCCAAGGTGACGACTCGCTGCTCAAAGTGGCCAAGGATGCCGCCGCCGAGGTCTTGGCCATGGTTCGCCGCATGCCCGGGAAGCTGCCCTGGGAGGCGGTGTCCCATGCCGCCCTGGCAGTGGTGGCGCAGGCAGAGGGGGACCCTGCGACCGCTGCCGACGAGGGTCGAGCGGCTCTCGACATCGATGGTGAGACCTACCTCACCTGGTATCTGCCCATACTCTGGGCGGCGGCGCGCACCCTGATCGCACCCGGCGAACCGGAGGCGGCGGCTCTCAGCGCTCAGATCCAGGCTGGTCTCTCCTACATCAACATGTCGATAACCGATCCCGAAATCAAGACCGGGTGGTTCGGTGTCCCAACCCATCGCGAATTGGCCGAAATGGTGGGATTCGACCCGTCTCAGGCGTGGCAGCCGGATGAGATCGAGGGCATCGACTTGAACGACAAGGAGCTCGAATTGCTCGGCGATCTGGCGTCGGGCGGGCAAACAGGTTCCGACGATGTGAGCCAGCTCCTTGCCAAGCTGGGTGTCGCCTCGGAAGCCGAAGCGATCGGGTATGCGATCAAGGCCGGTGTGACATGGCAGTGAGAGTTGTCATCGACCGCAGACGATGCATCGGTGCCGGCAGCTGCTTGGTTCTCGCCCCGTCTGCCTTCCAATGGAGAAAGGGCGACTTCCTCAAGCCGGAGCTACTCGACCAGAGCACGGTGGATGACGACGTGCTCCGCGAGGTGGCGGCGGCCTGCCCAACCCAGGCCATCGTCCTCGAGGAAGTGGTCGAATCCTTGGTGGGCACCGAGCGGGTCGACTGAGGAGTTACCGAGCCTTTCAGTGGTCATGTTCATCCGACCTGCAACTGGGCGAGAGTGCACTCCTTGGGGTCCTTGTCCTCACGGAAACCCAGGAACGACGGCGATCTGAGCCGCCCCGCCGAGGTGAGCTGGCGATGCTCGACCCTGGCCACCAGCGATGGAGTGACCCAATGAGCCCGGCGCAGCTCGGGACGGGAGCGCAGCACCTCGCGGGGAAACGGTCGTTCCGACTGGTCGAGGGCGTGCAAGCGGTCGAGGACACCCTGGAGGGTGCCTCGGTCGAAGCCGGTGCCGACGTTCCCGGCGTATCGCAGCTCGCCACCGTCGTAGACGGCCAACACCAGTGATCCGAAGCTCCCCAGCCGCTGCCCCTCGCCTTCGGTCCATCCGACGATCACGACGTCGGCGTCGAAGGTGATCTTCACCTTGAGCCAGTCACGGGAACGGGTCCCTGGCTGGTAGATGGAGGAGAGCCGCTTGGCCATGATCCCCTCCAGCCCCTGCTCGGCGGCGGCCGCGAACAAAGCCACTCCGTCGCCCTCGACCATCGGCGAGATCTGGATCCGCTGCGAGGGCACGAGCGCTTCCTCCAGGATGCGGCGCCGTTCTGCGAGCGGTTGGACGGTCAGGTCCCGACCGTCGATCCAGAGCAGGTCGAAGACCATGTAAGCGACCGGGACCAGAAGCGCCATCTGCTCCACCCGCCGCTGATCCCTGAGGTGCATCCGCTGCTGGAGACGCTGAAACGAGGGGACACCCCCGTCGAAGGCGACGATCTCGCCGTCGAGCATCGCATCCAGAGCCACCACCTGGTCATGGAGAGCATGCAGCTCGGGGTAGGCCACGGTGAAGTCGTGGTCGTTGCGGGAGATGAGACGGGTGTCCTCGGCGCAGACCGCGATGGCGCGGATCCCGTCCCATTTCGGCTCAAACCCCCACTCCGGGTCGTCGAAGGCCTTCGCGGTGGGGGTGGCCAGCATGGGCTTGGACGCCGGTGGCTCGTCGCCCGGTGGCCGCAGGTCCTGGGACATGATCGCCAGCCACTGGTCCTTGCCGTCCTTGGGACCGGTGTGCACCAGATGCCAGATCCCGGCCAGACGCTCCCCGTCTAGACGGAAGGTGAGGCGCTCCTCGTTCCTGTCCACTATCTCGTACTCGCCCTCATCGAAGATGCGCACCTCTCCCCCGCCGTACTCCCCCTGGGGGATGCTCCCGGTGAATGTGGCGTATCCCATCGGGTGGTCCTCGGTGCGGATTGCCAGGTGGCGCAGTCCCCGACGCCGGGGCAGGCCCTTGGGGACCGCCCAGGAGACCAGCACCGGGACCTCCGGGTTCATCATCTCCAACCGAACATCGTGATGGAGCCGGGTGGCATGGTGCTGTTGGATGACGAACTGCCTTCCGACCGGAGCCGTCAGCGGGTCGACGTCAGGCGCGGTGTGCTCACCGGGCGGCTCCGGGGTGTTGTCGAAGGCCCGTTTCTCGTCGTATGTGCTCACTGGGGTGGGCTCCCGTTTCCGGACCAATGCTTACTCGATTGGGAGAGGCGTTGGGTGGTTGAGGCAGGTCGGGCCCCCGGAGAAGGCAGTCGACTTCGGCCCCGGGGTGGTGGCTATCGTCGGAAGCCATGGTGACCGAGCGAATCAAACAGATCACGGCAGCCAACGAGACGTTGCTGTCATTCCTCCCGATCTGGGAAGATCACCGGCCATGACCTTCAGCGGCCAGAAGGGACCTTCTACCTCTGGGTCCGTCCTCCCGACCCAAACGATGTCGCCTTTGTGGAGAGGCTTGCGAAGCAAGGGGTCTTGGTGCTGCCGGGCACTACCTGCGCCTCGCCCCAGGATATTTCCGCATCTCGCTCACTGGCACTGCAGAAATGATCTAGCGAAGTCGTCCCGTGTTCCGGGCGGCCATGTCGAGCAAGGCAGGATGATCACCCTTGGCGGCGGTTCACGACAGCCGTTTGGCCGCGATGCGGATCAGCGCCGCCACCCGGTCCGGATCGGGTTTCCCATCACCGTCAGGAGTCACTCCGTAGACCTTGGCAGGGCGTTACATGGACATCGCTTCGTAGATGTGGACGCTGGTGATGATCGGGCAGTTGGCCAGGAGCTTCTCGGCATCGTCAATGGTGTCTACTTCAACGATGGTGTAACCGGTGGTCGATTCGGGTCCGAGCGGCAGGTCTCTTGATCCGCTGTTGGTCACCTCACGGCCCGGCCCGAACGGGTTGCCGCTATCGACGATGCTGTTGCCGATCTCGGCCATCCAGTTCACCCAGCCCTCCATCATCTCCTTGTTGTTTGGCTCCCACAACCCTTGGTACAGGAAGACGAACTTCTTCATGATCATGCCTCCTTGTCGGCGTCGCGTCCGCCAAGATGGCGGGCGTAGTTTTCCAGGGTCTCCTTCTCGTCCCCCCAGTAGGGGTTGAACCGGCCCGCCCACTCCTGCAGCTCGCGGAGCGGCTTCCTATTGAGGGCGAGGAAGTTTGTTCGCCCCGCCTTCTTTCGGATCACCATCCCCGCATCCTCCAGTACCCGAATGTGCTTGTGGATGGCAGGTAGGGACAGTCCCTGCATCGAGGCCAACTGACTGATCGAGTGCGGCCGCAAGCTGAGAGCATGCATGACGGCTCGCCGGTGTGTGTTGGCGAGAGCCTCGAACACGCCATCCAGTCCCCGATCGCCACTCATCTCTATAGTTAACCTCGACGTTAACTATAGGTATCGAGTCCAGGGTGGTCAACCGGCAGAGTTCGGATCGCGCCGATGAGCCGGAATCTGCACCATGAAAGATCGCGCCGTCCTGAGTCTCCTTCGTTATTCCCCGGACGCGTTGCGGATTCAACTCCTCGGCTCGTCGCCCGGGGCGGGGACAGACCGGTGCTCGCTACATTGGGAGGCCTGCCATGAACAAAAGATGACCGCCCTTCCAACGAAGTCGGCCGAGATGGTGGCGTTGAACGCCGACATCGTGGGCTACAGCCGACTGATGGCCGACGACTTCGAGGAGACGACTGTCGCCGTCGAGGAAACGCGTCGAATCGTCGGCGAGAAGATCGAACAGTACGGGGGCAAGCTGGTCAACTTCGTCGGCGACAATTTCATGGCGGTCTTCACTGAGGCCAAGGACGCGGTAGCGGCGGCGATCGCGATCACGACCCAGCTCGAGTCCACGAACGCTGACCTTCCCGAGTCGCGTCACGTTCGATTCCGTATGGGTGTCGATCAGGGAGAGGTGGCCATCTCCGGTCAGGATTACTTCGGGGATGCGTTGAACGTCGCGGCGCGGATCCAGGGAATCGCCCCCGCGGGCGGCATAAGCGTGTCCGGAAAGGTCTATCGGGCCCTCGACGAGCCATCGCTTCGCTTCAAGTCGCTGGGCAGGAAAGCGATGAAGAACATCCCCGAAGAAGTCGAGGTGTACGAGTTCGCCGACCTTCCCGGTGACGGGTCGGGTCGGGGCGGGTCGAGGTCACTCTCTCTGGAAACACCGACATTGGCAGTGCTCCCGATCCATACCGAGATGGTCGATGAATCGGTCCAGCGGAATGCGGGGATGATCAAAGCCGATCTGATCCACAGACTCTCCCGGATCCCCCAGTTGCGGGTGGTGGAGGCGAGCGCCGAGCCCGGGGGAACTGACCGCGAGGCCGCCCGCTACATCATCGAATCGGGCATGCATCAGGGGGGAGAGCAGGTGCGGGTGTATGCGAACCTGATCGACTTGACGACGATGAACGTCGTCAAGTCGCATCGGTGGGTGGCGACTGTTGATGAGATGTTCGGTCTGTCGGAGCGAATGGCCGACGAGGTGGCCCAGTCGATAGAAGTCGAGCTGATAATCGGTGAGCCGGCGGGCATCTACGCCGACTTGAACGACCCGGAGGCCATCGAGGACATTTACCTGGGCTGGTATCACCTGACCACCGGGACTGCCGAAGGATGGTCACGGGCAGTGGAGCTATTCGGAAGGGTCGCAGAATCGCACCCCGAGCACCAATTCGGGACGTCCCTGTCGGCGTTCGCCAACTGGATGGGGGCAACCTCGGGGTGGGCTCGAGACCCTGCCGATACCCTGCAACGAGCGATGGAGCAGGCTCAGGTCGCAATCGATCTCGGGGACCTGACCGGCTTGGCGACAACGGTCAAGGCCGCGGTGCTGATGTCTCAGGGCCACGGCGCCGAGGCGCTGGAGGCGATCCAGGGGGCGGAGATCGTCCGCCCTACCTGTGACGTCACCTACGGCTTGGCGGGGAGCGTCCGTCGCTACCTCGGCCAGTGGGACCAGGCAGTGGATCTGGTCGACACCGCGATGCGTCTCACCGCGGTGAACAAGCCCTGGTATCCGACCGTGAAGGCATGCTCGCTGTTCATCGGGGGCCGAGTCGAGCAGGCCGCCTCGGTCGCCGAGCTGGTCCTCGACTATCAGCCGAACAATCTCGAGGCATTGCTCGTCCTGGCGGCGGCCCAGGAGGAGATGGGCCTGCATCGACGGGCACAGGCCACGGCCCGGCTGGTCGAGGAGAGATTCCCTGCCGTCGACGTGGAGGGCTGGCTCGACCACAACCCGTACCAGGACCGGGCAGTGGTCGACCGATGGAAAGAGGACCTGGTCGCGGCCGGGGTGATGGAGGCGGGGTGAGGAGACCGCGATGTATGTCGCCAACGGTCGCGGTGCTCGATCTCGTCTCACCGGCGCCCATTAGGGGGCTGACTCCGCCTTAACCGCCGTTGCCGGACCCACCGCTCTGGGGACCACCGACATGGTCATCATTCTTGCCATTGTCGTGGGATGGTTCTGGAGTGGGAGCTTCACCCTCTCCCGGGGCAATGTTGCGGGCCAGGTCGGCCACACCCTGCCCGAACTCCTTTCCATCGGCTCCAACCTGCTCTCCGAGATTCTCCCGCAGATAATCGAGAAGGGTCGCCACGTTGTCCCGGACCAGGGCGGTGCTCGTGTCGCCGTTGTCCTCCAGACCCCCTGCGGCATTCTCCAGTGCGGCGCGGGCATCCCCGACGGCATCGAATCCTTCGGACACTTCCTCGGCGTCGTCGAAGACGTCGGCCGCGTGCCTCAAGGCCCCTCCCGCCTCGCCCTCTGACAGCAACGCTTTGGCCTCGTCCAGTCGCTCCTGGGCATGACCTGCACCTATTCCTATCCTCTCCAGGGCGCGGTCTATCCCGTACAGGGCGTCACCGGGTGCAGCGCCATTCGCGGCCATCGCAACCCCGGACACGCCGCTGAACAGAAGAACCGCCGTCGTTGCGACGGCGAGTTGCGGCCGCAGTCTCCATCCGGCCCATCGTCGCGGTGGCTGGGCACCCGTGGGGGCGTCGAGGGAGGATGTCGACCGGGCGACCGTTGCCGCCTCCCTCGCGATCTGAGCCACCATTGCCTCGGACGGAGACCCGACACCCTCGGCGCGGATCAGATCGACGAACACAACGAGTTGCGCTGCCTCATCGCTGTCGGGAACGACTCCCGAGAGCAGGAGCTCTATGTCGTGGTCAGGCAGCGTCGACAGTTGCATCTCAGCTTTGTAATCGTCGAAACGGCTCATAGAGATACCCGGTCTTGCTCGAGATGCTCGCGGAGGGCGATCAGACCTCTTCTCTGCAAGGCCTTGACTGCTCCGACACGCTTTCCCACAGCTTCGGCGGTCTCCTCGAGGGTCAAGTTTCCGATTATGCGCAGTGACAGAACGTCACGCTGATCCTCGGTGAGAATCTCCAAGGCAAGCCTCAATTCACCGGTGACCAGGCGATCTAGGGCTTCGCCCTCCACGTCCCCGCCTGAATGGTGGTCATCGTCGGGCAACGTGCTCAAGTCTGGTTCGCGCCTCTTCTTTCGACGGGTGTCGATGAGACGACGATGTGCGATGACAAAGACCCACGATCGAAAGGCTTCCTCTCCTCCTTCGAAGCTTTGGATATTGCGGGCAACCTGTAGAAAAGTCTCGGCGGCCAAGTCCTCGGGCTCGGGTGCACCACGACTGGCTAGGTAACCGGTCACCGGACCGGCGAGTTCGCGGTATAGGACTGCCCAGGCCCAGTCGGCGCCTGCCTTGGCCGCGTCCAACGCAGGCTCGAAGTTGTCTCCTATAGGCATGGCTCAGTTCGGCTCGGCCCCCATCGATAGCTTCGTCGTGATCCGAAGCAAGTGACTCTCATCAGTTATCGGCACGATCCCGACGTACTTAGCGATGATTCGGGTACCAGCGACACCGACCACTTCTTTCCTTTCCCCTTCTGTCGGCGTCTTACACCGGGCGAGGCGCCGGCGCTGCGTAACCCAAAACTCACTCCAGTCGATAACAGGGGCGAAGGCTCAAGAACCTGGAGGGAAATCGATGCGAAGACTCATGAGACCCGGAATCAGCGTCATTGTCCTGTTCGGGCTCTTAGTCGGCTCCGCGGTGGCCTGGGCGGACGAGGATACCGTCGAATTGGAAGCCACAGAGACCGAACAGGTCGCGGACACGCTGTTCAACTTCGGCTACGACATCATCCATCACTTCTTCGGTTGGAATCTCAGCGCACTCGACGGGCTCTACAACTGCAGTCTGGAAGATGGGTCGTTGACCGCGACCTACGGAGAGCCCACGGGGGAAGGCGTCATTCCGGTGGACAACCTCGAGGACGAGGCCGGAGTCGTCCTCTTCCCCAATCGCCCGGAAGAGGAGTTAGCCGAGGGTCTAGAGCCTGCTGATGCCCCAGTCGCTTACAGCGGCGCCGACGGCGAATGTGGTCTCAGTGGTGGCGAGGTATCCGGGCCGGCCGGCCAAGTCAACCACGGCATGTTCTTGAAGCTGTTCAACAGTCTCTACGAAGGGTTTGGGCGAGGCTGTGTGGTCCGGCATCTTGCCCAATCCGAACTGGGTAAGGGCGAGCAGCAGGTTGGACCGGGGGGGGACCCCAATTTCGAATCGGTTGTGGTCGGTGACACCGGTGAGATCGACTTCACCTCTATATACGCCGATTGCGAGCACGCCACCAAGAAGAGCGAGAACGGGGACGACGCAAATGCTGAGGGCAGTGGCAGGCCCGATCCTGCCGGAAAGCCCGACAACTCCGGCAAGCCCGATTCCCCAGGAAGATCTGGAACTGCTCCGGGTCATAACGACTAGCGAAACTCTCCCAGACAACCGGAGCCTGCGAAGAGGGCGGCCGACAGGCCGCCCTCTTCCGCGGTCTGGGGAATCAGCAGTAACCCCGCGGGCGTGTTCGACGATTACAGGAGAGACATGGTTACAGCGTTCTGACTGGCCGACACGAGATGAAGGAATAATGTCGACGTTCAACGCAAGACTTCGCCTACCGGGTCGCTCCAAGCTTCCGCTGGGCGTAGAGGTCGACGTCGGCCACGAACGGATGACCCTGACCTCGGGGGATCGGACGGTCGCGGTCTGGCCACTTGTGGAGTTGGATGTTGCCAGTCAGTCAGACGGCTTCCACATCAAGGTGGATGGCGACGAGGTCGTTCTCACCGTGACAGAATCGACCCGTTTCGCAGCCGAGCTAGGCATCAATGAGCGGCCGAGGCGCTTGGCTGTGGCGAGGGCTGATCAGGGAGCGCGCTCCCAGGTACACGGGACAGCTAGCCACCAGAACGGCGTCACAAAGACAAATGGGAAGATCATCTCCCCTCGACCTGTCGCTGAGACTGCATCCGATGAGAACCCGCTCGAAGGTGAGCAGCGGCGCATCTCGGAGATCGCCGCAGCTCTCACATCAGATTCGGTGACGCCCGCAGCGGCATTTGCGCAGTGGCTGAGATTTCTGAAAGAGATCAATCGTCGCCACGGACAGGGCTCGATGCCAACCGACCTCTTCTATCAGTTGAATACGCAGATCCTTGACCTCATACCCGAACCCACTCCAATCCCCGCTTCGACAGGGCCAACCGAGTCGAAGTGACGATCGAGTAATCCCCGACCACCTCGACGGGTCACAAGCCGACCCCGGTCCATCAGGCACAACCAGCGCCAAGAGATGGCTCGAGTGGGCTGCCTCGAGACTGTGATCACTACAAGTGAACGTGACGTCATGTCACGAGGGAGAGGGCGCGAGCCCAGGCGACGGATCCCATCCCCAATCCCCGAACGAACTCAGTCGGGTGGTTAGCGGAGGCTCCTAAACCCAGGAAGTGTGGCCCCAACTCCGAGCCGCGGCACCTTCAGGTTGCTGCTCCCCAAGGTCGTCGTGTGCTCCATCTCCACTTTCCAATCATCAGCACCCTCGCGTCGAAACGTATCAGGTGATAACCGCTTCGACTATGCCACCGAAATCCAACAGGCGTAGATTCCCACCGTGAGCTTTGAGGTCGCCCCAGAAGCGTACGACCGTTTCATGGGCCGGTACTCGGCGCCTCTGGCCCCCCAGCTGGCCGACCTTGCGGGGGTGGAGGTTGGACAGACAGTGATCGATGTCGGCTGCGGCCCTGGTGCGCTCACGGGAGAGCTTGTCCGACGACTCGGCCCTGGCTCGGTCTCAGCTGTCGACCCGTCTGAACCTTTCGTGGAGGCGATCCGGAAGCGGTACCCCGGGGTCGCGGTGGAACTGGCGCGAGCCGAGCAGCTGCCGTTTTCGAACCAGGTGTTCGACGCCGCCCTGGCACAACTCGTCGTTCATTTCATGACAGAGCCTCTGATCGGACTCGTCGAGATGGCCCGGGTGACCCGAGACCAAGGGGTGGTGGCGGCGTGTGTGTGGGATCACGCGGGCGGCCGAGACCCGCTTGGCCCGTTTTGGGAGGCGGCCCGCCAACTCGATCCCGAAGTCGAGGATCAGTCGCGGCGAGCGGGCACCGCACAGGGTGACCTGGGAGAGCTATTCCGGGCGGCGGGACTCCGCCATGTCGAGGAGTCGACGCTCTCGGTCGACGTCGAGCATCCGAGCTTCGAGGAGTGGTGGGAACCGTTCACGTTCGGAGTTGGCCCTGCCGGCGGATATCTGACCAGTCTCGACCCCGAAGGGCAATCTCAACTGCGGGAGCGGTGCCGGACGATGCTGCCACCCGCCCCCTTTGTGCGGACGGCCCGGGCCTGGGCGGCGCGGGGTGTTGTCTAACGGAGCCCTGAGATCGCCGAACCCCCTGGTTAGGGAGTCATTGAGCGATCTGGAAACGCGATGTGCCACGGTGACCTCCGGTCAGGGGGTGGCCGTTTCCGGCGGATCGAGTTCGGCCTCCGGTTCGTAGGGGAACCGCAGCGCGAGCGCCGCCTTGACCTCGAGGTGGCGCAATAGGAAGGCCCTCTCGTCGAGCCGTTTGCGTCGAAGCCAGCCGGTGACTTCGTCGTTGTGCTTGCTGGCGTTGCAGGAGCCACAGGCCGGAGCGATGTTGTCGAGCGTGTAACGCCCACCGCGAGAGATCGCCAACACGCAATCGCGCTGCAGCGGCTTGTCGGTCGCGCCGCAGTACGCGCAGCCACCCCAGGCCGCCTTGAGTGCGGTCCACTGCTCTTCGCTGAGGTCATGCTCGACGCGATCCATCCGGCGCTTGCGTCTACGGGCGCCCCTCGCCTTGCGACTTCGGTCGACCGCCATCATCTCAGGGTATGCACCCCGCCCTGAGAGACCTGGCGTCCCACTCAGGCGTTGGGACGGCCTCCATCCGAGGAAACGGGACGCGGGGCCGAGGCCTGGCGGCGGCCCGCCGGGTGGCGTTAGGATCGGAGGATCGTCGAGTCAGGGGAAGTTCAAATGGCGGTTTATCTCATGCGCTTCAGCTACACGCCTGAGACGTGGGCGAAGCTGATGCAGAATCCTGAGGATCGCCGCGATGCGGCGCGCTCTTACATCGAACAGGTGGGCGGGGCGCTACACGGCTTCTGGTATGGCTTCGGCGAATACGACGGTTACGCCATCTTGGAAGCGCCCGACAACGTCTCGATGGCTGGAGCCGTGCTTGCTATCACGGCGGGCGGCGCCCTTGCCTCGGTCGAGACAACAGTGCTGATGACCGTGGAAGAGACGCTCGAGGCCCTGGCCAAGGCGAAGGGCGTCACCTACAGCCGGCCCGGAGAGTCGCCGACGACCTGAACGCGCGAGGTCAATCGGCAAACCGGACGTGTTGGTCACCTGCGTGCGTCGGGGTGACATCTACTCACTGCGCCTCCCCCGAGCGAAGGGCCACGAACAAGAAGGGAAGCGGTTCGGTGTCGTCGTCCGGTCCGATGCCTTCCTGCCCCGCTCGGTCGTTCTCATCGCTCCCACCTCAACCAGTGCCCGACCGGCATCGTTCCGGCCCGAGATCGACGTCGAAGGAGCCGCCACCAAGGTCCTGGTCGAGCAGTTGGGCGCCGTCGACGTCACCCGCCTCGGAGTTCTCGCTGGTCACCTGACTCCGGAGGAACAGTGGGGCGTGGACACCGCGATCCTCACCGTGCTCGGACTGAGCTAGGAACTCTTGCCCGGTTGGACAGCCAGAAGGGAACTGCCTCACATCGTCAGGTGACGGACACTCTGCGCCCACTCCCCTACAACGTCGACCAATGCATTCACGTACTCGTCGGTTATGTCGATCGAGAGCGCGATGAACCCTCGACGAGCCAGGTAGTAGCCCCTCTCAAGAAGATCGAAGAAGAGCAACTCCTCGAGTTCCTTGTTGGCGGTATTCAGGTCCCGTGGCGACTTCACAGGGCCCTTGGTGGCGTGCAATGTCAGCAACGAGCCCAAACCAGTGGCGATCATCTCGACTCCGGTTCTGTCGAAGACAGCATTCAGCTCGAGGCGGAGGTGGTCTCCTCGTTCATTGACTGACACGATCATGTCGTCGGTCAAGACATCACGAAGTACGACGACACCGGCGGCGACCGCGAGTTCGTTGTTGTTGAAGGTCCCGCTATGGGTAAGGGAAGAGCCATGCCCGGGCTCAAAGACCGACATCACATCCCGCCGGCCACCGAACGCACCTACTGGCAGCCCCCCGGCGAGGTACTTGCCCAAAGTGGTCAGGTCGGGCTTGATGCCCAGTGCACCCTGTGCGCCGGCCGGGGAGAGTCTCGACGTCATAACCTCATCGAAGATCAGAAGGCTGCCGGCTTCTTCGGTGATCTCGCGCAACCCTCCCAAGAACTCCGGCGACCCCGGGATGCACCCAGAGGCGGCAAGCATCGGTTCCACGATCACACAGGCGATCTCGCCGGCCTGCCTCGAGAAGACCTGCCGCACCTGGTCGACGTCGTTGTAATCGGTCACCACCCAGGAATGTGGGGTGAGGAGGGGCCGACCACCCTCCCCGAAGAAGAGCACCCCGCCGTGATACGCTTCATGGAACGCCATCACGGACTGACGGCCCGTGAAATGCTTGGCCGTTGCTATGGCCATCAAGTTGGCCTCGGTGCCTGAGTTTGTGAAACGCACCGTGTCGATCGATGGAAACCGTTGACAGACCAGGGAGGCGTAATCGATCTCAGCGGTTCGCATCGCCCCCGAAGTCCAACCGCCCTCCAGTGCCGATGAGACCGCCCGACGCACCTCGAGAGGGCTGTGCCCGAGGAGGCCTGCTGAGAAGTTGCCCAGCAGATCCAGATAGCGGTGACCGTCGACATCCACGAGATAAGGACCGTCAACCGACTCCACGCGGAGCGGGAAGGGGTCGAAATGCAGAACCGATCGTGTGTTGCCGCCAGGCATCACCTCCGATGCCAGGGCGGCGAGGCGCCGACTGTTCGGGTTGGCGTCGATGTAACGCTGGCGCGCCTCGGCTACTGCACTCTCCAGCGTGGGCATCGAGCGAATCTACCGACCCGTTGGCGGTGCCACCTTAGAAACGGGACGTGTTCGTCATTCAGGCCGCGAACCGTCGCCCACAGAATCTCTGCCAAAACAGTGCCATACGTGGGCGACTGCGGCAATCACGTGCCGCAGGCGACGTGGACGGGTCCTATCGATTCACTCCGTCTCGATCTGTATGGAATCGATGACCTGCTGGAGCTCAGCTCGATTCTCGGGTGAGATCTCGGGGAACCCAGATGCCTTCCACCAGTTGGTCGGTAGTGACCACACGTCCTGCCTGGACCGTGAGCATGCCTCGCACCGCTCGCTGTTTGGGCCCACCCAGATGGGCAAGTCCGGCCTCGGAGACGACCTCGAGAGGGCCCAAAACCCTGATGTTTGAGACGAAGCATCACTCACGGTCATGCTGTTCGCTTTGGTCTCGCTTTCGGCCGTCGCCACCTAGTAAGGCTCCGACGAAACCGTAATCGCAGCCGCTAAAGGAATCCTTGGAATAGAGGACGCGCCCGGAAGCCGTCGGTGACGGCTAAACCGGTCATCAGACCAACGGCAATCGCAACGACGATGTATATACACAGGTATGGCACACATGAGCGATCAGCCACTGGAGCCGATCGACCCGAGAGACGCCTTCAAGGTCACACCACGGCTCGACTCTGAGGGGACTCAGTCGTTCGCCGCCTCCCAGGCGGCATTGCTCCTCGCCGCCCGGGCCGGCGTGCTCGGTCAGGAGTCGAAGCTGGAGGAGCTCGAGGGCGAAGTTGCCGAGGCGCCGTTCGAGCTGCCGGAGTTGAGGGCGGTACAGCGGTCCCGACGCATCCCAGTAGCGGAGGCCGTGCGTCTTCTGGCCATGTCGAAGACCGAATTGGCGGTAGAGCCATCCCCTGTGGTCCAGGACGAGATGGCGCGATGGGTCAATGACCTCTACCAACAACCGACCTTCGAAGCCACGGCGGCCCTGTTCGAGGCGGCGCTGCATAGCCCCCATCCCCTGGTTGCGGTGGCGGCGGCCGCAGGAGCTAGAGAGACCACCCGGTTCCGCCCAGATCTCCGCGTAATCCTCGAAGCAGGGACAGAATCCGACGACCCACTGGTCGCGGGGCTGGCCCAGGAGGTCCTGAAGCAAGTCCAGCCGAAGAACCCGCACCTGCAGGAGCTGGTGATCACCCCACCCCCGTCCAAGAAACGCCGCCGAGAGTCGAGCACCGCGGTTTTGACCCACGGCACCTGGGCGGGCGAACAAGACTGGTACAAGCCGTCAGGCGACTTCTACGAGGCGCTCGACGCCAGACGCCCCGATCTAGCTCTGCACGACGAGAGCTTCACCTGGTCCGGCGGCTACTCGGACGGAGCGAGGAGGTTCGCGGCCCTCGAGCTCAAGCAGTGGATCGGTGATCAGGGGCTGACTAAGCCGGACTTTTTCGCTCACAGTCACGGCGGGACCGTGGCCCATCTCGCCACGAAACAGGGAGTCGAGTTCGAGAAACTGATCCTGCTGGCGTGGCCCGTTCACACCGAGTGGTCACCCAACTTCGCCCGGGTGGGACACATCTACGACATTCGGGTCAAGTTCGACCTGGTGATTCTGGTGGATCGGGGAGGCCAGAGATTCCAGCATCCCAAAGTCAAGGAGTTCCGAAACGGCTGGTTTGACCACACCGCGGCCCATCAGCCGGCCTATTGGGACACCAACGGCCTCTGGGACTTCGACTCCTAGGCTCTCTGAATGGGCGTTGGGAGCTCCCTTAAGGTCATTGGCGCCGGTGTCGCGTGGCGCACGGCCGGCGTTGAATCTGCCGGTCGCAACCTGATCCAGGCGTTTGGATCTGATGACGAGCAGGACAGAGCACTGGCTGGCATGTCGATCGTCAAGGCCGGCGAGCGTTCGATCGGCCTCATCGAAAAAGCCAGATCCGCCGGTCGTCTCACACCTTCGCTGGTTCGGCTTCTGGCCGACATAGGCAGCCCCAAGGCCAGAGATCTACTGGCCGAGATCGCAACTGAGAGCGGTCCATTGGCAGCCGCTGCTCACGAATCCCTCAAACTGATGGACCAGATCGACGGTCTCGGTGCTTGATCAGCTTTAACTGAGACTTTGTGCCCCCCGCGGGCGGTCTTGAAGTATCCCTGCCGACTGGGATCGCGGGATGAGGCGATCAGGAGAAAGGTTCCTGCCGCGGCGGCGCCCGCCCCCCTGATCAAGGCACGGTCGAGCTGATAGGGAACTGCAAGTCCCACGCCTAGGGCAAGATCGTCTAGGGCTCGGAAAGTTGGGGGTTCGTATCTTCCCGGGTGCGCCAGTTGCCGGCCATCCTGGTCAGCGCCCCAAGATTGGGTGCCCAGCCGACACCGAACACCTTGCCCGAAACGATCGGGCCCTCGGGGTTCCAGTATGTAATTCGCATTCGTGCGACTGTCGGCATACGGAAGTCGTAAGGCACGAAGTTGGCGACCGTTCCATGCCACGTTCTCTCATCCTTGGGCTTGCGGAGCTCTTGGATGACTGCGATCACGCCAATGATCGCGAGCACCAGTCTCCAGACATCCCTGAAAGTGGGCATCCTCCGTTTGTCGTCCATCGCCCTGGAACGCTACCCCGGCCCACGGCCACACCTCCTCAACCGCGGGCTTGCCGACCTGCAAACGCGAACACCCCCCGGATCCGGGTGAATCCGGGGGGTCGATCGCAAGCCATCGGCCGTATCACTGGGGTTCGTTTGCTCCGAGACGGATCGAGCCGCCTCGTGGCTCGGACCCGTCGACCCAATCGGCGGGTGGGAGATACCCGTCCTGTATGGCGAGGAAGGCCTCCGCCTGTCGGGTTGACGACGCCGCCGTACTCCGCGGCAGGTACCCGTCCTGGAGACTCAGATAGGCGTCGACCTTCGCCTGCTCGGCGAGAATCGATCGCGGGGGCAGGTAGCCGTCCTGAATTGCCCCAAATTGGTCTCCTGAAACAGTCGCCTCGGCCCGGACCGGCGGCGTCGCCGCCCTATCGGTATCAGCGGCATCGGGCCCGCCTCGGAACTGGATCGCAATGCCAATGCAAACGACCAACACCAGCCCGAAGGTGAGCAGCATCTTGTGGAACTTGGGCTCCTGGTGAATCGCAGTTGTCATCTCTGCCTCCTTTGTTCGAGACGCCCAGTCCGGGACGCCTGTCCGTCGATGACTAGGCGAACGTATGCCCGGGTGTGCTCGGGCACATCGGGAGCCCTGCCCATCTTTGCCGGGACACCCCCCCAAGCTTGGGCGCTGCGGTGGCTGTGTACTGGGCCCGACGACCCTGGGACGGGCATCGTGGCAATCCGCCCGATTCCCCCACGGCCGCCGGACGACAAGCGATTCCGGTCCAAGATGGGGAGTTTTCCCTATGCCCCCCGCCACGTCGACTCGTACGGTGTCCGAGGGACGACCAAGGAGGGCCCAATGCCGTTGTTCATGGACGTGCACAGCATCGAGGGTGGCGTGTCGGTGGCCGACGTGGCTCAGGCACACGCCAAGGACCTCGAAACCCAGGATGCGTTCGGGGTCGAGTACAAGAAGTACTGGGTAGACGAGAGCGCAGGCAAGATCTTCTGTCTCGTCGAGGCGGAGAGTGCCGAGCTAGCGAACACCGTGCACCGCGAGGCGCATGGTCTGGTCGCCGACGAGATCTTCAGCGTCAGCGAACACTCGTGATCGCGAGGAGGTGAACATGGTCAGTCGCCCATTGGCCGACTACGCCACTCCGACGAAACTGCTCACTCGCCGGGCACCGGGCCCGATCCGGCAGGCCGGTGTAGCCTCGGCCGCCGTGAACGAGCCGAGTTCGCTGGTCGAGCGCGAGGAGCAGCTGGCGAGTCTTCGGTCGCAGGTCGTGGATCCGGCCAACTCGAACGGCGTCGTCCTGCTGTCGGGTGAGGCTGGCTTCGGCAAGACCTCGCTGCTGAAGGCATTTGTCGCCACCCTCGATCATCGTTACCGGATCCTCGAGGCGGCATGTGAGCCCGTGGGGATCCCGACCGCCTTTGCCCCTCTTTTTGACCTATTTGACGAGCTGCCGAACGAGCTTCGCGACGATGTCCGGGTCGGGTCGGGCAGGGCGGCCGTCTACGCCGGCATGGTCGAACTGCTCAAAGGCGATCGGGTCGTCCTGATCATCGAGGACGCCCAATGGTCTGATGAGGCCACCCTTGGGCTGATCCGGTACCTGGGGCGGAGGATCGCCTCGACCAAGAGCCTGCTGATCGTCACCTATCGGTCCGAGGAGCTGGATCTGGCCCACCCGCTACATCTCGTCGTCGCTGACCTGGGGCCCTTCGCCACCGAGATCGAGCTACCGGCCCTGAGCCCCTCGGGGGTGCAGGAGATGATGCAAGGACTCGATCTCGACCCGAAACGGGTTCATTCGGCGACCCTTGGCAATCCGTTCCTCGTGGAGGAGGTGATCCGGCACCCTGAATCGAAACTCCCGGCGACGATCAGCAACGCGGTGCTAGCTCGTGCCGCCAACCTCTCCCCGGAGGCCCGTGAGACCCTCTATCTGGTGGCCTTGTGCCCGGACGGAGCAGCGCTCGACCTGCTCCTGGAGTCGAACCCGGCGGCCGGTAGCTACGTGGACCTCGCCGTGCAGCGAAGGCTGCTCGCGTCCTCCATGGGTCACGTCACTTGCCGCCACGAGCTCGTCCGAGCGAGCCTCGTGAGCGCCGTGCCCCCGGCATTGAAATGTGACCTACATCGGAGGTGGCTCGGCATGCTCGAGCACCGGGCGGGGGACAGCGCAGACATATCGACACTCGCCTATCACAGCATCGGCTCTTTCGACTCAGAGAAGGCCGTCCGCTACTCGTTGGAAGCAGCGAAGAGCGCTTCGAGGGGCGGAGCCCACCGACAGGCCGCCGAGCACTACGCGAACGCGCTGCGGTACAGAGAGCAGATGACCCCCGACGAGCTCGAGAGGACACTTCTTGAGGCAGCCCACGAGCATTGTCTGATGAACGACTTCGGCGAGGCATGCCGGTTTGCGGGTGAGCTAGTGGAAGTGACCGGGGATCGGGTGGACCATGCTCGGGCGCTCTCTTGGCTGTCTTACTTCGAGTCGCGCGAGAACGATCTGATCGCCGCCCAAAGGACGGCCGAGCTTGCCATCTTCGACTTGCAGGAGGAGCCTGCGTCCGAGGAGCTCGCCCTCGCCACGGCAGTGATCGCCTGGGTTTCGATGGTCGAGGGTGCCCTCCCCGACGCGATCGATCACGCCAGCGAGGCGGTTGCGATGGCACGGGCCGCCGGATCCACCCGGGTCGAGGTCCATGCCGCCACAACCCTGGGTACCTGCCAGATCCAACTCGGCGACGCGACGGGGCTGGAAATCATCGAAGCAGCCGTCCGGCTCGGGTTGGAGAAAGGCAGCGATGAGTGGACTGCGCGGTCCATGAACAACCTGGGTCTCGGCTTGATGTGGTCACAGGATCTCATTGCGGCTCGTGACCGCTTCGAAAGCCTCGTGGAGTACACCGCGGCCCGCGAGCTCGACGCCTGGTACATCGCTGCCCTGACCACACTGGCCTCGATCGATGTGAGGCTCGGGAGGTGGGAGGAAGCGGATCGAGGACTGGCGACGGTGCTGGGACAGAAGACTTGCCGCCAGACCGAAGCCGAGGCCCTGATCACGGCAGCCAAACTGTCCGCTCGCCGGGGCGCCCCCGAGTCGGAGCTCATGATCGAGAGCCTGATCGACCGGGCCCAGGAGAGCCGGGACTACGACATAGTGGTGAACACGGCCTTGCTGGGCATGGAGGCCGCCTGGCTGGACGTGATCGACGCTTCAGAGGCGCTGGGCATCTACGGCCGGGCTCTGGAGTTCGGTACCGACGATCCGTGGAGTCGGGGCATGCTTGCTTTCTGGGCCCTCCGCATCGGTGCCAATCCGCCGGAAGGCGAAATCCCCGCACCCTCGGGCCTGGAATTGAACGGCCAGATGGCCGAGGCTGCCGAGGAGTGGAGACGGACGGGCAACGTCCTCGAAGCCGCCATCTGCGAGGCTCTGGTGCCGGATGCCGACCTCGACCCGATCTTCGCTCGCCTGTCGAAGCTGGGAGCCGACAGTACCTCCAAGGCCTTGCGGCGAGAGCTTCACCGACGTGGCGTCAAGGGAATTCCCCGAGGAGAGAGGGCGTCGACACGCCAAAACCCTGCGGGTCTCACCGACCGTCAGGTCGAGGTGTTCTCCTTGATGCAGGCCGGCTTGTCAAATGCTGTCATCGCCGAGAAGTTGTTCATCTCGGAGAAGACGGCCGGGCACCATGTCTCAGCGATCCTTGCCAAGCTCAACGCGAGGAGTCGGCTGCATGCGGTGGCCATGGCGTCTGCCGGCGGCTGGGGCGATCCCCCATCCCCTCTCTCGAACGAATAGGCGCCTCTGGCTCAAGGGTTTGCCGAGGGCGTGGTCTATGAAGGTTGACGGCAACTGTGAAACCAGAGGGCTCGGGACGCCATCGAGTATCTGTCTCAGATGCCGGATATCATGAAGGCATGTCCGACGCACGGGATCTAGTCACGGATACAGGCCTCGAGCCGGATGAGCTGGAGTGGCTCAACGAGCGCATGGCTGAGTATCGAGAACTACTCGCATACCTGCGCGAGCATTGAAAGCGCCGCCTCTCAGGACGTATCCTCGTGTCGGTCTCCCCGTGGAAAGCGCTCCTGACCCACAGAACCAGAAACCTGGAGAACGCGTGGCACTCACAGCAGAACAGTTGGACCAGATCGCCTCCGCCCGAGAAGTCCTCATTGAGACCCGGAACGGCGAGAAGATACGGCAAACGATCATCTGGGTCGTCGTCGGCGATGGGAGCGTCTTCGTCCGCTCCGTCCGCGGGCAGGCCGGCCGCTGGTACCAACAGGCCCTGGCCAACCCTGAGGTGGCGTTGATAATCGGCGACGATCGATACCGGTTCACCGCGTCTCCCGCTGCTGATGCGGACTCCGTGAGCCGGACCTCCGATGGATTCAGGCTTAAATACGGGAAAGGCCGGAGTGTCGATGCAATGGTGCTCCCCGAGGTGCTCGACACCACCCTGCGGCTGATACCCACTGACTGAACGTCGGTGGAAACGGAACGTCGGGCTGCCAGGCTATCGGGACCGATTGTTGGCGCGTGGACCTGGTTGTCTCCGCCGCCACTGTTCTCGTGTCAAACGGGTCGCTTGGAGAGGAAGTCAGCAGGTGACGCCGTGGCACTGATTAAGGGGGCGTATTGATCAGGCTTGGCTCACATCACGTTTAGAACCGGGATGCGTCGAGAAACAGAGGCACTGTGTGGAGGTCACCGATCACGGATCACGAGAGCGACAAGGATGACCTCATCGTCATTGTGATAGTCCCAGTAGAGCGCACCTTCGAAGTCGAGACCATTCATTGTGATGATCCATGACCCGCCTTTGTTGCCCTCGATCCTCCCTTGACGTGCCCAACCGGAGGAATGGTCGATGAGCAGCCGCTTGATGATTTCATCGACCACCACCACTCGGTCGTCGTCCAAGGTCTCATAGACCGCGTAGAACGCCTCGGTGCTGACAAAGTCCACAGATGAGAGCCTACCAAGTTCGCTACCCATTCTGGGCAATAACCGATCTTGGGTAATACGGGCAGCCGCGTGTTATACTCCCCAACGAACTGAGGATCAGAACATGAGCAAGCAACGTGTGATAGTCGATGTCGATGCTCGCGGACGAGTGTCACTCGCCCGATTCGGAGTCAAGGCCACACAACTCGTAGTTGACAGCCTGCCCGATGGCGGGCTCGTCTTGCACGAGGCCGTCGCGATGACGCCTGCCGAGGCAGCCCACCATCGAGATCCCGCCGCGGTGGCTGCCTTGGAGCGAGGATTGTCAGACGCCGAAGCGGGCCGCATACGACAGGGCAAGCTTCGATCCAACCAGAAAGACGGCACGCCAGCCGAATGAACGTCCACTCCCCGTTCCCCGCCCGGAGGCGCCCTGTTTGGAAACGGGACGTGTCTTGGATGATGGGTCTTCCGTCTCCCCCCAGTTGGTGACTACAATCATGGTCATGAGCGACTCAACGCTTCCGTTGGCCGAAGTGAAGAAGCGTCTCTCAGAAATGGTCGATCGAGTCGAGCATCACCACGAGCGAGTCGTTCTCACCAGGCGGGGCCGACCCGCTGCCGTACTCGTGAGCCCCGACGATTTGGAGTCCTTGGAGGAGACATTGGACATACTCTCCACTCCAGGAGCACTTGAAGAGATTCAAAAGGGACAGGTCGAGATCGACTCGGGTCGATTCGTGAGCGGCGATGAGCTGCGCGGGAAGTACCTCGAGAAGTGACCCAATGGAGGCTGGTGGTTGCACCATCGGCCGAACGTGGACTGACCGTGATCCCGAACAAGATGGCGTCGGCAATTGTGGAGTTCATGGTTGGGCCGCTTCTCGATAACCCTT
>DATDPP010000075.1:0-2868 GCA_035292685.1 Acidimicrobiia bacterium
CATCCTGAATCCCTTGCTCCTTAGTCCTTCGATCGGCGCCTTGTGGCTGGAAACCAAGCCTATACGGTTGTCAGGAGGGTGTGTAGTGTCACTGATCGGTCAGCTGATTGGGAGTCAGATGTCGAGACACATCGTCAAGAAGGCCGAGCACGGCGACTACCAGGTGCCGACTGAGTTCATAGGGCGAAGCCACGGCTATTCGACGGACCGGATAGTGAACGAGGCCGAAGGCGCAGTGCAGATGGGATTCCAGGTCTCGCGTCTCGAACCGGATGGTGAGGTGGGCCACCATCTCCATTCGTTCGAGGAGACCATCTATGTGATTGACGGCAGCCTCGTCGTTGACCTCCCGGAAGGGAGCTTTGAAGTGGGCGCCGGCGATTACGGGTTGATCCCGGTGGGTGTGACTCATTCACTGCGCAACACCTCCGAAACCACGACCAGCTTTGCCGAGATGAGAGCCCCGTTGCCAAGGGAGCGACACGGGTTCGACACCTACTTTCCTGATCCGGTTCCGACGGGCAAGGTGACCCTGATCGACGTCCGGGACCCGAGGACCCGCCGCTTCGGCCACATTGACCCCGAGAACATGGACCCGGCGATGCAGACCCAGGACCGTCTCGCCCTGAGCGCCAGCATGCGCACCGCGCTTCTCATCTACAGCGGGATCTCGGTGAAGATGATGATCGACGCCGACCTCGGTGCCGATCTGTCCACGATGTTCATGGTGCAGTATGTGCCGGGGGGTTTCGCAGGGGCCCATGACCATCCGTTGGAAGAGACCTACCTCATCCTCGAAGGTGAGGTGGAGGCCGGATTCGATGGGGTCAAATACCAATTGGCGCCGGGCGATGTGGCATGGGCAGGTGTCGGGTGCGTCCACGAGTTCCGTAATCTCGGCGAGGGCCCGGTGCGTTGGCTGGAGACGCAGGCGCCTCAGCCGCCGGGACGCCATTCCTATCGCTTCCGACGCGACTGGGCCTACCTGACCGAAGCACTGGCGGCGGAGGAATGAGATGCGCCTCCGAGCAGCTTCCGTCGCAGCTGTCGATACTTTTGCCAGGGTGAATTTGGTGCGATATGTGTAGTGTGACTTATCAGTGAGTGGCCCCAACAACCCACTTCCGATCTCCATCGCCCCGTTGGCCAGGAACGTCGACCTCGCGGGGCCGGGATGACCGCCAAGATACTGATCCGCGGCGGGTGCGTCCTGACCATGGGGAAGACCAATTTCGCCGAGGCCGATGTCCTCATCGACGGCGAGACTATTGTCGAAATCGGCCCCGGGTTGCGGTCTCGGGACGCCGAAGTGATCGATGCCACTGACACGATCGTCATGCCTGGCTTCATCGACACCCATCGCCATCTGTGGCACTCGTTGTTCAAGAACGTCGGAGACGCCTCGTCGGTCATGACTTATGGCCCCCACTACGGACCCGACGACCTGTATGCCGCCACCCTCATCGGCCTGCTCGGGGCCATCGACAACGGGATCACCACCGTGGTCGATTGGCTCGATGTCGGCACCGACGACAGCCATCTCGAAGCCGCCATTCAGGCCCACTCCGACTCCGAAATTCGCTCGGTTTTGGCATATGCCCACCCGACATGGGATCCGGCACAGGATCGATGGCGGCGAGGCCTGGAGGGTCTGAAAGGACAGGACCCCGGGCCACGACTCACATTCGCCGCCGGGGCTTGGAGCCCGCATCCGGACCACATCGACAAGGTTGCGGCCGATTGGGCGTCGGCGCGCCACCTCGGTCTCCGGCTCCATGCCCACATCGGTACCGACGTCGACGGCCCACATGGGTGGCTGGGCGACATGGCCACCAGAGGTCTCCTGGGTGGCGATGTCACTCTGGTCGGGGGGACCTATCTCGGCGATGCAGACTTCGACGCCATCTCGTCCTCGGGGACCTCGGTCGCGCTCACACCCGCCAGTGGCATGTCTGATGGAGATGGCCGCCCCTCGGTGCAGAGACTCATCGATCGCGGCATCCGTCCCGGGCTCGGGGTGGGTTCGGAGCAGACGGCCCCGGGCGATATGTTCGCCCAGATCCGCGCCCTGATCTCAGTGCAGCACGCTACATATTTCGATCTCAAGCTCGCGGGCAAGGGCAGCCTTCCCAGCCTCCTCAATACCCGTGAGGTCCTCCGCTACGCCACCGTCGACGGGTCACGGGTTGCCGGCTTGGGTGACACGGTCGGGGCCCTGGCACCGGGTCGCCAGGCCGACGTGATCCTGCTCCGCACCGACCGGCCCAACATCTGGCCGATCAACGACCCGATCGGAGCTGTCGTCTGGGGGATGGACACGTCGAATGTGGACTGGGTGTTCGTGGCAGGGGTCGCTTTGAAGCAGCAAGGGCAACTCCGGGGAGACTTCGGGAGGGCGAGTAACCTGGCCGTTGCCGCCCAGGAACGGGTACTCGACGCCGCCGGCTACTACGCCACCGCCGCCACCGGAGGTGGCGTGTGACTGCGGCCCGCGCCCCGTCCTCGGCACTCACCTCGCTGGTCGTCGGGTCCCGCTACCTCCCGGTGTACCTCGCTCTGATCCTTCTGGTGATCGTGGCATCGATCTGGGCGCCGTCCGCTCTCAGTGGCGTTGCCTTGTCCGCCATCGCCCCCTTTGGCGCTCTGCTCGGGATCATGGCCTTGGGCCAGATGTTGGTGATCATGACCGGGGGCATCGATCTCAGCGTTCCCGGGACCGTGACCTTAAGCGCGATCCTGATAGTCGGTGTCGGGCAGCAAGCAGACGAGCGCATCGGTATCGCCCTGATGACCGCGATGGGGGCCGCGGCCGTGATAGGGCTGCTCAACGGGATCCTGATTGGGGGTCTCAAACTGAACGCGTTGATC